>DUMU01000005.1 GCA_012839805.1 Bacillota bacterium | reverse complement strand
GTCGTGGAGACCAGATTGTCACCTTGCTGCTTCAGGGCGCCCTCCACCTGGGAAAGCCTCGATTCCAATTGCTGCGTAACATCGGTTCGGAGCTTTTCGGCCTCTTCTCTCCTCGCCTGCTCACCGGCTTGTAGACGAGCCAGGAGATCCGCAATCGACTTTTCTAGGCTGTCCAGCCGTTGCCCGTAGCTGACAAGCTGCTGATCGAGCCGTCCGGTCCGCTCTCCCAGTTGTCCCAGCTGTTGATTGAGCTGCTGAACTCCCGTCGAGGTAGTCTGGCTGCCTTTCTCCAGGGCAGTGAGGCGGTCATTCAGCTGGGATACCAGGCCGGCCATCCCCGAGTAATCCATCCCCAGGCTGTTGACCCGCGCACTGAGCTGATCCAGGCTGGTCGAAAGGCGGGATTGCTCGGCGCTGGTCTTGGCCAGATCCTGGCGGAGTCCATTGGCCAGCTCCCGCAAAAGGTTCAGCTGTTCGGGATTGCTTTTTACTTTCTCCAGCTCATCCAGTACCCGTTCCAGCACCACCGCCAGGGTGTACCGGTCTACCGCCCGGCTCGGGCCGAACGTGTTGTTGTCGTAGACGGCCAGCCAGCCTTCGGATACCAGTTTCTGGATGGCAGCGTAATTCGGATCGTTGGCCGGAATGTCCTTGAGTTGCGTCGAACCGGCGGCCGCCATGACCGTTCCCTGAGCTGCCAGTACGCCAATGACTGCTACCAGCACGAATGGTACCAGACCCCTGATTACCCGCACCATGGACCCTTCCTCCTTGCGAGAGGTCTCGTTCTGCTCACCCGAAAGTGACTGCTATCCGATTAAGGCCGGGACCCCAGACCTCGCTACCAGGGGCAAAGCCGCTGGGAAGAGGCGTTTGCCCGCGCAAGCGAAAGCGTAAAGTGGCCAAAGTAGCCTCGGGTCCCGTCAGCGAGACGACTCCAGCGGCTCCCCGATCGATAGTGATCCATAGGGTCGCCAACCCTTCCCGGCCGGGGCCCGGCTCTTGAAGTTCACTGCGCACGGTCGCGGGCGGCGTGCTCGCTGCCAAAGTACCGGGGCGCAGGGCTAAGATCGGCGGAGAAAGTGGCTGTATCTCCTCGGGCCGGAAGAGCACGCCGACGCGGGCCCCGGCAAACGAAGGAATGTTGGTGGCAAAGAGGTCGATCTCGATCACCCGGGAACCGTCCGGCTGGGCGATCTCCCGTGGCTGGCCGAAGAAGACCCGGGGGGTGAGGGGTGGAACGCGGGTCGACAAGCTCGCCTGTGCGGTTTGCGCATTGTCCGCCCCGGCGCTTATCCGTACACTCGCCTCCCCGCTGCGCCCCGGCACCGGGGACAAAAGCCATTCTACCGGGATCGCCGCGCTTTCGCCGGGTTCGAGCCGCCCCAGGTACCGGAGAGGCGAGTCATTGGCCACCAAAAGGAGCACCGGGTCTACTTTCTCCAGGCGGACGGTGACGTTTTCGGCCGGGGCCGCGCCCACGTTGACGATCCGGCACTTGAGGGGAACGGGATTGGGCGCAAGTCTCCCCCCCGTAACCCGGAGCTCGGGCCAGTCTGCGATCAGGCGCAAGTCCACCTGGGGTACTACCCGCACCCGCCGGCTGACCCGGACCGGCTCACTGTTGCTCGAGCTCACTTGTACGGACAGCTGCCCCTCGCCCGGCCGGGAAGCTCGCACCAACCAGACGATCTGCTCGCTGGCCGCCGGTTTCAGCGCTCCCAACGTCCGTACCGCCGCCCCCGACGCCAGCACGAGCCCGGAGGAAAGCTGCAGCTCTACCTTTACGTCACGGGCTTCGCCCTCGCTATTTTCGACGTAGGCGATCACCCCGAAGAGCGAACCGGCTATGACCTCGGTGGGGGAAGAAAGCCCCAAGGAGAGGAATCCCCGGGCGATACTGATCCCGGCCAGCCCGTACTGGGTGGCAATACGCCGGCTCTCACCGGGGGCAAGCGGAGCCGGATTCCAGAAAAGCGCAATGGCCGAGTCCAGCTCGTATTCGCCCGCACGCGTGAAATCGCGGCCGGGTTCCACCTTAACGTCCCAAGGATGGTCGGCAAGTTTACCCCAGTTGGAGAAGACCACTTCGTCGGGGGGTACCAGCTGTGGGCCTCGTAGAGTTCCCTGGGAGGTCACGTGCGGATTCACCAGTGAATCGAAGGCCTGCCAGAAATCGGGCACCTGGCTTCCCACCAGGCGAGCGTCACTCAAGAACGCTTCCTCACCCACCCGGAACGGCGCCCCGTCGTTGTCCCCGAGCATGGTATCAACCAGCATTCGCAGGCCCACCTGGTGGACCGTGGTCCCGGTGTTACTCAGTACGTATTCGATCCGAACGGAGTCCTCCAATCCGGTGTCGAAACTTCGCACGATCGTGAGGCGCTGCTCGACACGAATCTCCCCCATCTGCCAGGCACAGACCAGCTGATCACCTTGTCGCTGTGGCTGGATCAGAAGCGAACCGGTGGGCAGACCGTACCCGGCGCGCCTCTCGGTGGTGCCGCCAAAAGCCCAATCCGTGCCGTCTATCCGTACGGTCGTAAAGCTTGTCCAGGGACGCTCCATGCCGTAGACCAGCGGCCGGTCGTCGTCATCCGCCCGCTGCGGGTCACCGCCGGTCGTGCTCACGGAAAAGCGCCCGGCATCCTGTGGCCCTCCGTTTACCACCACCCGGATGAACTGGTTCGCCAGAGAAAGCCCGGAATCCGCAGCGGCCGCCCGCACCCATCCGGATGGTGGCAGACCGGAAGCCAAGAGGAGCAACGCCGTCCCGGCCACCACGAGCCCTGCCGAAGCGATTCGCTTACCCGCCAGTTTCGACTGGTACATTCTGACGACCATCCTTAGCTCTGAGTCTGGTTTAGCTGGACCCCTCCCGGCGGGGTCGTGAGTTGCTGCTGGTCTGGACGGGGAACCGGGCCGGTCGAAGGCACCTTGTCCTCCCGGATGTTGAAGGCCCCCAGCTGCTCCACTACCCCCTTCGGGGGGTTAGCAAAATGTACTGCCCATTCCACCACCGTGACCCATCCGGCCGGCGGGCGGTACGCCGCCTTCCAGCGATCAGCGATGGTGCCTCTGGCCACTTTGTCCATAACGGGGTTCCCCGACGATGCAACCTGCCGGACTTCGATCCTCCCGTCCGTCCAGATCAGCACCTGGCCACGAACCACCCCCTTGTCCCCGCGGTCCGCGGCCACTTTAGGATAATCCGGGGCATCTCCGGCGAGCCAGGGGCCGTTGCCCACTGCCGGTGCCGGCGGTGGCGCCGGTTCACTCCCCGAGCCTTCCAGACCACCAGCTCCGCTGCCCGCCCGCTTCTCCTCGCCCCCTTCCCGGATCGGGCCCTCGGTTTCTTGAGCCGTGGTGCTCTGCCTCGGGCCAGGCGAAGCCGGTTGCTGGGAGAGGGGAGCGGGAAGGGATTCCGGCTTGGGCTCGAGCTTCTCCTCTTTGCTCTCGGTGCTGCCGGCCCTGGGCAAGGGCCGAGCAGGGGCTTGCACTATGTCCTGCCCTTTCTCACTGGTAAGCAGTTCACCGGCGGTGGTAGCTGGCGAAGCCGGGATCCCGCTCTTCTCACCCCGCGTGATGTCCGGCGGCGTCGCCGGTGGAGCCTGCTGCTCTCGGGGCGGCTCGGCCGGCGCCGGTGGTTGCGTCACCTTGACGGGGCTCAGCGCCACCCCGGGTACCTGCTGAGGGTTTGGCTCCGTCGGAAGCTCTCGAGGTGCCGGAGGCTCGGCCGGCTGCGCCGACGGCGTTCGCCCCCGCCCGGCTTTGGCCACCGGGGTAGTCGCACTGGAGGATACCGGAGTAAGCGACACGAGCTGAACCGGAATCCCCCCGGCCATTATTCCTTCACCCGACGTACCCTCGAATATGAGCGGGACTCTGGGGAATATCAGGATGAGGAGCAAGTGGAGGGCGAGCGAGATCCCAAAGGCAGCCGTGCGAACGAGCCGCCGCTCCTGCGCGGCGAACATAGCGCTCCCTCCTTGTCTTCAGCCCTGCCCGGGCGGCTTGACTGCTGTCCTCTCCACTGCCAACCCCAGGCTACTCGCCCCTGCGGCCCGCACCGCGTCGAGGGCCTGTATCACTGCCTCATAGCGAACTTCTCGATCCGCCCTGACCACCACAAAGAGAGAGGGCTGGGCCTCCAGAGCCGCCCGGGTGGCCAGGCGGAGCTGCTCGGCGTCTACTCGGCTGCCGTCTACGTACATGACCCCGTCCTTGTCCACCGTGACGATGAACTGCGCCCGGGCGTGGGCTGCAGCTTGTTCGGCCCTGGGAAGACGGATGGGCAACTGGGTAGCTCCCGTTTTGAACGTGGTGAAAACCATGAAGAAAAAGAGCAGATAAGAAACGACGTCGATCAGTGGTACGATGTTTACTTCCGAGTAACGCCGGGGCCGGCGGGAGATCTGCATCGCTTACACCCCCACCTTGCTCTCGACGGCCGCCGCAGCTTCGGCGGGCGAAACCGCGCCCAGAGTCTCGGTCTCGCTCAATAGATCAAGGATTTCCTCCGCTTTGTTCTCCATCTGCGTCACGATGCTGTCGACCACGCTGCTCAGGTACCGGTGCGCAATCAAGGTCGGGATAGCAATGGTGAGCCCGGCGGCAGTGGTGATCAACGCTTCGGCAATGCCAACGCTGAGTGCCCCGGGATCGTCGACGCCCTGAAGAGCCCCTAGCACGTTGAAAGCCCGGATGATGCCGAGGACCGTCCCCAAAAGCCCCAGTAGAGGGGCGACGGTAACAATCGCATCCAGTATCGGAAGCCCTCGTTCCAGTTCCGCCGCCTGCTCTTTGCCCTCTTGCTCCAGACTCCGCCGGACTGCTTCCGGGCCCTCATCATGGTGCTCGATGGCCACCGCGAGCAGGCTTGCCACCGGCGTGTCCGACTGCCGGGCGAGTTGCATGGCCTCCAGCACTTTACCTTCACTCAGGGCTTCCCGAACCTCTTCGAAAAGCTCATCAGCCGGCTGGCGTTGCCGCCAAAGGAACCAGATCCGCTCGAGGATCACGGCGACCGACACGATCGAACAGGCCAGCAGGGCGTACATGGTAGGGCCGCCCTTGACGAATATGTCCAACATCGAACCAAACCTCCGCAGGTCAGGGTGGAAGGTTCTCCGGGAGCTGCGCAGCCTGGGCCATCTGGCTAACGGGATTCTACACTTGCGCTGCGCTTTCCTTCCTGAGATCGGAGGTTTCCTCGAAAAGAAGAAGGGACTCCCTCAGCCGGCCAGGGCGCGAACCGGAGCCCGTAGATCCTCTGGCGTCAATGCCATCAGGTATATCTCGCGTTCCCCAAGTTTGCCGGCCCGGCGAAGCCAGCCGACCGTGCGGAAGCCCACCTTCTCGTAACAGCGGATCGCCCGCCGGTTGTCACGGTAAACGCGCAGGTAGACAAGGCGAAGGTGAAGGCGAAAGAATGCGTACGAAACCAAAGTGGCAACCGCGTCAGTGCCAAGTCCCCGGTTGCGGTAGGCCGGATCACCGATGCAGATGCGCAACTCGGCCTCGCCCCGGCGCCAGCTGATGGAGTCGAGCTCGATGTCCCCGATGAAACGACCGTCGCGGGCAATGATAGCGAAGTGCTTGTGTTGCCGGTTGGCCCTCAAAGAACTGTACCAGGGCCCGCACTCGGCCAGGCTGGTTGGGTAGGTACCATTACTTAGATCCTGCAATTCGGGATCGCGGCACCACTGTAAGAAAGCGGGCACATCCTCCCACGAAAGCGGGCGGAGAATGGTCTTGTCGCCTACCAGAATCACGATTCGCCATCCCTTTCTGCGGATTTTGTCAGATGATTGCATCAGAGCCTGCTACGATGAATGGCTGTGTGATCGCCCTCCCGGGTTGTCATCCCGGCCGCCCAAGAACAAGAAGGAGTTCGTCCTGCGTCCTCTCGTCCCTGCCGGCAATATGCACCAAGCCCGCGCCAGGCTACCACGCCTCGCGGCGCAACTGGGCCAAGAGCTGCCGTTCCCGGCGAGATACCTGAGGCTGTGAAACGTGAAGCCGCCAGGCAACCTCGCTCTGGCTCCGCCCCTCAAGAAACCGTAACCGGAATAGTAGCCGGTCGCCGGCACTCAGGCCCGCCATCAGCTGCTCCAAAGTGATGCGGTCCTCCGATCGTTCCCAAACCGTTTGGTCAGCGCCCTCTAACCTCGCCGCGGGCTGGAGCTGCTCAAGTCCTTCCGCCACCTCCGGGGAACTGACCCCGGCAGCCGCCGCGATCTCCCCCAGGGTAGGTTCCCGCCCCAGCTTCTGGGCCAGCTCCTCCCGTACCTGCAACAGGCGGCCCCGCCTTTGCCAGAGCGAACGGGGCAGATCGGGCGCAACCAGGCGCCGGAAAGCGCGGCGAATCTCACCCAAAATGAAAGGCACGGCGTAACTCGAAAACCGTACGGCGCGTTCGGGTTGGAAACCGTCTACTGCCTGCATCAGACCCAGACACCCGGCCTGGAAGAGATCGTCCAGGTCACCTTGAGCAACGCTTCTCGTCTCCAGAAACCGGTTCAGCACCTGTACCACCAGCCGGAGGTTCCGTTCGATGGCTTCGGTACGAGCCCCTTGATCTCCGGCCCGTATCCGCCAGAAAAGAGGCATCACCTCTTCGGGTCGCAGCGGGGGTGGAAGCGGATCGAGAAACCGGCGGAGTCTCATCCTTCTGGAAGCTGGCCCTTACTCACGCCAGATCCCGGCCGCTTGACCATGAACACCCTCGTTCCCTCCCCTGGCCGGGAGGTGATCTCGACCCGGTCCATGTAAGCCTGGACGAACGTAAGGCCGAGTCCCATACGTTCTCCGGGCAAGGTGGTGAACGCCGGCTCCTTGGCCTTCTCTACGTCCGCTATCCCGCACCCGTTGTCGGCCACGACCACCTCCACCCGATCGTGGTAAAGGCTGGCCTCTACCCGTACGGGCCCGGCCCCCTTCGGATAGGCGTGGATCACGACATTGGAGACGACCTCCGACACCGCGATGCGGATGTCCTCGATATCCTCCAGAGTAAACTGGTCCAGCTGGGACGCGAACGCGGCTACCGTCGAACGGGCAAACGAGACGTTCGGGGCCAGGCTGGGAAAAGTGAGGGAAAAGCGGTTGACCGGCTCTTCTTCACCCATCTACCGAACCGACCTCCCCTTGCACCCGCGCCAGGGCTTCCTCAGCCGTTGCCGCCACCTCGACCACTCGGAAAAGACCGGAAAGCTCGAGGAGACGGCCGACGCCAGGCTGGACTCCCACCACGAATACCCGTCCACCCCGCTCGGCAAATTGGCGGTAACGCCCCAGGATCGCTCCGAGGCCGGAAGAATCGATGAAAGAAAGGCCGCTTACGTCGAGGATCAGGTGTTTCAGCCCCGGCCGGTGATCCAATGCTTCCTCCACCAGAACCCGGAACTTCGCCGCGGTTTCCAAGTCGAGTTCTCCCCGCATTCGCACCAGCAGCACGTCCTCAATCGTCTCGAGCGATAGGTTCATACCTGGTGAACTTCCCCCCCGACCAGAGCCCTGGGTCTTGGCCACGTCGCAAGCCGACGAAAGGTCATTCGAGCCGGCTCGCACGTTTCCTCCCTGGCCGACCCACCGTACACTGCATACCTTGTGGAGGAACGAGAAGGGGGCAACCAACCATGGCCGAGGAGCCGATATCCTGGGCCGAACGGCTGGAGCGCATCGATCAGCATCTGGTCGAGTTGAACGAAGCGCTTCTGCTTCTCCTGGCCGCCCGGAGTCTGCAAGACGAAATCGAACCTCCCGAACCCACCCGCATCGCCCAAGAATGGCGGCACTTCATGGCACGCTGGGAAACCACTTTGGAACGGCTCGAGGCACTCGCCTCCCGCGTTGAGCAAACCCTATCCCGGCCGCCTGCTGCTGCAAGTTCACCGTCTCCACCCTCACCGTCGCCAGCGCTCAAATCGCCGCCCCCCCGGGTAGCGCCGTCACCCTCCCGACCTTCGCCGGTCGCCCCAGCCATAGCCCGGCCGGAGCGGTTGCGACCGTCAACGCTCCCGCACACGACGTCCGAACACCAGCTCGCGCCAGTACGCCCGCCCGGCCCGGAACACGGGCCCAAAGCTAAGGAGCAGTTGCCACCGCCGCCACCGGCGCCTTCGCCGGCGCCGCCCGAAAGACCCCCGGTGCGTCGACGCTATTGGATTTGGTGATCAAGGCCCCGCCGCCCTGACTTCGTCGTCTACGTCTCACGTACCAGACTCGCCCGGCACACCGGGCACACCCGCACCAGGGGCGCCCTGCTCCTCGGCCAACCGGCGAGCCATCTCTTCCAGCCGAGCCAGCTTCTCTTTCCCCAGCTTCTCTTCCGCGCGGCGCAGTAAATCACCGAGCGCCTGCGGGTTAGCCATCAATTCCTGAGCTTTCGGTAGCAGCGTAGAAATGGCGGCTCCGAGCGCCGGCGCCGGGGGCTGGTCAGAGGCTGATTGGGTTGGAAGCTGCGTGGCTGATGGGGTAGCCGGGTGGGCCTCCGTCTTGCCGAACAATGCCGGTAGAAAGGCAGAAAGCTGTGGCAAGCTACCCGAAAGAGCCGGCCCGATCAGCGACAGAAGCGACGAAAGCGGCGCACTGCCCGCCTCCCCGGTTTTCGTCCCGGTTCCCCCGCGGCCGGCGAGCAGAAGGAAGAGAGGCAGGAGGCTCGACCACGGCCACGGTGAGGCCGGCGCACCGGCCGGCAGGCCACCCCTCAGAAGAGGCAAGAGAGCTGCCAGGGCCTGGCCGCCGGCCTGTTCCCCGGTGCTCGCCCCCTGGATGCCTGACGTCATCCGCTGCCGGCGCCAGGCCAGCCATTGCCCGGCAAACTCCACCTGCCGTTCCAGGCGCCCGAGCACGGTCGGTTCATCCAGCCGGGCAACGAGAGGGCGGAGCAACAGGGCCGTCTCGAGGACCGTCCGAACTCGCCGGGGGGCGTGCGGGTCTTGCGAATCGGCGGCCAGTCGCAGGCAGGTCACCAGCACTTCCAGTTCGTCACCCAGTCTCTGCCATGGGGCCCTGGCTCTCTCGTTTACGAGTTCCTCCCCCATCAGCCGCCTCCTCGACCATCATTGGTCTCTTCTATCTACCGCCTCCCAGTCTATGCGCCCGCCCTTCCCGGGGGCCGTTTTCCCGCCGCACCCCGATAAGGTCAAATGCGCTTCCCCTCCCAGGGGCAGCCGGGTGCTTTTCTCATACGCTGGAATGCCGGGACAGTTGTCGGTGAACGGGGGGATCGCGTTGACATGGAAGGAATCGGTTGAACCCGAGGCCAAAACCGGAATCGGTCCCGTAGAATCGTCCCCGATGCCTGGACGGCCGGGTTGGCCCGGCGACGAAACACTTGGCGGGCCCGGCGGATCGGGCTGGCTCGACGAGCCGGAGGGACCGGACGGCCCGGACCGGCCGGATCGGCCGGATCGACCCGGCAAGAAACCCCCTCAGCCTTCTCCGGGCCGCCCCTCCCCTCCGGAGAACGACGAGTCGCAGGCTTTCCTGCTTTTTCTAATCCTCATCCTGCTCATCCTGGCCTTCCCTCCGGTCTGGCGGTGGGCCCTTT
Source organism: Bacillota bacterium (assembly GCA_012839805.1). Taxonomy (GTDB): domain Bacteria; phylum Bacillota; class Limnochordia; order Limnochordales; family DUMU01; genus DUMU01. The sequence goes on along the minus strand of DUMU01000005.1, from coordinate 207,089 downwards.
CCCTGCCAGCCAGTGCAGGTGGCCAGGCAAAGATCTCCCGCATAAACTGGAAAGCATCCCGGCCCGGCGGGTGGCCGCACTCACTGCCCGGCCGCCGCTAGAGTGAAAGGAGCAGGTGCCATGAAAGATCTCGAACGCCAAAAGCGACTCCTCGACGAGAGCCTCCAGGGTTTGCCAGAAGCCGAGCAAGAGGCCTTGCGCCAATTGCGCCAACGCCTGAAGCAACAAGCCGGGCCTGTGTCCGCAGACGATCCCGACGAGGTCTTGATGGCAAAGGCCCAAAACCTGTTCCAGCAACTGCAGCCCCACGAGAAGGAGCTGCTCCAACGCCTGGCAGGAGAGTGGCAGTCACGGTTACAGAAGAATCCGAAGGAGAATCCGAGTGACCGCCGACCGGCACCGCCGTCGCCGTAAAAGTTTCCCGGCCGAGCTCCAGGCCGTCCTCGCCCACAAGTTCGTGCCGGCAGACGTAGGTCTCCTCGACCGCCCCCGGGCCAAACCCGATGAATTCATCGCCCAGCATTGTGAAGGTTTGCCCCTCGCCCGGCTCTCCGCCTTCAAGCCGGCCTTCGACACATGACTCTTAGGCTGAGCCGTGACAGGGGTGCGGCTACCCAGCTTGTAAGCTCGCACCCCCGGGTTACGGTGGTCGCATTGCTGCGAGGTTCATCGGCGTTGCTGAGCCCGCCCCTGTGCCTGGGCTTGATGGTACGCCTCCAGGGCTTGCATGGGCTCGTGGATCGCCTGGACCTGCTCCCGCAGGATGAAGGCCGCCTGGGCCAGCTTGATGACGACGTCCGCAGCCAGCTTCCCCGGCTCGGCCACAAATGGCTTCATGGCCTGAAAGAGGGCTTCCACATCCTCATACCGGTAGTTCATGGTTGCGCGGGCAACCGCCACGCTCCCTCCTTTCACGCTCGCTTCGGTTTATACTAAGGCGCGAGCGAACCACCGGTGCTGAGGCCGGATTACTAAAGGCGAATCAATTGCTGCACGCCCCGCTTCACCATCTCCCAAATCGTCGCGCGCCGGACCTCGCTCTCGGTTACCAGGGGAACCCTTCCAATTTCTTTGGCGCCCTCCCGCAACACGAGCCAACCAACGGTAGCCCCTTGGGCCAGGGGGGCTCGTATGTCCGTATCGATCTGCGCCTCTGCCGAGTAGTTGGGTTTGGTGCCTCGGGGAATGGTTACGGAGATGGTTTCCTTGAGCACTACGTTCACCTGCTCGGGATACCCGCGCAGAAGGCGTACTACGCCGTACCTGGTCCGTTCTTTGGCCACCGTGACCCTCTCAAACGAGCGGAAGCCCCAGTTGAGCAAGGCGGTGACCGCGTCATCACGATCGGCCCGGGTGGACGCTCCCAATACGACCGCGATCAAACGGAGCCCGTCCCTCATGGCGGTGGCGCTGATACAGTAGCCCGCCTCGTTGGTGAACCCGGTCTTGATCCCATCCAGCCCGGGGTACCGCCGGAGCAGGCGGTTGTAGCTATAAAGAACCGGCCGGCGGAGGCTGTCTGGTCGCATCGTGTACTCGTAGGTCGAAACCAGTTCCCGGAAGCGGGGTAGAGTCAGCGCGTGACGGCTCAACCAAGCCACGTCCCGGGCGGTCGAGTAATGGTTTTGAGTCACTTTGCCCTCCAGGGGAAGACCTGTAGCATTGGCAAAGTAGGTATTCTCCATTCCGAGTTCCCGGGCCCGCTGGTTCATGCGAGCGACGAAGGTCTCCTCCGATCCCGCCAGGTGTTCGGCGATGGCCACCGCGGCATCGTTGGCTGAACCCACGGCCACGGCATACAGCATGTCGCGGTAAGGAAGCTCCTCCCCCACCTCGAGCCAGATCTGGGTACCACCCATGCTCTTGGCATGTTCGCTACCAAGGACGGGATCGGTCTCTTTCACCTGGCCGGATTGGAGCGCCTCCAGGGCCAGCACCAGAGTCATTATCTTGGTGACGCTCGCGATGGGCTGCCGCTCGTCCGGATTGAACGCCCAAAGCAGGCGCCCGCTCGCTGCATCCATCAGAACCGCCGACCGGACCTTCTGCTCGAGCTGGAAAGTGGTGCCATCACCCGGCGAAAGGGCTGCCGCTCTCGCCGGGGGGAGGATTTCCACCCCGGTGAAGAAGAGCAGCAGGACCGGCAGTACGAGAACGGCGACACAAGGCAGTCTCGACCCGGGCACTTCCTTCGCCTCCTCAAGACGCTACCCCCGGTTTCCTTCGGCCGAGAAGCCGGAGACGGGAGCAATCCGAGAAGTAGTCTGCCCGAGCGACAGGAAGGTATGCCCTCTTAGCCCACCCGCCGGTAAACGAGCGGCGGGGCCGGAACGGGCTCGGGCCCGATACGGAAAGCATCAAGGAGTCGCGGGAGGGCGAGTTCGACCCGGCTTGCTTCGGTGCCCTGGACCCAGCCCAGTACGCTCCGGCCGGCCTCTACCTCGTCGCCGATGCTAACCTCCACCAGGAGCCCGGCCGCCGGGTCGATGACGGCATCGGCTCCCGTACGGCCGGCGCCCATGCTGGCCAGAGCCAGGCCAATCTCTTCGCCATTGATGCCTTGCACGAAACCCGTTGTTCCAGCCAGGAGCGCCCGCCGGCAGGACGGGCGGGGAAGCACCTCCTGCGGGCGTTCGGCCACGTGGGGATCACCGCCTTGGGCCTGCACCCAAATCTGGAACTTTTCCAGGGCCGCTCCGGAGGCAAGCCGTTCCTCGAGCCGCCGGCGCGCGCTTTCGCGAGACGATTCGACCCCGGCGAGCAAGAGCATCTCTGCCCCCAGCTCGAGGGAGAGCTCCCGCACCGCCGCGGGCCCCTCGCCCCGCAAAACCGCCACGGCCTCTTCCACCTCCACCGCGTTTCCCACCGCCCGGCCGAGAGGCTGGTTCATGTCGGTAACCAGGGCCCGGGCGCGCCGTCCCGCTCCCCGGGCCGTCTCTACCATGGTCTCGGCGAGCGTCACGGCCTCTTCCTCTCGCTTGAGAAACGCTCCGCTACCCACTTTCACGTCGAGGACGAAGGCGTCGGCTCCGGCGGCCAGCTTCTTGCTGAGGACGCTGGCCGCAATGAGCGGGATGCTGTCTACCGTCGCCGTCTGGTCCCGCAGCGCGTAGAACACCTTGTCGGCGGGGGCGAGGCCTGCTCCCGCCCCGGCCACGGCCACGCCAATCCGTTCCACCTGCCCTAAGAACTCGTCCATGCTCAGATCCGTCCTGAACCCGGGGATACTCTCCAGCTTGTCCAGCGTACCCCCGGTATGTCCCAGGGCCCGTCCCGAAAGCTTGGCCACGGGGAGACCCGCCGCCGCCACCAGGGGCGCAACCACCAAAGTGGTCTTGTCCCCCACCCCGCCGGTAGAGTGTTTATCGACCTTCACCCCGGGGAGACGGGAAAGGTCGAGCTGGGAACCGCTTTGGGCCATCAAGACCGTGAGATCCACCGTCTCCCGGCGGCTGAGCCCCCGCCAAAAGACCGCCATCAGCCAGGCGGCCAGCTGGGCTTCGGGCAGGCGGTGCTGGCAAGCCCCCCGGACCACGTAGGCGAGTTCATCCCGGTTCAGCTCGCCCCCGTCCCGCTTCTTCTTGATGATCTCGTACATGCTGAACTGCATCCATTCTCCCCCCTACTCCCGCGCTGCCGCGCGGCGCTCCTCGCGCTATGCCAATACCGCCGAAGCAAAGCTACGGCCCGCCGCCATCACCGGGGAGGCCAGAGCGGCAATCCCGAAAAGCTCGGCCAAGGTAGCGCCAAGGTCGGCAAAGGTCCCTCGCGTTCCGAGATCCACCCCCGATCGGATCATACCTCCGGCGATCAGTAACGGTACGTACTCCCGCGAGTGATCGGTGCTGGGGGTGGTGGGGTCACACCCGTGGTCCGCCGTAACCACCAGGAGATCCCGGGGCGTAAGCGCGGCCAAAAGACGGGGAATCCACGCATCCAGCTCTTGCAGAGCGCGGGCATACCCAACCGGGTCATTCCGGTGACCGTAGAGCATATCGAAGTCGACACAATTGGCGAATATGAGCCCCGGAGCAGGGCTTTCCCGGGCGTACCGTTCCGTGGCAGCGAGGGTCTCTTCGTTGTTACCCGTGTGAACTGCGTCCGTGATCCCCCGGCCGGCAAAGATGTCCTCTATCTTTCCTACCGCCCGCACCGCGAAACCCGCCTCTTTCAGCCAGTCGAGGAGCGTGGGCCGGGGTGGCGGCAGGCTGAAATCCCGCCTGCGCTCGGTACGGATGAAATGGCCGGGTTCGCCACGGAAAGGACGGGCGATAACCCGGTTGACCGCGTGTTCGCCCTGGAGGATCTCCCGGGCGACCTCGCACATGCGGTAGAGCTCGTCCACCGGGATTACTTCCTCATGCGCCGCGATCTGAAAGACGCTGTCCGCCGAGGTATACACGATCGGGAAGCCCGTGCGCATATGGAGCTCGCCCAGCTCTTTGATGATCTCGGTCCCCGATGCGGGCCGGTTGCCCAGGACCGGGCGGCCGATCCGCCGGACGAAAGGCTCGATCACCTCCTTGGGAAAGCCCTGGGGGTAGGTGGGAAAAGCTCTTTCGAGCTGGATCCCCATCATCTCCCAATGCCCGGTGGTGGTGTCTTTGCCCGGAGAGACCTCGGCCATGCGCCCGTAAGCCCCTATGGGCCGCTCCCCTCTCTCGACTCCGGGCGCGTCGACCAGCCATCCCAGCCCCAGCCGGGCCAGGTTCGGCACTTGGAGGCCCCCCACCGCCTGCGCCGTATGCACCAAGGTGTTGCTCCCTTCGTCGCCGTAAAGACCGGCATCGGGGAGCGCTCCTATGCCGACACTATCCATTACCAGGACCACCGCCCGGTCGATCCGGCGCTGATCTCCGTGCGCCCGGCCGGCCGTCTTGACCACCGCTCTTCACCTTCTTCCTTTCCTTCGCCCCGTCCAGTTCCCCCGGGTCGGTTCCGTTAACGGTTCTAGGTTCTCTCAAGCCGACCCCCGTCCCCCGCGCGCGCGGGTGCGCCTGGCGGTAGATGGCCTGCATGCGCTCGGCCGTAAGGTGGGTGTATATCTCGGTCGTTCGGATATCCGCATGCCCCAGCATCTCCTGGACACTGCGCAGATCGGCCCCCCCTTCCAGCAGGTGGGTAGCAAACGAGTGCCGCAAGGTATGCGGGGAAGGCAGGCGCAAAAGACCCGCCCGGCGGGCGTATCCCTTCACCAGTTGCCAGGCCCGCTGCCGGGTGAGGGGCCGGCCCCGCCCCGAGACAAATACATAAGGTGAACGTCTAGCCCGCAAAAGCTGCGGCCGGCCCCCCTTCAAGTAACGGGCCAGAGCGCTCCGGGCGGGGTCACTCAGGGGAACCAGGCGTTCCTTGCGACCCTTACCCATCACCCGCAGCAAGCCTTCCTCCAGGTCGATCGCGTCGAGCCGGAGGTTCACCAGTTCGGAGACCCGCAAGCCCGAACCATACAACACCTCCAGGATGGCCCGATCCCTCAGCTCTTCTGGCGAGCCGTCCCGCTCGGGAACGGCCGCGAGCAAGGCTTCCACTTCATCCTGAGCGGCCACCCGGGGAAGGGGCCGCCCCAGGCGGGGTGAGGCCAGATGGCGCGTCGGGTCCGGAGCGGCGCTCTCCCCCTCCGTCCAGAAACGGAAAAACGCTCGTAAGCTGGAGGCCGCCCGCGCCAGGGTAGCCGGGCGGCGCCCGCGGGCGGCCAGGTGCGCGAGGTAGGTAGTAACCACCTCGGGCGTGCAATGCGCGAGTTCGATCCGGTCGGGAGAAAGGTTCAGGTGTTTGGCCAGGTACGCGGCAAACCCGCCCACGTCCCGCCGGTAAGCGGCAGCGGTGGCCGGCTGAAGACGCCTTTCGGCCAGGAGGTACTGGTAAAAGCTGGCCTGAACCGCTGCCAGGCCCGCCGGCTTCCCTGTCCCGGGCGCCGTGCGAGGAGGTTCAGACTGGCTACTTATCTCCTTATTATTCATGTAGAGGGAATTCTGGTCCGCCCGCCCGATACCTGCGTACCCATTCAGGATAGGAGCGTAGAGAGTAGACCGAGCAATGCGGGGGTCAGATAGGCCCCGGCCAGGTCCCCCAGGACCACCAGTAATCCCGCTCCCAGGACAACCACGCTACAGGCCAAAAGCTGCCGGGGTATCCCATGGTCGCGGCCGCCCCATGGGGCCCGGGGAAAGAAAAGTGAACGCCAGGCGGCGAAAGAGAAGTCCAAACAGGCCACCGCGGCTATGATGAAGGCGGGTACGAGCAGGACGTGCTGGGGGGCCAGGGCGGCAAGACCCAGGAGACTCCGGGAGAAAGAAAAAGGAGTGAAGACCAGGACCGCCGCAAACCCCAGTATGAAGCCGCGGAGAAAGACTATGAAGAGAATCAGTGGAACCCCCACCAGACTCAACCCCGCGAGATAGAGGATTCCCAGGGTCTGCAGGAGATCCACCCGAAGATTCTGATGGAAAAGCTCGGCCGGCGACGCGAGGGTACCGGTGGATCGGAAGAAGGTAGCCAGGAGTTGCTGCAAGGCGACCGAGTCGGTGGACGAAAGGCTTTGAGCGGCCCCCAATCCGGCACAGAGCCCGGCCAAGAAGGTGAGTAGAATGAAAAGGTAAATACGACGCCGGCTCGCCAGGAAAAGCCGGAAAAAGCCCAACCTGTCCACCTCCTCTACCACGGGTATGCGAGCGCGCCTTGGCGCAGAACCTCGTAAGCCGGCGCTCGAGAAAGGAGAGGAGAGAGGATGACCGGGTTCCCGTCAGACCCAGAAGTTTACGAGGTCAACCCGGGGCTCTTTCCCGGGGGGAAACGTGAGCACCGAAAGAGAACAGTTGCGTAGATTAAAGCGGAAGCGTTCGGCGAGGTCGAGATGGAGCGCCCAGCAGATCGCAGCCTTCAACGGTCCCGCGTGTGATACTACCAGGACCGTCTCGCCCGGGTGAGAAGAAGCCATGGCGGTGAGAAGTTGCACGACGCGCTGCTGAACCTCCACCATATTTTCGCTGCCCTGGGGCCGGGCGGTCTGCGGGTTGGCCTGCCATTCCTGCCACTCTTCCGGGTAGCGCAGGGCTACTTCGGCGCCGGTCAGGCCCTGCCAGCGCCCGTAGCACATCTCTCGCAACTCCGGCCGGGCTTCCACCGGCAATTCCCAGACTTGCGCCAGCATCTCTGCCGTTTCCCTCGCCCGGCGCAGATCGCTGGTGTAAACGGGGGCTGCAGGTGGCAGGCTCAAGAAACCGGGCCGGAACTCGCCCCATCCACCCGCGTCACGCAAGAAGGCAGCCAGACGTCGTGCCTGTTCGCGCCCGTGCTCGCTAAGCGGCGGATCCTCTTGTCCCTGGATGCGTTGCCCGTCGTTCCAGTCGGTTACCGCATGCCGCACCAGAATAAGGGTGGTTTCCTTCGTGGCCCCCGTCATCCTTCACCTGCCTCATCGCCGCGTTCTGCCCGCCTGGCGTTCCCGGCGATCCGGGCGGCATGAAGGCCGGCGGCCGCCGCCGCCAGAAACGGAACCGGGTCTTCGTCTACTCCCCGCCCCATCGTAGAGAAGCGTATGCCACGCCGCCTCGCCTCGTGCAGCACCGGCCAGGCGTCAACCGTGACCAGGTGGTGGCGCTCGGCGATACCGGACTCCTTCAGCTGGGCATCGATGAGAGCTGAAAGTTCACCGGCCTCCAACCGGGGAAGCGGGACGTCACACCGGCAGGAGACCAGGCGCCCCAGTACCGTAAGGCTGTGGTGGCTCACGCCGCGGTGACGGGGTCGCGGGTCAGCCCCGGCGAGGCGAAGCACGGCGATGGGATGACCGCCCAACCGGTGGGCGGCGTCGAGGAGCGGCGCTTGTTCGAGAGCGGTCGTACCCCAGCGGGTGCCGGTACCGACCACGCCCGGCCCCATGCCGATGACGACGGCGTCAGCCCCGCCTACACCCACGGCGGCCAGCATCCCGCTCCAGATGGTGACGGCTTCGAGGTCACCGCCGAAGGCGTGCCCCACCGTGACGGTCAGATCGAGCCAGCCGGCTTCCTTCAGTTGGGCTACCTGTTCACTGAAGGCCAGGGGTAAGGCGGCCCCGTCCGTCATGCAGTAGGCGAGGCGGGCTTTGAACCCGGTCTCTAGCTTGAGGGCAAGGGCCACCGGCGCGAGTTGACTGTGGAGCCCGAGCGCCACCACCGGCCTTCCGCCCAGACTGTCCATATCCTGCAAGACCTGATGATGGGGGCTTGCCGGCTCTTCCACCGCCAGGACCCGCAACTGCCAGGGAGTGTACCTGAGCTTCATTATGTGCCCCCGCCCGGCGAGATCGGTCTCCTGGCCTCCGTCGACGGCCATGACGAAATGGTACCCGCCGGTACCGAGCCCGAGATGAACCGCGGTGGTGTTGAGGAGTACCCGGTCACCCGGCCGGGCAAGGCCGGTTAGGGCCGGGAAAAGCAAGGCCCGTTGGGGTACTCCCTTCCCCGGCATGGCCCCGCCCCCTCCAACCTTCGCCGGTTCGTCCTCGGCCGGTACGTCCGGTGCGTGGCGCGCCCCCGGCCCATGTTCTCCCGGTCCGTCCTCATGCTCGAGATGCTCGAGTTCGACCGTGAGCTCATCGATGCCGGGGCGCAGATGAGCTACCGTGAGTACTCGGGCTCGCCGGGCGCGAATACCGTATTCCATCGCCTGGTCTGCCTCTACCCCGGGTGGCTAGCGCCGGTGCGCCTTCCCGTCGCCCCGACCCGGGTTACCGCCCCGGCTCGGCCCCGGATGCCCCCGGCGATCCTCCCACTCCCGCCGCCCTCGATCTCGCTGATCCTCCGCCTCGAGGGGCGGCAGCAGGTCCTTGCGGGAAAGGTTGATCCTGCCCAGCTTGTCGATCTCGGTCACCTTGACCATGACTTCGTCTCCGACGTTGACCACGTCCTCCACCCGGCCGACCCGCTCCCGGGCCAGCTCGGAGATGTGAACCAGCCCCTCTTTGCCGGGTAGGATCTCGACAAAAGCTCCGAAGTTGGTGGTCCTCCGGACCTTACCCTTGTATACCTGCCCGACCTCCACGTCACGGACCAGGTTTTCGATCATCTCCTTCGCCCGTCGCCCCGCCTCCTCATCGACGGAGGCGATGAAGACGCGCCCGTCATCTTCTACGTCGATCTCGACCCCGGTCTGTTCGATGATGCCCCGGATTACTTTCCCGCCCGGTCCGATGACATCGCGAATACGGTCCACGGGGATCTCCATCTGAATGATGCGCGGCGCGTAAGGTGAAAGCTGCGGACGAGGTGCGGGGATGACCTCCAGCATTTTGTCCAGGATGAAAAGACGTGCCTTCCTCGCCTGCTCCAACGCCTGGCTGAGTATGGCGGCATCCACGCCGGCCACTTTAATGTCCATCTGGATGGCCGTGATCCCGTCCCTGGTTCCGGCCACTTTGAAGTCCATGTCTCCCAGCGCATCCTCGATGCCCTGGATATCGGTGAGGATGGCAAACCGGTCCTCGTACTTGACGAGTCCCATCGCGATGCCCGCGACCGGCTTGCGGATGGGGACGCCCGCGTCCATGAGGGCCAGCGTGCTACCGCACACGCTGGCCTGCGAGGTAGAGCCGTTCGACTCCAGTACCTCGGAAACCAAGCGAATCGTGTAGGGGAACTCCGACTCCGGTGGGATGACCGGCAAGAGAGCCCGTTCGGCCAGAGCCCCATGACCGATCTCCCGGCGGCCGGGAGCACGGAGGGGCCGCACTTCGCCGACGCTGTAGGGGGGAAAATTGTAATGGTGGATGTACCGCTTCCGGTCTTCCGGTCGTAGATCGTCGAGAAGCTGTTCATCCGACTTGAGACCCAGCGTACACGCGGTGAGTACCTGGGTCTGGCCACGGGTGAAAAGGCCGGAACCGTGCACCCGCGGCAGGAGCCCCACCTGGCAGGAGATCGGCCGGATCTCGTCGAGCCGGCGACCGTCCACCCGCCTTCCCTCCTGGGTGATCAAGCGACGGACCTCTCCTTTGGTTAGCTTGTCCAATACTTTCTCGATGTCCTTTACCTTTTCGGTGAAGAGCTCTTCGCCAAGGGTTTCCTGGAAATGGGCGAGAGTATCCAAATGAACTCGTTCCAGTTCGTCCTCCCGGGCCAGCTTGTCCTCGGCCGTCAGGGCCGCCAAGATGCGCTCCCGGGCAAACTCGTGGACGGCCCGTTCGATCTCGGGGTCGACCGGGGGAATCTCGGGCTGAAACTTCGGCCGCCCCACTTTGGCTTGCATTTCTTCGATCAGCCCGACGAGGCGCTTGATTTCCTGATGCCCGATGAGGATTGCCTCAAGCATCGTCGCCTCCGGAACTTCATTGGCCCCTGCCTCCACCATCATGATGGCTTCCTTCGTCCCGGCCACCACCAGGTTGAGGGAACTGCGCTGGCGGGTGGCGAAGTCGGGCATGATCACGAACGATCCGTCAACCAGTCCCACCCGTACTCCGGCAATCGGCCCTTGGAAAGGGATATCAGAGATGGAGAGCGCGGCCGACGCCCCGATCATGGCGGCGATGTCCGGATCGTTGTTCTGGTCCACGGAGAGAACAGTAGCTACCACCTGGACATCGTGCCGGAAACCTTCCGGAAACAGGGGACGGATCGGCCGATCGATCTCGCGGGCATGCAGCACCGCCGCTTCTCCCGGTTTGCCCTCCCGCCGGCCCCAACCCCCCGGGATTTTCCCCACCGCGTACATTCGCTCTTCGTAATCAACTACCAGGGGGAAGAAGTCTATACCCTCCCGGGGTTCCTTGGACATGGTGGCCGTCACCAGCACCACCGTATCCCCGTAGCGGACGAGGACCGCTCCGTTCGCCTGCTTGGCCAGTTCACCCACCTCGAGGCGAAGCGGTCGCCCGCCCAGTTCCGTGGTAAACACTTCCATAACCCTCATGTACCTCCCTGCGCAGTACCTGCCTCACTTACTCCTCTTCCTCATTATCCGACGCCGGCGATCGGCTATCCACCGCCGCCGTGGGCAACCATAAAGGAAAAGAGCGGGAGAGCCCGCTCTCCCGCGCCCCTCAATGCCGCAGCCCGAGGCGGTCCAACAGGGTGCGGTACCTCTCGATGTCTTTCTCCCGCAGGTAATTCAGGAGCCCCCGGCGCTGGCCGATCATCTTGTAGAGCCCCCGCCGCGAGTGGTGATCCTTCCGGTGAACTCGCAAATGCTCGGTCAGCTGGTTGATGCGGTGGGTCAACAGCGCGATCTGTACTTCCGGTGAACCGGTGTCGCCCGGGTGGGTTTGATACTCCTTGATCAATTCCGCCTTCCGCTCTTTTTCCCAGGCCATCTCCCATCAGCGCCCCCAATCGCCTACTGCCCCGCGTTAGGATCATACTTGCGCCGGACAGCGGTTTTAGCCGTGGCAGCTCTCTCCAGGCCGCCAGCTATTCTAGCATAAGCGCGTTCGGGTGTAAACGCGAAAAGAGCTCCCTCGCCTCGGCCAGATCCTCTTCCATGCGGGCCCGCAAAGCCTCGGCGGAAGGGAACCGGAAAAGCGCCCGCAGGCGGCGCACGAGGTGAACCGTCAGTTCCTTACCGTACAGGTTCCCCCGAAAATCGATCAGGTGCACCTCCACCGCCGGCCCGGCCTGGAAGGTGAGTCGTGGTCCCAGGGAGACCAGCGCCGGCCAAAGGTCCCGGTCGAGCCCGGCCAAGCCCAGGTAGACTCCCTCTTCCGGCAACAACTTTCCTTCAGGCAGGGCCAAATTGGCGGTGGGGAAGCCGAGGGAGCGCCCCCGCCCATCGCCGGGCACCACCGGACCGCGTAACGCGTAATACCGCCCGAGCAAAGTAGCCGCCAATTCCACCCTTCCCTGGGCGAGTTCCTGCCGTATGAGGGTGCTGGATACCACCACTCCGTTCACCTCCACCGGCGCCACCACCTCGACGTCGAAGCCGTACTTCCCGCCTGCTTTCACCAAGGAACTGGCCCTACCCTCACCCCGCCGCCCGTAAGTGAAGTTGTAACCGGCGACCACCCCGGAGGCGCAAAACAACTCGTGCAAGACCTCCCGCTCGAAATCCGGGGCCGGGAGGCTGGCCAGCTCGGCATCGAATTGCAAAAGGATCGCGGCCGCCATCCCCTGGGCACGTAGGATGGCGAGCTTTTCCGGCAGCGGGGTAATCTCCGGGGGAGCCTTCCCTCGCAAGGTAGCCTGGGGGTGCCGGTCGAAGGTGAGTACCGCTGCGGGACGTCCTTTGCGCTGGGCCATCTCCCTGGCCCGCGCCAGGATGGCCTGGTGACCCCGATGTACGCCATCGAAGGTTCCCAGCGCAAAAACTGCCCCGCGAAGATCTAGGGCCTCCTGCCAGGCGACCGTTTCCCAGCGGATCATGTCAGAATCCTCTTGGCTCGCAAGAAGCCTCCGGGCAACGCGAGACCGATGGCGACCGCCTCCCCCGTCCCATCCTCGATCAACACCTCCTGGCCGGACCCGGCTGGCTCGTGACCGGCCCGGGCCGGCGCCGCGGCGAGGCGTGATTCTTCGTACCTTACCGCCTGGCCCTGCCGCAAGCGTTTCACCAAATCGGGCGCGAGCCGAAGTCGCGGCCGATCCGGAGGCCAGATCGTGGCCGGGGGCAAGAGCCCGGCGAGGACCACGCTTTCCGCTACCGACGGATCGCTCCCGAGCCGTCCCACCGGGATGGCATTGGTCAGGGTAAAGGGCCCGACGGCAGTACGTAAGAGGTAACTGACGGTAGCACCAATACCGAGAACCCGCCCGATGTCCCTGGCCAGGGCTCTGACGTAAGTGCCGGCCGAACAAAGGACCTCGAAGAGGAGCCGATCCCCCGGTGCCAGCCGGATTGCACTCTCCTTCGCCGGATCGAGGAGGCCGCCCCCCGCGGGAAAAACGGCCAGCCACCGCCATTCGTACACGGTAACCCGGCGTTCGGGCGGCTCTACCGGGAAACCCGCCCGTTCCCATTCGTAACTGCGCCGGCCCGCCACATGCACGGCGCTGCTTCGGGGCGGGCGCTGCCGGATCGGTCCGGTAAACTGTCTCAGTACCTCCCGGATATCATTGCCATTGACTACTCGACCCGGGAGGGCCGCGCTCACCATGCTCCCCTGCAAGTCCCCGCTGGTGGTCTCAAGACCGAGCAGCAACTCGACCCGGTATGTCTTGGGGTGCCAGCCGGCATAAGCCGAAAGCCGGGTAGCGCTGCCCAGAGCCATCGGCAACACTCCCCCGGCGGCCGGGTCGAGCGTGCCCAGGTGCCCCAGGCGCAAACCCGGTAGGAGCCGCCGCAACCGGACGACCAGGTCATGAGAGGTCGGCCCGGATGGCTTGATCAGATTGAGAAAGCCCGAGATCCGGGGCATGCTCCTCCCCCCGAGGTAGAGAGCCATCACGGAGAGCTTCCGAGACCAGGGCGATCACCCGGGCTTCTGCCTCCGGCAGGGTCGCGGCCAGAGTGCAACCGGAGGCGCGCATGTGACCGCCCCCGCCGAGGCGGGTCGCGAGCTGGCTGACGTCCACCCGGCCACGGGAGCGCAAGGATACCCGTACCCGCCCGTCACTGGTCTCCCGGAAGAGCAGGGCCACCTCTACTCCCCGGATCATCCGGGGATAGCGTACGAAGCCTTCCACTTCACTGTCTCGCAACCCGGCTCTTTCCACCATCTCCCGGGTGAGGTGGACCCATGCGATTCTACCATCGGGCGAGCGGCGTAAGGTCCGGATCACTTCCCCCGTCAACTGGACGTACCCGAGCTCCCGGGTCTCATACAGCGCCTGGGAGATCTCGCCCGGGGAGGCCCCCAATTCGACCAGATGAGCGGCCAGGCGGAGCGTGCGCGCCTTGGTGTTGTCGAACTGAAAAGACCCTGTATCTCCCTGGAGGGCAGCAAAAAGATGGCAGGCCATGGCCGGGTCTAGCTCTACGGGGAGGGCGGAGAGGACGGCAAAAACCAGTTCACCGGTGGCGGCCGCCTCCGGTTCGACCCAGACGAGGCCCACCTGGCCGTCATTGGTTTCGTGGTGATCGATGTTTATCACAACGGGGGCGCTGGCCAGGTACGGCCAGGCATCCCGGGTGCGAGCCGGTTCACAATCCACCACGATCCCCGTGTCCCATGGCCCCTCTTCCCCCAGACCTGCCGGGGCACGAACCGACTCGGCCCCGGGTAATTGCAACAAAGCCGTGGAAAGCGGATCGGGACATACGGTGGTGACCCGAACTCCCCTACGGGCGAGCCCGCGGGCCAGGGCCAACATGGAGCCCACACAGTCGGGGTCCGGATCCTCGTGGCAGGCAAGCAGGGCACGCCTGGCCTGTCTCAGGGCGGCTATGACGGGAGCAGGAGGAGGAAGTTCATCCAGTTGAAGGTCGCACTTCATGACGAAACCTCCGGCTTCTGCTCGGCCGCGATCTCGCGCAGGAGCCGGTCGACCCGCAACCCCCGCTCCACCGACTCATCTTCGACGAAGACCACCTCGGGAACGTGCCGTACCCGCACCCGCCGGGCCAGTTCGGTACGGATGTACCCAGTCGCTGCTTTCAATACCGCCAAAGTCTGCTCCTTCTCGGCCGGTTTGCCCATGACCGTTACGAACACCCGCGCGTGCTCCAAGTCCCGGGACAGCTCCACGTCGGTGACCGTGACGAAACCGATCCGGGGATCTTTAGAGCGGCGCAGGATGTCGGTCATTTCCCGCTTGATCTCTTCGCGCAGACGTTCCTGGCGCACACCCATACTTCTCCACTCCCTTGCCACTGCCACTTCCCGCACTTACCCGGAAACTCAGATTCCGGGGCCGGCAGACCGTGCCACATCAGGCTGGAACCTCTTGGGTGCCGTATGCCTCCAGGACGTCGCCCTCCTTCACGTCGTTGAACTTTTCGATCCCTACGCCGCATTCATAGCCTTCCGGAACTTCCCGGACGTCATCCTTGAAGCGGCGCAGCGATTCGATGCGCCCGTCGTAGATCACACGCGAGTCCCGCAAGACTCGCACGTTAGCGCCCCTCTGGATCCGCCCCGAGATTACGAAGCAGCCGGCCACCGTCCCGACTTTGGGTACGTGGAAGGTCTGCCGTACCTCGGCCCGGCCCAGGATCACCTCTTGAGTCCTGGGGGCGAGCAGCCCTTGGAGCGCCTGCTTGACGTCGGCCAGCACGTCATAGATGACCTGGTAGGTACGGATATCGACCCCGGTCCGCTCGGCCGCTTTTGCTCCCGTCTGGTCCGGACGCACGTTGAACCCGATGATGATCGCTCCCGAGGCATCCGCCAGGTTGACATCACTCTCGGTAATGCCACCGACCCCGGCATGGACGATGTTGACCCTAGTCTCGTCGGTACTCAGCCCGAGTAAAGCAGAACGAAGGGCCTCCAGCGAACCCTGCACGTCTGCTTTCAAGATGACGTTGAGCGAACGAGTCTCTCCTTCTTTGATCTTGTCCATCAGGTTTTCCAGAGTGACCCTGGGTTCGCCGGTCTGCCGTTCCTCCTGCCGCTGCCGCTCCCGGCGGCTTTCCGCCAGCTGCCGGGCGATCCGCTCGTCGTGCAGGACGATCAATTCGTCGCCAGGAGTCGGTACCTCGTCCAGCCCCAGGATCTGTACCGGGGTGGATGGCCCGGCCTTGGCGATTCGCTTGCCCAGTTCGTTCATGAGCGCGCGTACCTTACCGAAGGCAGAACCGACTATAACCGTGTCGCCCGTACGCAAGGTCCCCTTCTGAACCAGCACGGTAGCGACGGGGCCCCGGGCCCGATCCAGCTCGGCCTCGATCACTCGTCCCCGGGCCGGCCGGTCCGGGTTCGCTTTCAGTTCTTTCATCTCCGCGACGAGCAATACCATCTCCAAGAGGTCATCAAGGCCGGTCTTCCGCAAGGCCGAGATCGGTACATAGATGGTGTCGCCCCCCCACTCTTCCGGAAGCAGCCCGTGTTCCGACAACTGCTGCTTTACCCGGTCAGGGTTGGCACCCGGTTTGTCCATCTTGTTGACCGCAACCACGATGGGGACTCCGGCCGCTTTGGCATGGTTGACCGCCTCGACGGTCTGGGGCATAACCCCGTCGTCGGCGGCTACCACCAGGATGGCAATGTCGGTCACCTGAGCGCCCCGGGCCCGCATGGCGGTAAAGGCCTCGTGGCCCGGAGTGTCCAGGAACGTGATCTTCTTACCTTTGACCTCCACCTGGTAGGCACCGATGTGCTGGGTGATTCCACCGGCTTCACCCGCGGCAATGCGGCTCTGACGGATGGCGTCCAGCAGCGTGGTCTTGCCGTGGTCCACGTGACCCATGATCGTGACCACGGGCGGTCTGGGCTTCAACGATTCTTCAGGATCAGGGGTGTCCTCCAGTTCCTTGCTGATGTCGTGGATCTCCTTGAGACGCACCTCCGCCCCGAACTCCTGGGCCACCAGGGCGGCAGTTTCCTGGTCGAGGCTCTGGTTGATTCCCGCCATGACGCCTAGCTGGATCAGCACCTTGATCAGCTGGGCCGGAGAGACTCCCAGCCTCTGAGCTAGATCCTTGACGGTAATCTGTCCACCGATTTCAACCACTTTGGTTCGAACCGGTGCAGTCTCAGCAGCCCCGCGCGCGGCGCCCTTAGCATGTGAACGGCCGTTCGCGGACACCGGTGGCCGGGCTGCGGCGGCCCCTTGCTTCTGGGCCGCGGCAGTGGCACGGCTCCTCGTAGCGGTGGGACCGGCGGCAGTACCCTGCCGGGCAGTGCTGGCCCGGCTCCGCTGAGCGGCCGGCTTCGCGGTCGCCGGGGCGGCTTGGCGAGCGCTACCAGCCCCACCCGCCGGGCGGCCTTCGGGCCGTGCCCCGGCTGGACCTTTGGCCGGAGCGGCCGGCGATGGCGCGGCTGCCGTCCGGCCCGCCGCTTCCTCTGCCGTGGCCGGAGAAGCGATGGCCCTGGCCGGGCCTTCACCCACGACCGGCGCGGGCATGACACTTTCCGGGGAGGGTGCGGGTGGAGCTGGAGTTGGAGTTGGAGTTGGAGTTGGAGTCGGAGTTGGAGTCGGAGTTGGAGTCGGAGTTGCCGCCGGCGCCGGCGGTGGCGTTAGTACAGGCGCTACCGCTTGAGCCGGCGTTGGTGCCGGCACTGCCCCTGCTGCCGGCGCCGGCGTCACCGCTGGCGCCGCCTGCTTGATCTGCTCGCGTTCCGGCCCCTTCTTCGGCACCGCCTCGGACTTGGTGGTCGCGACCGCCGCCCCGGCCTTGGCAGCACGGACCGGGGTTTCGACCCCGGGTCCCGGGCTAAGACCCGCGGGCCGGGGGGGTTGGCTCGGACCCGCGGGCCGGGAACCAGAGCGTACCAGCGGCATACGGCTGGGAGCGAGTACCCGTCCGGGGCGCTGGCCGGCACCGTGTAAGCCCACCGGCTTGCCCAGACCAACGACGGCAGAGACACCGCCCGGCGACGACCCGGGCATCGCCGGGCCGGTTGCCCTCTCCCGCATTGATGGTCGGGAACGCTCCGCCGGCACATCGCTCGCTCCTGTCGGCCGTGAATTCGCCCGGCCGCTCGTCTCTTCTTGAACGATTTCGGTTTTCGTTTCGTTCATGCCCAACCCCCCGAAAGAATTTCTCTCAAACCTGCGCAGGCCTGCCGGGGGACGCCTCCGATCTCAGTCGCAAGCTGATCAGTTCCCGCAACTCCTTATCGAGGGCAGCCGCAATGTCACGAGGCACTGCACATTCCAGCGCCCGTTCCAGGCGGTTCCCGCTCAGCGCCCGTTCCAGGCACGCCGGATCGGGGCAAATGTATGCCCCCCGGCCCGCGCGACGCCCGGAAGCATCAACCAGCACCTCTCCCTCCGGGGTACGCACTACCCGCACCAGTTCCCGCTTGGGACGGACGCTGTGACACCCGATGCAAGTCCGCTGCGGAACGTGCTTCACCGAGTCTCCCCCTTGTTCTGGCGGGCCTTCCTACCCGGCTCACCCGTATCCCCAGAAGAACCGGTGGAAGAAGCACCGGCTTCCTTCTTTCCCTCGGTCTGCCCCTCACCCACCGTGGCCGTCAGGCCAGGAAGGCTGACTCCCTTCTCTTGTAGCAACGCCGCCAGGGACGTGGCGAGCGGTTGATCGGGAGCAGAACGTACTCGTACCGGAGCCCGCTTGCGGATCCGGGGCTCCGTGGTCGTCCTGTTCTCCTCACTCTCCTCGGAGAAGAGAGTAGGCAAGGGTTCATCCACTTCCTCCAAAACTTCCAGCTCGATCTCGTCCCGCTTCTCCCGGCGGGGTCCCCGAGTACGGCGGGCGGGACGCTCACTTTCCTCTTCGTCTCGCCGGCGCCCCGCCGCTTCGCCGACCAGCGGCTCCGCTTCTGGCCGAACCTCGCGACTCTCCTCGCCCTCCTCCCCCGGTACCGGCACCTGATCCGTCCACGCCGACGGCGCCCCCGGCCCGGCTTCGACGGCCGGTGCACCTGCAGCCACCCAGCCGGGTGGCAATGGTGCCGCCTCCGGAGCAGGTTCGGGAGCAGCCGCCACCGGCGCTGCCGCCACGCCCTCAGGAGTCCGGCTGGGCGCAACGACCTCTTCTTTTTCTCTGCCCGCCTTGACCGCGGGGGTGAACAACTCCTGCGCGAGGATCTCCGCCATCTGGCTGGTGCTCTTGATGTCGATCTTCCATCCGGTCAGCTTGGCGGCCAGCCGCGCGTTCTGGCCCTCCCGGCCGATAGCGAGGGAAAGCTTGTTGTCAGGTACTATGACCCTCGCTGACTTGTCCAGGGGACGCAGGATGACCCGTTGCGCCTCCGCCGGCTCCAACGCCCGGGCGATGAACTTCTCGGGCAGCGGGTCCCAGGGTATGATATCGACTTTCTCCCCTCGGAGTTCCTGCACCACGTTTTGTACCCGCATCCCGCGCGGCCCCACGCACGCCCCCACCGGGTCAACCCCCGGCTTGCGGGAATGAACCGCTATCTTCGCCCGGTGGCCCGGCTCGCGAGCCACCGCTTTTATCTCCACGATCCCGTCGTGGATCTCGGGTACCTCCAGCTCGAAAAGACGCTTCAAGAGCCCAGGATGGGTCCGTGATACCACCACCTGAGGACCCCGAGCAGCCTTCCGAACTTCAGCGACGTACACCTTAAGGCGCGTCCCCGGCTGGTAGTTCTCGGTTGGAACCTGTTCACTCGGTGGCATCAAGGCCTCCACTTTACCCAGGTCGATAACCAGGTTACGGTTTTCCCGCCGCTGGACGACCCCGGTGACGATATCCCCTTCCTTGTTGGCGAACTGCTGGTAAACAAGGGCCCGTTCCGCTTCCCGCAGGCGCTGCACCAGCACCTGCTTGGCGGCCTGAGCCGCGATGCGGCCGAACTCCCGGGGCGTCACTTCGACCTGAACCACCTCTCCCACCTGGTAGTCCGGCCGGATCCGCCGTGCTTCCGATAGCGGGATGACGTCACGATTGACCCGGAGAGGACGCCTCCCGCCGCCGCTCGGGGCCACGGTACCGTCGGCTTCGGCCGCGGAAAGGACCCTGCCTTTATCCTCCTGCCCGGTGGTCTCCTCTCCGGCTTCCCCGTTCAGCCCGGCTCCCTTACCGGCCTTCTCGGCCTCTTCAGACTCCTCTGACCCCTCGGGCCCTATAGCCTCCTCGCCTGTGGTCTCGCCAGGTTCCGCCTCCCCCGGGCCCCGGTTCTGTTCCGAGTCGGCATCGGCCGCGGCCCTCATGCGCTCATATTCGGTGTCGTCCACCACTTTCAGCCGGCGGAAGACTCTAACCCCCGCGGGTCCGATGTCGATGGTGACGTTCGCCTGGTCCGCGCCGGCAAAGTGACGCTTGTACGCAGTGAGAATGGCCTGAGTGATAGCCTCGCGGAGCACGTCCCGGGGAATCCCCCGTTCGCGTTCGAGCTCATTCAACGCTCCCTCGAGTTCACGCAGGAGCACCGCAGTGGAGCTTTCCGCCTCTTTTTGCCGTTTCGCCCTTGCCGCCACGTGGATCCTCCTCTTTCGCTATCACGCCGGGAACCGGAACACGATGTTGGCTTTGCTTATCCGTTCTAAAGGAATGCGCTTCTCCCCCTGCTCGGTCTCCAAAACTACGTTCTCCTCCTGGTCCAAGCCAACGAGACGCCCCTGCCACTTCCTTCGCCCCTCAAAGGGTTGAAAGAGCCGCAGGCAGACTTCCTTCCCCGTGAACCGGCGGTAATCCTCTTTTCGCCGCAGCCGCCTTTCGACCCCGGGCGAAGAAACCTCGAGGGAGTACTGGTGGGGTATCGGATCGGCTTCGTCGAGGAGCGGATCGAGCCGTCGACTCATGGCTTCACAATCAGCCACGGTTACTCCCTCCGGCTTGTCGATCAACACCCGTAGCACCCACCGGGGGCCTTCCTTTTCGTACTCTACGTCCACCAACTCCAGGCCCAGCTCGGTTGCGACCGGCTCGGCCAGGGCGCTGACGACCTCCACCACTCGGTTTGCCAACCCGCACTCCCCCAGACAGGAGAAAAGAGTGGGACAAACCCCACTCTTTCGCACGCACAAGTCATGAGCCCAACGTAGTATACCACCCCGGCCTCCGTTTTGCAACCGGGCCCGGCTACAGTTTGCCAGGCCTTGCCGGAAGCAACGCGGGGCCAACGCGTTGTCCCGAGGACCGCAGGAGGGAGTATGGCCGGCCCCCGCAGGCCCGCTTTCAGAAAAGAGAGAGCTGGGCTCCTTCCGGCAGGCCGGCCAATGCCCCCGCCTCCCGCAGCACCTCCACCACGGAACGGCTGACGCGGGCGCGCGTGCGCAGGTCCTCGACGGAGCTAAAAGGAGCCTCATCCCTTGCCGCCGCGATGGCCTGCGCCGCCTGCGAGCCCACCCCCGGCAGGGAGACCAGGGGCGGCAAAAGGGCCCCCTCCACGATCTGAAAGCGGGTCGGGTGGGAGCGGAGCACGTCCACCGGGAGAAACCGGATTCCCCGGAGGAGCGCCTCTTGAACGACCTCCAGGACCGTGTCGAGATCCCTTTCTTTCGCGGTGGCCTCACTGCCTTTGCTGGCGATCTCCGCTCTCACTTTGCGTATGGCCGCAATCCCTTGTCGCACCAGATTCGCATCGAAGTCTTCCGATTTCACGGTGAAGTAAGCCGCGTAGAACGCAGCCGGGTAGTAAACTTTGTAGTACCCGATGCGGACCTCCATGGTCACATAGGCAACGGCATGGGCTTTGGGAAACATGTAGCTGATCTTCTTGCACGACTCTATGTACCATTCCGGCACCCCGTGATTGCGCATGAGTGCCTCGTCTTCCGGCTTGAGCCCTTTTCCTTTGCGGACCTGCTCCATGATCTTGAAGGCCGAAAGCGGTTCGACTCCCCGGCGGATCAGGTTGAGCATGATGTCGTCCCGGCACCCAATCGCCTGTTGCAGCGTCACCTTACCTGAACGGATCAGTTCTTGCGCGTTGTTTGTCCATACGTTCGTGCCGTGGGAGAAACCACTTATCCGTACGAGGTCGGCAAAACGTGACGGGCGAGTCTCCTCCAGCATCTGCCGGACGAACGGAGTGTTGAACTCCGGAATGCCGAGCGTCCCCACGCTGGTGCCGATATCCTCTGGTTTTACCCCGAGCACTTCGCAACTGGAGAAAAGCGAGAGCACCTTGGGGTCAGAAAGCGGCACCGAGCGCGGGTCCACCCCTGTTAGGTCATAGAGGAGCCGTAGCAGCGTAGGATCGTCATGACCCAGGATATCTACCTTGACGAGCCGTTCACTGATGGAATGATAGTCGAAATGAGTGGTTACCGTCCCGCTTTCGCGATCGTTCGCCGGATATTGTACCGGGGTGAATTGGTGAACGTCCACCTCCCGGGGTACGATCATCAAGCCCCCCGGATGCTGGCCGGTAGTACGTTTGACACCGGTGATGGCCGCCGTAAGGCGGTTCATCTCGGCCCGGCGAAGCTTTTTCCCTTTTTCCTCTGCCCACGCCCTTACGATCCCGAAGGCCGTCTTGTCGGCCAAAGTGGATATGGTTCCCGCCCGGTATACCTGCCCCTCCCCAAACAGCTCTTCGGCATACCGGTGAACTTCTGGCTGGTATTCCCCCGAGAAGTTCAAGTCGATGTCGGGAACCTTCTCCCCATGGAATCCCATGAAGACTTCGAACGGAATGTCAAATCCGAGACGATCGAGAGGGGTTCCACACCGGGGGCAGTCTTGGCCAGGAAGATCCACGCCGGCTCCCACCTCACCGGTGGTGACGAACTCGCAATAATGACAGGCCGGGCACAAATAATGGGGCGGCAGGGGGTTCACCTCGGTGATACCACACATGGTGGCCACCAAGGATGAACCTACCGAACCGCGGGATCCCACCAGGTATCCGTCGGCCAGCGATTTCTGCACGAGCTTGCGGGCTATCCAGTAAAGGGAAGCGAACCCGTTGCCCACGATCGCCTTGAGCTCGCGCCGCAGGCGTTCTTCCACTACGGCCGGCAGGGGATCCCCGTAAAGCTCCCGGGCGCGCTGCCAGGCGACGTTCTCGATCTCGGCCGGCGCTTCCGGGATCTCCGGGGCATACAGGCGATCTGGCACCGGCATGATCGGTTCAATGTCATCGGCAATCCGACAGGGATTGGTGACCACGACCTCCCGCGCCGCGTCTTCGCCCAGGTAGGCGAACTCTTCCAGCATCTCGGGAGTAGTACGGAAATAGAGCGGTACTTGCCGTTCCACGTCCGCGTAACCTTTCGCCGCCAGGATGATCTCCCGTAGCACCTCGTCTTCGGGACGGAGGAAGTGAACATCGCCGGTGGCCACTACCGGCTTGCCCAGCCTTTTGCCCAATTGATAGATCCGGCGGTTCAGTTCCATCAGCTCTTCTTCGGAGGCGACCCTGCCCTCCCGCAACAGGAAAGCGTTATTGCTGCGAGGCTGAATCTCGAGGTAGTCGTAGAACGAAGCAATCTCCACCAGCTTTTCCTCAGGGAGATGGTCCAGCACCGCCTGGAAGAGCTCCCCGCTTTCGCACGCGCTCCCGATGACGAGGCCCCGGCGCCGGGCGGCTATTTCCGCCCGGGGAAGCCTGGGGTAACGGTAGAAGTAGCGCAAATGAGAAAGGGAAACCAGCTCGTAAAGATCCTTCAGCCCTGCCTGATCACGGGCGAGGATGATTATGTGATGGCGCCGCGCGTTCTCGTCCGGACTTTCGACGAGGTAGCCTTCGAGGCCGTAGATGATCTTGATCCCGTACTTCTTTCCCGCCTCGTACGCGGCGGGGAAGGACTGCACCACCCCATGGTCGGTGATGGCCACCGCCGGATGACCCCAAGCAGCCGCCTGGCGTACCGCCTCCTCCACGTCGCAAACGGCATCCATGGCGCTCATCTTGGTGTGCAGGTGAAGCTCGACCCGCTTTCCTTGCGCCGGAGCAGTGTCTTCCCGGCCACCGGCAGGCTTGGTACGCATAATGTCGGTCGCTTCCAGCACCACTTCATTCAGGAAACGGTCCAGCACCGCCCGCCCCCGGACGATCACCCAATCTCCCTTTTCCAGCCGGTGCCTCAGCCGTTCGAGCTCCGACTGATGCCCGTGATTTCCGTCGCGGCCGGCATTACCGTTCGAGCCCCCGCTGCCGTTCCTACCCCCGTTGCCGTTTCCTTTGCGGGGCCGGCGGGGGTCATCGATGAGCTTCACGGTGAGGGAGTCCGTTCCGTCGGTTAGGTCGAATTGGAGAATGGACACCCCCTGCCGGGTGGTGCGAAACTCCGACTGCAAAACCTCGCCGCGGATGACTACCGGTTCTTCCGACGGTTCGACCGCGTGAACAGAAATGACGGTGATCGGCGAGAAGCGCCTTCCGTACAGGATTTCTTCATCGTTTCCGTCGCCGCTTCCATTTCCGTTACCGTTTCCGTTGCCGTTTCCACTTCCGTTGCCGTTTCCGTTTTTGTTTCCGCTCCGCGACTCCGGCCTTTCGTGCTCCCGGACCCTGTCTGCCCCGCCGCGGGCCAGCAGAGCTTGCATGTACGTCTCTTCGTCGAGCGCCACGGTATCGGCGGGATCACCGGCGACGACCGGCTCCACCGCCCCGCCGGCGGGGACCTCGAACTCAAAGTACAGTGCCCGGAGGCCCTCTACCACCCTGGCCGCTGCCGCTTGCCAGGCATGCAGGCGGGAGCCGAGCACCTCCCCGGCCGGCTCTCGTCCCACCCGGACGTGGATCGTCCAGACGCCTTCTTCTGGCCTGACCTCCAGGGCCACCACCGTAGCCAGCCGCGCTTCGTCGGATGTCTCCTCCACCCCGATGCGGGCCAGCCACTCGGCCAGGCTGGATACTCCGGGCACGATCCAGACGACCGGAGCGCGATTGGTCCTTGGGTTGGGGACGCCGGCAAGCGGCGACGTCAACCGTCCTCGCCTCCTTGGGGACAACCCCGGCTCACATACGGGCCAGGCGTGCGATGTCCTTGTAAGTCGCCAAGAGCATCAGCGCTATGACCAGGACCAGACCTACCACCTGGGCCCATCCCCTTTGCTCGGGACGCAAGGGACGGCGCCTCACCCCTTCGAAAAGGAAGATGGCGAGCCACCCCCCGTCGAGTACCGGAACCGGGAGCAGGTTGAGTAGACCCAGGTTCACGTTGAGAAAGGCCGCCAGGCTGATCACATAGGCTATTCCCTGGCGGGCCGATTCACCCACCAGCTGGAAGATGCCGATGGGGCCGGAGATGTCCGCCGGGGCGCGCCCGACGATCATCTTGCCGAGCGCAGTGATGATCCCCACGGTAGCATACCAGGTCTGGCTGATGCCGGCCCAGACCGCCCCGAGACCGGTCCGGCGCGGCTGCCCACCCAGCTGGACGCCCATCCGCGCGACGTCGGCCCCGGGAAAGATCCGCGGTACGACGGTAACCGTCGCCTCCTGCCCGTCACGACGGAAGCGAACTTCGAGAGGTATTCCTGCGCTGGGGTCGACGATCCGGTTGACATCGCGCGGTTCGTATACTCTCTTGCCCTCGATGGACAGGATGACATCACCGGCAGCCAGGCCAGCCTCGGCCGCCGGCGACCCCGGCTCTACCCGGTAAATGGTGAGGGGCACCTCGACCGTGGCCGCGAGCAACATGAAAAGAACCGCTGCAAAGGCAAAGTTCATGAACGGCCCGGCCGCGATGATGGCCAGGCGCGCCCACAGCGGCTTGCGGGCAAAACTCCTCGGATCATCCACCTCTTCGGGCCGGACCGGTTCCCGGGTCCGTGCCGCCGCGGCCTCCATCGCCTGATCCGCTTTCGCTTCTCCCCCGCCGGCCTGGTCCTCGGCCTCCGGGTAAGGGTCCATCCCGAGCAGCTTCACGTAACCTCCGAGGGGAATGGCCCGCAGGTAGTAGGTGGTCTCTCCCCACCGGCGCTTCCAGAGCGCGGGACCGAACCCGACTCCGAATTCGAACGGCCTCACCCCGGCGGCTTTCGCCACCAGGAAATGCCCGAGTTCATGGACGAGCACGATGGCGCCAAACACGACGATGAACGCTACGACCCCGGTCACGTCGGTCATCCTCTCTGGATAGCTTGGATAAGCTCCCGGGCCTTGCGGCGAGCCCAAGTATCAGCTTGCTCGACGGCCGGAAGGCTCAACTCTCCCGCCGGATCCCCCTGGTACTTGGCCAGCGTTTCTTCCACGATTGCCGCTATGTCCGTGAACCGTATGAGACCCTTCAAGAACCCGGCCACCGCCTCTTCGTCGGCTGCGTTGAGCACCGCCGGGTAAGTCCCGCCTGCCCGCCCTGCCTGCCGGGCCAGCGCCAGGCAAGGATAGCGGGAGCTCTCGACCGGCAAGAAGCTGAGAGTGCGCACCTGCGTCAAATCCAGGCGCCGCGCTCCCGAAGGCAGCCGCCGCGGGTAGAAAAGGGCATACTGGATCGGCAAGCGCATATCCGGCCAGCCCAATTGGGCCAGAACTGAACCGTCCGCCCACTCCACCAGCGAATGAACCACCGACTCGGGGTGTATGACTACTTCGATCCGCTCCTCGGGCACTCCGAAAAGGAAGGAAGCCTCGAGGACTTCAAAACCCTTGTTCATCATGGTGGCCGAGTCGACCGTGATTCGAGGACCCATCTTCCACGTGGGGTGAGCGAGAACCTGCTCGACGGAGACCTCCGGCAACCGCTCGACCGGCCACGACCGCAGCGGGCCCCCGGAGGCGGTCAGGATCAAGCGCTCGAGTCCTAACTCCCCGAGCGCGGCGCCGCCGGCATCCAGGCCCCGTGCCCCGCCCAGGCATTGCCAGATCGCACTGTGCTCGCTATCGATAGGCCGGAGCCGGTCGCCGGCCAACCCCTCCCTCCAGCCTGCCGGAGCTGATCCGCTCGCTCTGCGCCCTGCGGTTCCGGTCCGGGCCAGCGCAGCCCGGACCAGCTCGCCGCCGATCACCAGCGTCTCCTTGTTGGCCAGGGCTACCCGTTTACCGGCGCCTATCGCGGCCAGGGTTGGCCGCAACCCTCCTGCTCCCACCACCGCTACGACTACCAGGTCGACCTCGGCTAAGGTGGCCAACTCCTCCAGGGCCGCCGCTCCTCCCATTACCCGAGGTACCGGCAACGGCGATGACCGGCCGCGACCGGCCGCGGCTGTTTGCAGCCTTTCCCGGAACCGGTCCAGCTCTTCCCGGTCGTAGCGGTCGCCAGGGTCGTATCCGGCCGCGGCCACATAGAGGGGGCGATAACGCTCAACCTGGCGCGCTAGCTCGTCGAGGCCACGGTAGGCGGCCAAAGCCACGATCTGGAGGTCGTCGCTCGTCCCTGCCGGCCGGCGGAGGTGCTCCGAGACCACCTCCAGCATCTGACGGCCAATCGACCCCGTCGACCCCAGAATGGCAAGACGCATCCCGACCGTTGCCGCCCCCTTCCGATCCCATGCATTATACCATGGGATCGGAAGGGGGCGGCCCGCTCCGGCCTCCCGGCTCCCGGGAGGGATTCAGCGCCGGTAAAGCCAGGCCATCAGCACCGCCAGGGCGGCCGTAGTGAGGAGACTGTCCATCCGGTCCAGGATACCGCCGTGCCCCGGCAGTACCGCCGCGGCGTCCTTGACCCCCGCCTCTCGTTTCAACGCCGATTCCCACAGGTCCCCGCCGGCTCCCACCAGCGCCCCCAAAAGCCCCAGGCCGGCGCCGGCCGGCCCGCCGTACCCCAGGTATCGAGAGAAAACCGCCCCCACCACCGCCCCGGTGGCCAGGCCCGCCAGCAGCCCCTCCCAGCTTTTCCCCGGGCTTAGCTGGGGGTAGAGTTTGTGCCTCCCGAAAGTGCGCCCGACCAGAAAGGCAGCAATGTCCGACGTCCACGCGATCGCGACCGGCCACAGGGTCCAGACCAACCCCGCTTCGTTCCTCAAGAAACCGAGCGCCCCCCAGAGGAGGCCGACGTACAGCCCGACCCAGGTCGTTTCGACAATATCGAGGAGCGGCCGGCGGGGAAACAGCAGGAGTTCTTTCAGGCCCCCGTATACGAGGAGGGCCACCGCCAGGTAGCCGGCTCCCATCAAACCGAAGCGTGCCGTCAGGTAAGCTCCGGTGGCACCGAAAAGCGCCCCTTCGACCTTCCGGTGACGAGCCCGACCCGTAGTATCGGTGCCGGCGGTCTTCCTGCCCAGCACCCCTGCCGCCTCCCAACCCAGAGCCGCGCCAATCCCCAGCAGCACTGAAAGCCAGAGATAGCGCCCCTCCCAGAGCGCGCCCAGGAAAAGGGGAGCCCCCACGAGGACGGTCAGAGTGCGCAAAAGCAGTGAGCGTGAACTGTCGGCTAGCCGGCTCATACCTGGCTGCTCACGCGGCCAAAACGCCGTTCGCGCTTTTGGTAGTCCGCCAGAGCCATCAGGAACTCCCGGCGACCGAAATCCGGCCACAAGCATTCCGTTACCCAAAGCTCAGTATAGGCGGACTCCCAAAGAAGGAAATTGGACAGGCGAAGCTCACCACCGGTGCGAATGAGAAGGTCCGGATCAGGGAGCCCCGCCGTGGACAGGAAGGAGGCAAAGATGGCCTCGTCGATCTGGTCCGGATCAAGTCTTCCCTCCCGGACCGCCTGGCAGAGCCGGCGGGAGGCCTGCACGATGTCGGCCCGCCCTCCATAGTTCAAGGCGATATTCACCAGCATGCGCCGGTTTCCGGAAGTGAGGCTCTCCGCCCGCTCGATCTCACGCTGAAGCGACCCGGGCAAACGCTCCCGCTGCCCGATCACCACCAGCCGCACGCCCTCCTGGTTGAACCGGTCCAGGCGCTGGTGTAATACCTCCTCCGCCAGCCGGAAAAGCGCCTCCACTTCCCAGCGGGATCGTCGCCAGTTTTCGGTGGAAAACGCGTAGACCGTGAGGATGGGCACCGGTAGCTCGGCCGCGGTCCGGATCAACTCCTCCAGCCGGTCGACTCCCGCCCGGTGGCCCATCGTCCTCGGCAAACCCCGGGCCTTGGCCCAGCGGCCGTTCCCGTCCATGATCACGGCCACGTGACCCGGTAAGCGAGAAGGATCCAGAACCGGTTCATCGTTTGCCACCAAAGGCCTGCCCTCCATGATCCCGAGGACCGGGAGCAAAGCGTCCGAGCCACTCCTGTATCGCCGGATCCGCGGGCCCGGTCTCCCGATCGACCAGTATGACCCACCGCGCCTTGCCGCCGGGATCGAGATCCTCTTGCACCCGTACGACCCGAAGCCGGGATTCATCTCCCGGTTCGAGGGCTTCACCTCCCACCCTCTCGAGACAGGGGGGGCAGGCCCCCACCGGCTCCACCCAACGGTCCCAGAGAGCCAACCAGGGATAACCCGACCATTCGGAAACTATAAGGCGCGGCCTGTTCACACCTCGAGGATCTCCTTCTCCTTTTCGCTGAGCAGCTGGTCGACCTGGCCGATATACCGGTCGGTCAGCTTCTGAACCTCCTCCTGAAGCCGGCGGGAGTCGTTCTCCGGAAGCCCTTCTGCCTTCTCGGCCTTCTTTATCTGTTCGTTGGCATCCCGGCGCAAGTTACGGATGGCCACCCGGTGTTCCTCCGCAATCTTGCGGGCAAGACGGGTCAGCTCGTTGCGCCGCTCCGCCGTCAAGGGCGGGATGGTAATTCGCAGAACCGTACCGTCGACCACGGGGTTGAGCCCGAGGTCCGACTTGAGGATCGCTTTCTCCACATTCTTCACCACGTTGCGATCCCAGGGCTGCACGAGCAATACCCGGGCTTCCTGGACCGAGATGGCAGCTAGCTGGGGTAACGGCGTCGGGGTTCCGTAGTAATCCACCATCACCCGTTCAAGAAGGGCGGGATTGGCCCTGCCGGTCCGCAGCGCGGCAAACTCCCGCCGCAAATCCTTGATGACGTTGTCCATCCCTTTTTCTGCGTTCTTCACCACGTCCTTCGCATTGATCATCGGGCCCCACCCTCCTCAATTCTTCATTGCTCGGCCTGCCGGTCGCGAGGAGCAACGTCTCCGATGAAAGTGCCCACCTTTTCACCCTGAACGGCCCGGATCATATTCTCCGGGTCGTCCAGGTTGAAGACAATGATGGGGATCCCGTTTTCGCGGCAAAGCGAGGCCGCCGTGGCATCCATCACGCCCAGGCGCTGCTTTACCACGTCCATGTACTCAAGGGTGTCATACTTACGAGCTTCGGGAACCAAGCGGGGATCGGCACTGTAGACACCGTCCACCCCCCGTTTGGCCATCAGGATCACTTCCGCATCGATCTCGGCGGCCCGCAGGGCGGCCGCGGTGTCCGTGGAAAAGTACGGGTTTCCGGTCCCACAGGCGAAAATCACCACTCGCCCCTTCTCCAGGTGCCGGATAGCTCGGCGGCGAATATAGGGCTCGGCGATGGCCCGCATCTCGATGGCCGTCTGCACCCGCGTATCCACCCCCAGCTTCTCCAGCTGGTCTTGCAGGGCCAAGGCATTGATGGCCGTCGCCAGCATACCCATGTAATCGGCGGTAGCACGGTCCATCCCGCTGGCCTCGCCGGTCGCGCCCCGCCAGATATTGCCCCCGCCGACCACCACCGTCGTCTGAACTCCGAGCCCCACCAGACGGCGTATTGCCTCAGCGATCAGTCTCACCACGCCCAGGTCGAGCCCCTTCTCGCCCGTACCGGCCAGGGCTTGTCCCGATAGCTTCAGCACGACTCGCCGGTACCGCACACCCTCACCCGCCATCGGTGCTCCCACCATCCCTCATGGGCCGGGCGTTGGTCAGGCGGGGGTGTTTTCGCCCAGGCCCTCGCCCCGTTCGAAACGGACGAACCGGCGCACGGTGATGTTCTCTCCCAGACGCGCCACGCTCTCCATGATCACGTCCTTGACCTTCTTGCCCGGATCCTTTATGAACGGTTGTTCGAGCAAGCAAACCTCCTGGTAGAACTTCTCCAGGCGACCCTGGGCGATCCTTTCGACCACCGGCTCCGGTTTGCCTTCGTTGCGGGCTGCGGCCCGGTAAATATCCAGTTCACGAGCCACCACTTCGGCCGGTACCGCCTCCCGCCCCACGTATTCGGGGCGAGCCGCGGCCACCTGCATCGCCAGGTCCCGGGCCAGGTGACGGAAGTCTTCAGTCTTCGCCACGAAGTCCGTCTCGCAGTTGACCTCTACCAGCACGCCGATGCGCCCGTCACCGTGTACGTACGCCTCGATCACGCCCTCCGTGGCGATCCGCCCGCTCCGTTTGACCGCCGCCGCCAACCCCTTCTTGCGCAGCTCCTCTACGGCCTTCTCCATGTTGCCGCCGGTGGCCTCCAGGGCCTTCTTACAGTCGAGCATGCCGGCTCCGGTTCGCTCCCGGAGCTCTTTCACCATTTCGCCGGTAATCTGAGCCATGCGTTCCCTCCTTGCTCGTCATCGCCACAAAACGCGCCCGGTAACTGGTGACCGGGCGTCTCCTTCTCGCCGCCGAAACCCTGGCCGGCCGGGACGAACTCCCGCCTCTGCTTTCAGTCCACTATCTCGGCGGCGTACACTTCGTCCGCATCCGGGTCGTAATCCACCGTCTCCATCTCATCCATGGCGGGAGTGGCGGCCCCTTCGCCGGTCTCCGGCACCGGTGCCTCCTCATGTCCCTCACGCCCCTCGATGACGGCATCCGCTATCTTGCTCGTTATCAGACGAACGGCACGGATCGCATCATCGTTGCCCGGGATCACGTAATCGACTTCGTCCGGATCGCAGTTGGTATCCACGATCCCCACGATGGGAATGCCGAGCTTGCGGGCCTCACTCACCGCAATCCGCTCTTTGCGGGGATCAACCACGTAGAGGACGTCCGGGAGCTCGACCATGTCCCGGATCCCACCCAGGTACTTGGCCAGCTTCTCATGCTCATGCTGGAGCTTCGCCACTTCGTTCTTGGGCAGCAGACGGAATGAACCATCCTGCTCCATCTGCTCCAATTCCTTCATCCGCTGGATACGACCTCTTATGGTGCGAAAGTTGGTCAGCATGCCGCCGAGCCAACGGTTGTTCACATAAAACATTCCGCAGCGCGTGGCTTCTTCGCGGATAGAATCCTGGGCTTGCTTCTTGGTACCAACAAAGAGCACCGTCTTGCCTTCGCTGGCCATCTGCCGCACGAATAAGTAGGCTTCTTCCAGTTTACGCAGGGTCTTCTGCAGGTCGATGATGTAGATGCCGTTCCGTTCGGTGAAAATATACTCACGCATCTTCGGGTTCCAGCGCCGCGTCTGGTGCCCGAAATGAACTCCCGCTTCCAGGAGTTGCTTCATCGAGACTACCGCCGTAAGGACCACCTCCGGGTTATGCCTCCGCCTCCATCATCCCGGCCCGCCATCGTCTGGTACGACACCCGCGGGCCGGTCTGGAAACGTGTGGGTTGAAATGCCGATGCGTAGTATACCACACCGTTTCGACCTTGTGAACGACCGGACGGAGCACAACCAGCCGGACGAAGTGGCAGGGCCGGCCCGAGTATCGTATAGCCGCCGCGGTCAACCTTTGCCCGCAGGGTGGCGGGAACGGCCGGCCTCTTTCCCCCTCTCCTTCCCTTCCGGGTTCAAAATCGCGCGTAGCCGCAGGACCGCCTTGGTGTGCAGCTGGGAAACCCGTGACTCTGAAACCCCCAGTACCTGGCCGATCTCTTTCAGGGTCAGACCCTCGTAGTAATAGAGCGCGATGACCAGCCGTTCCCGCTCGGGAAGAGCGTCGATGGCCCGGGCCAGGCGCTCCCGCGCTTCGCTCTGCTCTACTACCTCGCCGGGGTCACAAGTGGAGGAGTCCTGGACCAGCTGCTGGATGGAGTACTCTACCTGGCCGCTATCGTCGGTCCAGGTCTCCTCGAGCGATAGCAGGGCCGCACCTTGCGTCTCCTGAAGCATCTGGTGGTAACGGCGCAGGTCGACCCCGAGCTCCCGCGCCACCTCCTCGTCGGTGGCGGGCCTCCCTTCGCGGCCTTCCACCCGGCTCATGGCCCTCTCGATCTCCCGGGCCTGCTGGCGCACGGAACGCGGTACCCAGTCCACTGCCCGCAGGCCGTCGAGGATCGCCCCCCGGATGCGAGCGATGGCATAGGTCTCGAACTTGACCCCCCGGGCGGGGTCGAACTTCTCGACGGCGTCCAACAAGCCAAAGATCCCGTAGCTGATGAGATCGTCCAGTTCTACGCTGGCGGGTAGGCCGACGGCGATACGGCCCGCACAGTATTTGACCAGCCGGGCCGAAGAGAGGACGAGAGCTTCGCGAGCCGCCAGGTCTCCTTTCTCCTTGTAAGCCCGCCACAGCTCTTCTGGACCCAGCGGGCGTGCCTCCCGCCCCCTCGCCTGGCCCTGCGTTGCCACGGTTTTCCCCCCCTCGAGCTTCACCCTTCAACGCGCTCCTCTAAGTTGTCGACGGGCGGACTCAACCTGGAAGAGATAGCGGATCAAACGTTCCTCGGTCCGGGGAGACAGGCCGACGAAGCGAACGCCGACGATGCTCATCCCTGCCGATGACTCACCGCTCGAGCCGCCGGTTGAAGTACCCGCAGCACCGGCACCGTGGCCATTTAACGGCGAGACCCGGACTGCCTCCCCCTCTAGGGCCAGCTCCTCGCTTCCTATGGCCACCCGCAACCGTACACGATCGCCCTGCCGGATCCCCGCCGCCACGAAACTTATGCCGCCTCCGCTGAGGTCCCGGCTGACCGCACTCTGCCAGCGAGGCCGGGTGCCGGGCCGGTCGACCGCCCATAAAAGCGGCAACTCCACCGGGAGACGGTAGTAACGCCGCCGTTGGGTCCTTTCCCAGCTTGACGGCCGCTCTACCACCAGGTCGCCCCCTTCGTCCCCGCAGGTTTGCAGGAGCCGGGCTGCGCCCATCCACCGGCCGGAAGGATCCGAGAAGTAGATGCGTACGATCTGGCCGGCCGCCGGCGGGCACACCGGCCCGGATGCCGGGAGGACGGCCAGCACCAAATACCGGTCGTGGATGGCTCGAATGCTGACTGGGAGCTGGCCGCCATCTTCGGCTTCCACCACGGCTTCCTTGCCTACGAGCAGTTCTGGTTGACCGGCTTGCCTTCCTGCGCCCTCACTCATCTTCCCGCCTCCTTGTGGTCCTGGGTTATAGATCCGTCTCCCGGTCTCGTTCGCCCTGCGTCCAGTTCACCGAGGACTTCTCTCACCAGCGTCGCGGGATCGGCCACCTCGAGTTCCTGAGGGTCGGCGGGACCCGTACCAACGAACCGCAGCGGCAGCCCCACTCGCCGGGCCAGCTGGTACACGGATGCCCACCCCGCCTCCTCCACCCGGGTAACCGAGAGATGAGTCAGCGGCAATTCCGCCAGGGCACTCACCAGCCGGCGCGCGTACATCCCCCCGGTGAAGGCGGGTAAGACCAGATGGACTTCCGACACCCCGGCCTCGCGCCACTCCTTGCCCCAGGCCGCAGCCGTCTGCTGGTCGCTTGGCCCGAGCGCGGGAGTATCGAGCAGCACCAACTGGGCCCCCCGGCGGGCGGAAGCCACCGCGTCAACCGGTACCGGCCAGTCGAAAACCTTCACCCGCCACTGGCCGATCTCGGAATAGCAGCGTGCAACCTTCTGAACCGTGGTGCTCTTGCCCGCGGCCTTCGGCCCGACGAAGGCCACCACTCTCCCCGGCTCTTCCGGTTCAAGCCAGGTGGGGCTGGTCCTCACCCCGGTAAGGAGTAATTCGGCCAGCCAGGGACGGATAGTCTGCTCCCAACTTCCCCCCGACAGGCTCGTACCCACCTCCTTCCACTCTTTCTCGATCCAGGCAAGCATCTCCTCTTCCCAACCAAGAGAGACCAGCAAGTCCCGCCCGGGGAATCCTTTCGTCTCCGGGCGACCGGCATCGAGTGGGGCCACGAAAGTAGTCGAGCTCGGGAGTCGCCGTCCAATCTCTTCCCGGGGCAAGGCGGCGGTGACCACCACTTCCGTAGTCTTCTCCCGGGACCAGGGTCGTTCCCGCCTCACCCGGGTCGTCGTGGAAAGGATATAGGCATCCGGGCCAAGCTCCTTGCGGATCCGGGCCAGCGCCTCGGGGAGGCTCGGGGCTACGTACTCCTTAACTTTCATCGGGCCACACCACCATTCCATAACTCCTTACCGAGGTGCCGGGGGAAACCTCTGAGTAAGCAAGTACGGGAAGCCGGGGGAGAGACCGGGCCAGCAACCGGTGAACGGTTGAACGCAGTTCCGCGGAAACCAGGAGTACCGGCTGTATCCCGCTTTTTGCCGCCTCTCCCAGGAGGTGACTGATCCGCTCCACCAGCCTCCTCAGGTCGGCAGGATCGACGGCGGGGAGGCTCCCTGCGGGCACGCCCTGGAGGCTCTCGGTCAAGTAGCGCTCACCTTGCGGGGATAGGGTGAGCACAGGTAGGTACCCTTCCGGCGTGAGGAACGTCCGGGTGATCTGCCGGCGCAAAGCGAAGCGGGCGGCTCTGATGAGTTCCTCCGGTTCTTTCGTCTGCCGGCCGGTATCGGCCAGGGCTTCGAGGATTGCCACCAGATCCCGGCAGGAGACACCTTCGGCGAGGAGCCCCTGCAGCACCTTCTGGACCTCTCCCAGAGTGAGCACCTGGTTTACCTCGTCTATCACCGCCGGGAACTGCTTGCGGACAACCTCCAGCATCTCTTTCACCTCCTGACGCCCCAGGAGGTCGGGAGCAGAGGTCCTGAGGACCTCGGAGAGATGGGTAGCCAGGACGGCTCCCGGTTCGATCAGGGTATAGCCGGCCTCTTCGGCCCGTTCCCGGTCTTCGGGCCGGACCCACCAGGCCGGCAGACCGAAGGCCGGTTCTTTCGTCTCGATTCCGCCCGGCGGCGGCGCACCTTCGCCGGAATCCATGGCCAGGAGCCTGTCTACCAGCAGTTCACCCCGGGCCACCTCCACCCCGCGCAAGAGGAAACGGTACTGGTTGGGGTGCAGTTCCACATTGTCACGAATCCGGATGGGAGGCACGATGAACCCCAGTTCCCAGGCGAGACGCCGGCGCAGGACGGAGATCCGGTCGAGCAGGTCGCCACCGGCCTCGGCATCCGCGAGCGGGATCAGGTTGTATCCAATTTCGATGGCGAAGGGGTCAACCTGGAGGGCAGGAAGGAGCTCTTCCGTAGCCGATCTCGCGCCCGTTCCGGCTTCCGGTGTCCCCGTTCCCGGCGCGCCTTTTTCACCGGCTCGGCCCGCCGTGGGTCGGGCCTCTTTCTCCGGGCTGGACTGCCGGGTGCGCGACAGGATGCGCGAAACAGTTGCGAGTAACCCGGCCAGGACCAGGAACGGAAGGGTGGGAAGGCCCGGGAGGATACCGAGAATCCCGAGTCCCACCGCGGTAAACGAGAGTACGGCCGGTTCAGCGGTGAGCTGGTGGGTGAGATCCCGCCCGAGGTTGTTCTCGGAAGCGGCGCGGGTCACGATCACCCCGGCAGCCGTCGAGACCAGGAGAGCCGGGATCTGCGAGACCAGGCCGTCGCCGATGGTGAGGAGGGTGTAGCGCTGCAAAGCCTCGCCGAGACTCAGGTTTTGCTGCAGCAGGCCCACCGCGAACCCGCCCAGGATGTTGACGATGGTGATGATGATACCGGCGATGGCGTCCCCCTTGACGAACTTGCTCGCACCATCCATGGCGCCGTAGAAGTCCGCTTCCCGCTCGATCTCCGCCCGCCGGCGCCTCGCTTCGTTCTCGTCGATCAGCCCCGCGTTGAGGTCGGCGTCGATGCTCATCTGTTTACCCGGCATGGCGTCCAGGGTAAAGCGGGCGGCCACCTCCGCGACCCGCTCGGCCCCCCGGGTGATCACGACAAACTGGATGATCACGAGGATCAGGAAAACCACGGCGCCCACCACGAAGTTACCGCCCACCACGAACCGTCCGAAGGCGAGGATGACCTCCCCCGCATAGCCATGCAGCAGGATGAGCCGGGTGGACGATACGTTGAGGGCGAGCCGGAACAACGTGGCAATAAGCAGGAGTGAGGGAAAGACGGAGAGGTCGAGGACCCTTTGCACGTTCATGCTCATGAGGAGAATGAGCAGGGACAGACTGATGTTAGAGGCGAGCAGGATGTCGAGGAG
Organism: Bacillota bacterium; assembly: GCA_012839805.1. Classification (GTDB taxonomy): domain Bacteria; phylum Bacillota; class Limnochordia; order Limnochordales; family DUMU01; genus DUMU01. The sequence goes on along the minus strand of DUMU01000005.1, from coordinate 170,615 downwards.
TGCCGCCGGTAAGGGTAGAACCATCATGACAACGATGAGGACGACGGCGCCCACCACCACCAGGTCGGTGACGCCTGCCAGTCGCTGCCATCCCGCCTTCCCCGCCAGTACATTCGCTCCCGACGATGTTGCCACTGTCTACCACCTGCCTTCTCTGCCCTGACCTGGCTCTATTTCGTCGTCGCGCCCGGCGCGCCGGCCCGGGTAACGACGATAGACGTAAGCGAGCAACTCGGCCACCGCCCGGTAGAGCTCAACCGGGATCTCCCTGCCCACCCGGACACTCCGGTAGAGAGCTCGAGCCAGCGGCGGGTTTTCGACCACGGGCACCCCCGCCTCCCCGGCAATCTCCCTGATCCGGCGCGCCAGCACGCCCGCCCCTTTGGCCACCACTTTCGGCGCCCGCATGCGCCTGGCATCGTAGCGCAGGGCCACCGCCAGGTGGATGGGGTTGGTTACCACCACGTCGGCCCGCCGGACCTCGCGTAGTTGCCGGTTCCTCGCGATCTGCCGCTGGCGTTGACGTTGTCTCGCCTTGATCTGCGGGTCACCCTCGGTCTGCTTCAGCTCCTCCCGCACCTCTTCCCGGGTCATGCGCAACTGCTTCTCCAGTTGACTCCGTTGAAAGACGTAGTCGGCGAGCCCTACCAGTACGGTAGCGAACCCGACGCGGTAAAAGAGCTCTTCTATCCAGGCAGCTACTCTCCCCATCCCCGCGCCGGGGCCGGCTTCCGCCAGGAGGGGTAACGAATCATAGTTCGTCCTGAGGACCGAGTACGCCGTATAACCGATGATTCCGGCTTTGAGCAATGACTTGAGGAGGCTCGCCATCCCCTGCCAGGAGAAAAGCCGCGACAGGCCGGCCACCGGGTTCAGTCGCTCCCAACGGGGTACGAGGAGGCGAGGGGTTACCAAAAAGCCCGTTTGAACTCCTTGCGCCACCACCGCTACCAGCAAGGCAGGAAGGACGATGGGCGTCATGAGCAGCAGCCCGTCCCGCAGGAAGGGCAGGAAAGCCAGGATGACGCCGTGGGGGGTCAACCCCTCCCCCGCTGCCTGCGTCAGGGCCTGCTGCCAATTCTCACCCGCGAGGCGTAGCGCGGGCCCTCCCATCGCGGGCCCGAACAGCCGGAAGAAAAAGGCAACCGCGATCAGGGCCAAACCCAGCCCCAGCTCCGGAGTGTGCGCGACCTGGCCCTGGCGACGGCTCTCCTCCCGGCGCCGCGGCGTCGGCGTCTCCGTCTTTTCACCGGCGAAAAGCTGCAGGTTGAGGCGTATGCCCACCAGGCCCGCCCCGGAAAGGCCGAGGTCTGCCGCTCCTGCTTGCGTGCCGGAGAGGAGGTCCAAGAGACGGTCCACCCAGGCCCAAAGCAGACCGCCGGGCTCAAAAAGACCGGCCAAGGCCTTGACGATGAAAGGCACGAGCAAAAGCAAGAGAACGAGGCTGCCAATCTCTTTGACCGGAAAACCAACGGTAAACAGATTGAGCTGGGGAACGGCCCGGGAGAGGAGGCCGAGGGCGAGGTCGGTCACGAGCAAGGCCGCCACCAGCGGCAGCGCGGTGCGAAAACCCACCACAAAGAGCTCGGAAAAGAAACGGGTGATGGGCTCCACGGCCGGTTCCAGCTGGGGACCGGTGCCGGGCGGCAGGGCGGTGAGCATCGAGCCGAAGAAGAGAAGGAGTGCCTCCAGCCCTCCCGCCAGGCCGAAAAGAACCAGGGCCAGCAGGCTGAAGAGCCGGCCGAAGAGGGGAGAGGCGGCTCCGGTCAGGGGATCGAGGAGCGCGTCCATGCCAAAACCCAGCGGGAGATCCACCAGAACCCCGGTGAGTTCCACCGCGCTGAAGGCGAGGAACACGAGGAAACCCGTTACGAACCCGATCACGAGCTCCTTCACCGCCAGGATCACGAGATCAGGCCAGGCCTGGGGCGCCGGCAGGGGCAACACGATCCCCCGGGCGGCCACCGCTTGCCGGGCCAGAGGGGTCAAAGCCAGCGCCAGCACCAGGGTGAAAAGGCCCCGCCAGACCGGCGACAGCCCCGGGCCGCGAAAGAAGGGGATGACCGCGAGCGCCGCCCCGAGACGCAGGCTAAGGGCGAGAAACAGGGTCAACTCCCTGAGGTCCGGCCACGGCAGCCACATTCTTTCCTCCCCCTTTCCAGACCCTACCCGTCCTAACCCACGAAGGAGGGGAGATCCCCCCAGAGACGGGTGGAAAGATCCACCAGCAACCGCAGCATCCACGGCCCGAGCAGCAGCAAGACCACCACCATCGCCGCGAGCTTCGGCACGAACGAGAGGGTTTGCTCCTGGATCTGCGTAACTGCCTGCAGCAGGCTGACCACGAGCCCGACCAAAAGGCCGATGAGTACGATCGGCGCCGCTACCAAGGTGGCGGTGCGGATGGCCTCCTGGGCCAGGCTGATCACCGTCGCATCCGACATCCCGGACTTCCTCCCCCTTCTCAACCGTAGCGCCCCCACCGGCGCCACCTTATCCGGTGCCGCCTCACCGGTAGCTGTCCAGCAGAGACTGGGTCACCAGATGCCATCCGTCGGCCAGGACGAAAAGCAATATTTTAAATGGAAGCGATATCATGACCGGGGGCAGCATGATCATCCCCATCGACATCAGGCTGGAAGCCACGACCATGTCGATCACCAGGAAGGGGATGAAGATCACGAACCCGAGCTGAAATGCGGTCTTGAGCTCGCTGATCACGAACGCAGGCACCAGAGCCACGAAAGGTATGTTTTCGGCCTCCCAAGCTTCATTGCCGGCCGGCGGCGACGCCGGCTCCTGGGGAGCGGCCGCGGCCGCCTCGCCGCCCGGCGGGGGCGACAGGCGGTTCAAGAATAGAGCGAGGTCACTTTGACGAGTCGCACGCAGCATGAAATCCCGTACGGGCCCCTGGGCAGCGGCCAGCGCCTGTTCTTCCGAGAGCTCGCCGGCAAGATACGGAACTACGGCCTTCTGGTATACCTGGCTCCAGGTCGGAGCCATGGTAAAGAAGGTCAAGAAAAGTGCCAGGCCGACGATAACAGGGTTGGGCGGTACCTGGTTGGTGGCCAGCGCGCTCCGTACGAAGGAGAGCACCACCACGATCCGGGTGAACGAAGTCAGCATGATGAGGATAGAGGGGGCGAGGGCCAGCACCGTCAGGAGCAGTAGAATCTGCAGGGTCAAGGCGGTGTCGGCCGGCTTCTCGGCCGCGCGCAGGCCGATTTCGAGTCGCGGCAGCGCGACCTGTGCTGCCATAAACCAATACACGGATGATCCCTCCTGGGCAGGTCCGGCCGTCATCGGGGCTTGTGCCCCGGCAGGGACGGGTGCAGACACCTACCGCCGGAGTTTCGCCGGTTCTCCCGCCAAGAAGTCCACGGCGAAGCTCTTTGCGGGTGCAGCCAGCTCAATTCTTACCAGAGGGTGACGCGCGGGGCCTGCCCTTCCTTTTCGTCTTCGAATTCGTCTTCGAATCCGCCGGTCGTATCGGTGCCGTTGGTTCCCCCGGCGTTACTCCGGCCTTCGCCCAGCCGGGCGAGGAGCCTGAGGTCACGGTCGGCGGAAGCCAGCACCAGCCGCGTTTCTCCGGCACGTATGAGCCATACGATCTTACCTCCCCCTAGAGCCAGCGCGTCCAGGACCTCGAGATGACGACGGCCACGGGTTCTCACCATACCTCCAACGCCCCCGGTCGCCCAGGGATGCTGAAGGCGGGCATAAAGCCGTGCGCCCCAGTAGGCAAGGGGAGCGACCAGTAAAAGAGCCAGGAACAACCGTAGCGAGGTCTGCCAACCTTCCACTCACCCTCCACCCCCCTCCCGCAGTCTTTCGTTGGGGCTTAAGATCGCGCTGATCTTCACCCCGTAATTCTCTTCGATCACCACTACCTCGCCCTTGGCGATCAGACGACCGTTTACGAGAATATCGACCGGTTCCCCGGCCATGCGATCGAGCTCCAGGACCGCTCCTTTCCCCAGCCCCAGGACCTCCTGCATCGGTAATGTGGTTCGCCCCAGTTCCACCGTGATGTTCATCGGTACCTGGAGAAGCAGCTCGGTGTGGTCGGCCTGCCGGTTACTCTCCTCGGTACTGGAAGAGAGCGGTCCGAACTCCACCGGCCTCACTATAATGGGTGGGCCACCCCCGGCCTCGTCCTCCCGGCCCCCGGAGACTATTCCGGACGACGGGAACCTCTGGCCGCGCCCGGGCAACGCTTCTTCCACCGGCCTGCTCCTGGGAGCCGTCTCTCTGGATGGGCGCGGATCCGCGGCTCGAGGTTTTAACACTCCCCGGCGTCCCGTCCAGCCACCAGTGCCGGCCGGCAGGGTCGCCGGACGCTCCCCCTGGCTCATTCCGGAATCCCCGGCGGCTGCCGGAGCTATCTCACCGCCTGGCTTTCCTTCCTCCCCTCGCCAGGTCGACGAAGCCGCGGTTCCGGTGCTGGTGGCAGCTATCTCTTTCCCCTCCCCCGATCCCTGCTCTTCACCGGCCAGGAGCCGGTACAGCACCAGCGGGAGCCCGGGTGAAAAAAGCTGCAATACCCGTTCTACCTGCCTGCCCCAGGTGAACTCCACTTCCGCCGCCAGCCACCCGTTGGCCGAGGGGAGGGCTACGCCGGGAATCGTGTCGGGCAGCGAGTGCGCGCCCCGGGGAACGATCTCGACCGGCTCTCCGAGCACATCCCGCAGTACCTGGCGCATCTGGTCGGCCACCAGAGCGGCGAAAGAAGACGGAATGTCCGCCAAAGGAGCAGGTAATGCCGGCCCCGCAAGTTCTGCCGGCCCTCCTGCCGCCGGTTCCCACTCTCCCCCCGCCAGGTCCTCCAGTTTGGCCGCCGCGGCCGGAGAGAGCCAAAGATAGGAAGTGAGCCAGGGGGGGTCCGCATCCAGCTCGATCAGGACCGGTCCGGCTTCCTGGCCACTCTTCCCCGGCGTCTGAAGCGCAGGCAGGACTGCCTTCCCCGATAGCAGGGTCTCCCGTACCACCCGTGCCTCCACAGGACGGGCGGCAGAGGCAACGGCACCGGCCGTCCCTTGCCAGACCATGGCCACGAGTTCATGCCAGGCCGCCACCCCCGTACCGGTCTCCTGCAATCCCACCGAACCCGCACCCTCCCCTTCACCCGGCCGCGCCTGCCCGAGGAGTGCCTGGATCTCCGCGCGAGAAAGGAGTGGATGGCTCATGCCGGCATCACCTCCTTCTTTACTTCTGAACCGGCTCCTACCCCGCCGGCTTCGGCCCCGCCAGGCTTTGCATCCTCGCCCCCCAGCGACCGCGTCAACCGCACCGCCACCCGCCCGTGATACACCCCGGGTAAGCCGGTTCCGGCCACCCGCCCGTTGAGGAGCACGGGTAGCTCTCCATGCGCCGGCTGAGGAAGACGGATGATGTCACCGCATTCCAGGCCGAGGAGCTCGGTGGCCGTGAGCGTCACCTCACCCAGGACCACGCTTACCACCGCCCTACCGCCGGCCGCGGGCGAAACCGCCGCCGGCTTCCTGGCTGCCATCGCCGGCGCCGCTTCTGCCGCCGGAGCAGCCGCCGGCGCGGCTCGGAGCCGGTCGGGATCAAGAGCCACCCAGATTCTGCCCCGCCCAACGGGCAACACCACTTCGAACGCCACCACCACCAGCCGGCGGTCCGGGAAGCGCACCAGGAGCTCTCGCGCCAAAGCGCCCGCTTCCCCCTCCGGTTGAACCATCTTTGCTCCAGCCTGACGGGTCGCGCCCGGAAGGGAAGCCACCAGCTCGCTAACCATCGAGCCCACCAACGGTCGCAGCACCCGTTGCTCGAGGGGGGTCAGTATGCGCACCCGCTTGGGCCATGCTCCCCTCCCGCCGAGCAGCCGGTCGACCAGCGTTTGGGCAAGGTCTGACCCGAAGATGACCAGGCAGACAGCTTCCTCCCGGCTCTCCCACCCCAGGGCCAGCGGCGGCAGGTCGGTCACGAGCTCCCAGGCCGACCGCTCGCCGGCGGTCAGAGCACGGACCTGAGCCGCCAGCCCCGTATGCCGGCGCAGGAGGAGCGAAAGTCGCCGGGCCATCTCCACCGCGGCCGGTTCTTTCACGGTCCCCCCACCTCCTTCGGCCCGGAATCTGCTCCCGACGGCGGTTCCTCGTTGAGCTCCGACAGGCTGAGGAGTACCAGGTCGACCCGCCGGTTCTGGGCCCTTCCCTCGGCCGTAGCGTTGGAGGCCACCGGCCGCATATCGGCATAACCCGCCGCGGAGAGGCGTGAGGCCGGAATGCCATGCTCTACGAGATAGCGCACCACCCTGGTCGCGCGCGCCGTGGAGAGCTCCCAGTTAGAAGGAAATAGAGGCGTGTTGATGGGCAGTGAGTCGGTATGCCCCTCCACCCGGACCGGGTTCGCCAGCGGCTTCAGTATTTCGATGACCCGGTCCAGGATCGGCAAAGCTTCCGGCCGGATCTCCGCCTGGCCCAAATCAAAAAGGGCCTGGTCGGCGAAGCGAACGACGATACCCCGTTCTTCTTCCACCAGCGAGACGCCGCTGCCCACCTGCGGGAGCGCCTGCTCCAGCTGGTGCTTGACGTGGAGTAACTGCTCACGTTCACCGGCCGCTTTCAGGAGCCAGGGGGAGTCGGTCAGGTTCGGAAGACCCCCCAGCTGGTCCAGGTTCACTCCCAGTGCGGACCGGACGGACTGCATGACTTCGCTGAACCGCTGCACGTCCACCCGGGAGAAAGCGAACAGGGCCACGAAGAAAGTGAGAAGGAGAGTGACCATGTCCGAGTAGGTCGTCATCCAGGACTCCTCTTCGCCTACCTCCTGATGCCGGCGGTTCCGGCGCAGCCGGGCCGGTGGTGCGCTTTCCACTTTTTTCGCGGGCTCCACCATGTTCGCCACCTCCTCTCAGGGGTGAAGTTGGACGGCAGCCCTCCTACCGGCACGCGGCTCTTCCCGTTCACCGGGCATCTCCATTTCGGGCGGCTGGGCATCCATTCGGGTGGTGCGAGAAGGCCCGAAGCCCCTCAGGCGCGCCCGGATCAAGAGCGGGTTCTCCCCGGCCTGCAAGGCGAGCATCCCTTCGCGTACCGCCTCCCGGTAGCGAACCTCCTGCTCCGTGCGCAGGCGGAGGTTCCCCGCGAGGGGCTGGAAAACCATGTACCCGAGGATGGCCCCGTAAAAGGTGGTGAGCAGGGCGAGCGCCATGGCCGGGCCGATGACGGAGGGGTCGCTGAGCCGGCTCAGCATCTTGATGAGCCCTATGAGCGTTCCTACCATGCCGAAGGCCGGGGAGAGCCGGGCCATGCTTTCCAGCACCCCCCGGCTCACCTGATGCCGAAGCTGTAATTGTTCGACGTCGTTATCCAGAATCGCATCGATTTGGTCCGGTTCCACACCGTCTACCACCAGCTGGATGGCCTTGGCAAGAAACGGTTCCTCCTCTTCCTCTGCCTCTGCCTCGAGGCTCAGAAGTCCTTCCCTGCGGGCCTTCTCCGCCAGGCGAACGACGCGTTCCTCGGTCTTCACCGGATCCAGTTCACTGCGATGCAGGGCCAGCCAGATCAAACGGGGCACTTTGAGCAGCTCAGACAGGGGGTACTGGATGGAGGTCCCGGCAAGGGTGCCCCCCAACACCACAAGAAGGGAAGGCCAGTCCCAAAACGAGGTGAGTTCCCGGCCGAGCCCGATGGCCGCCGCCAGCATGCCCACGCCGAGCAAGAAGCCTGCGAGAGCACTCCACTGCATCAGCGGTTCCCCCCGTCCCGGCCGGGCGGACCACCCGTGACCCCGCGACGGCGGCGGCAGTAAACCCGGCGCCGGTAGGCCACCACCCGACCGACCAGCTCGTCGACGCTCTCTCTTACCACCAGTTTCCGGCCCGTGGTAAGCGTGATGACCGTGTCGGGCACGGCTTCCACCGTTTCGATCAGGTCGGCGTTGATGACTATCTCGGAGCCGTCCAACCGGGTGGCCTGGATCACGAGCAGGCCGCCTCCTTCCCCTGTGCTTAGCGTCTAGTGCCACCGAGCGGCGTTACCGCCGGAGGTTCACGATCTCCTGCAACACGTCATCGGTAGTGGTGATCACCCTCGTGTTCGCCTGGAAGCCCCGCTGGGCCACGATCATGTTGGCGAACTCCTGGGCCAGGTCCACGTTGGACATCTCGAGCGCCTGGGCTTCAATCTGGCCCACGTTCGCGCTTCCCGCCGTCCCCCAGTGAACGCTCCCGGAATTGGCCGTGGTCCGGAAGACCGATCCCGGCTCCTTGCTCAGCCCGGCCGGATTCACGACCGTCGCGAGCGCGAGCTGCCCGAGAACGTACCGTTCGTTGTTGCTGTACTGCCCGATGACGTTGCCCTCCGGGTCGACCACCACCGCTTCCAGTTCACCACCGCTGGAACCGTCTTGGGAACTGGCATAGACGGTGTCTGCTTGGGCATACTGCGTCAGCCGGGTGAGATCCAGCTGGATAGTCTGGGTATTGCCTCCGCCGGTGTCGACCTGCACGGATAGTTGCGCTCCCGTCGTCAACTGCCCGTTCTGATCGAACGTAATCGTGAACGGACTTCCTCCGGCGTCCACCCCGTCGTACTTGACGGTGACCGTCCATTCGTTTCCGCTGCCCCGCGTGAACCCAAGGGTCAGTTCGTGAGCCCTGCCCAGCTGGTCATATACGATGACGCTGGGTGCGACCCGCGAGGTCTCGCCGGTTTGGACGTTGGCGTCGAGGTTTCCCTCATAGACTACCTTCGTCGTGGCCCTGGGAGCCCGGGCACCCAGGTCGAGCTGGAGCGCTTTCGGGGGTGCCCCCCGGTCGACCTTTCCGCTGGTATCTACCTTCCAGCCCATCAGGCGGTAACCGGACCCCCGGTGAACGAAATACCCTTGCGCGTCCAACTGGAAGGCACCGTTACGGGTAAGGACCGTCGCCCCCCGGTAATCCTGCAAGGCGAAAAACCCTTCGCCGAGGATGGCCAGATCCGATGGGATGCCGGTCGGCTGTATGGGCCCTTGCCCCATCAGCAAGTCGATGCCGGCCACCCCCACCCCCATTCCCACCTGGGAGGGGTTGATGCCGCCGCGGTTTTCCGCCGGGGCCTGCGCTTCTTTGAGAGTCTGGTTGAGCAGTTCGGCGAAGAGTACCCGGCTGGCCTTGAAGCCGGGGGTGTTGACATTGGCAATGTTATTCGCGATCACATCCAGATCGATCTGGTGGCTTTTGAGCCCGGCCACCCCGGTATAAAGCGATCTCAGCATGCTCGATCCTCCTTTTCACCGGGGCTTTCGTTCCGCCCCGCTTCCGCCGGAGGAGAGCCGAGAGCACAGAGGGGTTTGGACGACTTCCGTCCTTCCGTCGTCCCGACCCCCGGTGGATCCGCGGCCTGCCGGATTAAGGCCGGCAACCCGGCCCCGATCCATCGGTCCAGCCGTTCCCCGTACTCCCGGTTAACCTCTCTCCCGTCCTCGTCCTCGTTGCCCCGCTTACCCTGCGTGCCTGCTCACGACGCGATCACGGCCGAATCAATCTGGGTGAAAACGTTCTCCTGGCGCCGTTCTCCCGGCACCGCCGTGATCACCGTCCGGTTGGGCACGCTGACGATCAGTGCCAGATCGTCCAGAAGCACCAGTGCCTGTTTGCCCCCCTTTCCGGCGACCTTGTCCACTGCGCTCGCCACCCGGGCAACCTGCTGCGGACCCCAGGGTACTCTCGCTGAACGGAGCCTTTGTTCCGCATGGGCCGACAGCTTGATGCCGGCCCCGCTACTTGCCGGCGCCGCGGCGTGCCGCCTCGCCTCCGCCGCCGCCCGCAGGTCCAGTTCCTCGGCCAGCAACTCCTGGAAGCTCGCCCCCGAACCAGCCCGTACGGGCGAACTGCCGGCCCCCTCCGCGGGCGCCGCCTCCGGTGGGACGGGTGCTACCCGGGTTTGCTCGCGAATGGGATCCATGCTCTACCCCGCCTTTCCGATCCGACCGTCGTCCGCTCGTCTCTGGTGCCGTTTTTCGACCAGCGCTAGCCCTGGCTTCGGACCAACCCGCGCTACCCGGCCCCGGCCAAAACCCGGCGGACCGAGTCCACCGGTACGCTCTTTCCGTTGACGATGAGGAAGATTCCGGCCGCGGTCCGTTCCACTGCTTCCACCCGGCCGGAAGCCAGCCCCTCGCCCTTTGAGCTGCCGTCGCCCGCACCGGGTACGAACTCCACTGTCCGCCCGAGGAGAGAGAGGGCAAACTGGTGCTGGCGGTCAACCGCCTCCTCCCGCGCCAGGCGTTCCAGGGTCGAGGTCAGATTCGTCATCTGCTCGAGGGTGGAGAACTGAGCCAGCTGCGCCAGGAACTGCTTGTCGTCCACGGGATTGGTCGGATCCTGCATCCGCAGCTCGGTGAGGAGCAGCCGCAGGAAATCGTCCTTGCCCATGCTCGCAAGGCTCGGCGTCTTCTCCCCATTTCCCTCCCCCGTTCCGCTCCCCACTCCGGTTCCGCTCGACACGGCCTGGGTTTGCACCCGGGCGACCGGTGGCCGCACCCTGCCCATGCTCTCGTTCAGCAGGTAGTCGAGCAACCCCGGGCCGATGCCCAAGGAACCAAGCAACGAGGTGCCGCTCGCTCCGCTTACGCCCGCCCACGTTGGCATGAAGTTCACCTCCTTCTGTCTGGCTTTCAAACCGTTACATCGAAACCTGCTCCCGCAAGCCATAACACGGCCCGGCGGGGTATCCCTGCCGGCCGGCGCATGTGTGGTACACGTCTTACCGGCTCGAGCGCGGGCCCCTCTTCACCTGGCACCTGTTCCCGCCACCTCTCTCCTGCCCCCGCCCAGTACCCCCCCTGTCCTCCGGCCTGGGCCTGCCCGCTCAGGTTCCCGTCTAGCCAGCCGGCCGTGGACCAGCCCGTCCCGTGGCCGGTCGCTTCCTGCCCGCCCCCGGCGGAAGCGAGCAAGGCCGCGGAAGGTGGAGTAACCGTCTCGGGGCGCGGGTGAAGGGAAGGCACGGCCGCTTTGGCAACTTCAATTGCCCGCACCACCAGGCCCCGAGAAGCCAACGCCTCTCGCAGGAGCGGTATCTCTTGCTCCAGGGCCTGTCCCCCTCTTTCCGAGGCGACGTTCAGGCGGACGTGGATCTCGCCGTGTCGGAAAGCAACGGTGGCCTCCACCGCGCCAAGGTCCGGCGGGTCCATCGATACGTTGACCCGGTATACCGTCCCCGGACGACGGTGAGCTTCCAGAGCCTGGATCCGTTCTAACTGCCGAACCAGGCCACCGGCCACCGGCAAAGCGACCGGAGAGTCATGGGTGGAAGAGTCCGGCCTCTTATACCCGACCCCGAGCTGCACCGGTTCCGATGCCGGTGATAGAGAGACCGGCTCTACGTGGCTCTCCCCGCCGGCGGGCCGGCTTGCCACCGTGCTTGATGGCGCGTCCACGCCCCGGGGCTGGGAACGGGTCGTTTCCACTGCCGGCCGGTGCTGCTCCTCGCGCTCTCCCGTCCGGTGGTGCTCGACTACTTCGATCCATTCGGCAGGCCCTCCGGCCGCCGCCGGAACCATCGCCGTGCCGGCTCTTTCCGGCGCCCGGGCCGAGGACGAGACGGGTTGGGGCACCGTGACCAGGCCGCGTTGCTCCGCCGGCGGCTCGGCTAGCTGTGCTCCCCTTCCGTCAGGCTCCTCGACCGAGGACCGATCCCCGTTCGGATTCGAAGACGGCGTTGGGCCCCCGGTGACTTCTGCGACCCTCCCGGCTGGTTGGCTCCCGGCGACCGTTGCCCGTTCGGCCAGGTGCTCCTCGACCCTTGCCGCCCCCGGAGGATCAGCCTTCGGGATCGCCCTTACCGGCTCCCCCAACGCAGGCCGGTTTTCAGACTCTACCGGTGTCTCCGGCCCTGGCTCGAGCTTCGCCGCGGGAGGCCGCTCGACTGGCGCATGCCTTTCCGCGGGCCTGAGCACTTCGGCCGGCGGAGGCGTTTGCCCGGCCGCTCCGGGCGTCGCCGGCTCCGGCAGGGCTGCCGGCCTCATCTCGACCCACCCCAGCGGGTCTACCGCCGGCTTCTCCCTGGTGGTGGCGGAGACTGCCGATGCCGGGCTGCGGTCCGGGCTCGGGACCCCGAGTGGTTCGTCCCGGAGCGGTTCGTTAGGAAAGACCGTTTCTCTGGCGGCTCGAGTACCCGTGACCTCCGGGGAGGCCGTTTCCTGTTCGGGGGCTATGCTCTCTACCGCCTCGAACCCGGCCGCACGTCGCTCCCCTCCCTCCCGGTAACCGAGCATCGGGACAGCGGCGCGCCCATACCGGAGAGCATCCGCCCGGGCCCGTGTCCCGGCCACGGGTAGAGATGGCCTATCCTTCCCGCGCCCGGCCTCCCGGGTGGTGATTCCGACGGTTTCGCCGGGTGAGCCCGGATTCATGGGCAAGTCCAGGGTAAACGGTCTCATCTGGCCAACCATCTCCGGTAGCCGTACCAACCTACCCGGGACGGCGGATTCCCTCCGCAGCACAACCTCCGGTGCTGTCTTCTGTGTTGATGGCATCCAGGTCTCCGGCTCTGGCTGGGCCATGGCATGCCCCGGCCCGGTCGCTTCTGGCCCCCGTCCGGTCGCTTCCAACCCCCATACGGTCGCTTCAGACCCCCATACGGTGACGGCCGACTCCCGTGCGGTCGCTGACGGCCCGGGCACGATCGTACCCGGCTCCGGTTCGGCCTGCGCCGGCCCTGAACTCGCCGCCGCCCATCGCCAGCCGGCCTCCACCGCCCGCGGGCCGGCCGATCGCCCCGGTTCCCATGCCAGTAGAACCTGGGTCCCCCTCAGGGGTACGCCGGAATCGCCCGGTAGGGAGGCTGTCTCGCCGATCTCGCCATCCACCGTGCCGGGCGCCGCCAGCGGCACCGGAGCCCCAGCCGGCACTGCCGCGTCTTCCGCTACCGGCGGGCCCGACAAGACGGTGGCTGCGGCCGGGACGGGGGAACGAGCAGGTTCAGGTAGATCTGACAGCAACTCCACCGGTACCCGAGCGCCCGGCGGTACGGCCACGCCTGGCGCCAGTCGACCCTCCGTCGTCACGCCCGCCGTCGACGCTGCCCGTCTATCCGGCCATACGACCGTCGCGGCCGGCGTTGGCCCGCGTACCCGACCGGGCGTAGCCGACGGGGCCTGGGACTGCACCGGCGCATCCCTCCCCACCATCGCTGCGCCCTGGCCCGTCCCGGCCACCCCCGGCGACGTTCGACCCTCCGTCGTCACGCCCGCCGGCGACGTTACCCGTCTATCCGGCCATACGACCGTCGCGGCCGGCATTGGCCTGCGTACCGGACCAGGCGTATCTGAGGGTGCCTCGGACTGCACCGGCGCGCCCGTCCCCGCCATGGGTACGCTAGCGGCTGCCCCGGCCGGGCCTCGCCTTCTCTGCGAGAGGGACGATCCGGCCGCGGGCACTGGGCCCGGCAAAGGTACCAGCTCGGGCCCGCTCGGGGCCACTGGCGGGCCCGGTAAAGCTGCCTCGCCATCGGAGGCTGGCAGGAAGGCCGGTTCCAGCGTGCCCGCCGGTACCGCTCGGCCAACCGGACCCGGCCCGGCAACCGGTAGGGGCGGCTTCTTCCCAGCCCCCGGCCGCTCGACGTCGACTCCGGCTACCGGTTCCGAACGGGAGCTCGCCAAAACGGAAACCACCGGCGATGACTCCCGCCCCCTACCCGGTTGGACCGGGGCGGCAGCCGGCGGGGAGGGATTCACCAGGAACGCGGCGGCAACCGCGCCGGCCGGGGACTCCCCCGCTGCCAACCGGCCTGCCGCTGGCTGGTCCTTGGGCCATTCCTCTGCCGGTGCGTCCTCACGACCACCCCCCATCCCGCTCATCCGCCGGAGTTCGGGGGCGAGTTCATCCAGCAGCAACCGGGCAAAGCCGGCCCAACCGGTAAAGATTCCCTCCTTCTCTCCGGGGATTTTAGCCGGCCGGGCGGCAACCGTCCCCGGCGATCCGGCGTCCTGAACCGGGGTTTCCAACCCCGTTTCCAACACCCCACCTCCAGGCACGGGAAGCGTCTTTCCCATCGCCTGGTCCAGGACTACGCCTAGCTGCAATAGCACGCAATCACCTCCCTTCCATTCCAGCTGGGAGACCGGCTCCGCCAGGCATCGCCTGCACCCGTTCCAGGACCAGGCCGGCCTGGCCCGGATCCATGGCGGCCAGAATGGCCGCCCCGGTCTCCGCCGGGAGTGCGAGGAGAACCCGGGCTACCTCGTCCAGCGGGCGCTGGCTCAGGATGGCCGCCGCCTCCCGGGGCCGCATCGACTGGTAGAGCCGGGCCACCCTCCGTTCGCGGTCCAGTGTCGCTGCCGCCCGGGTCAACTCCTCCTGTCGCTCGACCAGGCGCTTCTGGTCGGCCTCCAATGCCGACTGCTTCCGGTCGAGCTCGAGGGCACGGGCAGCCAGTGCCTCCCTTTCTTCTGCCAGCCGTTGCCACTCCCGATCTAGCTCCGCCCTCCGAGCTGCTATCCCTCTTTCTGCTTCGACGAGTTGGGCCTCGTTCTGCAGTCCCAGGCGGTAGGTTCTCACCACACCCTCTAAGAACGGGACTTGCCCCGCCCATTCCAGTAGATCCAGGTTGAACCATCGAACACCCGCCCACAGCCCGCCGGTAATGCCCACCCCCGACAGGATCAGTGCCGCTATTAGCACCAGGCGTGACCTTCCCCGGTGACGTGCTACCGGGGCCCGGCCCCCGATGCGGGGAGCAGATGCCACCTTCACCCTAGACCCTGTTGCCGGAAGTGCCATACGGAAGCCACCTCATCCAGTACCCTTTGCTCTTCTCGGTTCCACTCCATCCGATACTCCTCGAGCGCCCGCGACCTCAGCCGCCGCAAGACCTCCCGGCGTTTTGCTGCCTCCAGGAGCCGTTCTCGCTGCGCCGCCACGCGCTCCCGCCAGCTAGCCACCTCCCCTTCCGCCCGGCGATATTCCCGGCGCAACTGTTCTTGCCGGGCTCGGAAGACCACCAGTTCACCAAGGGAGAGTTCCCGCCCCTCCCCCCGCAGAGTCTCGCTGAATCTCCGTTCCAGCTCGTTCAGGGCACGACGGCAGGAGGCCGCATACTCCATGGCCGCCTGCAGCTGCCGGAAAAGCAACACCAGCTGCTGCTTCTCGACCTCTTCTTCTTGCTCCCGGAGCCTCAGGACCCGCTCCAGCCGGAACTTGAAGCGCCTCATGCCCGCCGGGCCTCCTCGCGGCTTGCTCCCCGGTGGCCCTGGTCCACCGGCTGGTTTCGGTGCTGGTCATCCCGGCGGGCGGGCGGCCCGTCTTCGCCGGCCTCGCCTGCCCGAGTCACCTCCAGCAGCTCTCGCTGGGTGGCTTCCCAGGGAGCGACCTCGTTGACGTCTTGCATCAAGAAGCGAACGAGCGCGGGACGTCGCCTTACCGCCTCGTCTACCTCGGGGTTCGTCCCCGCCACGTAAGCTCCGATGTCG
Source organism: Bacillota bacterium (assembly GCA_012839805.1). Classification (GTDB taxonomy): domain Bacteria; phylum Bacillota; class Limnochordia; order Limnochordales; family DUMU01; genus DUMU01. The sequence continues at coordinate 155,192 of DUMU01000005.1, read as the reverse complement.
ATCAAGTCCTGCACGTCCCGGTACGTCGCGAGCCACTGCTTAAAGCGCGCCGCCGCCTGCCGTTGCTCCTCGCTCACTATGTCGTTCATCACCCGGGAGACGCTGGCCAGCACATCGATGGCAGGATAATGCCCGCGCTCGGCGAGGGTCCGGGAAAGGACGATGTGACCGTCGAGGATGCTGCGACTGGCGTCGGCGATGGGCTCGTTGAAATCGTCACCGTCCACCAGTACGGTGTAGATACCGGTGATCGAACCCCGCTCCGACATGCCGGCCCGTTCGAGAAGGCGCGGCAGCAAGGCGAAGACCGAAGGCGGGTAGCCGCGGGTAGCAGGCGGTTCACCGGCGGCCAGCCCCACTTCCCGCTGGGCCATGGCCAACCGGGTGACCGAATCCATCATGAAGAGCACGTGGGCCCCCTGATCGCGGAAGTATTCAGCAATGGCAGTGGCAACGAATGCGCCCTTGAGACGGACGAGGGCCGGCTGATCGGAAGTGGCGACCACCACCACCGAGCGGGCAAGACCTTCCGGCCCCAGATCCCGATCCAGGAAATCACGGACCTCCCGCCCCCGCTCCCCGATGAGGGCAATACAGCAGACGTCGGCCTCGGTGTGGCGTGCCATCATGCCGAGGAGGGTCGACTTGCCCACGCCGCTGCCGGCAAAGATCCCCATCCGCTGGCCTCGCCCCACCGTGATGAGGCCGTCGATGGCCCGGACGCCGACGGCAAGGGGGGAACGGATACGAGGTCGCCGCAGGGGATCGGGCGGGCGGCTGGAGAGCGGATAGCGGGCGCTGGCCCGTATGGGCTCTTTACCGTCGATGGGTTCGCCGAGCCCGTTCAAAACCCGCCCGAGCAGGCCGGGGCCGACCGCTACCGTCAGGGGTCGGCGGTAGGCGGTGACGAGGCTTCCCGGCCCGATCCCTTCCGGCTCGCCCAGGGGCATGAGGAGTACGCGGCGGTGGCGAAAACCGATCACTTCCGCCAGGACGGGGGGGCGGCCGGCCCGGTGGATGGCGCAGAGTTCACCCAGAGTGACACTGGGCCCCTCCGACTCCACGGTGAGGCCGACGATTTGAACCACGGACCCTTGCAGCGAGAAATCCTCTACCCGTTGAACTGCCTCCAAAAGGCGCGTCCACGGCAACAGCTGCCGGGGGTGAGGGGGACTTCCGGGACGGCCTCGAAGTTCGGCACTGCTTCGTTCACCGCTTCGTTCACTACGTTCATTCCGGCTTCTCGGTGGGCTCACCACCGTCGTTCTCTCCATCGCCATCCGGCTTCCCCCCTTCCGAGCCCGGAAGGCTTGGGCGGTCTTCCGCCTCCGGTAACGGGAGCTCACCCGACCCGGTCAGATCCTCCTGTCCCATCAGTTCCTCAAGGCTACTTTGAACTGCCGCCAGCCGCGACTCCACCCGCCCATCGATGATTCCCTGCTCGGTTTCGATGAGACAGCCCCCCGGTCCCACCCGCTCATCGGCCACGAGACGCCATTCGCGCGTTCCCTGGCAGAGCCGCATGAATTCCTCTTTCTTGCCTTCCAGGGCGTTCAGGTCTTGCAGGCTCAGGCGGACCGTAACCACCTGTCCTGCCGGCCGGTAGCGCAGGAGAGCCTCTCGCAGAGCCTTCGTTACCACCTTGCCGGGTTTTTGGATCTCCTCGCCGATGATCTTGGTGGCTATGGCCATGGCCAGGTGGAGGAGTTCCTGCCGGGCTTGATTGATCATCCTCTCCTGGAAGGAAAGGGCTTCCTGAACGATATGATGTGCCCTGGCAAAAAGAGCTTCGAGCTCGGCCCGGGCCGCGGCCTCACCCTCCTGCCGCCCGAGGGCGAATCCTTCTTCATAGGCCCGCTGCCGGATGGACTCCGCTTCGGCGCGGGCGGTCGCCAGAAGCGTTTCTCGCTCGCGGCGGGCATCCTCGGCGATCTCTTCCGCCTCCCGCTGCGCGGCGTTGAGCAGGGAGGCGGCGCGCAGCAAGGCCGAGCTGGTCGCGGTCGCCGACCGCCCCGGCCCGGGGGATGGTGCCGGCCCGGCGGGTGTCGCCCCCCGTGGCGGAGTAAGAGGGGAGAGGAGGGGCAGCCCGGGCGCTTGGTCGGGGCGGCGGTCCCGCTGCACCGTCCAGGCCGCTCTTTCGGGGTCGAGACGGTAGTCCATGGCCTTGATCACCCGGGAAGGGAGGGGCATGGGCTCAGACAACGATCTCATCCTCTCCAGCAGTGATGATCACTTCGCCCGCTTCTTCCAGCCGGCGCACCACGGCTACGATCTGCGCCTGCGCGTTTTCCACGTCCCGCAGGCGGACCGGACCCATGTACTCCATCTCTTCTTTCACCATCTCGGCGGCCCGGCGGGACATGTTGCGCAGGATAGTCGCCCGGACGCTTTCGGAGGCTCCCTTGAGAGCCAAGGCGAGCTCTTTAGGATCGACCTCCCGGATAACCCGCTGGATGCTGCGGTCATCCAGGTTGACCAGATCGTCGAAGACGAAGAGCCGGCGCTTCACCTCTTCGGCCAGGGCCGGATCGGCCTTTTCCAGCGCCTCCAGGATGTTTTTCTCCGTGCTGCCGTCGACCCGGTTGAGAATGGCGGCCGTGGCCTCGACTCCGCCGGCGGCCTGGAAATCCCCGGTGGCCACCTCCCGGAAGCGAAGGCGCAAAGCCTCCTCCACCTCCGCCAACACCTCCGGTGACGCTCGATCCAGCAGTGCCAGGCGCAGGGCCACCTCGCCCTGGAGATTTGGGGGCAGCGCCGACAGGACTGCTCCGGCCTGCTCGGGGCGCAGGTAGGCAAGAACGAGAGCGATGGTCTGGGGGTGCTCGTGCTGGAAGAAGCTGGCGAGCTGCTCGGGATCGGTCTGGCGCATGAACGAGAAGGGCCGGCTCCCGGTGCCCCCCGTCATCCGTTCGAGGAGCTCCGCGGCCCGCTCGGGGCCGAAAGCCTCTTGCATCAGCCGCTGGGCGTAATCGAGACCTCCCTGCAGCGTGCCGCTGCGCGCCTGGTACAAGCGGAGGAACTCCTCCAGGACCTGCTTCGTCTCTTCGGGACCAACCTCACCCAGGGCGGCGATCTCCTGACCCAGCGTCTCCATCTCGTCCTCGGGTAGCTGCTGCAGGAGATGGCGGGAGGTCTCATTCCCGACGGCCAGCAGGACAATGGCCGCCTTGCGGCGCGGGGTGCGCGAGACCACGATCCGGCCCAATGAGGCCCTACCGTATCGCATGCTCCTCACCTCTCCTCCTCAACGCATACTGCCCTGACGTCCTCGCCCCCGGGCCGTACCCTCATCCACCAGCCAGTTGCGCAGCGTGCGGAGGAACCCCTCGGGGTCTTCTCGAGCCAACCGGGCCACCTGCTCCTGGAGCTGCCGGCGCCTCAGCTCCTGCTCGTCGAGGGCTATCCCGGTGTCGACCAACAGGTCGATGCCGGGCACCACGCCCGCCGGGACCCGTGCCTCCTCGGCGGGCGTAGCCGCCGCCGTCCCGGCAGGCACTCCCGGCGCGGGCCCTCCCGTCTCCCCGGTGGCCCTGGCCTGGGCCAGGGCTTCGCTGAAGGCCTCGCCCGGCTCGAGAGCCCGGCGCCTTGCCCGGCGCCAGGCAAAGAGCAGGCCGGCCACGAAGAAGAGAATGCCGGCCAAAAGCAGCAGGGCCATCGTCTCCAGGGTTCCCCAGCGGCGGGCCGGCGGGGCCTGGGTCTCGACGCCCGGTTCAGCCCCGGTGCTGAAGGGCACCGTAGCAATGGTAAGCTGGTCCCCCCGATCGGGATCGATACCGGCGGCGGAAGCGACCGCCTGCTCCACCTGGGCCCTGAGTTGAGGCGCCAGAGTCTGATTGAGCACCACGGCTACGGAAAGCCGCCGGATCTGCCCGGGAGCAGGGGCATAGTAGGATTCGGTGCGGTTGACTTCGTAATTCCGGATGGCCAGGCTCCGGTCACCGGTGGCGGAGGGGAGCGCTTCGGCGGCCAACGCGGCGTAGCCCGGTATGTTGCTGCTCACCCCGGGCACCCCAGCCGCCCCCGGTTCGTTAGTGCTGCTGGACGACTCGCTTTCTACCTGCTCTGAGCGGAGGACTCCCCGGTCACTGCCCGGAAGGGGAGCATACTGCTCCTGGCGCTCCTCTCGGACGTCAAAATCCAGGGTGGCGCTGGCTCGCACCACTGCCTGGCCCAGGCCGAATACCTGCTCGAGCATGGAGCGAACTCGTTCTTCCACGTGTCGCTCGAACTCGCGCGTGAGGGCGAGCCGCTCGCTGGCCGCGGCCGTGGAAAGCCCCCCACCGGCCACTCCGGCCGTTTCCGAATCGAGCCCGGCCGTGAGGAGCCGCCCGTCCTGGTCCACAACGGCAACGTCCTTCTCCTTGAGCCCGGCCACGCTCCGGGAGACGAGGGTGGTGATGGCCCGTACTTGAACCGGGCTGAGAGTACGTCCCGGGCGGAGCCGTACGAACACCGAGGCGGAAGGGGGTTCTTTCTCACGTACGAAGACCGAGGGCTCGGGTATGACCAGGTGGACCCGGGCTTCCTCGACCCCCTCCATCTTCTCGATGGTACGCGTTAGTTCGCCCTGCAAGGCCCAATTGTAGCGGGCACGGCGCTCGAAATCGGTGAGCCCGAGGTTGGTCTGGTTGAGCAGCTCGAAACCCACCACGCTGTCACCCGGCAGTCCCGCCCCCGCCACCTCCAGCCGGAGCTCGTAGACCTGATCGGCGGGAACGAGGATGGCGGTCCCGCCGGCCGCCAGGCGGTAAGGAACCTTCTTCCCCTGGAGGAAGGAGACGATTTGCGCGGCCTCTTCCACCGATAAACCGGTGAAGAGCGGCTCGAACGGCGGCGAAAGGAGGCGAGGGAGAACCAGCAAGGCAAGGAAGACCAAACCAACCACGCCGGGAATGGCAAGGCGCGCCGCCTTGGGCAAACTTCCCCATATTCTGCCCAGCTGTTCGATGATGGTTCGCCATCTTGCTGCCACGTCCTCCGCCCCCCCTTTCCTGCTAACTACCGTTCGCCCGCCGTTGCTTGCGGGTTAGCACTTCTGCCCCCGTTTCCCGCTCACCGGTGGCGGTTCACCCCCGGACCTTTCATACCGGCATGCGCATAATCTCCTGGTAAGCCTCGAGGGCCCGGTTACGGACGGCTACGAAGAGTGACAGCGCCAGGGCCGCCTCCTCGGTGAGCTGGACCGCCTGGGCGAGAGTAGGGCCGGTCGGGTCACCGGTTGCTACCTTCCGGGCGGCTTCGTCGGCCTGCTGATGGAGGGAGTTCAACTGTTGCCAGGCCTGCTGAAGCACGTTGGAGAAAGGAAGAGCTGGTGAACTGCCGGCCCCGGCCAACGATGCTACCTCCCCGGTCAACCGGCTCACCGTCTCCTCCGGTCCGGATCCGGCCGCTGGCCATAGACGCGGTACGAATCCCAGGTAATTGGAGACCGCTTCTTTGGTCAACACGGCGATCTACCTCCTATGCGCCCTATCCGCGCAGAAGGTCCAGGGTACGCAAGGCCAGTTGCTTGGTGGTTTCCAGGGCCGCCAGGTTGGCCTCGTAGGCACGGCTCGCGGCCAGCAGGTCCACCATTTCGCTCACCGGGTTGATGTTGGGCATCCGCACGTACCCGTCGGGCCCCGCGTCCGGGTGGCCCGGATTGTAAACCAGGCGGGGCGGAGCCGGATCGTTGACGATGGCGGCGACCCGGACGCCGCCAAGCCCGGCGACCTGGCGCCTACCGGCCGGGTTCATCCCGGGTGTCGCCCGGCCACCATCCAGCAAAGCTGGGAAGGAACGGCTGGCGAAGACGACGAGACGCCGCTGGTACGGCCCCCCCGTCTCGCTTCGGGTAGTCTCCGCGTTAGCCAGATTGTCGGCAATGACGTCCATGCGTAGTCGCTCCGCGGTGAGCGCAGAACCGCTGATGGCTAGAGCATCGAAAAGGCCCATGATATTACCTCCCTTCTCTGATCACGTTCCGGAGCATGCCCAGTCGCCGTCCCAGCATCGCCAAAGTGGTCTGATACCAGAGGCTGGTCTCGGTGAGCAGGACCATCTCCCGTTCGAGGTCGACGTTGTTACCGTCGTTTCGTACCGCCGTCTCCCGGTCACGAACGAGGCGCGCCACGGACCGGCCGGCTGAGGTCCCGGCAAGGCCGGTCGAACCGCCCGTGCCAAAATGAAGCGCATGGGTTCGGGCCAGAGCCAGCCGGAAAGGTGACTCCCCCTCGCTTTCGGCCGCCGGGGCGGTCCACTCGAGGTCCAGGCGCTTATAGCCGGGAGTCTCGGCATTGGCGAGGTTCGCCGAGAGGATCTGCTCGCGCAGCCACAGCCGATCCAGGGTGTCGGCCAGTACGCGGTTGGTGGCAGCAAAGGATGTCGACACGTCCGCCAGCCCCCTTCCCTATCTGGGATCGGCGGTCGACCGTCCGGGCTTATGCGGCAGGCCAGCAGGCTCTTACGGAAGGCAGAAACCGTGCGGTTTAAGGAAGCGGGTGCAGGGGTCGAAGGGTACACCCACTGGGCAGATAAGGATAGGTGCAGCCCTTCGGACGAGGGTGAAAAACACCCGAGCCGGCGACGCCGCTCGGGTGCGAACGCGCCGACCCCGGCAACCCGGCTGCCATAACCCGCAGTCTCATCTAGTCTCCGCGGATCTTAGGCCCGTGGCTTTGCGTCTCTGCCTTTCGGCAGATTTGCCCTTGACGAAGCCGACCGTAATGACTTTCTTCTCTTTGCCGGGCCGGTAACCGGTCCCGGAAAGGCGGCATCTCCCGCTGTTACCAGGGACGGTTCTCCAGCCCCACTCATTACCAACTACCCTATTAAAACATTATCGACATTTTCCTGCCGGTTTCAAGGGCCAGGTAGGTTTTTATGCATTGTTCCCCGGGGGCAAAAAGGGCCATACGCTGGGGCTAAAGCCGCGAGGCCGCGTTCGAGGAAAATCGAGAAAAATCGAGGCAAACCGGCTCAAAGGATATACCGGGCAAGGTCACGGTTGACCACCAGCTCACCCAGATGAGAGCGAACGTAGGCCGCGTCCACCACCACTTTGCCGCTGAGCTGATCCGGAGCAAGGAAAGAAGGCGCTTCGAGGAGCTTCTCCATAACGGTATAGAGCCTTCTTGCCCCGATGTTCTCTGTCTGCTCGTTGAGGGTGTAGGCAATTTCGGCAATGGCATCTATACCGTCGGGGGTAAACTCCAGCTCCACCCCATCCGCTCCCAGGAGAGCCTGGTACTGCCGGGTAAGAGCATTCTCCGGCTCGGTGAGGATCCGGCGGAAGTCCTCCCGGGTGAGGGCACGAAGCTCCACGCGGATCGGAAACCGTCCCTGCAGTTCGGGTATGAGGTCCGAAGGCTTGCTCACGTGGAAGGCCCCCGCAGCTACGAAGAGGATGTGATCGGTTCGAACCGGGCCGTACTTGGTTACCACCGTGGTTCCCTCAACGATCGGCAAGAGGTCCCTTTGCACTCCTTCCCGCGAGACGTCCGGGCCATGCGTCGCCTCCCGGCCGGCCACCTTGTCGATCTCATCGATGAAGACAATGCCGGACTGCTCCACCCAGCGGATGGCTTCGGCCGTTACCTCCTCCTCGTTGATCAGCTTCTGTGCCTCCTCCCGGGTGAGGAGACGCCGGGCTTGCTCCACGCTGACGCGGTGGCGCCGGCGCCGCGGGGGAAGGAGCCCGCCAAAAAGGTCCTGGAGCCCCATACCAACTTCCTCTAATCCTGCCCCGCTAAAGAAGTGCAAGAAAGGAGGCGAACTCTCGCTAGTCTCGATCTCCACCATTTCCTTCTCCAGTTCACCGGCCCGCAGCCGGGCCCGGAGCGCCTCCCGCCGTTCGACGGCACCCCGTTCCCCGGAAACCTCCGTCCCTCTCCCTGTCGCCGGGCCCGGCTCACCCCCGGGCGTCGCCGGGTAACCGGCACCGGGAATACCGAAAAGAGCTCCCAGGGCCGGGAAATTCACCTTGGGCCGAGGGGACGGGAGCAAAGCGTCCAAAAGGCGTTCCTCCACCACCGGCACGGTCTGTGCTGCCACCTGCTCGATTCGTGCCTCCCGAAGCTCACGGACTGCCCGTTCCACCAGATCACGTATGATTGAGTCCACGTCCCGGCCCACGTATCCCACTTCGGTAAACTTGGTGGCCTCCACCTTTATGAACGGTGCCCCGATCAAACGAGCGAGCCGCCGGGCGATCTCCGTTTTGCCCACCCCGGTAGGTCCGATCATAAGGATATTTTTGGGCATGACCTCGTCTCGTAGTTGTTCCGGGAGTTTTTGGCGACGGCTCCGGTTTCGCAAGGCAATGGCTACCGCCCGCTTGGCCTCGGCCTGCCCGACGATGTAACGGTCCAGCTCCGCTACGATCCTGGAAGGGGTGAGCTCCTCCATGGCCTTCATACTTCCTCAACCGTCAGGTTATGGTTGGTGAACACGCAGATATCGGCGGCTATCCGAAGAGAGTGTTCCACGATGGTTCTCGCCGGCAACGAGGTATGGGCCAGGAGGGCCCGAGCAGCCGCTAAAGCGTAAGGTCCTCCCGAACCAATAGCCACCACCCCGTCATCCGGTTCGATGATCTCGCCACTACCCGAGATCAGCAAGAGTCGCTCCCGATCCATGGCGACCAGCAGTGCCTCCAGACGGCGCAGTACCCGATCGGTCCGCCACTCCTTGGCCAGTTCGATGGCGGCCCGGTCCAATTGCCCATGGTGCTGCTCGAGCCGGTCTTCCAGGCGTTCCAGCAGTGCGAACGCGTCGGCTACGGCGCCCGCAAAGCCCACCAGCACCTGACCCCGGAAGATCCGGCGCACCTTACGCGCCGTTCCCTTCACTATCCATTGGTTATTCTGCGTGACCTGGCCGTCGCCCCCCATGGCGCCGTGGCCGTCCCGGCGTACGGCCAGCACCGTCGTTCCCTGCCACCGATCCCTGCTCACTCGGGGTCCTCCTCTCCGTCGCCCTGCCGGCCATGACCGGTCCCATCGCGGCCCCGCACGTCTCCCGGGCCGGCCCCCCGCGCCCGCGGATGGGAACGGCGGTAGACCTCAAGAAGCCGGGCGCGCGAGAGATGGGTATAGACCTGGGTCGTTCCGAGGCTCGCATGTCCCAGCATCTCTTGGACCGCCCGCAGATCGGCACCGCCGTCCAGGAGATGCGTGGCAAAGGAGTGACGGAACATATGGGGACTGACCCCAGGACCGGCCCGTCTCACCACGATCTGTTCCACCCGCCGGGGGCTGAGCCTTCCCCCCCGGCGGCTGAGAAAGAGCGGCAGCTCGCCTGCTACCCCGGCTTTGCCCGCGCCCTCGGCCGCGTTAATCCTCTCGTGGGGCAGCAGCGCTGGGCGGCCTCGTGTCATATACCGCTCCAGGGCCTCGAGGGCCGGATCCCCGACCGGCACCACCCTTACCTTTTTCCCTTTCCCTTCCACCCGGAGCCGGGCGTGCTGCCAATCCACGTCACTGGGGCGCAGCGAAACCAGTTCACTCACCCGCAGCCCCGAGCTATAGAGGAGCTCCAGCATGGCCTGGTCCCGCAGCAGCAACGGTGAGTCACCTCCCGCTCCCACCTCGAGCACCTGTTGCACGCGAGAACGGGAAAGGACACGGGGCAGCGGGCGCTCTTTCCGGGGGCTGGCCACGTTTCGGGCCGGCGCCGTTCCAATGACACCCCGGCCTTCGAGGTACGAAAGGAACGATCGGATCGCCGCCAGTTTCCGGGCCGCCGAAGCGGGCGACAACCCCCGTTCGTAAAGGGAAGCGAGGAAGGAGCGGCAAGCTTCCCGCTCGGCCGGGGAGGCTTGGCCGGGAAGCTCCGCCACGAAATCCAGGTATTCGCATAGATCCCGCCGGTATCCGGCTATCGTTCCCGGCGCGTAGCTTCTCGCCGCCAGGCTGGTGAGGAAGCGCTCCAGTTGCTCCCGCCAGAACCTATCCGCCGCGGCCTCAGGTCTGCGGGCCGGGGCTCTCTTGCCTGCCTGCAACCGATACCGCCTCCTCCGGCCGGCCGGTCAACGGTTCATGGTAGCCACAATCTCTATTGCTGCAAACGGCCACCGCTTGACGCCCCCGGCGGACCATCACCTGCCCGCACCGGGGACAAAGGCGAACCGGCCGGTCCCAAACCGTGAAATCGCACTCCGGGTATCCGGAGCAGCCGTAGAACACCCGGCCCTTGCGGGAACGCCGTTCCACCAGGGGCCTCCCACACCGGGGGCAGGTCACCCCGACCTCTTTACGCAGGGGCTGCGTGTACCGGCACTCGGGATAACCCGAGCAGGCGAGGAACTTGCCGAAGCGGCCGCGCCGGACCACCATGGGCCGGCCGCAAACCTGGCAACGAGCATCGGTGACCTCTTCCGGTACCTGAACTGCCTGCAGCTTAGCTCGGGCCTGGGTGAGCTCGCGAGAGAAGGGCTCGTAGAAACGTTCAACTACCGTACGCCAATCCTCCTGGCCTTCCTCGATCCGGTCCAGCTCGCTTTCCATCTGGGCCGTAAAACCGATGTCGACCACATTAGGAAAGTATTCTTTCAGAAGGTCGACCACGATGATCCCGAGCCGGGTCGGGCGGAAACGCCGTTCGACCAGTTCGACGTAGTCCCGTTGCCGGATCGTTTCGAGGATGGGCGCATAAGTACTCGGCCGTCCGATGCCCTTCTCCTCCAAGGCCTTGATGAGAGTGGCTTCGCTGTAGCGAGGCGGCGGCTGGGTGAAATGTTGTTCCGGGTTGATCTTAAGCAAAGTGAGTTCCTGATTCTCCACGAGGGGAGGGAGTCGCCTGCCCTCGGCGGCCAGCTCATCAGGGGCCAGAGGCCGTTCGGTCGAACCGTCCGCGCCCTCCGCGTCCCGGTCGCCCCCATCTGACCCCAGTGGCTCGAGCCCCCCAGGGCCGAGCTCCGCCCTCCCGTTGCCCTCGCCGCCTTCGTCTCCGCCCCCCTCTTCCAAGCTTTCACCGCGCGCCTGCGTATACACGGCGGTGAACCCGGGAAACTTCATCACCATGCCGCTGGCTCGCAAGGTGTAGGGCCCGGCCACGATCTCGGCCGTAACCTGATCGTACACCGCCGGGCTCATCTGGCTGGCCAGGAACCGCTCCCAAATCAGCCGGTAAAGGCGGTATTGGTCTCGCTTAAGGTACGGCTTGACCGCCTCCGGGGTACGCCTGACCGAAGTAGGACGGATGGCCTCGTGAGCTGCCTGCGCTCCGGGGCGATTGCGATATTGCGGAGGCTTTACGGGTACGTACTCCGACCCCATCTTTTCTTTCACATACTCCGCTGCTTCGGCCTGGGCTTCGGGTGCGATCCGTACCGAATCCGTGCGCATATAAGTGATAAGACCGACGGGACCCAACTCTCCTAAGGACAATCCCTCATAGAGCTGCTGGGCGACGTCCATGGTGCGCCGTGCCGAGAAACCCAGCCGGCGGGAAGCCTCTTGTTGCAGCGTGCTGGTGGTAAAAGGGGGAGCCGGGTACCGAAGCCGTTCCCGCTGTTCCACCCTGGCCACCCGGTAGGAAACTCCTTGGAGTTCGGCCACCACCGGTTTGACCTCTTCCTCGGTGTGCAACGACAGCTTCTTGCCCTCGCGCTTTACTACTTCCGCCGGGAAGCTCTTCGTGCCCTCCGACAGCTCCACGCTGATGGTCCAGTATTCTTCCGGTTGGAAGGCTTCGATCTCCCGCTCCCGATCCACGATCAGACGCAAGGCGACGGATTGCACCCGACCCGCACTCAAGCCCGGCTTCACCTTCTCCCAAAGAAGCGGGCTCAGCTCATACCCGACCAGGCGGTCGAGAATCCGCCGGGCTTGCTGGGCATCGACTCGCCGCATGTCCACCGGCCGGGGATGGGCGAGAGCCGCCTTGACCGCGCGAGGAGTTATCTCGTGGAACTCGATCCGGCTCGGCTCATCCAGGGGAAGGCCCAGTACCTGGGCAAGATGCCACGAGATGGCCTCCCCTTCCCGGTCGGGGTCGGTGGCCAGGTATACCCGGTCCGCCTCCCGCGCCGCCTCCCGCAGTTCCTCGAGGATGGGGCCTTTTCCCCGGATGGTGATGTACTTCGGTTCGAAGCCCCGAGCCACGTCCACTCCGAACTGGCTCTTCGGCAAGTCACGGACGTGACCGAGCGAAGCCTTCACTCGAAAGCCGCGCCCGAGAACCTTCCCGATCGTCTTTGCTTTAGCCGGTGACTCCACGATGACGAGCTTCGGCACATTGCCACCCCTCTTCCTGCCGCGCGGACCGCCGGGTCCTCCCCCACTTGCCGCCGGCAGATCGCGTCAATTATATGGGTAGGTCTCTACCGCTGTAAATCTCACCCGCCGGCCCGGGCAGCCGCCCGGTATCGTCCTCCTTCCTCCCTGACAACGAGCCCGGCCAGCTCGAGGCGGAGCAGCAGTATCTGCAGCTCTCCCGCAGGCAGCTCCCCCAGGTGGAGCAGTTCGTCGAAGGTGGCACTCCCCTGCTGCAACCGCCCCCACAGGCCGGCGGCCCCGGGAGGTAATCCTTCCGAGGCCCCCTCGGCCGCCGGGGCCGGCCGGCGAGAAGGAGATTCCAGTACCCTTTGCGGGTGAACCGCTTTCTCCCCGCGCCCTGCTGCCTCATGGTATTCGTGTGACTGCCACCGGCGAAACAGGCGCGCCAGGTTGAGGTGACGAAGGACATCGTCGGCGCAGCAGACCGGAGCCGCTCCTTCGCTGATCAGGCGAAGGCAACCGCTGTAGTTCGCCGTGTCACCAGGAACGGCGCATACGTCCCGGTTTTGCTGGCAGGCGAAGGCTGCCGTCACCAGCGCGCCGCTACTACGACCGGCCTCTATCACCACGGTGCCCCAGGTGAGCCCGCTGATTATCCGGTTTCGGGCCGGGAAGTTGGTGGGCAGGGGAGGCGTCCCCGGCGCATAAGGAGACAGCAGCGCACCCTGCCGGGTAAGTGCCTTGCTCAATTCTTCGTGTTCGGGAGGATAGATGCGATCGATACCGCAGCCGAGCACGGCCAAAGACCTCCCGCCCGCTCTCAGGGCACTGTCGTGGGCCACCCCGTCGATGCCGCGAGCAAGGCCGCTCACCACGGTAACCCCGGTCTCCGCCAGACCCCGGGCGATAAGGTGTGCCATCTCCCGGCCACGGCGGCTCGCGTTGCGGGTGCCCACGATGGCGACGGCCAGGAGGTCGCGGGGCTCGATCGTACCCTTTACGTAGAGAACCGGCGGCGGATCGGCCACCTCTCGCAACAGCCATGGATAGTCACGGTCTGGCCAGGTAAGGAGCCTGGCCCCCAGGCGGCTGGCGAGAACGAGTTCTCTTTCCGGATCGATCCTGGGACGCCACTTCTTGACCTTCTCCACCCATGCTTTGGCCAGTACTTCTTCGAGTTCGTGCCCGCCGGCCTCCCAGGCCCGTTTGGCCGTGCCGAAGTGGCAAAGCAGGGACTGGAACCGCCTTGACCCCATCCCCGGTATTCGATTCCATGCCGCCCAGTATGCCCGCTCTTCCTCGTCCAACCGCCCACCCCCGCTTTTCTCCTTACGGGGGTGACTTGCCGTCTCCCCCGCCGCCCTGACGGGGCCAATCATGAAGGCTATCCAGGATTTGCCGTAGTTCCTCCTCCCACTGAACATGGTGCTGCCGTAATGCTTCTCCCTTGACCAGCGAACCCATGCGGCACTGGTTGCAGACGATCGCATACACGTTGCCATTCTGGGCCCGAACCGTATGCGGCGTATGGGACTGGCAGGACGGGCAAACGTAGACTCGGGTCAAATCACGTCTTTCCATGGGACCGGCCCGCTCCTCTCCCCCTCACTTCACCTCCTAGCTTGTCTGGCCAGAGCCGGCCCTATGCTGCTAACCGACCGTTTGCACAGCGTCTACCAACTATGGTATACTCTACCACACAGCTTCTGTCAAGCCGTCTGCCGTCCGGGAGGTAGGCTGATGATTGCCCGTATATTCGGCTGCATGCTCCTTGGGGTCGAAGGGGAGTTTATCCAGGTGGAGGTGGACGTCGGCCCGGGTTTGCCCGCGTTCACGGTCGTAGGTCTCCCCGACGCCGCCGTGCGGGAGAGCCGCGACCGGGTGCGGGCCGCGATCCAGAATAGCGGCTTGCCCTTCCCGTTACGGCGGATCACGGTCAACCTTGCTCCGGCCCGCTTGCCCAAGAACGGAGCAGCCCTGGACCTGCCCATCGCCCTGGGCATTCTGGCCGCCGAACGAGTATTGCAGGTGCCCATGACGGACCGCTGGGTGGCCGTGGGGGAACTGGGTCTCGACGGACTGCTCCGCCCGGTTCCGGGCCTTCTCTCCTTCGCCCTGGCGGCTCGGGCCGCCGGCCGCGCTCTCTTGGTTCCCCGAGCAGGGCTCGACCAGGTGGTTGCCGTCACCGGGCTGCCGGTCTTGCCGGTCGGTTCTTTGGCCGAAGCCGTCGAAGAGCTCAATCGGGGAGGGCTATCGCGCCCGGCCGAGACTTTCCGCGGGGCAACCCCGGCGGGGCCGGCGTCCGGCCATCACCGGCTGGAGGCAGGTGACTTGAGCGACCTCGAAGATGCCTGGGAGGCAAAGCGAGCTCTCCAGGTGGCAGTGGCCGGGGGCCATCATCTGTTGCTCACCGGCCCCCCTGGGTGCGGCAAGACCATGCTGGCCGAGCGGGCGGTTTCTATACTTCCTCCTCCGTCGGAAGAGGAAGCCCTGGAAATAACGAAAATCCGCAGCGCGGCGGGAGAGTTCGTCACCGGGCTCTGCTCCGAACGACCGTTTCGCTCCCCCCACCCTTCCTGTACCCTGGCCGGAATGATCGGGGGCGGTACTCCGCCGCGCCCGGGTGAAGCCAGCCTGGCCCACCGGGGGGTCCTCTTCCTCGACGAATTGCCCCACTTCCGAGCCGAGGTGCTGGAGGCTTTACGCCTCCCCCTGGAAGACGGGAAAGCCAGGTTGGCCAGAGCCGGTACATTCATCGTCTTCCCGGCCCGGTTCGTTTTGATTGCGGCCATGAATCCCTGCCCCTGCGGGTTTTTTGGCCATCCGCACCGGGAGTGCCGCTGCCGCGAGCAGGAGATACGCCAGTACCTGGCTCGTCTCTCCGGCCCGCTGCTCGATCGCATCGATCTGCGGGTGTCGATGGGGATCCGCGACCGGGACCTGAGTCCCGCCAGGAACTCTGTGGCCAGCCCTCCGGGCCTGGCTACTGCCAACCCGTCTGACCCCCATGGCGGCCACACTACCCAGAGTGAGAGCGCCTGCGCCCGGCAGGCGGTAATCGCGGCCCGCGCCCGGCAACGGCAACGCTTCGGCGATGACCGGCTCAACCGGGACTTGCGGCCGGCCGAGGCCAGCTCTTTCCTGGCCTGCAGCGGCCCCGCCCTCGAGCTATTGGAAGAAGCCTCCCGGCATCTCGGACTTTCCCGCCGGGCCCGCTTCCGTCGCCTTACGGTGGCCCGGACCATCGCCGATCTCAACGGGCACGAGCTCATCGAGCCGGACGACGCCGCCGAAGCCATACAACTGTGTCGCCCTTGGAACCCGATGGAGCCCGGATACAGGTGACACGTCCAACCGGCTCCTCCGCGGCCCCGGCCGGCCGGCGTGCCTTCAATAGAGCTGGCCGGAGGGGCGGAAGGCGTCCGACAGCCAGGTCATAGCCGGACCGTCGGCAGTCCAGACGATGGCGCATACATCAAATCGTACCGTCACCCGGCCCGGGTCGAGGCCGTGTTGGGCGGCTCGACGCTGCAGGTATGCCCGGGCGGCGCGTACAAGCCGCCGCTGTTTCAGCCCGCCTACGGCCAGGGCCGGTCCCAGTTCAGGACGGGGCGAACGGCGGCATTTCACCTCGACTACGATGAGTACCGGCTCGCCGGTGGCGGGGATATCCACGGCCACCAGGTCCAATTCCCCGAAAGGGGTGCGCCAATTACGGTCAAGAACCCGCAGCCCGCGCCGCGCCGCCTCCGCCGCCGCCAGCTCTTCTGCCTCCCGGCCCAGCACCCGGGGCGTGATCCTATCTTCAATCATTCCGCGAGGTCCGGCGACCCCCCGGCCACCCCCGCCGTGCCCGCCTCCCAATCGCGAACCCCTTTGAAGGTCTGACGGTGAACGGGTGACGGTCCGAGTCGCCGGATGGCCTCGAGATGGGCCCGGGTCGGATACCCTTTGTGGGCCGCCAACCCGTAACCGGGGTATTGGCGATCCAGCTCGGCCATGAGCCGGTCCCGGTACACTTTGGCAACGATGCTGGCGGCGGCGATGACGAAACAAGTCGCATCTCCGTCTACCACCGCTTCCGCAGGACAGGGGAGCTCCGGCAACCGGTTGCCGTCTACCAGGCAATAATTGGGCACGACCGGCAGCGAGTCCACAGCCCGCCGCATGGCCATGAGACTCGCCTGCAGGATGTTCTGTTCATCGATGATCTGGCTCGGCACTACTCCCACCCCGACGGCCAGCGCCTTGCGCCGGATCAGGTCGTAGAGCAACTGCCGCCGAGCCGGCGTGAGCGTTTTCGAATCCCGGACCCCCGGCACGACCAGCCCGGGCGGGAAGACCACGGCTGCGGCCACCACCGGCCCGGCCAGTGGCCCGCGGCCCGCCTCGTCCACCCCGGCGACCAGCCGGAAGCCCTGCCTAACGAGGGTCCGCTCTTTTTGGCACAATCGCACCATTCTTGCCTCTTCGCAGGCCAGGCGCTCCCGCTGCTCGAGCACCCAAGTCCCCCAACGCCGCACCTCTTCCCGGCCGTCGGCGAGGAGATCTTCGATCTCCGCTTCGGTTGCCCCCACCGCCTGCACCCACGCCTCCACCTGCTCCATGGGCCAGTCTGAGAACACCAACCGTCCCCCTCCTGTTTGGCTTCAAAGTCTTTCCCCGATCAAGTCCCGCGGCAGCGGTACCGATCCCCAGAGCTTTCGACGGGGGAGCCGGCATTCCTTCACCTGCCACACTAGGAAATCTATTCCACACTATTCCGCACAACCGGGGAAGACATCGAAGGAGGCAGTTCCAACGTTATGCGCCCCAGCTCTCCCCGGCGGAACTCGGCGAGCAAAACCTCGGCCGTGCGGCGAAGGTCGGCAACCCCACCCGGGCGCCAGAAACCCCGGGCCCGGGCCAGCTCGCCGAGGACCTCCGAGGTGCAAGGAGTGCGGGACGACGGGGAGGACTCCTGTTGATGCCATCGCTCCGCCAACGCCCGGCGTCCGGCCGGGTGGGCGGCGAGCCGGCCGACCAGCCAGGTCGCCGCTTCCTCCGGGTCGTATTTACCCTCGGGCAGTATCCCCGTACAGGCGAGGGCCAGGCGCTCCTCCGACCGGCGCGGCCTGGGCTCGAATACTCCCGGGGTGTCTAGCACGGCCAGGTGCTGGCCCACCCGCACCCACCGCGGGGCACGGGTAACCCCGGGCCGGTTCCCGACCGGAAGCCGGGCTTGTCCTATCCATTGGTTGATAAGGAAGCTCTTGCCGACGTTGGGAAGACCGGCCACAACCACGAATAGCAGCGGGGATGACGGGGAATGAGACCACCAGGATTCGATCGCGGTTAGGATTCGCCTGGCCTCCCCCCGTCGCCGCAAAGAGGTAGCAAAGACTCTCTCGCCCTGGGAGCGGTAATAGGCTTCCCAGTCGCCGGTGAGGGCAGGGTCCGCGAGGTCCCTCCGGCTGAGCACGAGGACTCGCGGCTTTTCCTTCACCAGATCAGGCAGTCGTGCATGCCGCGAGGTGAACGGGAGGCGGGCATCGGCAACCTCCACCACCACCTGCGCCCGCTCCAGCCAGCGCTGGAAGGCGGTCTTGGTTTCATCCCCACGGCCCGCGCCTACCCCATAAGAGGCTGCGTCTGCACTCGGTCTCTGCCCCGTCTCCGTTCCCTTTCCGCTCCGTCCCTACCTTAGTTGGGCCGCGAGATCCGGCACCCGGACGATACCCAGTTTCGGCAACGGCCAGAAGACGAAGATGGCCCGGCCGATCAGGTATTGGCGGGGTACGAAGCCGACATCCGGATACCGGCTGTCCTCACTGTTGTTCCGGTTGTCCCCCAGGAGGAAATAGTGGCCCTCGGGAACGGTAACCGGCCAGAAATCGTTCGCGGCCGGCTCTTTCGTGTAGTTTTCTTCGATCGGGATGTCGTTGATGTAAAGAACCCCATGGCTGAGATAGATCTTATCTCCGGGCAGCCCCACGATCCGCTTGATATAGCGATGGGATGGATCGGCCGGGTACTTGAAGACCACTATCTCCCCGCGGGCCGGCTCCCGGAAACGGTAGGTGAGCTTATCGACCAAGAGCCGCTCACCATCGTGGAGAGTCGGCTCCATGGAGCTTCCCTGCACCACAAAGGCCTGAGCGATGAAAACGATGATGAAAAGGGCGAGTCCCAGCGCTATGACCAGCGCCTGGACGTACTCGACAAGTTCGGAACGGGTCAACGTACAGCACCCTCCCTTTCGGTCACCGGAGTGGGGCCGGGCCCCCGCCCGGCCCTCCGGGCCGTTCTCACCGGCGCTCTTCGATCCGGGCGGCTTTACCGGCCAGCTGCCGCAGGTAGTACAGTTTCGCCCGGCGTACCTTCCCGGGACGCACCAGCTCGATCTTCTCGATGGCCGGCGAGTGCAGGGGGAAAACCCGTTCCACTCCGACCCCCTGGGAGATCTTGCGAACCGTGAAGGTTTCCCGGGGGCCGCTGCCGGACCGGGCGATCACGACCCCCTCGAACACCTGGATCCGCTGCCGGCCACCCTCCTTCACCTGCAAGTGGACTCGCACGGTATCCCCGGGCCGGAACTGCCCGCGGTCAGTCTTCACTTCTGCGACCTCCAGTGCCCGCATCACATCCATCCTGGTTCACCCCGCTTTCCGTCTTCTGTCTGGTGTGCTTTTCGGACTGATCCGGTCTCTCCTCGGATATCAACTCCTGCCACAGTTCTTCCCACGTCGGGTCCCGGAGCCACGTCTCACTCGCCCGGAAACGGGCAAGCAAGTCGGGACGATGGCGGAGAGTGCGCCGCAAGGCCTCCTTACGCCGCCAGCGCTCGATGCCCCGCCGGTTACCCCGCCGTAAGACGCAGGGAACTTCGAGCCCGCTCCAGCGTTCAGGCCGGGTATACTGAGGATACTCCAGTAGCCCCCAACTGAACGACTCCTCCACCGTCGCGCCTTCCGGCAGCACGCCCGGAAGGAGACGAGCCAGTGCATCGATGAGGGCAAGTGCCGCAATCTCCCCTCCGGTCAGTACGAAGTCCCCCAGGGAGACCTCGTCGGTGGCCAGTACCTGCCGGACTCGCTCATCTACCCCCTCATAGTGGCCACATAGGAGGATCAGACGATCGGCCCGGGATAACTCCTCCACCAGTGCCTGGTCCAGGCGGCGGCCGGCCGGCCCGAAGAGGATCACCCTTTCGTCACCGGCCGCGCCGGCACTCTCCTCGCCGGCCGCCCCGCCCCCGTGCTCCCAGTCGGCTCGGATGGCCGTCACGGCGGCGAAAAACGGTTCGGGCCTCATGACCATGCCGATCCCGCCGCCGTAAGACAGGTCGTCGGTGATCCGGTGGCGGCCCACCCCGAACTCCCGGAGGTCCCACAACCGGCAGGTGAGCTTGCCGCAAGCCGTGGCCCGGCCAAGGATGCTCGTTCCGAGAGCCGGAGCCAGCATCTCGGGAAAGAGCGTCACCACGTCGATACGGGGCCGGCCCATGCCTCATCCTTCCTCCAGGAGGCCCGGAGGCAACTCCACCAGCATCCTCCGGGACGCCAGTTCGACTTCCCGGACTACACTGCGCAAAGCTGGGAGGAGAAGCTCACCCCCGGACTGCCCGCGGATGACATACACGTCGTTGGCCGGAAGCCGCAGCACTTCCACCAGCTCTCCCAACTCCCTGCCCCCCACGGTGGTCACCCGCATCCCCACCAGCTGGAAAGGATAATACTGCCCTTCCGGAAGGGGGTGGACCTGGTCCACGGGTATCTGTACCCGCCAGGAGCGCAAGGATTCAGCTTGATCCCGGGAGAGAACTCCTTCTATCTGCATGATCCCCTCCCCTCCGCGAATCGCACGGAGCCGAACCCTTGCCATCCGGCCGTCGCCACCTCCCCGCCCCGGTGACAAACGGACCGTCCACCCTCGAGTGTACCGCTCCGGGAAGTCGGTCAGGAGCTCCACCCGGACTTCACCTTTGATCCCGTGGGGCGCCCGGATGAAAGCCACGTCCACCCATTCCCGGGATGACCGTCCGGCGTCACTCTCCGGGCTGGTCGTATCCGCGCGTTCCATCGTCACCAGCTTCCGTTCCCTGCTCGCTTGGGCCAACCCCGGTTGCCCCCGCCGGCCCGGTCGCCCCGCGGGCGGGCAACGCCAGGGGTCGGGGCCGGCGGCGTCGATGTACCCCTCGGGTCCCCGGGCGTCGACGCGGCCACCCCGGAGGAAGCCCCGGCGTCGGGGAGCGCCCCTCCCCGGGTGCCTCGCTGCCGGGCGAAGCCTCGCCCCTTACCGGTGCAGGACGCTCTTCCTTCCGCTCGCCTTCCCTCGACGGTCGTAGTCGAGGTGGTCGATGGGCTACCCCCGGCTCCGACGGCTCGTCGCCGATGTCAACCCGTACCTCCACGCCCTCGTTTACCGCCGCCGCCCGGCACACCTGCCGGATCGCCCGCGCAATCTGACCCCCGCGCCCGATGACTTTTCCCATGTCCGCGGGGGCGACGTGCAGGCGCAGGTGGGCGAAATCACCAGAGCGCTCTTCTTCTACCCGGACCGCTTCTGGTTCGTCCACGAGAGCCCGTGCGATCAGTTCCAAGAGCTCCTTCATACCCTACCCCCTCATGCGGGAGCGCTGCCTTACGGGGGCTCGTTCCGGGCAGTAACCGCCGCTCAAGCTTCGGGCGGGCGGCCCGCCTCGGTCGCGGTGGCGTTCGGGGCTGCCATCTCGGCCGCTTTCGCCGGCGAACCCTCGCGGCGACCCCCCTTGACCTGGTCCCATATCCCCGCCCGAACCAGGAGCATGCGTACCGACTCCGTGGGCAGTGCCCCGTTCTTGATCCACTCCCGGGTCTTCTCGGCGTCGACGACGATGGTGGCGGGCTCAGTCATCGGGTTGTAATACCCCAACGCCTCGATGTACTTCCCGTTCCTAGCCTCCCGCGAATCGGCCACCACGAACCGGTAAGAGGGCTGCTTCTTGGCCCCGAACCGCTTCAGACGAATACGAACGGCCACTCGTGCACCTCCTTTCTCCTAGGGCAGGAAGGGCGGGCGAAGACCGCCTGCCCGGCTCCCGCCCTTACCAGGCCGGCCGGCTCCCCCCAACTGGCGCATGAGCTGGCGGACCTGTTCGAACTCCTTCAGGAGACGGTTCACCTCTTGAATGGTGGTCCCGCTGCCTCGGGCGATGCGGCGCCGTCGACTGGCATCGATGATCTCCGGCCGGCGTCGCTCCTCGGGGGTCATGGAGCGGATCATGGCCTCTACCCTTTTCATCTGCTTCTCACTCTCCGCGGCTGCCCCCTCGGGCATGACCACCCGGTTCATACCCGGAATCATTCCCAGCAATTGTTCAAACGGGCCCATCTTGCGCACCTGCTGGATTTGGGCCAGGAAATCCTCCAGCGTGAACTGCTGGCGCAGCATACGCTGGGCGAGCCGCCGCGCCTCTTCCTGGTCCACTTCCTTTTGCGCTTTTTCGATCAGAGTCAGGATATCCCCCATGCCCAGGATCCGCGAGGCCATGCGATCGGGAAAGAAGGGTTCCAGCTGGTCGAGTTTCTCGCCCACCCCTACGAACTTGATCGGTACCCCCGTCACCTGGCGCACGGAGAGCGCCGCCCCGCCTCGCGCGTCGCCGTCCAGCTTGGTGAGGATGATCCCGGACAGCTGTAGCGCCCGGTGGAATTGTTCGGCCGCGTTGACCGCGTCCTGGCCGGTCATGGCGTCGAGGACGAGCAATACCTCGTCGGGCTTTACCCGTTCACGAATGGCACGGGCTTCGGCCATCATCTCTTCGTCCACGTGCAGCCGGCCGGCGGTGTCGATCAGCACTACATCGAACCCCCGCTGCCGTGCTTCCTCCACCCCGGCCGCAGCGATCGCGACCGGCGTCTCTCCTTCGCGGGCGAATACCGGGATCCCCAGCCGCTCCCCGACGATGCGAAGCTGATCGATGGCGGCCGGGCGGTAGACGTCCGCGGCTACCAGCAGGGGACGGTGTCCTTCCCGCCGCAGGAGCCCCGCCAGCTTCCCGGTGGTGGTGGTCTTCCCCGACCCCTGCAACCCCACCATCAGCAAAACGGAAGGATGACCGGTCAACCGGAGTGACGCTCTCTCGCTACCCAGCAGCCTTACCAGTTCCCCGTGTACGATCTTGATGACTTGCTGGGCCGGGGTCAAGCTGCCGAGGACCTCTTCGCCCACCGCCTGTTCCCGGATGCGGGCCACGAACTCTTTGGCGACCCGGAAGTGAACATCAGCTTCTAGCAGAGCCAGCCGCACCTCGCGCAGCGCCTGGTCCACATCGCCTTCCGTCAACCGCCCCTTGCTCCGGAGCCGGCGCAAGACGCCCTGAAGCTTGTCACTCAAACTGGTAAACACGCTTTACACTCCTATCTCGACACCCATCCGGCGTCCGGCCCGGTCTCCCCTCGGCCCGGCGGCCGGCTATCAAACCCGGGGCTTTGCAGTTCATCTAATTCGGCCAGCAGCGCCTCCCATGCCGGCTTTTTCTCGCGCAGGGGCGGTATCTCTTTCTGCCAGTCTTCCCAGCTTTGCCGCCAGCGGACCCGCCACCGCCGGTATTCCTGATACCGCGCTACCACCCCGAGGGTCTTCTCCATCCGGGCAAGCTCCTGCCAGCTGCGCCGCAGAAGATCGTGAACGGCCTGCCGGGAGACTCCCCCGAGTGCCGCGATCTCCCCCAGGGAAAGGTTTTCGTGGTGATAGAGGCGGAAGACCTCCTGCTGCCGCGGGGTGAGGAGTCCTCCGTAGAAATCGAAAAGCAACGCTGCTCGGACGGGGTCAGGGGAAACCTCACCAGCACCGCCAGCCCGTGAGCCCGTAGCGTCTCGTTGGCCAGCCGTAGCAGTTGCTTGCGAGCCATGTAAAGGCAGCTTCCTTGACACCGTCGCCATGGTGCGATTATACGCAGACGTATCACCACCCGTCAAGGCGGCCGTACTCACCCGTTCACCCCCCCACGACTCTCGCCTACCTCGTCGGGGAGGAGGGCTCGCGCAAAGTCCTGGGGATCGAAAGGCTGGAGATCGTCCTCCCCTTCCCCAGTTCCCACCAGCTTCACCGGGATTCCCAGCTCACCGGCGATTGCGAGGACCACGCCCCCTTTGGCCGTACCGTCCAGCTTGGTCAACACGATCCCGGTGACGCCGACCGCCTGGCCAAAGAGCCGGGCCTGGGAAATACCGTTTTGCCCGATGGTGGCATCCAGCACCAGCAAAACCTCATCCGCCGGTCGTCCCAGCTCCCGTTGGACTACCCGGCCGATCTTCTTCAACTCTTCCATGAGATTGGTGCGGGTCTGCAGGCGCCCGGCGGTATCGATCAACACGTACTCGATCTTGCGGGCCCGGGCCGCCTGTATGGCATCGTAGGCAACCGCGGCCGGATCGGATCCCTCCTGGTGTCGAACGATATCCGCCCCGCTGCGCTCGGCCCAGACGGCGAGCTGTTCGGCGGCGGCCGCCCGGAAAGTATCGGCCGCGGCCACAAGCACGCTCGCCCCTTCCCGGCGGAGCGCCCCGGCGAGTTTTCCGATGGTACTGGTCTTACCGGCGCCGTTGACGCCCACGAAAAGGTAGACGGTGGGGGCCTCGGGTCCCTGCCGGAGGACCGGCGTTAGCCTCTCCGCCCCCGGGCTGTCCAGCTGCTCCTCGATCAACTGCCGGAGCAGCCCGGCAAGGCCCGCCCGGTCGGTCACCGGCCGGCGGCGCACCTCCTCCTGCAGTCGCGCGATGAGCCTCTCGGTGGTGGGAAGCCCGACGTCGGCAGCGAGCAACGCGGCCTCCATCTCTTCATAGAACTCCTGATCGATCCGCCCGCCGCGGCGAATAAGCTCGGTGAGGGGCTGGGTCAAAGCCTCACGCGTCCGCCCCAAACCCTCTTTCAGCCGCACCAACCAGGACTGAGCATGACCTCGCCAGACCATTGCCTAGATCCTTCTTTCGTTCCCGGCCGCGCCGCTTCCCACCGCGGCCACTTCGCCCCGCCCCTCCAGGTGGTAGGCATACACCCGGGAGACGCCCCGCCGGTCCATGGTGACCCCGTAGAGCATCCCGGCCCTCTCCATGGTCTGCCGCCGGTGGGTGATGACCAGGAATTGTATCCGAGACGACAACTCCTCGAGAAGGAGTAAGAACCGCCCCAAGTTGGACTCATCCAGGGACCCGTCGGCCTCGTCCAGCACGCAAAAGGGGGGCGGCTTCATCTGGGCGAGCCCCAGGAGGAAGGCCAGGGCGGTCAACGCCCGTTCACCTCCGGAAAGGAGAGAGAGGGCCTGGGGTCGCTTGCCCGGCGGCGAAGCCTCGATCTCGATTCCCCCGCTGAGGGGATCATCCCCTACCCAGATCAGCCGGGCGCTACCCCCACCGAACAGGCGAACAAAAGTCTGGCCGAAAAGCCCCTGGGCCTCCCGAAAGCTTTCCTCGAGCTGGCGGCGGGCCACCGCCTCCTCCTTTTCGAGCCAGGCCAGGAGTTCCTCTCGGGCGGCCTCCACGTCTTCCATCTCTTTTACTGTTTCCTCAAGCCGGCGCATTTCTTGCTCGTACTCTTCCACCAGCCCGGTGGGCCGGGGCCCTTGGGCGATCATGGCCTCTCTCTCCCGACGCAGCGCCAGGAGTCGCCGGCGATAGCCTGTCACCTCTGCCCACGGGAAAGGACCGGCAGGTTCAAGTCCCCGCTTCTCGAGTTCAACCCGGCGACGGGAGGCGTGCTGGTGGCGTTCTCCCGCCAGCCGGATCTCGCCCTCGAGGCGGGCCAGAGCTAAGCGGATCCTGGCCAGGCTCGCCTCGGCTCGGTTCCTGGCCTGCTCCAGCTCCCGGCGACGGCTCTCGGCCTTTTGCCGGTCGCGACGGACCTCTTGATAGCGGCGGCGCGCCTGCCCGGCCTCCGAGACCGCTTGTTGCCATCTCTCCTCGGTCATCTGCCACGCGGTCGTGGCCTCTTCCTTCGCCCGGGCAAGAACCTGGCCGCGCTCGGCTTGCCGGCGAAACTCCTCTTCTGCTTCCACCACTCGCTCCCGGGCGGCCGTGACCGAGCTTTCCAGGAACTGGCGGCGGTCCCGGGCTCGCTCCCACTCGGCCCGGCGGGTCGCCAAAGCCACTTCCAGGGCCCGCTGTCGCTCCAGGTAGCTTTTCTCTTCCCCTCGTACCCGGTCCCGCAGACTTTCGGCCCGAGCAGCGATTCGCTCCCAATCCTCCTCACCGGGAGCGCTCCCCGGCGTCCCGGCGAGCAAACGTTCCTTGCGGGCGGCGAGCTCCTCCCGCTCGCGCGCCAGTTGTTTACGGGCCGCCCGAGCCGCCTCCGCCTTCTGGCGAGCATTGGCTGCTCGCCGGAGGGCCGCCTCCAGGTTTTGCCGGACCTGTGATAGGCGCTGCTCAAGCAGGGCGTATTCTTTTTCGGCCTCATGGACCCTGACTTGCAAGTGGCGGTAGCGTTGCTCGGCCTCCTGCCAACGGGCACTTGCCTCGACGTACGCGCGGCCGGACTCTTCGACCTCCTTTTGGAGGCGGGCGATAGCACTCTGGCGCGAGAGCCGGCTCGATCCGCGTTCTCTCTCTTCTCCTCCACCGCTGATCGGCCCGCCGGGTATCACCACGTCCCCCGCCAGAGTCACGCAGCGCACGGCCGGGCTCAAAGCACGGGCACAGGCGATGGCAGCCCCCAGGTCGTCGAAGAGCGCGACCCTTCCCAGTGTATAGCAGAGCGCTTTTTGCGCCTCGGGGCGTATGGCCACGAGATCGGACAAAAACCCCTGGAAACCATGCCCTCGGAACCGTTCCAGGGCCTCCCGGTCCTCCTGCCCCGGTGGACGAGGTCGCAGTTCGGCCAGGGGCAGGAAGGTCGCCCGCCCGGCCGACTCCTGCCGCAGGAAGGCAATGGCCCGCCGGGCCTCCTCGGCTCCGGGGACTACGACCTGCACCTGAGCCGCTCCCAGGGCGGCATCCACCGCCCGGGAGAGCTCCGGCGGAACCACCAGCAAGTCGGCCAGCACCCCCACGATCGGGGCCGGGCGTTCCCGGAGAAGCCTGCGTACCGCTGGCGGTAGCCCTTCGCCTTGATCCTGGAGCTCGGCCAGTGCCCGCAGACGTGCCTCTTGCTCCTGGTGACGTTTCTCGAGCTCGGCGGTCTCCTGGCGGCAGCGCTCCCGCACCTGCGCCGCTCCGGCCAGCTCCGCTCTGCTCGCTTTGAGGGCAGCCTCGGCCAGGCGCAGCCGGTCCTGCAACGCTTTCTCTTCATCGCAGAGCATCGCGACGACGCTTTCCGCTTCCTGCCGCAACTCTTCGGCTTGCGCTAGGTTTTGGACTGCTTGCTCCTCCTCGGCCCGCTTGGCTGCCAGCCGGGCGTCGACGACTTCCCGCTCACGAAGGCGCGCGGCTATATGCTCCCTGATCTGGTCGGCTTTTCTCTGCCATTCGCCGGCCCGCACCAGATCTGCCTGCCAGCGGCTCGCCAGGGCCTCGCCTTCTTGCTGGCATGCCTCCCACTCGGCGCGGGCCCGTTCGTACGCTTCCTGCGCCGCCTGCTCTTCTTCTACCGCCCGAGCGACCCTTTGGATGAGCGCGTCCAGCTCGTGCCGGGCCTCGGTCAAAGCCCGCCCCGCGCTTTCGAGCTCAGTACGGACCGTTTCGGCAGCACGCTCCACCTCCGTCAGGGTCGACCTGGCCGATTCCCGCTTCCTTTCCCACTCGGACCGGATCGCCTCCTTCTCCTCGGCGCTGGTACGAGCGGCTTCCTCCCGTCCGGCCAGCTCCACCAGGCAGGCATCGGTTGCGGCCAGTTCTTCGGCCAGCCGTCTTGCCGCCTCCGCCTCGGCCTCTTCTTTCGCCCGCAGGCGTCGCCTGGCCGTCAGCAGGGCCTCGAGCCGGTACCGGTATAGCTCCTCTTCCGCCCGGCAGAGAGCGTATTCTCGTATCTCTTCCCGGATGATCCGCTCCACTTCCGGCCGCTTTCGCTCCAGCTCCTCTTTTTGGGCCGCCACCAGATCCGCAAGACGCCGGCGATCTCTCTCTACCTGGTCGAGGCGGGCCAATACCTCCTCCCGGCGGCGGCGGAAGCGACTGGTTCCCGCTATGTCTTCCAGAATCAAGCGCCGCTCTTCGGGCCGGGCGGCAACCACCGCCGCGATCTCCCCCTGGCCCACCAGGAAAGCCCCACCTCCGAGCCCCTGGTCGAAGAGGAGTTCCTGGATATCGCGCAGGCGGCAGGGAGTGCGGTTGATCATGTACTCCGATTCACCCGAACGATAGAGCCGGCGGCTCAGCACGACCTCACTCGCGGGCAGAGGGAGACGGCCGTCTTCATTGTCCAGGGTGACCGCCACCTCGGCATACCCCAGAGGACGCTCTCGCAGTGAGCCCGCGAAGATCACATCCTCCATGCGAGTAGAACGGAGGCTCCGGGCGCTCTGTTCACCCAGGGCCCAGCGCAGCGCGTCGGCTAAGTTGCTCTTCCCGCTGCCGTTCGGTCCCACGAAGGCCGTCAGACCGGGATCGAAAAGAAGGACGGTTCGTTCGGCGAACGACTTGAACCCGTAGATCTCGAGACGTTTGAGGTAGAGCGGCAAACGAAATGCCTCCTGAGAATCCCGTGGTGGCGCATGCCAAGGGACTTCCCTCGCACGTGGACTGGAAACCACTGGTCGTCCCGGCCATGATGAAGGCCGCCTTAGGCCCTGGCCGGTCCTCGGTCGCCGGCATAACCGGCGGCCGGTCTTGGATCGCTGGTCGCCGGTGCCTGCCCGCCGGGTACGCTAGCGCGGCTCGACGATGAAGCGGATCGCCGTCCGCTCTTCTCCGTTGATGTTGATCTCTGCGAAGGCGGGGATGCAGACGAGATCGATGCCGTTCGGCGCGACGAAACCGCGGGTGATGGCAATGGCCTTGACCGCCTGGTTGACCGCGCCGGCACCGACCGCTTGCACTTCCGCGGACCCCTTCTCTCTCAACACGGCAGCGAGTGCTCCTGCGACCGCTTTCGGCTTGGAGTTGGCAGAAACCTTAAGTACGTCCACGGTGTGTTCCTCCGTCATACGGCCATAGTATCCATGGTGAGGCGACGGTTAACCGCGTCCAACACTGCCTGGCTCGTAGACCACAATTCGTTACGGCGGATGTAAGCACTCCCCACGACGAGAAGCTCACCGTAGGGACTCACCAGGTTGACCAGGACTAAAATGGCGCGCCTGCCGGCGACCGGGTGAATGCGGATACTCCGCAGTATGGCGCGTAGATGAACCCGGGCCAGATCGTTCTTGAGCGCCTCCAGTGTGGCTTCGGCCGCCAGGCGCAGTACGTGATCGGGTGTAAGCGGCCCCTTCGCCCGGCCGACGAAGAGGGTCTCCCGCCCGGCCAGCTCCACCTCGACCGCCGCCAGCTCTGCAGTGACCGTCAGACGCACCGACTGCAGGGCGAGCCGGGGGACTTCGCTCGCCACCACGGCCTCATCCTCAAAACGGGCAACACTCACTTTGCGATGGTCGACCCGGATGCCCCAGCGGGTGATCAGGAAACTTTGTACATCACGGGCGATCATCTTCGGCGACCGGGAGCTCTTGGCAAGGATGTGAACCTCGGCAATTCCCCCGGCCGGGTCGGGAACGATCCGGGCTCCCTCCACCGACTCTAGCTGGAGCAAGCTCGCCTCGACCTTCCCCCAGTCCATGGCGGGAGGTGCTTTCTCCTGGGGCACTGCGACCACCTCCGACGGCGGGCCCACCAATTCCATCCTATACTGGAGCGTTCGATTCTACAACGGGCCGCCGGGTCCGGTTTGGCCGGTCAATAGTCTCTGCAAGCCTTCGCTCGCCAGTGCCGCCCTGGCCGCCGCTTGCTCTGCTTCTTTCTTGCTACGGCCAGAGCCCCGCGCGACCGGCTCCCCCCGGATCGTAACCTCCACCTCGAAGTACGGGTCGTGGGGCGGGCCACTGGTACCCACTACCCGGTAACAAGGAGGCTCGGCCAGCACCTGCTGAACTTCCTCCTGCAGTTCACTCTTGAAATTACCTTCGGCTCCCCGGGCAAAAGCGGCCTCTACCTCGTGAAAAACCGGTGTGAGCAGTTCAAAAAGCCACTTAAACGCCTCGCCGGGAGGAAGGCTTAAGTAAACGGCGCCCACCACGGCCTCGAACGTGCTGGCCAAGACCGAGTCGAGCTCGCCAACCCCGCTCTGCAATCCGCCCTTACCCAAAAGGAGAAGCGGGCCGAGGCCCAGGTCCCGGCCTAACCGGGCGAGCGTCTCGGTGCGGACGGCCGCCGCGCGGCGGCGGGCAAGCCCGCCCTCTTTCAGGTCGGGATCGTTCCGGTAGAAATACTCGGCCGCCAGCAGGTTGATTACGGCATCCCCCAGGAATTCCAGCCGCTCGTTGTCGGCGGCGGCCAGACCCTCGCTAACCGCCGATGCATGGCACAGGGCCTGATCCAGAAGGGGAAGCGAGACGCCAGGCGGAACTCCCGTACGCTGGCACCAGGCCACGAGCTCCTGCTCCCGGCGGGGCCGGCAGCCGGTCCCGCGGCGCATGCGACTACAACCGGGTTTGGGGTCCCGGTTACCGCTCACCAGCTTCGCCCCCCGCTTCGCCCCCCCGGTAACGCCGGAAGACGAGGGTCGCATTGTGACCACCAAAGCCGAGGCTGTTGGAGAGAACAGCATCCACGCGGGCCACCCGGGCCTTCCCCGGAACGTAATCCAGGTCGCACTCCGGGTCGGGGTTCTCCAGGTTGATGGTGGGCGGTATCACCCCGCGGTCGATGGAAAGGACCGAGACTATCGCCTCTACCGCCCCGGCCGCCCCCAGCAGATGGCCGGTCATCGACTTAGTCGAGGAGACCGGGATTTCATAGGCCCGCGGGCCGAAGACCGCCTTGATGGCCTGGGTCTCGGTCCGGTCGTTGGCCGGAGTCGAAGTACCATGGGCATTAATGTAACCGACCTCTTCCGGAGTCAGGCCGGCATCCCGGAGCGCCGCCCGCATCGCCCGGGCCGCCCCCTCCCCACCCGGAGGAGGCTGGGTGACGTGGTAGGCATCCCCGGTGGCGCCGAAACCGGCGAACTCCGCGTAGATCCGGGCCCCCCGCCGCCGGGCGTGCTCCTCGGTTTCCAGGATCAGGATTCCTGCCCCCTCGGCCATGACGAAACCGTCGCGATCCCGGTCGAAGGGGCGGCTCGCCCGCTCCGGTTCGTGATTACGGGTGGAGAGAGCCCGCGCGGCGCAGAAACCCGCCAGGGCCAGCGGGGTGATACCCGCCTCCGACCCCCCGGCGATCATCACGTCCACATCACCATGCTGTAGCAGGCGAAGCGCCTCCCCCAACGCATGGGCACCGCTGGCACAAGCCGATACGGCGGCGGCGTTGTATCCCTTGACTCCCAAGACTATGGATACCTGACCGGAGGCCATGTCCGAGATCATCATGGGTACGAGGAAAGGGCTTACCCGGTCCGGGCCCTTTTCGAAGAAGATCCGGGCCTGTTCCTCCAGGGTATGGATGCCGCCGATGCCCGACCCGATCAACACCCCCGTGCGCTCCGCCAGCTCCCCGGTAATGACGAGCCCTGCGTCTTCCAGCGCCATACGGGCCGCCGCCACCGCGAACTGGGCAAAGCGATCCATTCGCCGGGCATCTTTCCGATCGATGAAAAGGGAGGGATCGAAGTCCCGCACTTCGCCCGCAATACGAGCGGGAAAGGCGGAGGCGTCAAAGGAGGAGATCGGGCCGATGCCCGATCGGCCTTGCACCAGTCCTTCCCAGAAGGGTTCGACGCCTACCCCGAGGGGGGTAATAGCCCCCAGCCCGGTGACGACCACCTTGCGTTCCACCACCACGTCTCCTTTCGTCGACCGCCACTTTCCCGGAGCCGGTCGCCCTCCGACCCCGTGCACTGCTAGACGGCCGCCTACTGAACGTGCGCCTTTATGTACTGAATGGCGTCCCCAACGGTCTGAATCCGCTCTGCCTCCTCGTCGGAGATCTCCATGCCGAACTCCTCTTCGAAAGCCATGACGAGCTCTACGATGTCGAGCGAATCTGCGCCCAAGTCGTCCACGAAGGACGCGTCAAGAGTGATCTTCTCCGGTTCCACCTGAAGCTGCTCCTGAACGATCTTCTTGACCCGCTCTTCCAAATCCACTTCTGTCTCCACCCTTTCCCCTGGATGTCTTGGGTACTCTCCTTGCTCAAGTTCCGATCGCGAGACCTCCATCGACCGCTAGGACCTGCCCGGTTATATAGCCGGCCAAGGGACTCGCCAGGAAGAAGACCACTTCGGCCACTTCTTCCGGAGTCCCTTCCCGCTGCATGGGTATGGCGCTCACCATTGCCTGGCGCCGCTCCGGAGAGAGCGCTTCGGTCATCCCTGCACCGATGAAACCCGGCGCCACCACGTTGACGGTTATTCCCCGTCCCGCCACCTCCCGGGCCAGGCTCCGGGCAAAACCGATCACCCCCGCTTTCGACGCTGCATAGTTCGTCTGCCCGGGGTTTCCGAGCAGTCCTACCACGGACGAAATAAAGATAAGCCGGCCGCGGCGTTGGCGCAACAGGGGTTTCAGAGCAGCCCTGCTCAGCCGGAAGGGGACATTTAGGTTGAGCTCCATGACCGCCTGCCATTCTTCGTCCTTCATGCGAATCAACAGGTTGTCCCGGGTGATCCCGGCATTGTGCACTACCACGTCCAGCCGGCCCTCACGCTCGAGTGCCGTCTCCACCAGCCGTTCCGCCTCTCCCGGGACGGTCAGGTCCGCCGGCACGCAGACTGCCTTGCCGCCGGCTTCCCGGATCGCCTGCTCCAGCCGTGCCAGCTCCGCCTGCCGGCGGCCGCTCAAGACCACAGTAGCTCCGGCCGCCGCAAGTCGCCGGCTGATCGCCCCCCCCAGTCCGCCGGTCGCCCCGGTTACGATGGCCACCTGTCCCGTGAGCTCTGCCATCCCACCACCCCTTCTTCAGCCGAAGACCGCCTGCAAGTCCCTCGCGTCCGCTTCGATTTCCTCCATGCAAATCACCAGAGCCCCAGGTAGGGTTCGCCGCACCAGGCCGGCCAGGACGCGACCGGGGCCTACTTCGACGAACTGCCGAAAGCCTCGCGCCGCCAACGTCTCCAGGGTGCGAGTCCAGCGAACCGGAGCGGCCACCTGGCGAGCCAGGAGGGACCTGGCCATTTCACCATTCTCTACGGGCTCCCCGGTCACGCTACTTACGAGGAGGCAGCCCGGACTCGGGTCCGAGAAGGTTTCCCGGGAGAGTGCCCGGGCGAACTCCTCCGCTGCCGGCTGCATCAGCCGCGAGTGAAAGGGACCGCTGACGGAAAGGGGCCGGACCAGCTTCGCGCCTTTGGCGCGCGCCTTGGCCACCAAAAGATCGAGTGCGGCCGGCCGGCCGGCCACCACCACCTGGCCGGGACAGTTATAGTTGACCGGCTCCACCGGCTCACCGGACTCTTCCCTCACTTCGGCACAGAGCGCCTCGACCTCGGCGTCGCCGAGTCCTATCACCGCCGCCATGCCGCCCGTCCCCGGAGGAGCTGCCGCTTCCATGCACCGCCCCCGCTCCACGGCCAGGCGAACGGCCGCCTCCGGCGTGAGGACCCGGGCCGCCACCAGCGCCGCCAGTTCCCCCAGGCTGTGTCCCGCACTGGCCTGCGGATGAATGCCGGCTTCCTCCAATACCCGCAAGTACGCGAGTTCCACCGCGAGGAGCGCCGGTTGGGTATGGGAAGTAGGAAGCAGCGCCGCTTCGTCCTCTCCCCACATCCACTGGCGTAGCGGCAGGCGGCTTTCCACCTCCATCGCCTCGAGGAAGCGAGAGGCGGACACAAAACGGCCGGCGAGCCTGCGGCCCATGCCCAAGACCTGCGAGCCCTGCCCGGGGAAAAGGAACACCCAGCCCGCCACTACTTTTGCCCTCCGTCGTTCTCAGTCTTGGTCCAACGCAGCAGGATCGACCCCCAGGTAAGACCCGTCCCGAAGCCGGTGAGAGCGACGAGGGCGCCGGGGCGCAAGCGCCCTCTCTCCCTGGCCTCGGCCAGGGCAAGCCCTATGGAAGCGGCCGAAGTGTTGCCGAACCGGTCGACGTTCACCACCACCCGTTCGGGGGGAAGACCGAGCCGCTCCCGGGCGGCTTCGATGATACGTATGTTGGCCTGGTGGGGCACGAAGAGGTCGAGGTCAGCAGGGCTGTAGCCGGCCTTGGCCAGTACCTGCCGGGTGCTTTCCTCCAGAATGCGGACGGCGAATTTGAAGACTTCCTGGCCGTTCATCCGGAGAAAGTGCTCCCTCGCCGCTACGGTGGCGTGACTTGCCGGTTTGCGGGAACCGCCGGCCGGCAGTATCAGCAAGGAACCTCCTCGCCCATCCGCACCTAGATGCGACGCAAGGATACCGGCATCTTCCCCCGGCTCGCCCCGGTGTAACACCAGCGCCGCTGCCCCGTCCCCGAACAGGACCGCAGTCCGCCGGTCGGAAAAGTCCACGATCCGGGAGAGGGTATCGGCGCCGATGACCAGCGCATTACGGTACGCCCCCGCCGCGAGCCCGTGCCAGGCCTGGTCGAGGGCGTAAGCCAATCCTGAACAGCCCGCGGAAAGATCGAAGGCCGGTATGCCGGGTAGGCCCAGGCCGGCCTGCACCAGACAGGCAGTGGCCGGAAACAGGTGATCGGGGGTGATGGTCGCCACGATCAAGAGATCGATCTCGGAAACCGGTATCCCGGCGTCGGCTATGGCCGCCCGGGCGGCCGCCAGGGCCAGGTCGGAGGTGGCCACCTCCGGGGCAGCAATACGCCGTTCCCGAATGCCGGTACGGGTAACGATCCACTCATCGCTGGTATCCACCATCTGCTCGAGATCGGCATTGGTCAGCCGGGCGGGCGGTACCGCGACTCCCAGGCCGGTCACCCGGACCGGATGGAGCAGGCCCGGCTTTCCCACGCCATTCCTGGCGACGGCCGCCTCCGTTTCGAAGAGTGCCTGGGTGGTAATGGTCATTGGTTCTGAACTCCCTCGTGGTTCGCCGAAATGGCCCGGGGCAGCACGGCGGCCAGGTGCTCCAGAACTCGACCCCGCACCGCCCGGACCGCCTGGTGCAACGCCTGCTTGATGGCACGGGCATTGGAACGGCCGTGGGCGATGAAACCGATACCGTTCAGGCCGAGGAGCGGCGCGGCGCCGTGCTCTGCCCAATCAAAGGGCCGGAAGGCGTCCCGAACCAATTGCCCCAGTGCACTCATCGCCCCCGGCTCCAAGTCACCCCGCCCGCCCGGAGTCCCGGGCCAGGGACGCCGGGAAAGGTCTTGCAGCAAGCTCGAGAGCGTTTCCGCCAGCCCTTCTGCCGACTTGAGCACCACGTTCCCGACGAAGCCGTCGCAGACCACGACCTCGACCTCTCCCGACCAGATGTCCATCCCCTCTACGTTACCCCGGGAAGGAATACCCGCGTGGGAGAGCAGCGCCCACGCTTTCCGGCTCACCTCGTTGCCTTTACCCGGTTCCGCGCCAACGTTGAGCAAGCCGACCCGGGGCTCGGGAACCCCCAGTACCGCCACCGCGTAGGCGTACCCCATGACCGCGAACTGGAGAAGATGGAGCGGTCGACAGTCTACGTTCGCCCCCGCATCCACGAGGAGCGTCTGACTCCCGCGCCGGTTGGGAAGAGCAACTCCTAAGGCAGGCCGTTCGATCCCGGGAAAACGACCCCAACGGAAGGTAGCGCCGGCCATAACCGCACCGGTGTTGCCCGGGGAGACCAGCGCGTCGGCCTTTCCCGATTCGACCCGGCCCACGGCCACCATGAGCGAAGAGTCCGGTTTACCCCGCACTGCCTCTACGGGATGCTCTCCCATACCGATCACTTGGGTGGCCGGCACGACCGCGATCCGGGAGCGTACGGTCCCTTCGGGATCAAGGGAGGCCAGCTCCGGGCGGGAAGCCAGTTCGGCAACGGTCTGCTCCAGCAACTCCGGTGGACCTACCAATTCCACTTTCAGGGACGGGTCGGACGCCACCGCTCGCCAGGCCCCTTCGGCGACGGGGGCCGGTCCGAAGTCCCCCATGGTGTCCAATGCTACTGTTATCAGAGTATTACCATCTTCCATGACGAGTTCACCCCCGGGTCTTCGGGTCGACTCCCGCGCCGGTATCCGTTCCCCTTGCCCGATCCAAGACGGCCAGGAGGAAGCTTCCCCGCAGTACGGGTTCCGAGCCGACCCGCGATTCCACGTCGACCCACCATTTTTCCCGCGGACCGCGCCGTACCTGGCGTACCTTCGCCTCCGCCTCCACCACCGCGCCCACGTAAACCGGCCGCAAGAAGCGGACCCGGGCGCTGGCCGTCACCACTTCGTCTGCGTCCACCACCGCCACGGCCAGGGAGTTGGCCTGCCCGAACAGATGGTGCCCCCGGATAAGATTGCGGTTCAAAAACGCAAGGCGCGGGGAGGTTCGCAAGAGGGAACGAGCTCTTCGCCCCCGTTCCACCTCCACAAGGTCCCCCACCACGTCGGCCTCGGAGAGAGAGCGCAGGTCACCCAAGGCGACCCCGGCCAGCTGCCGGGCCCGCTCCGGCTGGGGGGGAACCCCCAAACGCAGCCGGTCGAGGCGCACGGTGGGGACGCTTACGCCCAGGGCCCGCCCCAGCTCCTCATCGGTGAGCAGGGGGTTCTCCCGTACCAGGCGCAGCAGTTCCTGACGCCGTTCCTCCCCGGAGCGTTCAGTGCTCACCCGTCGCCGCATTCGCTTTCGCCCTGCCCCCGCACCGTATCAGTTGACGTTATGACCAGGTGCGAAACCGCACCAAAAAAAGGGAACGCCGCCGGCCGGCCGCCGGTCCCCCGCGCTCCCCCGGTGAACTCATCTCTTTTCTTCCTTTTGCGGGATGACCACGGCCACGCGACCCTTGTACCACCCGCAGTGCGGGCAGGCCACATGGGCCAGTTTCTGCTCATGGCACTGGGGACACTCGACCATGGCCGGGAGCGAAAGGCGCCAATTGGCGCGGCGCTTGTCCCGCTGCCAGCGGGAATGTCGCTTCTTCGGGTTGCCCACGTTCTCACCCCCTGCTCTTCGTCTCCGCCCGCTCTCCCGCTCGTCGCTCTCCCGCCTGCTTGCGCCGCCAAGCCTCCGCCAACCCCGACCAGCGGGGATCGGACGGCATTTCCACCGAACACCGGCACCGGCCTTCGTTCAGGTTCTGCCCGCACTCCGGGCAGAGACCCGCACACTCCTCACGGCAAAGCAGTTGCATGGGAAACGCAAGCAAAACGGCCTCGTTGACTGCCGGTAAGAGATCGATCTCTTCGTCTTGAACCGGATAAACCCCTTCCTCGTCCGGGGCGTCCCGAGGAGCGGAACCGCCCTTGCGGGGACGAAACTCGGCAATCAAAGGGAGAGCGAGCTTCCACGGGAACGGTGCAAGACACCGGGTACACTCCGCCTCGGCCTCTCCATGCACTTCTCCCTCGACGTGGAACCCGGCCGGCTCGCGCACTACCGTGGCTTCGACCCTGAGCGCCGAGTCCCCCGGCCAGCTTACCCCAGGAGGCAACTCCACCCATCCTCGCGGGGAGAAAGCCGTGGTTACTTTGAGAAGCGGGTTCTGGTCCGAGAGCCCGCTCACGTCGATGACGAGCGGCGAAGCCCTGCCCATTATAGTCACGCCCCTATTCACTGTCAACGCAAGCGGCCCAGGCGTGCCAGGTCCCGGCGCAGGGCCGGCAGTGCCCTTTCGGCCGCCTCCCGCCCGCGCTTGATCAACCAGCCCGCCCACTGGAGTTGGGATCCGGTGACTCGCCCCAGGTCGGGGCGAATGAGCAGATCGGCCGCCTGCGCCTCTCCCCGGCTGATTTCACGCCCCATTATGTCCAGTGCGGTCATGAGCGAATCCCAAACCGTCGCCACCTTCGTATCGCGCCCGTCCGTGCCCACGTCCACCGCCACCACGTAATCACAACCCAGCGACCGGGTCACCCGCACCGGCAACCGGAGCAGCACCCCTCCGTCGGCAAGCAGGAGGCCGTCCCGCTCTACCGGGGGGAAGATGGCCGGGATGGCTGCCGACGCCATCACCGCCGAAACCAGTGGTCCTTCCCGAATCAGCACCGGCCGCCCGGAACGCAGGTCGACCGCGGTCACCACCAGAGGCGGTGACAGGTCCTGAAAGCTCTTCTCCCGCAGGAGAAGCTCGAGCAGCCGTTCGAGGCCGATCGGATCCAGCAGCGCTCGCCTGGGGACCACCACCCGGACGAGGTGGCGCCAGTTGAGGCGAGTGACCAGCCCGGCCAGCAGATTGAGATCGAGCCCCGCGGCGAAAAGAGCTCCGACGATCGCGCCGATGCTGGTTCCGACTACCAGGTCTATGGGGAACCTTTCCTGGCTCAGAACTTGAAGCACGCCCAGGTGGGCGAGCCCCCGGGCCGCACCCCCGCTGAGGGCCAACCCTACCCGCGGGTGGCCGCCGGGCGCCGCTCCACCGGGTTCACTGACTCCGCCGGAGCTCTTGACGGCCATTGCGCACCTGCTGGAGGCTGCGGCTGAGATCGGCGACCAGGCGTTCGAGACGGACCTCTAGCTGCCCCAACACCTCTTCGGCATACTGGTTTGCCCCCTGTTCCACGGCGGCCGCCTGAGCGGCAGCCTCCTCCGATATTCGTTGCGCATGCTGGCGGGCCGCTTTGACGATCTCGTGTTCGCTCAGGAGTTGAGCAGCCCGCTGCTGGGCCTGGCTCAACAATTGGTCCGCCTCCAAACGCGTGCGCTCGAGGAGACGCTCCTGCTCGGCCGAAAGCCACTCCGCCTGTTTAATCTCCTCGGGCAGGACCTCCCGGATCTTTTGCAATAACTCCAGCGCCTCTTCCGCGTTTACCAGAGCCTTCTCGGTCAGCGGCAAGCGGGGGCTGCCGGCAATAAGGTCTTCCAGGCGGTCGAGGAGCAACAGCATACTCATCCGGTTCATCCTCAGGGGTTCCCTCCGCCGGTGGCATCGTCTCCGCCCTGACGGTCACACACCTCGTATACACTGACCAGGGTCTCGCCAAAATCGCTCCGCCGGAACAAAGCCAGGTTCGGCACCCTTTCGGGCAACTCCTCCCGCGAGCCGTGCTGGATGACGAAGTATCCGCCCCGTCCCACCAATCCGAGGGAGCCCGCCATCTCCAGGCTTCGCCCCGCCAGGTTCTGGCCGTAGGGAGGATCTGCCAGTACCAGATCGAACGGACGCCCGTGGGCTACCAGAACCCGGCCCAGGACCTGCAGGACGTCTCCGGCCACCACCCGGCTTCGCTCCTTGAGCCCGAGCCGTTCGAGATTGGCCTCGAGGACACGAAGGGCCTGCCTGTCCCGCTCCACAAACCAGCAGCCCCCCGCTCCCCGGCTCAACGCTTCGATACCCAGCGCACCGCTGCCGGCAAAAAGGTCCAGGCAGGCCGCGCCGGGCAGCACGGACGCCAGCATATCGAAGAGAGAACGGCGCACTCGCGCCGTGGTGGGACGGGTTCGCATCCCGGGAGGGGTGATCAGTGCTCGACCTCGCAGGCTCCCTGCGATCACCCGCACCGCCGGGCCCCACCTCTCAAACCGGAAGCATGACGATGCCCAGCGTACCCGGCCCGGTGTGCGCCCCGATCGTCGAACCCAACCACACCAGCACTCTCTCCCGGGCGTCGATGCTCGCCACGAGCTCAGCCATGACCCTCTCCCCGTCCTCCGGGCAGTCCCCGTGAACCACGGCCACGTCCACGGTACGCCCGGCCGCTGCCTCGCGGGCCAGCTCCACCAGCCGGTGCAACGAGCGTTCCCGGGAGCGCACTTGCTCCACCGGGGAGACCACCCCGTCTTCGATGGTCAGCACTGGCTTTACGTTGAGCAAAGTGCCGAGAAAAGCTTGGGCTCGACCGATACGGCCGTTGCGGCGAAGCCATTCCAGCGAATCGACCGTGAAGAAGATCTCAAGCTTACCTGCGAGCGCCCGGACCGCGGCCTCGGCCTCCTCCAGCGCAACGCCTTCCTCTGCCATCCGGGCGGCCGCGAGCGCCAGGAAACCCACCCCCATGGAGGCGGACCGGCTGTCCACCACCCGGATGGCCCCGGCGGGAAAATCGCCGGCCGCAAGGCGCGCGGATTGTACCGTCCCGCTCATCTCACCCGAAAGATGAACAGAGAGAATACCCATACCATCCGCGTACAGCCGCTGGTAGACGCGGGCAAAATCGGCAGGACCCGGTTGGGTCGTACGGGGCAGATCACCGCCCCGGGCAACCCGCTGCCAGAACTCCTGCGGGCCCAAATCGACCCCGTCCGCGAATTCCTCCGCCCCCAAGGTGACCGTGAGCGGCACGACGGTGATTCCGTGCTTGGCCCGGAGAGCCGGGGGCAGATCGGCGGAACTATCGGTTACCACGGCAAACCGTCGTTGCTTTCCGTTCACCTCGAGATCCTCACTCCACCGCGATGTAGAAGAAATAAAGAGGCTGGCCACCGTAGTAGACGTCGACCTCTCCTTTGGGCACCAGCCGCCGGGCCTCCTCCTCAATCCGTTTTACCGTCTCGGCGTCGACGCCTTCCCCGTAGTACAGGGTGATGCAGTCGCTGGCCGAACGGACCAACCGCTCCAAGAGCCGGGTGACCACGGAAACGAGCTCGGGTCCGTTGGAAACCAGTTCACCGTCGGCAATCCCCAGGTAGTCGCCCTGCCGGATGGCCTGGGAACCGTTGGCGGCATCCCGCACCGCATAGGTAACCTCGCCCGTGCGTACCCTACCCGCGGCGCTGGTGAGGAGCCGGGCGTTTTCGCCCCCCGGCAAGTCGGGTCGGAAGGCAAGCAAGGCACCGATTCCCTCGGGAACTGAGCGGGTAGGTACGACGAACACCTCTTTGGAACTGAGTTCGGCCGCTTGTTTCGCCGTCATGATAACGTTCCCGTTATTGGGGAGCAACACGACCTGGTGCTGCGGGGACCGTTCGATGGCCTCCAGTAAATCCTGGGCCGACGGGTTCATCGTCTGGCCTCCCGAGACAACCTGATCGACGCCAAGGCTCGTGAGGATCCGGGCAATACCTTCCCCGGCGGCCACTGCCACTACCGAGCAAGCCCGTTGCCCGACCTGCTCCCGGTCTGGCTTCGTGCCTGCCCGGAGCTGCCCATCGGTACCGGTAGAGTTGCGGGCCGCCGCCTCTCGATTCTGCGCGCGCATGTTGTTGACGTGTACTTCGCCGATCTCCCGGCCCGACCGCAGGGCGAATTCCAGCACTTCGCCTGGATGATTGGTGTGCACGTGGATCTTGAAAAGATCCCCTCCTCCAACCACCAGGACCGAGTCGCCCCAGCGAGAGAGTTGCTGCCGCACTGTCTCCTCCGAGACCCGGGGACCAAAGAGGAGGAACTCGGTGCAATAGCCGTAAGCTATGGGGCTCTCCGTGATTCCCGTCACCATATGTTCCTGCCGTCGCGGGACAGGCAACCCGCTTTTTGCCTCGCTCTCAGCGACGACCGCAGAGCTGGCTTGTGCCGGGGCGGCCGCGGCGACCAGAGCACCGGGATCGGTTACCGTTGCCGCCTGGGCCACGAGTACCAGGCCTTCTAAAAGGTAGACGAGCCCCTGGGCACCGGCATCTACCACGCCCGCCTGGCGAAGGAGGGGAAGCTGTTCTGGTGTTCGCGCCAGCGATGCCAAAGCCGCGGACATGGCCGCCCGCGCCACCTCCTGCCAGTCGGCAGTTTCGCGCGCCGCTCTTTCGGCTGCCTGGGCCAGGGCCCGGCCAACCGAAAGCATGGTTCCCTCCACCGGTTTCATCACTGCCTGGTAGGCGGTTTCCGCCGCCTGGCGTAGAGCGCGGGCCAGCTGAACCGGGGTAAGATCGCAGAGCTTCCCGGCTGCTAAAGCAAACCCCCGGAAAAACTGGGACAGGATGACCCCGGAATTGCCCCGGGCGCCTACGAGTGCTCCCCTCGCAGCCGCCTGGGCCAGGGCTCCCACGTCATCTCCGGCCGTCCGGTTAACCTCATCGAGAGCTCGAGAGGCGGTCAGGAGCATGTTGGTACCGGTATCGCCATCCGGGACGGGAAAAACATTGAGGGCGTCCACTTCCTCACGATGGTCGGCCAGGTGCTGAACTCCCAGGGCCAGGGCAGCCCGAAAGTGAGAGGCGGTGAAACGGCTCATCCTCATCGGACCCCGCGTTGACCGGCAGGTGCGGGACCGGTCGCGAGATTGACCCGTACGCCCTCCACGTGAACGTTCACGCGGCGAACCGGGAGCCCGACCTGGTTTTCCACCTGGTAACGCACCTGCTCCATGATGTTGTGGGCCACTTCCGAGATCTTGACACCATATTCTACGATGACGTGCAGGTTCAGAATCACCCCGTCGGAGCCGCCCTGGACCTCGACGCCACGACTCATCTGTTCCCGGCCCAACAACTCGCTCAGTCCCTCTTGCACGTTGCGGGCCGCCATGCCTACCAGGCCGTAAACTCCCATGGCCGCCGCCCCCGCGATCTGCGCAATGACTTCATTCGCTATCTGGATGCGCCCGAGCTGAGCGCTGATCTCCTCCACGAACTCGCCCTCCCCGTCCCTCGTCCCCCGGAGGCGACCCCGTCCTTCCAATTCCCGGCGCCATCGTACCGTCTTGTCGCCTCCTGCCGGGCAACCTGGATGTATTCTTTTCGCCTTTTCCACCTTGCTTCCTTCCTGGGGAAGGATCGCGCTTAGCAACGACCGGGAGGATAGGGGAGGAGGGCGGCGACGGCATCCCTCTTGCCTGCCCGGGCCGGGCATGCTAAACTTGCCCCCGGACCCATCGTGGAAAGGTAGGCAAAAGCCCATGTCCCGTCGATGCGCGATTTGTGGTCGAGGTCCGGCCACCGGGCACAACGTGAGCCACTCTAACCGCAAGACGCTGCGCCGGTGGCTTGTCAACCTGCAAACCGTGCACGTCCAGCACGGTGGCACGGCCCGGCGACTCCGGGTCTGCACTCGATGCCTCCGCTCCGGAAAGGTCGTGCGTGCGGTCTAAATCCCCTGGCTCAAAGCCGGTCGCCCGCTCCCCTACCTGGTGGGCCGGGCCGGTGGTTACCGCCGCCGGGTCGTGTTCGCCGGGATGAAGGCCGGTAGACCGGCGGGAAGGCCGCTTCCCGGCAGCGTTCCCACCGGGCCCGCAGGGCTTCTCCCGCCGTGAGCGGGGCTCGCCAGGGTTGCCTCTCCTCGGCCACGGCCTCATGATTGGCCGGTCGTGGCGAACTGCTGGAGCAGAGGTCTTGCCGTACCCGCTCCGCGATGGAGCGCAGCGACCTTCCCAACGGGCGCCGGGGGAGATCCACCGGCAAACACTCCCTGGCTTCCGCTTCCGCCACCGTTTTTGGATCCCAGACCAGGGTGGGATAAACCTTCAGGCCCGCGCCCAGGGCCGCGGCCAAAGAGGTTGACAGGGAACGGGAGCAGCCCGAGGGGTTGAAGACCAGCCGGACCCGGTCTCTGGGCACTTTCAGCATGTCCAGTGTCTCGCAAGCTCGCTCCAGCCCTACCCGGGCCGAACGCTCCGGGCGTGTCAAAAGCAAGATCAGATCGGCCCGCCGCAAAGTGGAGACGGCAGGCATGTCCATGGCCGGATGTAGATCCGCGATGAGGAGGTCGAACAGGCCGCCGAGCGCCTCGAGACCGGCCTGAAAAGTGCGCCAGTCGAGGCAGCGCGCCCGGCCGGCGTCCAGCGTGCCGGAGAGGAGGAAAAGACCCGAAGAGTGACGGACCAGGTATTCGTTACAATGCTTGCGATCCGCCACCGCACGGGTAAACCAGTCGAGAACATTGAGCTCGGATCCCACTCGAAGTCGCTCGGCGAGGATAGCGCCGCCGCCCAGGTTCAGATCCACCAAACCTACCTTGAGCCGCGTCTGCCGGGCCATGAACACGCCGAGATTCGCGGCGAGGAGGGATTTGCCCACGCCCCCGTGGATACTGAAAATCGCCACGGATTTCTTTCCCACATCGGCCGAGATCTGCACCTGTGACCCTCCGTTGCAGATATGCGTATCCCACCGGGACGGTCCGCCCTTCGCCGAATGCACGAACACCCACCGCATGGAGCACGACTTGCCTAAAGTCT
Organism: Bacillota bacterium; assembly: GCA_012839805.1. GTDB lineage: Bacteria > Bacillota > Limnochordia > Limnochordales > DUMU01 > DUMU01. The sequence goes on along the minus strand of DUMU01000005.1, from coordinate 111,904 downwards.
GTACCGGTTTCCTATCGTTTCACGGACTGGCTCCAGCTTGGGGGCACCGAGGCAGCGGGAGACGGCGGCTTCCTCGAGGCCCCCGACTGCCAGCGCGAGCGCCCACCCTCCTCTTCGACCCCGGGAGCCCCCCTGTTTCATAGCTCTCCCCCCTTCCCACCGTCTGAACCGCGCCGGTGGGATACATTGGTAGTGTAGCATACATCTTCCTGGAGGTATGTCGAAGCGTCTCGAACTTCCTCGGAGGCACGACTTTTTTAAGCTTCCCGGCTCACGCGTCCCAACCGGGCGGCTTGCCGGAGCCGTCTTATCGCCGCTCCCGGGTCGGGATCCCCGAAGATGGCCGAACCGGCCACCAGCACGTTAGCACCGGCCTTCGTGACCAAAGGAGCACTCTTTTCGTCGATCCCGCCGTCTACCTCCAGGTCGACGGGGCGGCCGAAGGTGCGTAGCCGGGTCGCGCACCGCCGCACCTTCCCTAATACTTCAGATAGGAAGGCTTGTCCCCCGAACCCCGGGTTCACCGTCATTAGCAGTACCTGGTCCACGAGGTCGGCAATATATTCCAGCCCCGCCAGAGGGGTCGCCGGGTTGTAAACCACCCCGGCCCGGGCCCCCATCGACCTGATCTGTGACAAGAGGCGATGCAAATGGGGGCTTGCTTCCGCGTGAACCAGAATCGTATCCGCCCCCGCCTTCCGAAAAGCCTCGATGAAACGTTCCGGTTCGGCAATCATCAGGTGAACTTCCAGCGGCAGCCGGGAAAGCCGCCGTACTGCCTCCACCACCGGCAATCCGATGCTCAGGTTGGGCACGAAACGGCCGTCCATCACGTCCAGGTGAAGGCGGTCCGCTCCCCCCGACTCCACCCGGGCGATCTCCTCCCGCAGGCACCCGAAATCGGCCGCAAGGAGCGACGGTGCGATGATCACTTGCGCTGGGCCCGTTTCCGAAGATTTCATTCCTGGTATCGCCTCCGCCAACTCTCTTCCACCTCCTCCAGGAAGAGGCGGTAGTGCCGGTATCGCTCGGCGAAAACGCCTCCCTCGCCCAGCATGCTCTCGCGCACCTCGCAGCCGGGTTCCTCTTTGTGGAGACAGGTCCGGAAACGGCACCTTGCGACACGTTCGCCCATCTCCGGAAAGCAGGTGGCAAGAAGCGCCGGTTCTATGACCGGGAAGTCGAGCCGGCCAAAACCTGGGGCATCACACACCAGGCCTCCCTCCGGGAGGGGCAGGAGCCGAGCCGCCCGCGTCACGTGACGCCCCCGTCCCGTCTTCGGGCTCACCTCCCCCGTTTGTAGCCGAACCCCGGGCAAGAGCTGGTTGGCCAGGGTGCTCTTGCCCACGCCCGAGGGCCCCGCCAGCGCCGTAATCTTTCCCGCCAGCCACGCCCGCACCTGCGCCGCTCCCTCCCCGGTCCGGGCATTCGTCAAGGCAACCCGGTAGCCCAACCGGCAGTAGCCCTCGGCCAGGCCACGGGCATGGGCCGGGGCGACCAGATCCACCTTGTTGAAGATAATGATCGGCTCTACTCCGGCCAGGGCAGCCACCACGGTGAGCCGGTCCAGCAGCTCCAGCGAGGGATCGGGTTGGGCCAGCGCCATCACCAGCAGGACCTGATCTACGTTGGCCACGGGAGGCCTGGGGAGGAAAGTGCGCCGGGGAACCACCTTTACGACGGCGTACACCGGCGGCTCGCCGGCAACGGACACCATCACCCGATCGCCCGCCACGATGGCACCTTCTCGTCGCAGGCGCCCGCGCGGCCAGGCGATCACTTCTCGCCCGTCGGGCAGCAGAACCTGGCACGATCCCCCCACGCAGCCGAGCACCACGGCGGTCCCGGCCTCACCCGCACCGGAGGTCACGGGTAGATCGCTCCCCACCCCGGCGAAGCGTCGGAAGAAGGCGGCGGGGACTCACCTCCCAGCTGGTTGACCACCAGGTCGACCGATGACCCGGCCTCGACCTGTTCTTCCGGGGGGGGCGTCTGCTCGATTACTACCCCATCGGGTAGCTCCGGGCGGAAGTCGGTCCAGACGTTTCCTGCCTTTAACCCTTGCCCTTCCAGCAGCGTCCGCGCCTCGTCCAGGGTCTTACCCCTTACGTCGGGCACGGTAAGCTGGGCCGGTGGCGGCGGCCCCTGGCTTATGATGAGGTCCACCGTGGCCCCCCTTTGCAGGAACCCCCCGGCGGCAGGAGCCTGTTCAACCACTGCCTCCTGCGGAATCCGGTCGCTGAACTGGTACCCCCTGACCTCTCCCTTCAACCCGTTCTCGGCGAGGTATGCCTCGGCCTGGCGCCGGGTCATGCCGATAACGTCTGGGACCTCCACCATCTCCGGGCCCTTGCTGAGGCGGACCCAGACGGTCCGGTTCTCCCGGACGGGGGTATTGGCGGGCGGATCCTGGCTGATCACGGTCCCGGCCGGATACTCGTTGGAGTACACCTCCACGTCGTCCACTCCCAAACGAAGCCGCCGCTCTTGAAGCACGCGCTGTGCGTCCTCCCGGGTCAGTCCCACTACGTCCGGTACCCGCACCCGGGCCGGGAAAAGCTGCGGCCAGACGAATTGGGAACCAAAAGCCACCAACGCGGCCAGGCCGACCAGGATCGCCACCCCGATGCCGAGGCGCCGGCGACGACCGGCCGGCGGGGCCTCCAGGGTCTCCTGCCCGTCACCGGCCACCTCGCTCTGGCCCGGCGCGGTCCATAACTCTTCGTCACCTTCGTAACGGCGCGTCGCCTGCGGGCCGTCCTCCCCGCGCCCGTTCGCCGCCTCCTTTTGGTCGAGATCCTGTCCCTCGCGGCAAGCTTCGATCAGCTCCGTGAGGGTAGCCCCTTCGGCCAGGGGTTCCAGGTCGGCCAGCAATTCGCCGGCATCATGGTAGCGTCGCCCGGGGTCCTTGGCCAAACAGCGCTCGATGATCTGTTCGAGGCCCCGGGGCACCCGATGGTTCCAATACCGCACCGGGGTGGGTTCCTGCTGGATGTGCTGGAGGGCTACCGCCACCGGGCTTTCCCCGGTGAAGGGTAAACGGCCGGTAACCATCTCATATAGAATAACTCCGAGGGAGTATATGTCCGAGACCGCTACCGCCGGCTCGCCCCGCGCCTGCTCCGGGGAGAAGTAGTGAACCGAACCCAGCACGATGCCGGTCTCGGTCAGGGTGGCCGAAGCGGCCGCCCGGGCGATGCCGAAGTCGGTCACCTTCACCCGGCCATCCGCGGTCAGGAGAATGTTGTGCGGTTTGATGTCCCGGTGGACCAGCCCTCGCCGGTGCGCGTGCCCGAGGGCCTCCGCCACTTCCCTGGCGATCAGGGCCGCAGCCGCAGGAGGCAGGGGCGCGGTCTTGCGGATGAGCTCTTTCAACGTGATGCCCTCGACATACTCCATCACGATGTAGTGCACATCGCCATCGGATCCCACATCGTAGACGTTGACAACATTGGGGTGGGTGAGACTGGCCGCGGCCCGCGCCTCCCGGCGGAAGCGACGGACGAACTCGGCATCGCTCGCGTACTGAGATCGGAGTATCTTCACCGCCACGGTACGGCCGAGGAGGGTGTCCGTCGCCTTGTACACCTCCGCCATGCCGCCCGCTCCGACTTTTTCTTCCAGGCGGTACCGCTGGGCCAGCAACCTTCCGATCACCCGATCACCCCCACTGACATCTCCTACCGGAGGCTTGCGAGTGCGGCCGAAATCAGTTCACGAGCCACCGGAGCGGCAGTCCGCCCCCCCGCTCCGCCTCCTTCGATCACCACGACCACGACTACTCGCGGCTCATCATACGGGGCAAAACCGACGAACCAGGCATCCTCCCGTCCCCCGGGTCCGTTGGCCGTTCCGGTCTTGCCGGCGACCTTCTCTCCGTATACCTCTGCCGTGCGGCCGGTCCCCCGTACTACCACCGCCCGCATGGCGCGGCGAACCCGGGCGGTCGCTTCTGCGGAGAAAAGACGCTTCGGCTCTCTCACCGGCTCACGCCACCCCGTCCCCCCCCGCCCCACTCCTTCTTCCACCAGGTAAGGGGTGACCAACCAGCCGCCGTTGGCAATCGCCGCCGTACCGACGGCCAAAGCCAGGGGGCTCAGCGCGAGCGGCCCCTGCCCGATCCCCATCTCGGCTCGGGCCACCCGGCTCCACCGTTCCCCCGGCGGCGGAAGGCTTCCCGGCGTTACCGGGAGCTGGCGCCGGTCTACTTCGATTCCATTCCAGGTCACGATGGGACCCAGCAACTCCATCCACGCCGCCGGCGGCAGGGCCGCACCGATCTGGGCAAAGACCACGTTGGACGAGACGGCCAGGGCCGAATCGAGGTCGAGCCGTCCCCAGGCTCGCTCATCGGCATTGGCGATCCGGTTGCCGTCGATCACCACCGCACCCTGATCGTCGAAGGTTTCGTCCCCGTTCAACACCCCGCGATCCAGCGCGGCAGCCAAAACCAGCGGCTTCCAGGCGGAACCAGGCGCGTACCGCCCGCTCACCGCCCGCGGAAACAAAGGCTGGAGGGGATCTTGCCGTAGCTCGTCCCAGTCGTCCCCCACCGTCTCGGGGTTGAACCCCGGGCTGCTCGCCAGCACCCGGATCGCCCCCGCCCGCGGGTCGAGTACGACCGCCGCCCCCGGCCTGCCGCGCAGGAGCCGACCCGCCAGGCGCTGCAGGTCTCCGTCTAGCGTGAGGAAGAGGTCGGCCGGCGCCCCGGCCGGAGCGTGAGGAACCCCCAGGGCGGTGAGCAAAGATCGTTCTTCCCCCACCAACCAGCTGGAGTAGCTCGCCTCCAGGCCCGCCAGGCCAAGACGGGGGTCAAGGTAGCCGAGATGCGGGCCGAAGGTGGGGTCGACGTCATACCGCCTGGTGAACTGCTCTTTATCCCCCGGTTTTACCGCGATGATCGGTTCCGCCAGCGGACGGTCCCGCCGGTCGTAGATTCCCCCCCGGGGAACGCCCAGCGTGCGGGCGACCAGCCGGGGGTTGTCCGGGCGCGCGGCCAGCGAAGGACCCTGTACCACCTGCCAGTAGGAGAAGCCGGCGATGAGGATCACATAGGCCGCCATCACGCCTCGCCCGAGCCAGAGGAGGCGGTGGCGGAGCAAACCCGTGGAAGCCGGCTCCGGCCCCGCGGGTTCGTCCGGGCGGTTCGAGGAGGCTATGTCCCACCCGCGGCCGCGACTATGAGCAAGTAGTATTCCTGCTACCAGGCTGTTCACCAATAGTGAACTGCCTCCGTAACCGAAAAACGGGAAGGGGAGACCGGTGAGAGGTAGGAGCCGTACGATGCCCCCGGCGATAATAAACCCCTGCGCGGCAAAAAGCAGCGCCCCCCCCGCCGTGAGCCGAGCGAGGAACGGTTGCCCGGTCCTTTGCCGGGCGATGGCCAGCCCTCGGACTACCAGAAGCAGCAAGGCCACCAGCACCGGCAAAAGCCCGAGGAACCCCCCCTCCTCTCCCCAGGCCGCCAGCAGATAATCGGTGGCGGCGGCGGGGATGCGTTCGGGGCTACCGAGACCCACCCCGCTCCCGAAAAGGCCGCCGCTGCCCAGTGCGTAGAGGGCTTGCAGGGTCTGATATCCCGAGCTATGGGGAGCGCGCCAGGGATCCAGCCATGCTTCGATCCTCATCGTTACGTAAGGCAAAACCAGGTAGGCAGCGGTAAGCACCGCCCCCGCGAAGGCAGCGATGGGCCACACGAGCCGTACCCCATCCCGGACGGTGGCCGCGAGCAGAACGAAGAGGGCGACCAAAAGGAAGGCACTGCCCAGGTCCCGCTGGAGTACGACGAGCCCGAGTAGTAGTAACACCCCGAGGATGGCCACCCACCGTGACCCGCGATCCAGCTCCTCCCGGTCGGAAACCAGCCCGGCGAAGAAGAGGACGAAAAGCAGCTTGATGGGTTCAACCGGCTGGAACTGGAATCCTCCCCACCGGAGCCACGCTCGTGCCCCTCCTACCCGCACTCCCGCGACCAGGGTGATTCCGGCCAGTGCCAGGCTGGCCAGGAGAGCCAGCGGCCACCATCGCTCCAGCTTGGGGTAGCCGTCCCACAGAGAGACTATGGTCATGGTGCCGAGAGAGACCGCGAGCCAGATCGACTGGCGGTGCGCAAGGAACGGATCGAGCCGGGCCAGGACTAGGAGGCTGATCCCGGTCAGGAACGAAAGGAGCGGAAGCAAGACCGGATCCGCGTCGCTCCGGGCCAGGCGCAGAACGAGACTTGCCAGGAGGAAAAGGCCCGCGTGGACCAAGAGCAGGAAAAGATCGGGTTTCCCGCTCTTGCCGGCCAGAAAGCCGGTGAGGCCCGCCAGGGTGACGGGGACGAACGACAGGAGAAGGAGCCGGAGTTCGCGCCGGCGGGCCATAAGATACGCAGCCGGCATGCTCGACCGCTTCACCTGCACACCGCTCACGGCCGGACCTCCTCGGCGGTGAGGAGAAGGACCGTGATGTTGTCGGGCCCGCCCCTCAGATTGGCCCAGCGAACCAGGAGGCTCACCTGTCGTTCCGGCGGCAGAGGGCGCGCGAGGACTTGGGCCATCTCGTCCGGGGTGATTACCCCGGAAAGCCCATCGGTACAAAGGAGTATGCGCGCGTTGGGGACCACGTCGACCGTGATTACATCCACTTCTACTGACGGTGCTACTCCCACCGCCCGGGTGAGCACGTGCCGCTGGGGATGGAGCCGGGCTGCCTCGGGTGAAATCAGACCGCTTTCCAAAAGCTCGCTGGTGACCGAGTGATCCCGGGTGAGCTGGCGCAGGGCCGACCCGGGCTCCAGCAGATAAGCACGGCTGTCCCCGACGTGGGCGAGGTGCAACCTCTGCCCGTCCCAGAGGGCGGCGGTGAGGGTGGTTCCCATCCCGCTCCATTCGGGATGCTCCCGAGACCGGGTGTACACCCTCTCGTTGGCGGCACCGACGGCCTGAACCAGGCTGGCCGGTGCGAACCGGGGATCGGGCTCGTGAATCACCAGTGCCTCCAGCGCCATTCGGGAGGCGACCTCACCCGCTTGGTGACCACCCATGCCGTCGGCCACGGCATAAAGCGGGGGCCTGATCAACAGCCCGTCCTCGTTATTGGGACGAGCGTGCCCTTTCTCGGTGCGTCCGGCCGCAATCAGTCGGACCATCCCAACCACCGCAGTCGCGTCTCGCCCAGCCGGATCTCGTCCCCGGGCTCGAGAACGGCCGGCTCGCCGAGCCGTCGTCCATTTATCCAGGTTCCGTTACGACTCCCGAGATCCTCCACCGTAACCCTCCCCGTGGTCACCAGCAATCGTAGATGGCGAGCACTCACGTAAGGATCGAAGACGCGAACATCGTTACCGGAACCCCGCCCCACCAGCGCCTCACCGTGATGTACCGGCACTACCACCGTTTCGCCGGACTTCCCGGTCGTCTCCGCCTCCGGTAGTTCCAGCTGCCCTCGTACGATCCGGAAAACCAGAGAGACTGCTTCCTCCTTAACCTCTCCGGCGACGGGCGGAGTAACCCGCTCGATCCCGGCCGGGGGCTGGCCGGCGGCAAGCCCGGCCGGCTCACCCCCCTCCAACCAGTCACGGGCCGCCCGCAGTACCCACCCCAAAAAAGCATACGAGGCGGCCAGCCAGGCGAAATGCCATACCCACTCCCAGGAGGGCATCTCACACCCCTACCCCGGACGGTGCGGGAGCGTATCGCCGTCTTAGCTGTCCGCAGGCCGCCTCGATCTCCCCGCCTCGCTCCTGCCTCAACGTTACCGAAAGGCCTGCTTCTTCCAGGAGACGGGCGAACTCTCTCTGCCGGGCGGGAGGAGGGGCCTCCCAGCCGACCTCGGGTACCCGGTTCAAGGGGATCAGATTAACGTGGCTGAGAATCCCGGCGAGCAACCCGGCCAGGCGCCGGGCATCCCGCCGGGTGTCGTTTACCCCCCGTATCAGCACATATTCAAAACTAATTCGCCGGCCGGTGCAAGCAACGTACTCCCGGCAGGCCTTGAGCAGTTCAGAGATGGGCCACCGGCGATTCACGGGTACGAGCATACTCCTCGTCTCGTCGTCGGCCGCGTGCAGGGAGACGGCAAGCGTAATTGGGAGCCGCTCCCCGGCCAGACGCCGGATTCCCGGAACAATCCCGCTGGTGGAAAGAGTGTGGTGGCGCCAGCCGATTCCAAACCCGGCGGGCGCGTGCAGCAACTCCATCGCCCGGCGGACGTTCCCGTAATTGGCGAGCGGTTCCCCCATCCCCATGAAGACCAGGTTGGTGGGTCGCTGGCCGGTATCGCGGGCGATCAGGCGCACCTGGTCCACGATTTCCGCGGCCGTCAGGTTCCGCACCAGGCCGCCCCAACCGGTCGCACAAAAGCGGCACCCGATCGCGCAGCCAACTTGCGAGGAAAGACAGACCGTCCGCCGTCCCGGAGCCGGAATCCATACCGCCTCCACGGTTTCCCCGTCAGAGAGGCGGAAAAGATACTTAGTCGTGCCGTCCCGGGCTTTTCGACGTTCCAGGATGGTAAGGGTGTCCAGGACCGCGCGCACCGCCAGGGTTTCGCGCAAGCCCAGGGGGAGGTTGCTCATCTCTGCGAAACTCCGGGCCCGGCCGCCATGGACCCAGCTGAACAACTGGCGGGCCCGGTAGGCCGGCTCGCCCCAGGCAGCGACCAGGGTTTCCAGTTCGTCCGGGGAAAGCCCGCTCAAGCCAGGACGGGCCGGCCGCGGGCCCGACCCTGGCGCTGAACCGGGACCCTCTGCATAGTCAAAGTTTTGTATCATACGTCCCCTCTCTCCTTACCCATGATAACACGGGCAGGAGGTGTGATCCCCGTGCGGACCCGCATCTACTTGCTTACCGGCTACCTCGACTACTTGTTGGAGAATGGCTTCCGGTCGGAGGAGGCGGCCGTGGGAGACGCCAGTCGTTTCCTGCGCCACCTGCTGGCTAAAAGCACGCTCACGGACGTAGACGAGTTCGTGGCGGGTTCGGGCCGGTGCCCGGAATACCGGCGCCGCCTCCGTCGCTCGCTCTTGCGTTTTCTTCGCTTTGCCCGCGACGAACTGGGTCTGCCGATCCGCCTTGACAATGGCCAATCGTGAACGTAGAATGACAGGGTAAGTCGGGGCGTAGCTCAGCTTGGCCAGAGCGCACGGTTCGGGACCGTGAGGTCGCTGGTTCAAATCCAGTCGCCCCGACCATTTTTTGCTATCGCCTCATTACTGTCTCCGGCCGGCCTCGGGACGGGACCGGGCGTTCCAGGCGTCTCCCAGGCGAAGCCGTTCCGCGAGTTTCGCGATAACCAGCGAGTTGGTGGGAAGGGAATCGCCATTCGCGCTCCTGGTCGGGTTTATAAGTTCCCGCAAGAACTCCCGGTTGCCCCTTTCCCAGGCGGTTACGATGGCATTCCGGATGGCCGCCTCCACCGCGCCGGCACTGGCCCGGTGTTTTTCCCCGAGGCGCGGGTATAGCTCCTTGGTCAAGCCGCCGCCCATCAGGCTTGGGTTCTCCAGTACCATCAAGACCGCATCCCGCAGGCACGCATAACCTTTGAAATGGGGCGGAACACCCATCTCATGCAGCAGCAAAGTGAGGCGGGCTTCCCTGGAGAGGTCCTCCGGCTCCTCCCGCCGCCCCCGCAACTGCCGGCTGCCGGCGCCGGTCGCCATTCCGCTCGGGGCAGAATGGGGCATGGCCGGCAAGGCCGTCGACGCGGCTTCCTGGGCACCCTCGCCCCTCGCCGGATTGGGCCGGCGGGGCAAGCGCCCGAACTCCAGGATCCGCCGGGCGAGCAATTCCAGATCGAAAGGTTTGATGACAAAGTAATCGGCGCCCAGCTCGGTAAAGCGCTGCAGGATGTCCTCCCGGCCAAAGGCCGTAACTACAATGACATGAGGCAGTGTCGTCAGGTTGAGGGAGGGGATCCTTTCCATTACGGCAATCCCATCCAGCTGGGGCATGGTGATGTCGAGAAGGACTACATCCGGATCGAGCTCCTCGATACGCTCCAGCGCCTGAACCCCGTCGTACGCGATCCCCACTACCTCCAGGCCTTCCCGTTCGTTGAGGTACTGGGATAGTAACTCGCAAAGTTCGGCGTTGTTGTCGGCCAGCAAAATGCGAATGTTTCCCACCTGTTCCACCTCAACTGGTCGGCAAAGAGTGTTTCCAAAAAGAGAGATTCGCCTTCCGCACCGGAATACCCTGCCAAACCTGGACAGAGTGAATCAAAAAGTGGCAAAACGGTGACCCTTTTAGCCGCTTTCCCGGCGGCGGAGCCGGGCCAGGAAAAACCCATCGGTGCCGTGCCGGTGGGGCCAAAGCTGAATCATGGCCCCTTCTTCACCCCGGGCTCGACCTTCCTCGCGGGGAACTCCCTCTAGCAGCACCCTGGCGGCATCCGGGGGTAGGTAGGGTAAGAGCGAGTCGGCGTGAAAGGAAGGATGATTCTGGATGAACCAACGAAGGTTACCCTCGTTCTCCTCCGGCTCGGTGGTGCACGTGCTGTAGACGAGGATTCCTCCGGGCTTGACCAGCCGGGCGGCGTTGGCCAGGATTTCCCGTTGCAGCTTCACGAGTTCGGCGATGCGCTCGGGGGATTGCCGCCAGCGCAACTCGGGACGTCGCCGGATGACCCCGAGGCCACTACAGGGGGCATCGACCAGCACCCGGTCGGCCTGCCAGCCCGTGACGGTCCGGGCGTCGGCCACCTGCGTCTCCACGATGGAAAGCCCGAGACGGGCGGCGGCGCCGGCCACCAGCCGGAGCTTCCCCGGATGGGGGTCAAAGGCGATCACCCGGCCCACGTTTCCCATATGCTCCGCCAGATGGGTACTCTTCCCGCCCGGAGCACTACAGAGGTCCAGTACCAGATCGCCCGGCCGGGGAGCCACTGCGTAGGCTACCAGCATGGAGCTTTCGTCCTGTACCTGGAAAAGCCCCTCCCGATATAACTCCGACCGTTCCGGCGCCGGGAAGCGGCTGACCCGCACCGCCTCCGGGACCCAGCGTCCCGGCCGCGCGTCGAGGCCGGCGGCCCTAAGCCGGGCGACCAGCTCGGATCCGGTGGTGCGCAAGCGATTGGCCCGCAAGACCATGGGTGGCCAGCGGTTGTTGGCCCACAGGAGCCGCACCACCTCCGGATAGCCCAGCCGGTCCCACCACCGTTTCACCAGCCAGCGTGGATGGGAGTAACGAAGAGAAAGATGGTCGACGGGATGTTCCCGAAAAGAAGGCAGAAGCCTTTTGGCGTCCAGACTGAGGGCACGGCGGAGAACGGCGTTCACGAGGCCGGCCGCCCGGCCTTCCCCCCAGCGCCGGGCCAGCTCCACGCTTTCGTTCACCGCCACCGGCCCCGGTACACTCTGCAGAAAGAGGGCCTGGTAGAGACCGAGCCGGAGCACATTGCGCACCCGCGGGTCAACGGAGGCGAGGGGGCGGTCCAGCACCAGCTGCAAATGCCAATCCAGCCGCAAAAGCCACCGGAGCGTGCCGTATACCAGTTGGGTGGCAAACGCGCTCTCGCGCGGGTCGAAACCCGACCGGTCCAGCCTGGACCGGAGGCTGAGGGCCGTAAACGCGCCCTTCTCGTCCACCGCCTCCAGGACCTCCAGGGCCACGTCGCGCGCCCCGAGGGCACCGGTTGCCGCTCGGGAGCAGCGGCCGCGCGAAGACATTAGCCCTCTGCCTCCCTACCCAGACGGTCGCCCGGGTGTAAAGGGTGCCCCCGCAGGTACTCCGCCGCGGTCATGGGACGCTTGCCCGCCGGCTGGAGAATCTCCAGTACCAGCCGCCCCGGGCTGGCTTGCACGATCAGGCCGGGTTCGGTAGCCACCACCTCACCGGGGAGGGCGGCGGCGGGTTCGACTGCGGCCGGTGACGCCAGCCGGGCTCGCCAGACCCGTAGCCGGGTCCCTTTGTGGAAGGTATAAGCCCCCGGTTCCGGAGTAAACGCCCGTACTCGCCGTACCAGCTCCTCCGCGGGCCGATCGAAAGAAAGCAAGCCATCGGTACCGGTGAACCGCGGTGCGTAACACGCCCCCTCTTCGGGCTGGGGCTTGGGCCGCAGCCGGCCTGCTGCCAGCTCTGCCAGGGTCTCCACCAGGAGATCTGCTCCCATTTCGGCCAAGCGTGCCTCCAGTTCACCGGCATTCTCCTCGGGGCCGATCGGAGTCGGCCGTTGAAGCAAAACAGGACCGGTATCCCAACCCTCATCAAGAAGCATGGTGGAGACCCCGGTCTCCCGGTCGCCGGCGAGCAGGGCCGCGGTGATGGGAGCTGCCCCCCGCCAGCGGGGCAGGAGCGAAGGATGAACGTTTATACAACCGAACCTGGGTAAAGCCAGGAGCCACTTGGGTATCTTCTGCCCGAAAGCGACCACGCAGATCGCCTCCGGGCCTAACGACCGGACGGCTTCTTTCACCTCGGGCTGGGAGAGCTTTTCAGGCTGTAACACGGAAAGCCCCAGGACCCTTGCCGCCTCTTTCACCGGCGGTGGCGTCGGATGACGCCCTCGCCCGGCCGGGCGATCGGGTTGGGTGACTACCAACCCTACCTGGTGGCCGGAGTCTACCAAACGCTTCAGGCTCGGCACCGCGAACCGGGGGGTTCCCATGAAGACGAGACGCATCCCTGCTCCTCCTGATCCGGACCGTACGGAGAACCGGGCGCGCCGGCTTCCCCGTGGATCTTCTCGTCAGCTTCTTTCCAAACCATGGTGGCCTTGTCCGTGAAAAGAACGCCGTCGAGGTGGTCTATCTCGTGCTGGAAAACCCGGGCGAGCAGGCCTTCCGCTTCCAGCCTCCTTGGACGGCCATCTTCGTCCAGGCCGCTTACCACCACCCGGGCCGCCCGTTCCACGTAACCCAGCACCCCGGGCAGGCTCAAGCAACCCTCCACGTCCACTTCCCTACCTTCTTCTTTTTCTAAGCGCGGGTTAACCAGGGCGTACAAACCGTCCCCCGCGTCGACCACTATGACCCGTTCTCCCACTCCCACCTGAGGAGCGGCCAGGCCGATGCCGTTAGCATGATACATGGTCTCGCCCATGTCCTTGATGAGCTTCTTGATCCGCCGGGTGACCTTCGGCACCGGTCGTGCCACCTGGCGCAGTACCGGGTCACCTTCTCGTCGAATATTCAGAATTGCCATTCTCCTGCCTCTCCCTCCCCGCCTCCGACACGCGATCATAACATTGAAGCGGGATCGATGTCGATACTGATTCTTACTTTCCCTCCCCGCTCCCGAGAGGGGTGGCTTTTTTGCCATTCCCACAAGAATTCCAGAAGACGATCGCGCGTCAGCGCCTTGAGGAGCAAATGCCACCGGTACCGTCGCTGCAGGCGAGAAAGAGGGGCCGGGGCCGGCCCGATCAACTCCACTTCCGCCTCCCCCTCCCACTCCTTGACGGTCGTCGCCCCCAGTCGCAACAGTTCTTGGGCGACCTGCCGGCTCTTGTCCTGTACCTCCGCCTCCTGAGGGCCCGAAAAGACGAGGCGAGCGAGGGAAGTGAAGGGGGGGTAGCGGAGCAGACGGCGTAACGTGATCTCCTGCCGGTAGAATCCCGGGTAGTCAAACCGGCTCGCCAGCAGGATGCTGTACTGTTCCGGGTTATAGGTTTGAACTATTACTTCTCCCCTTGCGCCGTTTTCGCCTCCGCTCCTCATCCTCCCCGCTCTGCCCGCTACCTGGGTTAGTAGCTGGAAAGTACGTTCCGTGCACCGCAGATCCGGAAAGCCCAGGCTGGTATCGGCCAGGATCACCCCCACCAGGGTTACGCCCGGAAAGTCGAGCCCCTTGGCCACCATCTGCGTCCCCACCAGTATCTCCAACTCCCGCCGGGCAAACTTTCCCAGAATCTCCTCGTAGGCACCCCGGTGGCGAACCGAGTCGGTATCCAGCCGCCCCACCCGCACGTTGGGAAGCAGTTCTCTCACCGCGGCCTCCACCCGCTCGGTTCCCATGCCCAGGAGATGCAGGGCGCCTGGCTCTCCGCAACGCGGGCACACCTCGGGCACCTCCCGGATGATCCCGCAGTAATGGCAGCGCAACGAGGCCGGGCGGGCATGGTAGGTGAGGGAAACCCGGCAGTTGGGACACTCCACCACCTCCCCGCAGCGGCGGCAAAGCAGGAAAGACGCCGTTCCCCGCCGGTTCAAGAACAAAATGGCCTGGTTGCCACGGGAGACTTCCTCTTGCAGCCGCTCCCGGAGCGTCCGGCTAAAAGGGCTTCCCATTCTAGTCGACACTTCTTGACGCAAGTCTACCAGGGTAACCCGGGGCATCGTCATCGCCCCTACCCGCTCGGGAAGCTCCAGCAGGTGCATTCTCCCGGTCCTGGCTTCGTAGAAACTTTCCAGGGAAGGCGTAGCCGAACCCAGCACTAGCAGCCCGCGATGAAATCGGGCCCGAAACCGGGCTACCTCCCGGGCATGGTAGCGAGGGGCTTCATCCTGTTTGTACGAGGGCTCATGTTCCTCATCCACTACTACCAATCCAAGGCGAGGGACGGGGGCGAAGACCGCCGAACGGGGGCCGATTACAATGGGGACCTCTCCCCTTCTCACCCGCCACCAGGCGTCGGCTCGCTCCGATACCGGCAGCCGGTGATGCAGGAGGGCAACCTTCTCCGGGCCGAAACGGGCCTGGAAACGAGCTACTGTTTGCGGAGTGAGGGCTATCTCGGGGACCAGGATAATGGCCCCCAGCCCCTTCTCAACCGCTCGCTCGATCAGCTGGAGGTAGACTTCGGTCTTCCCGCTTCCCGTCACCCCGTAAAGCAGGAACTCGCCCCCCTCTCCGGCCTCCAGCGCGGCCGTCAAGCGGCGCAGCACCCGTTCCTGCGCCGGGGTGAGGTTGAGCGGCCGGGGGGTGACGAAGGGCGAGGCGGGCGCCAGCTCCAAGCTATCCTCGGCGGCAAGCTCCTCCCCGGCGGCCGCGACCTCGAGGAGTTCTGGGGCCAGTCCCGCCTCCGGTGGGGGCCCAGGCTCGCGACCACGCCGGCTCCGCCCGCCGGTGGCCAAGCCGCGGCCCCGGTCGGGTGGTGAAACCAGCTTGAGCGCCAGGTAGAAGGGCACAAGCGTGATCGCCGAAACATGCCGGGCGGTGGCCAGAAGGTCCTCATTGAGGGCGGGAAAGGGGTCGATCAGCCGGGAGAGCGGTTTTAGCTGGTTAAAAGGGATCACGCTCTCTCCGGTCACCTCGATGATCCATCCCGGTGCGGTTTGCCTGCCGAGAGGAGCCCTCACCCGGCTGCCGACCAGTTCTTGGGGCCAATCGGCGGGGATCAAGTAATCAAAGGGCCGTTCCCCAGGTGGGCCGGCCCGATCTAAAACTACACGTGCAATACGGGTGGGGTTCATTTGATCCCCGTCCTGGTCCGCTCATACTTGATGAGATCGTTCGCGATCTCCTCCAGCGCAATGCTCACCGGCTTCTTCCCGACCGGGTTGACCAGGGGCTGAGCCTGGTTCACCAGCTGGCGAGCTCGTTTGGCCGCCGCCACCACCAGCGTGTAACGGCTGTCCACCTTTTCCCGTAACACCTCGATGGGCGGCTGATCGATGATGGACACGGCTATCATCCCCCCTTGAACTCGCGTTGGCTTCCAACTCCTCTGCTTCACCGCGGATGGTCTCGAGCCACGTGTGGTAGTCACTACGTTCGACTCGGCACCGCTCGGCCCGCACGATCGCCTCCAGGGCGGAGGCCGCCGTCTCCAGCGAGTCGTTCAGAATCACATAATCATAATCCTTCATCTTTTGTAGTTCCTCGAGGGCGCCCTTCAGGCGCTCACGGATGATATCTTCGGGGTCGGTTCCCCTTCCTCTCAACCGGTGGTGCAACTCGGCTAAGGAGGGCGGGATCACGAATACCAAGACCGCTTCCGGCACACGAGCCCGGATGTTTTGGGCTCCTTTCGTCTCTACGTCCAAAGCTACGGTTTCACCCCGGGCCAGTGCCTCCTGGATGAACGGCAGGGGCGTGCCATAGCGGCGGCCACAGTATTCCGCCCACTCGAGGAACCGGTGCTCCTCGATCCAACGAGTGAACTCCTCGTCGCTCAGAAAGTAGTAGTCGACCCCGTGGACCTCGCCGGGCCGCGGCCGCCGGGTGGTGGCCGACACCGAGTAGCGAACGTCGGGAAGACGGCGGCGAAGCTCCTCGATGAGCCGGTTCTTCCCCACCCCCGAAGGTCCCGAAACGACCAGCAGGAAACCGCGCCCCACCCTTCTTGCCCCCTGGTTCATTCTACCTTGTCCGGCGGCATGTTCTCCACCCGTTCCTTTTGGGCCAAGCGACTGGAGACCGTCTCCGGCTGAACGGCAGAAAGTATCACGTGGTCACTATCCATGATGATCACCGCGCGCGTGCGCCGGCCGTAGGTGGCGTCGATCAACCGGCCCCGGTCGCGGGCATCCTGGACGATCCGCTTGATGGGTGCGGACTCCGGGCTTACCACGGCAATCACCCGGTTTGCCGATACTATGTTACCGAACCCGATGTTGACCAGACGGATCTCCATGCCCCCGCCATCCCCCCAAAGCTGCCCTTGACACGAAACAGCCCATCCGGAACCGGCGAACCACAGGCTCCGGATAGGCTACCGCAGGCCGGCCTTCTTACGGCCTTCTCCCCTAAGTATGAGTTATCCCAATTTCTCTAGCAAAAGGGACCGTTGCCGCTTCCCCAGCCCCTTTACTCGCCGGCTCGTGTGTATCCCGATCTCATCCATGATCTGCTGCGCCCTTACCTTCCCCACCTGCGGCAACGACTGGATGAGATAGGCGACTTTCATTCTGGCTACCACTTCGTTAGAGTCATCGGACAAGATATCTTTCAAGCGTAGTTCACCCTTTTTGAGACGACGGCGAAGGGACGCGCGCTGTGCCCTCATCTCTTGGGCCTTGGCCAGTGCCTGCCGTTTCTGCTGCATGGTCAACTTGGGCAACGGCATTCTGTGCACCTCCTTGATGCTACTCTACGTTTGCCACCTGCTCCCGGATTTTCTCGAGCGTGGCCTTCGCCTCCACCACCAGCAGCGCGACCTCCGAGTCCTGGGCCTTGCTGGCCACGGTGGAGAGCTCCCGGTTGACCTCCTGGGCGAGGAAATCGAGCCGCCTTCCCACGGGTTCCTCCAGGTTGAGCGCCTCCTCCATCGCCGCCAGGTGAACTCCCAGCCGAACGATCTCTTCTCTTATGTCCAGCCGTTCGCCGAGCATGACGAGTTCCCGTGCCGCGGCCGACAAGAACTCGGGCGTGACGGCCTGCGGACGTAATTCTTCCCAACGCTTCTCCAGCCGCTCACGATAAGCTTTCGTCAGCTCCGGCTCCCGATCCGCCAGGGCTTGGTGCAGCTTGCGCAGACGTTGCAGGTGGAGTCGTACCTCCTCCTCCAGATGCCCCCCCTCTTGCCGGCGACGGGAGTGCAAAGCCTCGGCCGCTTTCCCCGTCGCTTCCTCAGCCGCTTGCGCCAACTCAGGAACGAGCTCGTCCGCCCCAAGGTTTACCACTCCGGGAAACCCGAGGATCCAGGACCAAACCCAGTCGTTCCCCGGCACGGGAAGAGCCTTGCCCGGTAGCTCGCGCACCACCCGGAGCAGCGCCTCCACCAGCGGCCAATCTATATAGAGTTTTCGTTCTCGACCACCGAATTCCTCCAGCGTGAGCGAAATTTCCACCCGTCCCCGGCGGACGAACTGCCGGACGACTTCCCGCAAACGGTCCTCCAGGGGAGCAAGAACGGCCGGTAACCGCGCCGACCAGTCGAACCCTCGATGATTGTAAGACCGGATTTCGGCCCTGACCGAGAACGTCGCCCGTCGAATCGTAGCCTCTCCGTACCCGGTCATGCTGAAAAGCAAGGAATCACTCTCCTACCCTTCTTTAACTCTGGGTCGTGCTAACGCTCCCATTCTACCAGGTCCGGCTGCGGGCGCAAACCGGCCCGCTCGACGGTGCACCCAGAGGTAGGCCGCCACCCGGCGGAAGAGGTAAATGAGGGCGTCCACCGCCAGAGGCCAGGCCGCCGCCAGGAAGACCGCCTGCCATCCCCTGGGGGTCAGGGGAACGGTGCGGAAGTGAGTGGCGAGGAACGGCGAGTAAACGGTGGCCAGTTGCATTGCGACGCTGAGGAGAGTGGCCAGGGCCAGAGCTCGGTTCCCGCCAAGGCCCAGGGCGAACAAAGACAGCCGTTCCGAGCGAGCCTGGAAGACGAACAAAAGTTGAGAGAAGACCAGAGCGTTGAAGGCGGCGGTTTGGGCCTTCGCCACCTCCCCGGGCGAGAGGGAGAGTTGCCACAGGAAGACCGCCAGCGTCGACAGGCCGATGACCAGTCCCCGGCCCAGAATCCGCCAGCCCAGGCCCCGGGAGAAGACCCCCTCCCGCGGCGGGCGGGGTGGCCGGGTCATGGTACCGGGCTCCGGGGGATCGACGCTTAAGGCCAGCGCCGGCAGGCCGTCCGTAACCAAGTTCATCCACAGGATCTGGATGGGGAGGAGTGGTAAGGGAAGACCCGCCAGGGCGGCCCCGAACATGGTGATCACCTCGCCGGCGTTGCAGGAGAGCAGGTAACGAATGGACTTGCGGATGTTCTCGTAGATCGCCCTCCCCTCTTCGACCGCGGCGACGATGGTGGCAAAGTTGTCATCGGCCAGTACCATGTCGGAGGCCTCTTTGGTCACCTCGGTTCCGGTTTTGCCCATGGCGACCCCGATGTGGGCCTCCCGTACGGCGGGAGCGTCGTTGATGCCGTCACCGGTCATGGCGACGATCTCGCCCCGGCGCCGGAAAGCCTGAACGATGCGGAACTTGTGACGCGGGTTCACCCGCGCGAAGACGGTCACGTGCTGGACCGCCTCATCCAGAACCCGGTCGTCCATCTGCTCCATTTCCGGTCCGGTCAGTACCCCTTGGACACCGACAACACCCAGGTCGATAGCGCGAGCGACCGCGAGCGCGGTTTCCTTATGGTCACCGGTGATCATCACCGGACGGATACCCGCCCGCCTTGCCACCCGCACCGCGGCGCGGGCCTCCGGCCGAGGCGGGTCCATCATTCCCACCAGCGCCACCAGCGTCAATCCGGACTCCAGGGTCTCCGCCGGGCACCCTCCGGGAGGTAAGTCTCGATAGGCAAGGGCCAGCACCCGCAAGGCGTCCCGGGCCATTCCGGCGCTGGCCTGCAAAACTCGCTGTCTTTCGGCGACTCCGAGCGGAACCCGGCGACCGCCGGGCGGGTACTCCACCTCGCGGCACAAGCTTACCACCGCATCCGGAGCTCCCTTCATCAAGAGCCGCCGTCTCCCGCCGGGACGGCGCACGATCACCGACATACGCCGCCGCTCGGAGTCAAAGGGAATCTCTCCCTCCACGGTGTAGGCCGCCGAGTGTCCCTCGCTCCAGCCTGCCTTGCGGGCAAAGACCAGGAGGGCGGCCTCGGTGGGATCACCCACCGCCGTCCAGCCGTTGCCTTCGTTTTCGTAGACCCGGGCATGATTGCAGAGCGCCGCGATCTCCGCCGCCGTGAGCAGGAGTTGCTGCTCCCTCCCGTCCCCGCTTTCCGAACGGATTCGCCCTACCGGCTCATACCCGCTCCCCTCGACGTGGTAGGTACTCCCATCGCCCAACCACACCTCGCGCACGGTCATCTGGTTCTCGGTGAGCGTGCCCGTCTTGTCGGAACAGATCACGGTGACGCAACCGAGCGTCTCCACGGCCGGCAGGTGGCGGATGATGGCCCGGCGCTTGATCATCCGTTGGACACCCAAAGCGAGGGTGATCGTCACCACGGCCGGGAGTCCCTCGGGTATGGCGGCCACGGCCAGGCTGACCCCGGTCATGAACATGTGGAAGACCGGGCGCCCCTGAGCGACACCGATCGCGAACACCGCCCCGACGGCCAGGGCGGCAGCCATCAACAGGCCCCGTCCCAGCTGCTCGAGACGCAACTGGAGAGGAGTCTTCCCTCCCCCACCTTCCTGGAGCATACGGGCGATCTGGCCCAGCTCGGTTTCCTGGCCGGTGGCGAAAACCACCGCCGTCGCCGTCCCCCGGGTTACAGTAGTACCCATGAAGACGACGTTCCGGCGATCGGCAACCCCTTCCTCCCCGCGGCCCAGCCACTCCGCGTCCTTCTCGACCGGAGCCGACTCGCCGGTTAGGGAGGCCTCGTCGCACTCCAGAGCCCGGGCTTCCAGGAGCCGGGCGTCCGCCATGACCCGGTCTCCCGCTTCCAGGCGCAGGATATCCCCCGGAACGAGTTCGGCAGAGGGAATGATCACGTCCCTGCCGTCGCGGATCACCCGGCACTGGGGGGCGTGGAGCCGGCGCAAAGCCCCGAGCGACCGCTCGGCCCGGAACTCCTGAACGAAGCCGAGCGTGGCATTAAGGAGCACGATGGCCAGGATGGTGAGGGCATCGGCGATCTCACCGAGAAAGAAGGAGACGGCAGTGGCAATGAGGAGGACAAGTACCATGAAATCCTGGAATTGCTCGATGATGACACTGAAGACCGATGGTCCCCCCCGTTCGGGCAGCGCATTCGGCCCGTAACGCTGCTGCCGCCGGGAAGCCTCGCCGGAACTCAGGCCTGACTTCGGATCGACCTCGAGCTCTGCCATCAGTTCTGCTGCCGGCCTTGCCCAAACCTTCACCCGCTTCACCTCTCGTGGCCCGTTCTTTCCTCCGCCATGCACCTTCAGCCGGCCCGTCCCGGGACTGGCTCGCTTAACCTTATGAGCCCATGGGGTGATGCTATACTGTTTCGGAGGTGAACCCCTTGCCATGCTGGATGGGATATTCGTCGAGGCGCTGGCCCGTGAGTTGAATGCTTTCCTGCGCACCGGCCGAGTGGCGGCTCTTTGGGCCACGGATTCCCTCACCCTGATATGGGAGGTGCGCCGGGGTACTCACCGCTTATACCTGCTCACATCGGTAGACCCGCGCGCCCCCCGCCTGTGTCTGGTTCCCGCCTCGGAGATCCCCCCGGACCGGCTGCCCGCGGACCGTTTCGTTCAGCTGTTGCGCAAGCATCTGGAAGGAGCCAGGATCCAGCAGGTAGTTCAGCCGGGAAACGGGAGGGAACGGGTGGTCCGCCTGGAGTTCGACACCCGCGGCGAAGGCGGGCAAAGCCATCCTTTCCAGGTGAACTTCGAGCTGCTGGGAACCAAGGCCAACCTGCTGCTGGTAGATGGTGTTTCCGGTCTGGTGATCGATTCGCTGCGCCCCGGAAGATCCGGAGCGCTCTACGAGCTCCCGCGCCCCCAAGAAAAGGTAACGCTGGTGCCGGGATGTGCCGGAGAAGTGGAAAGACGGCTGCGCTGGCTTTTGCTCAGCCCCCGGGGAGGGCAACTCTCCCCGGATCGGGCTCTGGTCGAGATCCTTGACGGCGTAGGCCCGCTCACGGCGGCCGAGATCGTCGCCCGGGCCCGAAGGGTCACCTCCCGGGAGACCCACGGCGGGGAAGCCGCCCCTAACCACGCTGCCGGGGAGATTCCCACCGCCGGCAAGGCCGCTGGCGAGCCGGCTCCCGGCGACGCCGCGGCCCCCGGCGGGCAACCGTCCCTGTGCGAATGGTCTGAAGGGGAGCGGCAGCACCTGGTGCAGACCATCGAAGAACTGGCGCAGGAGCTCGCCTCCGGCCATTTCCAGCCCACCTTGGTCCTGGCCGGATCGGCGAGCCTCCCGTCGCTTGCGGCTACTTGGCCCGCCGCCCATCCTCCGGACCAGGATGAACCCTGGAAAGCCGGCCCGTCGCTTTCGGAGTGGCTGGCCTGCGGTATCGAGGCCATAGACTTCGCCGCCGTCCCGCTTACGAGCTTCCCCGGCCGGCAGCTCCTCGTTCTCCCGTCGCCCAGCCGGGTACTGCACCTTTTCTATGCTCCGCGGCTTTTGCGACTCCGCCTGGAGGAACGGCGCCGGGAATTAACCCGGCTGGTGAAAGCCGAGCGCTCCCGCGTCGAAAAGCGCCGCCAACACCAGCTCGAGGAACTGGCCGGCGCCCAGGAAGCGGAGCGCTGGCGTCGCTTCGGCGAGCTGATCCTCAGTCAACTGTCCGCCGTGCCGCGGGGAGCCGGCGAGGTCGAACTCCAGGATTACTACGCTCAACCGGTAGCGACCATCAAAGTGCCGCTCGACCCCCAACTCTCGGCCCAAGAGAATGCAGCCCGCTACTTTCATCGCTATGCCCGCGCCCGGCGCACCCAAAAAGCGGCCGCCGCCCACCTGGCCCGTACTGAACAAGAGGCGGAGTACCTCGATGGGGTTTTGGCCGAACTCGAATGGGCGGAGAGCGAGGCCGACCTGGACGAGATCGAGGCGGAGCTCCGGGAGGCCGGGCTCCTCCCGAGCGCCGCGCGGGGCAAGGGGTGCCATCGAGCCGGTGCCCGGGCGCACGCCGCAGTAGATCCGGGACCTAAAACGGCCTTCCGCCGGTACGTTACCGCCGACGGGCTGGAGATCCTGGTCGGCCGGAACAATCGCCAGAATGAGCGGCTCACCTTTCATGTCGCTCGCCCCCGCGACCTCTGGTTCCACGCCCAGAAGCTGCCCGGGGCGCACGTGGTGCTGCGCACTGCCCACCTGAGCGACCCTGCTGCCATCCCGGAGGGTAGTCTCCTCGCCGCGGCCCGCCTGGCCGGTTTCTTCAGCCGTGGCGCCGGTGCTCCCCGCGTGCCGGTCGATTACA
This sequence comes from Bacillota bacterium, assembly GCA_012839805.1. Taxonomy (GTDB): domain Bacteria; phylum Bacillota; class Limnochordia; order Limnochordales; family DUMU01; genus DUMU01. The sequence continues at coordinate 89,245 of DUMU01000005.1, read as the reverse complement.
CGGAGCGGCGTTTTGTTCGCAAGCCCCCGGGGACACCCCCCGGCTACGTCACCTACAGGAACTTCCAGACCATCGACGTAGTCCCCGGCATCGCGGCCCAAGAACGGGAATGAAGGACCTGAGGTCTGCGGTTCAAGCCCGCCTCCCGCCGGCCGCGTACGGAAGGGAGCAACCGGACGGGAAGCTCATTCCGGCGCCGCAGGGAACGGGTAGAATTCCCGTACCGAAACGAGAGGAGCCGGCACCGGAGCATACCGGCCGGCCAGCCCGGCGTTCTCGGGGGCCCGGCGTCGCCAGGCCAAGCGATAACCGGCCAGAACTCGGGGCCGTTCGAACCTGACCACCACCGCCCGGGACGGGAGCTCGCCGCCGGAGGAAGCCGCGGACGCCGCGACCGGAGGCGCACCGGCCCCCAGTTCCCGCACGCCGGTCCAGTTCTCCCCATCTTCGGTTATTTCCAGGGATAGGCTGAAGCCATCGCGAAGCTCCTCTGCCAACGGCTGTCCTGCCGTCCCCGGAGCTTTCGTCTCGTCTCCGGGGCCCAGGAGAAGGGCGATGCCTTCCCAGCGCGTGGAGGCAAGATCGCCCGGTATGCGGACGGTCAAGGTAGCGGCGAGGTCCTCGGTATGGCCCCGGCTGCTCCCCGGGACAAGGCGCACCGCGGTGGCCGGATTACCGTCGAGCACCGCGCCGATCTCGCTTTCGTAGCGCAGCGGCAAAGCGGTAAGCGGCGACTGACCCGGCCCCTGACCCCAGGTAACGCCGGCGGTCGCAGCCGGCTCCGGTGCCTGCGCCACCACCTCGAGGCCATCGACACTCAGGTCGAACGCGGCCGGCCGCGGCCGGACTCCGAACTCCCGCACCTGCACCCAGTTGGTTTGCCGGGCCACAGCCACGGCCCGCACGTAACGGGCCATCGTCCCCGGTGGCAGCTCGGCTCGCACGCGCGGTAGCCCGTCGTAACGGCCCACCTTCTGCCAGGTCTCGCCATCAGCGGAGATCCGTATCTCGAAATGCGCCAGGTAGTCGTTGGGGCGGGCAAACGAGCCACTGGTGGAACCCATTTCCAGGTATATCTCCTGAACCGGCACCACCCGGCCGAGGTCCAGGCCGATCCAATCGCCGGCACCAGGCCCCCGGTTGCTCCAAAAGAACGTATCGTCCCGGCCGTCCAGCATACGGTCCACCGTGAAAGTTTCGTAGGCCGCCAGCGACGTCTCGGCCCGTATCCCCCGACCGGACACCAGCCACAACGGTTCGCCCACCCGGGCGCTTACTTGCGAGAGGATCTCGTCCAATGGCCCCCCCATGGGATGGTCCAGGGTTTGCCAGTAGCTGAACCGGGTGAGCCAATCCGCGCGGACCTGCCATTCTTTCTCGGCTTCCAGTTTCCCTTCATCTCCCGCTCGTGCCAGGTCCACCAGCCGGTAGTAATCCCGTGCGAGGCGTCCGGCCAGAGCCAGCGCCTCTACGTAAGGAGCAAGTTCGCTCGCCAGCCGGGGGTTCTTCAGACGTTCAGGCAGAGTGACCAGGCCTTCCAGGGCCGCAAAGTAGGCTTCCGCCTCCCTCGCCGCGCCGGCACTTTCCCCGGAACCGGACAGTTCACTGCCCGTAACCCGCGCTCTCCCCATCAACCACCGCTGAACTTCATCCTGCAGCGGATCTTCCCGATTCAGCTCGCTCGTCCAGTAATGCCGGGCCAACAGCTCAAGGTCGTGCCTGGCCGCCGGCGGCACGAGCAGCACTAAAGCCGCCTCCCAGGCCCGCTCGGGCTGGTAGGATCCGGCGTTCCAGGCGTAACCCGCAGCCGTGATCAGGGGAAGTTTCGAGGCCTCCGCCTCGTTCATCGGATTGAAGGTAAACCCTAAAAAGGAGGGACCGAGCTCCGCCAGCCGGTCTTCCCTCCCGGCCAGCGGCCCCAAGAACAGGCGATGGCGGGCATAGTCGTTCACCGGGTAGTTGTCCCACATCAAAATGGGATGTTGCCAGAGCCGGCCGGCCGCCGCGGCCTGCTCACTGCTTACCACCGGCGCGACCACCCCCACCCCCGTCCAGTAGATGATGACGTCTGCCGCCACCCGCGAGGCGAAAGAACGCTTGTAGGCGGTGTTCGCCAGGTCGTAATATTCGGTGGGCACAACGATCAGGGGATGGCCCGGCTCTTTCTCCCGCAAGTACGCCGCGTAGCGGTTTACCAGATAGGCCTGGGCTGCCCCCACGTCGTTCTTGAACTTCTCCCGATCGGCCGGGCTATTCAGCGCTTTCGGGATGTCGTCGAGCAGGAGCGCAAAACGATGGATGCCGATGGCCCGCATCTGCTCGGTCTTGGCCACCAGCGCCGCCAAGTCCGAGTCCGAGGAGAAGACCACGGAAAGCCCGGGACTGATGGCAAAGACCAGATCGACCTGGTAACGATGGGCGAGGTCCACCAGGCTCTTCAGCCGCTCGAGTTCCTCGGCCGGGTACAACACCCGCCACTTTTCCCGGTGGTAAGGATCGTCCTTGGGAGCGTAGACGTACGTGTTGAACTTCACCCAGGGATAGAAGGCCACCTGGTTTAGCCGGTCCACCGGTGACCAGGGAGGACCGTAGAAGCCCTCGATGACGCCCCGCACCGGGAAGCTTGGCCAGTCGGTCACGGTGACCAGAGGAAAGCCCTGGACCTGATGAGCCAGGGCCGCCCAGGTAAGCGCCGCATACATCAACCCCCGGTCGGAACGGGAAGCTGCCACCACCACCGCTCTGCCATCCGGTAGAGTACGGGAGGTGAGATGATAGGCTTCCGCCGGCAACGCGGCCAGCCGTTCACGAGGAAGGGAGGAAAGGACCGGACCGAGGACGGGATCAGGTTCAAACCTGTCAGGGAGAGCCCCCCCGTCGAACCGGGCTAGATTGACGAGGACCATCAGCACTTCCCGGCCGGAGGCCGGTGTTCCTCGTTCGTCGCTTTCCGGCCCGGCAGGCCCGGTCGCCATCCCCGGCCCGGCCGTCCTGACCGCTATTCCCGGCCGGGCGGGCTCGCCCGTCCACGGGCGCACCTGTACGGCTCCCGAAGGCACAGGTTCAGCCGGGTATGGCCTGCCCGACTGGTCGTAAGCCGGCGCGAGGAGAGGTTGGTCGGCCGGCGCCCAAATCCGGGGCAAAAAGTCCTCGAGCGCTCCGGCCAGGGCGACCGCCGTTGCCGGGTCGGTCCGCACCTCGATCCGCCGGGGCACCGGCCGCAGGCTCCCCACCCATTCCATCTCTTGCGGCGACGGGACTAAAACGGGAGCAGCATCACTCGCTCCTGGCACTGGCTCAGCCGGTGGCCCGGACAAAGCCGAGGCCCTGACCACTCTCTCCGCGGCCGGGTCTCGCCCTACGCTCCCCGCCATCAGGGTCAGGGCCATCACGAGGCCGCTGACGGCCGTCAACCGTAGTGCCTGATTCCTGGGCCACCTGCAGACCACTGCCTGATCCCTCCTGATCCAGACCCGCGGCCGTCGCCCGGGCTACCACGTTCGGCTTCTTTTTTCTTTCCGCCGGATGCCCCTCCTGCCTCCCGTGGTACAAAGTACACGGGGGGCAGAATGCGTGGCCGATAGGGTATGGTTCGAGCGCCGGGTCGAAGCCGGCGAATCACTGGTCGGACGGCCTCTCGGGCAGGCCCTGCGGCGGCTCGGGGTTTCGCTGCGACTCTTACGACGGCTCAAGCGGACCGGAGGACTGCGGGTGAACGGGGTGCCGGTTCACGCCGATTACCGTCTGCAGGCGGGAGACCGGATACAACTGGTGGGAAACGAGGACTCATATCGAGGGTGGCCTTCGCCTCCCGCTTTATGCCCCTGGTCCACCCCGGGTAGCGGTAGCCCCGGCTCCCTGGATTGGGGTCCACCCGTCGTCCCGGAGGATGTTCCCCTCGACATCCTCTACGAAGATGAACACCTTCTCGCCGTGGCCAAGCCACCCGGCCGGTTGACCCACCCCGTCAAGCGGGAACGCTCCGGGACTCTCGCCAACGGCGTGGCGCGGTACTGGCAAACCGGGGTCGTCCATCCCGTTCACCGGCTAGACCGGGAGACCTCGGGCGTGGTAGTCTTCGCCCGCGACCCCTATGTACACCGCCGCTTGCAGGCGGCCATCGACGCGGGAAAGGCCGTGAAAGAGTATCTCGCCCTGGTCGCGTTTCCCCAAGTTCTTTGCCACGAAGGGACTTTTTCAACGTGGCCGTTGCCCGCCGGCGGCGTCATCGACCGCCCTCTTGCCCCCGTGCCCGGCCACGGGAGCCGGCAGCAGATCCCCTCCGGGCAGTTCCTGCCCGTAGGTGGCCGGCCGCAGCAGGGCCCGGCCGCCGGGCGCAAGGCTCTGACCGAGTACCGGGTCCTGCGGTTCTTGCGACCCAACGCCGCCGGAGCCCTGCCCTCCTTTGCCCTCCTGCACGTCATTCCTCACACGGGCCGAACCCATCAGATCCGGGTTCACCTGGCCGCCGCCGGCTGGCCGCTGGTGGGCGATCCCCTCTACGGCCCCGCCCCGGAGATGGTTGATCTCCTGTACCGGCGACTCTGTCTCCCGGAAACCGCCGGCACCGCCTGCCCGGCGCCTGCTCGCGCCCCTTTCGGGGGGCTCATGGGATTGCATGCGTGGCGGCTCACTTTCCCCCACCCGATGACGGGAAAGAGCGTTCAAGTGGTCGCTCCCGTCCCTCCTGAACTGCCGGTGGATCCCGTTCGCCTGCCGCCTACCAGTCTTCCCCCCGCGTAGCCAGCCGCCCGCGGTGTTGAGCGGCACGCTGCTGCTTAGCCAGGGCGTGTTGAGCCTTACCTGCGCCCGTTCCCCGGCGGTGGACGCCGGCTCCGGGGGCTTCCCCCGCCTCGATAGTGCAAAGTGCGCCATCCGGACCTTCGGCAGCGCCCCAGGGCCAGGGATAGCTGTCAGCGGGCACAGCTGTCAATCGCAAGGGGCTGGCGCCCGGCAGCCCTGTCACGTACCAGACCGGGGTGTTAGGAGGAAGATGCCAACTCGACGGAGAATGTTCGGAGGTGTGTTCACAAGCGGTACTCACGTTGCCGGGCCCGGCGCCACTTCTATCAAGGGCTTATTTCCTATGACTAACCAAGGAGGTGTCTCCATGAGGTACGGGCTGTTCCTTCGCGCCACTTCCAGCTGGATGATGCTCGCACTCGTGTTGGGTCTGCTTTTGTTCTTGCCCTGCCCACGGGCGGCGGCGGAGACGACGATCACCTGGGGAGTGATGTCCGGGCCGCAGTGGGAGGAGAGGTACAACCGCATCATCGCCGCTTTCGAGAAGGCCCATCCTGACATCAAGGTCAAGTGGGTCGGTATCGATTGGCCGTTCCAGGAAAAGCTGCTCACTCTGATCGCCGCCGGCGAAGGCCCGGACGTGATCCGCATCGACGTCGAGAACTTGCCCGAGTACGTCGAGATGGGAATGCTCGAGGATCTGAATCCCTACCTCAAGAGGGAAACCAGCGACCCGCTGGAAGGGGTTTTCCCGGCTGCCGTCAGGGGGTTCGTCTACCGGGGCCGCCTCTACGGCATACCGCAATCCGTGACGGTGAGCTCTACCTATTACAACGTAGACCTCTTCGAAGCCGGCGGAGTGGTCAGACCGTCAGACCAGTGGACCTGGAGCGACATGGTCACGGTGGCGAAGCGTCTCACCAAAGATCGCAACGGCGACAACCGTATTGACCAGTTCGGTCTCTACCTAACCAGCGATTACGTGGAGTGGCTACCGCTTTTGTACTCCCATGGTGGTGACGTCCTGGATCAGGAAGGCCGGGTGGTTTTCGATTCGCCGGCGAGCCTGGCCGCCTTCAGTCTCTATCAAAGCTTCCGGCAATCCGCCCACATCGCGCCCCGTCCCGGCGAACTGGCCGGAACCTTCCAGGACGGATACTTTGGCATGATCATGATGTGTGACTGGGTACGCCAGATCTATCGCAACATCCAGGCCTTCCGCTGGGACATAGCTACCATCCCGGCCGGACCGAAAGGACAGGTAGCCTTCATCGGAGGCGGCGCCATGGGGATCAACGCGGCCTCCCGCAAGAAGGATCAAGCTTGGGAGTTCGTAAAGTTCTTCACCTCGGAGGCGGTACAGAATATCGTGGTAGACCTCAACGTGGGCGTCCCGGTACGGGAACGGATCGCGATCGAGCGATACGTAGGTCCCAAGCCCAACCCGCCCCACCTGCTTACAGTTATCCAGATGCTCCGGGTAGCCCGCTGGGCACCCCAGCACCCGCGCTGGCGAGACATGTTGGCCGCCATCAACCAGGGCCTGCCGGGCCTGCTGAACGGCCAGACCAGCCCGGCTCAGTTCATCACCAAGACTGCCGATAGCCTCCGGGCGATCGCGGCCAAGCCCGTTAGCCGGTGATCCGCAGGACCATCGGGAGCGCAATCAACGATACGGCAGGCGGAGGGATCCGCTTCGCAGACCCCTCCGCCTTTTCACCGTGTCAAACCCTCCTTCAAGCGTTCTTTCTACTCATGAAATCACCCGCCGCCTGCGGGCAGCCATACCAGCCCTTCTTCGAGGCGGTCCAGGGGCTCGCCGGGCATCAGGACCGCGAACAAGCTGTTCGATACTCCCCGAAGCCTGAGCATCATCTTGCCGGAAGCCCACGCCAGCATGTTCCCGGCATCGCCCTCTTCTCCCCGAGGTCGGCCGGCCCCGGCGCCTCCGGTCCTGGCAGGGGAATAAGGCAACTCAATGGGAACGAGAGCGCGATGCTTCACCTCCACTGTCGTCTTCTCCCGCTTCTCCTCACCGGTCGTCTGGAAGCGGTAAACATATTCGACCTCAATCCTGTCGTAACGAGCAAATGGCGTGGGCACAAGCCCGGGAGGCAAGGAAAGGCTGGCACTGGAGAATAGCCACGATAGTCTCTCGATATCCCATTGGGGGCCAACGGCGGTCGTTAGGTCCGCGGCCGCGCACACCCAGTTGGGCTGGGTCGGGCTAACTGCTCCATCGATACGGGTTCCGTCGGGAGCCCAGGCCCGGAAAGATCCGGGCACGAGCACCGGCAATTCATCCTCCGGGGAAAAGAACACCAGCCACGTGCCCCCCTCGTAGCCGATGTGCCGGAAGGTCGGGAGCCGGTCGAAGCGTTCGGTGGTTATGGGAAGATCAAAGACCCGGTCGGTCGGGCTGGGGCCGCCGGTCCAGTTCCAGTTGATCAGGTCGTTTTCGACCAGCTTGACATGGTGGGCGGGATGGTAGATTCCCGCGTCATCGACGAGATAAAGGCTCTGGGGGGGAAGGAACGAACAGCGCAGCTGAACTCCAAAGGCAAGATATTTGTCAAGCTCATGCTCTTTGATGAATTTGCCGGTCCACTCTTCCACGTAACGGGCTACTCCGTCTTCGGTGATCTCCCCGTTCTTGCGGGCCGTCTCCGCCGCGAGTTCGGCCCGCAGGCGAATCCAATCCGGAGTGACCGGAAACGCCCGCCACATGAAAAACGGGAAGAGCGCTTCTACATACCGGGGAAACGGAACGCTCAGGCCGGATCGCTCGGGCCCGGACCTTGTTCCCGGCGGGACGGGGGGCATGCGTGCTGCCTGCTTCATCTTCTCCCAAACCTCAGCGGGGTCCCGCACGTCGTATCCGGTTCCCCGCACGATCTCATCCTGCAACCGTTGGAGCCGCCCCGCGGCGGTATCGGGGTACCCTTCTTGCCCGGTCGCAGCCGGAGCTGGAGGCGATTCCGGGGGAAGGGTCCAAAGCCCGAAAGCCCGTACCGGTTCGCCGCGGCCCGCGAGCAGCCCCCAAGCGGCCAGCCAAACCAGCCAGCGAAGAACAGCCGGGAAAACGCGCCTCGCTCCCATCGTCGACACCCCCTCCGACAGTCGTCACGACGTCGTTCTCCCGGCCTACTTCGTCGTCTCCCTCCGGTATCCTGGGTCGTCCTCGTAACCGGAGCACCTCCCGGCCTACCTGGTTCCGTTGCTTCGGCCGGCTTCGCGGACCGGTGCCGTCACCACTGCGAGTAGACTTCCGTTTCCCAGATCGAATAGCCAAAGCGGCGATCGGCTCGTTCCTCGAGTAACAGCCGAAGCTGGCGGGCCTCGTCGGCCGGGAAGACGAGCTCATCCGTTCCCCCGTCCCCCGCCTCTACTTTGGCCACCGTATGCCAGGTTTGGCCATCGCCCGATAACTGGACCTCGTAGCGGGTAGCATAGGCCGCCTCCCATCGAATCACCACTTTAGCGATCCGGACCGGGAAGCCAAAGTCCAGGCTCAACCACTGCGGGTCGATCCCCGCTCCCATCACCGAACTCCAGCGGGTATTGGGATCACGGTCGGTCACTTGGGCAGCCTCGAACCCGGCCAGCTCCGAAGAAGCTTGCTGTCCGATAGGGAAGACCCGTACGTAATCTCCGGCCCGGGGCTTTTGGGCCGCCTTCACCACCACCATGCTGAAGGGTGGCAACACCACCCGCCCGTCCTCGGAAACCGGCCATTCTTCTCCCTTTTTGCCTTCCGCCAGGATCCAGGTGGAATAGCGGCCGGCCTCAAATCCCTTGGTCACCAGCTGAACGGTCTCCGTCCTCCCGGAGCTGATGTTTAAGAGTATGGTTGTAAGCGTGGTTCCGAGGGCATCCTTTTTCAGGCTGGCGTACGCCTTGATCCAGCTTCGGTCGCTTTCCGCCGCCACCACGGTATCGCCCCAGTGGTCCGCGAAAAGCTTAAATACGTACCAGGGATAGGTCGGTTCGTGAGTGCCGGCTTTCAGGTACCCGTACTCGCCTCCCCGCGGGCCCGGCGGGTTGTGGACCGCCCAGTAGTTTGCACCGTCTACGTCCAGCGTCTGCATTTCGGCCAGCATCCGGGCGACGAAAAGGGCGTTCGGCATCGCCTCCACCAGCGGAGACGGATTGGCCGAGACCGTATTCCAGCCACCGATCATGACCAGGATGTCATCCGCCCGCGAAGGTTGTTCCTCGCGCAGGATCCGGTGAATGTAGTCTAGCTGGGGCTGCAACTTGTCCGCCGCCTGTACGAAGGCTTGCGGCGACTCCTGTCCGGGCTCGAGGGGGTAGAACGAGAAGACCACCATATCGATGACGTCCCCGGCCAGCCTCACCACCCGGCGGGTCCAGTCCTGATAGCCGGAGAAGCCCACTACCGACATCCCTATCTTGATGGTCGGATCCTTTGCCTTCATCGCTTGCACGAACTGGCGGACCCGGGCGGCATACACCTCGGGGGACGAGTGCCCCCGGGCCCACGACCCGTACTCCTCGTCGCCTAGCTCCCAGTACTTGACATTATAATGATGGATGTTATTAGTGTACTCGACCCAGGCTGCCGCCACCTCCGGCCCGGCCGGGATATTCACCTGAATCCATGGCTCCGCACCCACAGCCCGCGCCAAAAGGACCAGTTCGTCGGTATCCATGTCGGCGGCCGGATTTCGGGGGTCGTTCCACACGTAGTAGTCGGCTGCGGTCCCTCCGGGATACTTCAGGATCGTCACCCCTGATTCCCGCACCTTCCGGATGACTTCTCGGTTGGCGGTAAGAAGAGCTTCTGGCGCGGTTCCCGGAAAGATCGTCTGGTCCCAGTGAGCCGTATTGATACCGAAGAGCAGTGGATTGGTTTTAGCAAGAACTTGCGAGGCATCCACTCGAACGGTCACCGTTGGCGCGCCCGCATGCCCATCCCCGCTCTCCGCCCGGGCCAACCTGCCCATACCGACCAGCTGGGCTACGATCTGTGCCCCTACCAGCCCCCAGCCCAGAACAACCGCTGCTGTGCGCCCGCCGCGATACCTGTGCCCCATTGTATCCCTTCCCCCCTGCATGGTTGGTGGAGAAGGGATTCGTACCCACAACCGGCCTTCCCTGCCTTCACCTACCGGAATCTTACGGGAGCGCCACCGGCGCCACCAGCCGGATACTCTCCCCTATCGCCCGGAAAGTGGGATAGAGCAGCTCGAAACGATCCGCCACCGCCCTCGCCTCCAGGAGGATGATCGTGTTCGAAGGCTCGTTCACCTCGATGGAGAGCCACCCCGCAGCCGGTCCGGCCTGGGGATCGGTGTAAGTAAAGAGGGCTTCGAACCGGTCGGGCCTTTGCCGGGTAAGCCCGGCCGCCTTGACCTCTACCGAAGTGAGTCCCTCCCCGCCCTTCTCTTCCGGTTGGGTCAGACCGGCCAGGTAGACTTGCCCCAGCAGTTCAATGAACGAAGGTACCGGCTCACCGGTGGTAACCTGGGAGCTGCGAGCGGGTTCTAAGCGATCCCCAGGAACAAGGTGCACGATCAACAGGGCTTTGCCATCGCTGGCCGCGAGCTTGACCACCCGTTCCCCCTCGGATTGACCGGCCGTAACCGACCAACCCGGCGGTTGGGCCAGTTCCACCCCCAGGTCCGGCCGTGACCAGGGTACAAGGCCCGCCGGGGCGGGCGGGCCGACCAAACGCAAGCTGTGCGCCAACATGGTGAGAAGACCTTTGCTCTTGTCCATCGCCGAGACCGGGCCGCCGGCCACCAGCAGGTATATCTGCCCGCCGCCCGTAGCTGCGGCCGCCCAGAGGTAGACGCGTACCGCCGTGCCCTCCCGATCCCATCCCTCCCCGGCCCAGCGAAAGAGGAGCTTGGCGCCGGCGGCAGTAGCCGGCGAAGCGTCCGGCGGGGGGTCCGGGCTCTCCTGCCAGCGCCAGCCGTAGTAAGACCCGGCCAGCCAGCCGGCGAGCGCCTCCCGATCTGCCGGTGCCATCCCGGCGTCGCCCGCGCCGGTCACGAAGTCACTTCGTATGACACGCACCCACAGTATCCCGTCGGGTGAACGGAACTCCCTCCATCCGGCCCCTGCTGCTTTCTGCCCCGCGCCGGGCGTCTTGGGTGCCGGAGAAACCCAATCGGCAGGAAGGCTGATCTCAAACCCCAGCTCCGGGTCGCGATAAGTCTGAGTTGGTCCTCCGTCCACAGCCCCGGGAAGAGGCGGTAAAGGGGTTGCCGCCTCCACCGGCGCGCCTGGTTCTGGCTCGAAAGCAAGGCAGGCTCCTACCCCGGAAAGGGCGACCAGGATAACCCATGTCCCATGCCGGATCAATTGGTGCTTCCCCGCCATCATCCCGTGATCCCCTACCTCTCTCGCCAGCCTTGCTCCTCTGGCCTGCGTTGTTTAGACTCGCCTTCTGCCACCTTCTCTCGTTCGCCGTTCGGGGAGTCCAACCCTTCCCGCGAGTTTTCAAGATCTTCGCATACCGGAGGCCTTCGCGAGAAGCCGGCAGGAAAAGCAGAGACGACCCCGGAATAATGCTTGCCGAAACAGCCGGAGGGGTCGTATTATCCCGGCTGAATACTCCTTGGTGGAGGGATCTCGTGTGGCCATCCGCAGTGACGGTAAGGTCCGGATCGGAATCATCGGAGTTGGAAACATTGCCCAGAACGCTCACATTCCTGCCTACCTGCGCCAGCCCGACGTCGAGCTGGTGGCGGTCTGTGACATCAAGGCGGAAAGGGCAGAGGAGGTCGCCCGCCGGTTCAACGTGAAGCATGTCTTCACCGATTTCAATGAGATGGTGAAGCTGCCCGACCTGGATGCGGTAAGCGTTTGTACCTGGAACAATGCTCATGCTCCCGCCACTATCGCCGCCCTGGAGGCAGGCAAGCACGTGCTCTGCGAGAAACCCATGGCCATGAACGTGGCCGAAGCGGAGGCCATGCGGGAGGCGGCGCGCCGCACCGGCAACATCCTCATGATCGGCTTCGTGAACCGCTTCCGCACCGAAGTGCGGGTGATCAAGGAAATGGCCGCGGCCGGCAAATTCGGCGAGATCTATTTCGGCAAGGCTACCATCCTGCGCCGCCGCGGCACTCCGCTCGGCTGGTTCACAGATCCTAAGAAGGCCGGCGGGGGTCCTGTCATCGACATCGGTGTGCACATAATCGACCTTACCCGTTACCTGATGGGGAACCCCGAGCCCGTCCGGGTGAGTGCCGGCGTCTTTGCCAAGTTCGGTGATTACAAGACCAAAGCGGTCGGCCGCTGGAAGGCGTTCGATACCGAAGACCTCGTCTTCGGCGTCGAAGATCTGGCAGGCGGGGTCATCCATTTCGCCAACGGGGCCTCGATGATATTCGACGTTAGCTGGGCAGCCAACATTAAGGAAGTTCCTCTTCTCAGCCAGATCTTCGGGACCAAGGCAGGAGCTAACCTGGAACCTTTCACGATCTATACCGAAGATGAAGGTTACCTGGTGGACGAAACCCCGGTCATCGAGCGGGAAAACATTTGGGACGGGCAGATCCGCCATTTCCTGAACTGCGTGAAGACAGGGCAGCAGCCCATCTCCAGCGCCGACGACGGCGTAGCGGTCCAAAAGATCCTGAACGGGATCTACGACTCGGCCCGGTTGGGCAAAGAGGTGACTCTGTAACGGCGCCGGCCTGGCTCACTCCGTTAAACCGGCGCTGGATGACGGTGACGGGTGGGGCACGCCGGTAGACGTTCGTCCCGCCCGTCTTTTGGTTCACCAGGAGTAACCCCCACCGGTCGCGCGACTACCCTGTGCCCCCGTGGCCGGCTGCCACCGGTAAGAGGTAGAATGAGTCCGGGGAGGATGACGATGAGTCTTACGGATCGACGGCGCCAATTCCTGGTAGCCCTGCTGGACCTCTACCGCGAGGAGGGCGGGCAACCGGTTCACTATGGTGAAGTAGCGAGACGGCTGCAAGTGAGCCGCTTCACCGCCTATGACATCCTTCGGGAACTGACGAGCGAAGGCTACCTGGTCGAGCACTACGAAGTCCCCGGTGACGGCCGCCCGGGACGGTCCCGCATTCTCTTTTCCCCTACCTCACGAGCCTTTGAGGTAAGCGCTCGGCCGGCGGGCGAGACCCTTGGGGCAGCACCGGAAAATTGGGCCTCCGTACGCAAGACGGTGCTGCGCTTGCTCCAGAAGGTACGGCCGGCGGGTACACCGGGGGATGGCTCAGAAGGCAGCCCGCCCGTCGAAGGAATCCCGCAGGAGCTCACCGAACTACAACGACACCTGGGGCAGAGCAGCGAACCGCTTTCGGTGGCCGCTTACACCCTGGGTCTTTGGTTGGCCCGCCTGGGGCCGCAGCGCTGGCGGGAGCTGGCGCAAGCCGTTCAGGGCTGGAGCCGGCGGTCACTGCGGCCCGACCTGAGCTTGGCCGGAATCGCCGGAGCGCTGGCGGCTGCCCTTCACCGCCTACCGCATCCCAACGTACGTCCGGGCGCTTTCAACCGGCCGGGACTTCCGGCTCTGCCGGGGCTCGTGGACGAAATCGGGAGGCTCCAACAGTCCCTCGCCAGCTTCACCGCCGATCAGGCTGCGCTCGTAGTCGAGCTGGTGGAAGAAGCCCTGGGCATCCTCACCCCGGTCCCCTCCAACGCCGGCCGGTAGCGCTCCGCCTTGGCCTGGCGGGGAGCCGTCACGATGGGCCTTTCGAGACGTACGGATTGGCTTTCCACATGAATCGCCAGGGCCGCGCGGCCCATTCGCCCGCGTACTCCACGTTCACCCGCCGGCCGGCCACGACCTCCTCCGGCGCAGGTAGCCGCTCGCCGGCGGCCAGGTAGAGCGGCGGCCGGCAAAGGTCGTGCCCATTGTCCCGGAGATCTATGCCAAAAGCCACGGTCAATCGACCCGGACCGGAGGCAAGCCGGCGTAGCTCTCTCCCGGCCGGGGGAAGGCTCACGCCCCGGCGGCGGGCCATCAGTTCGATCCCGTCCAGGGGTTCTACCGCTCGAACCAGCACGGCATGGGGGACTCCCGGGCGGGCGGCAACCACGTTCAGGCAGTAGTACATGCCGTAAATGAAGTATACGTACGCGTGGCCTGCCGGCCCGTACATCACCTCGTTCCGGGGAGTACGCAGGCCCCGCCGGGCGTGGGAGGCCAGGTCCTCCGGCCCGCAGTAGGCTTCCGCCTCCACTATTCGCCCCGCTACCGTACCTTCAGGCGCTTCTCGTACCAGCACCTGCCCGATCAGATTGCGTGCTACGGTAACCGCGTCCAGTTCGTAGAAGGAGCGCGGCAGGATGCGTTCCCGCCAGCGGGTGCCGTCGCCGGCCGCGCCGTCTTGGGAGACCAATCCCGACTCACCACGCCTTGCAGGAGGATTCTTTCCAACGCCGAAAGCATGAACGGCACTCGCTCATCAGTATACCGGAGAAGGCCGCAGGGATGGCCACGAAGAAGCCAGGCCGAAGCCGGACAGGAGGGACTTAGCATGAGACGGGGGATCGTAGCGCTCGTTGCCGCATGGTTACTCATCGGGTTGGCACGTGGGCCGGCGGGAGCCCTGGCGGCAGGCAAGGTCACGTTGCGCTTTTCCGAATACCCTCGCCCCTACGAGAAGGAAATGCTCCAGGAGATGCTGCCGCTTTTCGAAAAGGACAACCCGGACATCCAGGTGGTCTATGAACCGGTCACCGATCCGGTCAAAATGACCACCGCCATGGTGGCCGGCTCGGCGCCCGACGTGGTCTGCTGGTGGGGGGAGGACCTCTTCTTCTGGGCCCAGCAAGGGATGTTGCTCGACCTCGCGCCCTGGCTGGAAAAGGGGCTCCTCAGCGATAAGGAACTGGCGGACTTTGCCCCCGGGCAGCTACGCGGTTTCAGGGTGAACGGCCTGCAATACGCCCTGCCCCAGTACCTGGGAACGGTTGCGCTCTACTACAACCGGGACGCGATTCAAAGAGCAGGAGTACCCGAGCCTTCCAGCGATCTCGACTGGGACGGCTTCCGTTCTCTCGCCCAGAAGCTCACCGTGCGAGAAGGGAACAAGGTTAAACAATGGGGGTTCTACCTCTACTACGAACTCGACCGGATCGCCTACTGGGTGCGCCAGAACGGCGGCAAGCTCCATCCCGAGGGTGACAACACCACCTCACTCCTGGACCAGCCGGCAGCAATCCACGCCATCCAGTACTGGGCCGATTTCATCCATCGTTACCGGGTCTCCCCCACCTCCGCGGAAATCGCCGGAGCCTCCCTCCGGGACGCTTTCGCCAAAGAGCAGGCCGCCACGGCCGCCGACGGATCGTGGAGTCTTGCGTTCATGTTGCCGAACACCCGCTTCGAGCTGGGAATCGCGCCTCTTCCCCGCGGCCCGGTAGCCCGTTCAACCCTGGCCAATATGGACGGTTACGCCATCTACTCCGGAACCGCCCATCGCGAGGCGGCTCTGCGGTTCTTGAAGTTTCTCGTGAGCCCCGAGGCCAACCGCCTGCGGGCTCGTTACCAGGGCCTGCAGCCGGCACGGGGCTCGGTGGCCCGCGAATGGGTTGAGCTGCTCCTGAAACAGTACCCCAATGCCCGGACCGCCGGGTCACAACTCCTGATCTTTGCCCTGGCCGGCGCCTATGCCGAGCCCGGGCCGATCTACTACAACCCCACCCTGGCCAGGGAGAAGCTGAACGCGGCGTTCTACCGGATCTTCCAGCAAGGGGAGCCGGCGGAGAAGGTGTTGAAGGAGGTCATACCCGCGCTCAACCGGGCTTTGGCGGCAGAGCGGGAGCGTGCTACTAAGTCCGGAGGGCGCAAATGACCAGGCGCCCGGCTACAACGGCCGGGCGGGAAAGCCCGCGGCTTCAGTCGTGGGGATGTCAGATGGGGTTGAGGTAGTGTATGTGAGCTCGGTACCTCTCGAGACGCCGCCGGTTGATCTCGTCGCCCCCATCGAGGTTGGCGCTGATAAAAACCGGCGGCTCCTCCCCCTGGGAGATCAGCTCTGACACCACTTCGGCAAAAATCGAGTGCAGGATCGCGACTCCGGTGATGGTGGAAGTGGGGCCAAAACGGGTTTGGCCGTCCGGGAGGGGCAGCACTGCGTCCCCCACCACTCCGCAGTTGTCGATCACTATGTCTGCCACTTCGAAGAGACGCATCCCTCCCGGGACACGCGAAGGCACGGAGCTGCTATAGGCCAAGGAAGTGATGGCCACCACGATCGCTCCCCGGCGGCGGCCCTCTACCGCCATTTCGACCGGAACCGGGTTGCGGCCGGAGACCGAGTGGATGATCAAAACGTCTCCCGACCCCAGCGAGGTGGCGTTGAGGATGAGCCGGGCATAGCCGGGAAGCCTCTCCACTTCCGTAGTCATGGTGATCGGGCGCACGGTGGTGGTCAGCCCCGGAGCGAGGATGGGATTGGCCAGCATCAGGCCACCGGCCCGGTAGAACGACTCTTCCGCCAGAATGCCGGCATGACCGGCTCCGAACACGTAAAGATCATGCCCTTCCCTGATCGCCCCGGCGATACGCCGGCCGGCCTCCCGGATGCGTTCGGCCTGGCTCGCCCGGATTCGTTCGAGCTGGCGAATGACTTCGTCAATGAACTCGGTCCACATGACAATACCTCCCGATCTCTCGTTGGCGCTCCCGCTCGCGGTCGTCTCTCTTCCGGTCACGGTTCTTTTCCCGGCCACTCGCTCGCCGCGCTGTCACGGTCGCGCCAAAGCCTGCCACTGGGGTGGTGGCCGCAACGTACCGATCCGATCCAGGGGCCAGTACCGCCACAAAACCCGCCCCACTATGTACCGATGGGGTATGAAGCCAACGCGAGGGTCGCGGCTGTCGGCGCTGTTAGTCCGGTTGTCGCCGAGAACGAAATAGTGGTCGGCCGGTACGATCACCGGACCGAATTCACCGAGGGTTTCGGTCTGCAGGTACTCTTCGTCCAGCGGCTGACCGTTTACCCACACCCGGTGATCACGGATGGCGACCTCTTCGCCGGGTAATGCCACCAGTCGCTTGACAAAGAATTCCCGGGGATCGGAGGGATAGCGGAACACGATTATATCCCCTCGCTGCGGGGAGGTGAAGCGGTAGCTCAGTTCGTCCACGATCAAACGTTCACCGCTGCGGAGGGTGGGGTACATGGAAGGCCCCTCCACGGTGAAAGCCCGCCCGACAAAGGTGACGATGAAGAAAGTAAGGAGTAACGAAGCCCCGAGCACCCGGACCAGTTCGGTCCACAGGGAAGCAGTACGCCACCCCACCTCCCGCCGGGGGGCGGGCGCATCGGCGGAGTTTGGGATGGCTTCGTCCTCGTGGCTATACAACCGGGATCGCCTCCGTCCGCCCATGTTCGCCCCTGCCGTGCCGAATCCTGCTGGGTTGGGGCGGCCGGACGATTTCGCCGCCGAACTCGCGTGCGGCCGGGCGGCCGGGGAGCACCACCCGGCCCAACCGGAGCGGCTCGACTAGGCGTGCTGGCTACATGCTACTCGAACTACTCGAAATCGATCAGACAACGGTCACGAAGCTGGTTATAGAGCCCGGCCGCCCGGAGGAAGCGCTCCTTGTCCCGCTCCCGCAAAGCCTCCTCCACTTCGTGGCGGCTGAGAATGGCGTGCAGAGCTAGATCCACCTGGTCACGGACGATCTGGCGCAACACGCTGTCGATGCTCTGGCGAGCCTCGCTCGGCACCGGCAGCGCCGGGTTGGGTTCGGTGACCACCCGATACCAAGCCGGGGTTTCCTGGGCGAATGCCAGCAGCACATAAAGCCTCCCCTGGAAAAGTTGCAATGGACGTATGGCTCGGAGCGGGTCGTGTATACAGAGCGTGCGGGTCCGGTGTACGTGGCGAACCAGGTGGCCGTTGACCAGGGAGACTTCCTCCTGCTGAACCGCACCCAATTCCAGCTCGAAGGGAATGGCATCGCTCCCCGCCTCGGCGATCAGCAGGGTGTTGGGCAGAAGGTCGCGATTGGTGACGAACGAGATGCGAGGCAGGAAACGGTCGTCCTGGAGCAGGCGGAGCACCGCTCGGCTGCGCGGGTCTTTCAACGGCAGGCTGCTGAACCGAATGAGGACCTCCCTTTTCGCATTCACAGCCCTCACCTCTTTCCGAGTGTTCGCTCCCGGGTTGTGATCTGCTACCTCGTCAGCCGCTGATGAGGCCATTCCTGCCGTAAGCCGTCGCTTTCCTCTTCCTTGGGCGGTAAGGCTGCCGGACCTTGGAGCGCCGGTCAAACCGGAACGAAACGGCAATCTACTGGGAACGATGCGGGAAACAGGCCGTGAACAGTATCGGGTTTGGTGAAGACTTCGTCGCCGGCTCTCTTTTTCCTGCCAAGTCAGAGTGGGGCTCGTTAATGAGGATTTCCCAGGGTGGTCCGGTTTACGCGTGGCGGGAAAAAGTTCCGGCCGGGAAAGTGCCACCTCCCCTTGCCACCTTGGCCCGGCTGGCTATAATATAAGCGAACATCTGTTTCCCGAACGCCGGTTTGGTCACGCTCTTTTCCCCCCAAGGTATTGCAGGAACAACGGCGAGGGGATCGTCATGACCCAAATAGCCTGCATTCTCCTTTCTCATTACTATGTATCGGCCGGTGGGAAAGTCGACGTACGAGCAGCCCAACCATTACTGAGAGTTTGTCTCAATTATACCGAAAACATCGAGATCGTCCAGCCGGATCTAGTTTTCCTCGATCTTTCCAATGTCCCGGGGAGTCACCTCCTCGTACCCGGCCTGGCTGAGGATATAACTGAGGCAGCGGCAGATGGGGCAGGAGATTTCCCGGCGCTGGGTTGGGCTACCCGTCGTTTCGTAGCCGAGATGGCGGCCCGCCGGGCCAAGGCCAGGGGGCGCGGGAAGACGAGCTTCGAGATTGTTCTGCCTGGCAGGGAGTGGGAATACCTCCGCTTCATACCCTTGCGCTGGACAAAGGATCTCCCCGTCGATACCTGTCAAAGGTTCGAGCAATTAGGGATCCGCACTTGGGGACAACTGGCCGATCTTTCCCCGGCCCAGCTCCTGGCCCAGGCCGGCCTCGAGACTGGCGCCCAGCTGTTGAGGAGAATCCGCGGGGAAGAAGAGCTACCGATCCGATCGGGAAAGCAGCCTCTCTGGTTGGAGGTTCAGCGTCCCATCGCCCGGATCGAAGAGATTTCCTCCACTACTTCCGTTCTCGTCCGGCAAATCGCCCATAAGTTGGCCGCCGGGGGTTGGGCTGCCGCCTCGCTAACCCTCGAACTCATTCCCATGGTCACGGTGGTCGTCCGGCCACCCGCTCCCGTACCTGGGGACCAGCGCCGGCTCTCGATCCACGGTGATGAGTTGGCCCGCCGTCTCCTCGCCCAATTGCGCTCCCATCCCCCGGTCCGATTGCAGGGGTGCGGGCAACTCACTTTACGGGCCGAAGAGCTTTCCCCCGTTCCCTGCGAGCAGGCGTCCTTGATTCCGCTCCCCGCCCGCCGCCGGGCCGGCGGCACAAATGGCCGGGATCCTCGTTTGGAGCAACTCCTGGTCTGGTTGCGCCAGCGGTTCGGCCCGTACGCCGTCCGGCGGGCGAGCGATATCCGGATGGATAGGAGGGAGGCAGTTCACCGAATGGTGCAGGAGGTGTACCTGGCCAAGTGAGCCGTTTGCTTCACCAACCGGTGGCGGTCCGTTGTGACCGCCATGGCCTGCCACTCTCCTTCCGCTGGCGCAGATCATCCCGGGAGATTCAAGAGATCCTGGACTCATGGCTGGAGGTGGGAAGCTGGTGGCAGGGAGAGAAGCCAAAAGCCTTCTTTCAGGTTCGTACCGGGGCCGGTGGCTGCTACACGCTCTACCAGGAGCTACCCAACGGAGAGTGGTACCTCTATCGGATCGAAGACTGAGGGCTGAAGACCGGCTTGAACCCCCCTTCTCCGGGGAAGGGGCCTGGTGGTGGACCTCCGGGGACAGGCCGATTCCGTAGATACGACGGAGAGAGAGGTCATGAAGCAGGGATTCGTTCACCTGCATGTGCACTCAACCTTCTCTTTTCTCAGTTCGACTGCTACCGTCGAGGCGCTCGTACGCCGGGCCGCCGAGCTGGAGATGCCGGCTTTGGCATTGACCGACCGGATGAATGTCAGCGGAGCGCTGGCTTTTCAGAAACAAGCCTTGGCCGCGGGAGTACGGCCCATCCAGGGGGTGGAACTGGTCGTCCCCCGCCGGTATCCGGCTTTCGTACCCGGAGGCTCGACTGCGATCCTGATCCTGTTGGCTCGTAACCCGCGTGGGTTTGCCAACTTGTGCCGCTTGTTGACTCTGGCCCATACCCGTAGCCCCCGGGAAAGCCCGTGTCTACCCCGGGAAGCCTTCCCCGATCGCTCGCCGGAGCTCTGGCAGGATCTAATCGTTCTCTCCGGTGGCCGGGAAGGGGAGATCGGCCGGCTGATTTTAGCCGGCCGCCCGGGGGAGGCCGAGGCCGTCGCCCGGTTTTTCCGGGACAGTTTGACCGTTTTCTACCTCGAGCTGGAGGATCGCCGCCTTCCCCGCAGCATTACGCTTAACCGTACCCTGGCAGCTCTCGGGGAGAAGCTGGGCATACCCGTGGTGGCGACGAACCCCGTTCACCAGCTGAGACGGGAGGATTTTCCACTTTATGATGTGCTTACTGCGATTCGTACCGGCACCACGCTGGAGGAAGTTCACCCGGAGCGGCCGCTCAACGGTGAAAGTTATCTAAAAACGAGCGAAGAGATGGCCACCCTCTGGGCGGCCTATCCCCGGGCATTGAGGGCGACGCTGGCCATCGCCGAGCTTTGTGAACCGGCCCTCGACCTCACCCGGCCTCGTTTTCCCACCTATCCCCTGCCCCCAGGTGAGGAGTCGGCCGCATCTTTTCTCAGCCGCCTGGTAGAGGCAGGCGCAAGGCACCGCTACGGGACGATCCCGCCCCCCCTGGCCGCTCGCCTTCGCCACGAACTCGACGTGATCACCCGCCTGCAGGTGGAGGATTATTTCCTGGTGGTATGGGACCTGGTTCAGTTTGCCAGAAGGCAAGGCATCCGGCTGGCCGGGCGCGGTTCGGCCGCCGATTCGGTAGTGGCCTATTGCCTCGGCTTGACGGAGGTGGATGCCTGGAAGCGGAGACTGCTCTTCGAAAGGTTCCTGAGCTTGGAGCGGGCGCAAAAGCCCGACATCGACATCGATTTCGCCGCCGAACATCGAGACCGGGTGGCCGCATACGTTTACGGCAAGTACGGCCGCGAACACGTTGCCTCCGTCTGTACCTTTTCGACCTATCATGCCCGTTCGGCCCTGCGGGAGATCGGTAAAGTGCTGGGCTTCCCCGCCGAAGAGATAGATCGGCTGGCCAAGAAGTTCCCGTACCTTCCCTCTGATGCCATCCCGGAGGCGGTAACCAAGCTCCCGGAGATCCGTGACAGCGGCCTGCCCCTCGAAAGATACCAGCTCCTCTTCCAACTGGCCGCCCGGGTCGCCGGTTTTCCCCGCTTTATCGGCACTCACTTGGGAGGCCTGGTCATTAGCCGTGATCCCATCACCGAGATTTCGCCCGTTCAGGTAGCTGCCAAGGGCGTGGACATCATCCAGTTCGACAAGGACGCGGTGGAAGACCTCGGCCTGATTAAACTGGACCTGCTGAGTTTGCGGGCGCTCTCGGCCCTTGACCAGGCGGTGGCCGTCACCCGGGCGGTAGATCCCCACTTTGCCGAGGAAAGCATCCCGGACGACGATGAGGCTACGTATGAACGGATACGCCAAGGAGAGACGGTGGGCATGTTTCAGCTGGAAAGTCCGGCCCAGCGGGCTCTGCAGGCCCGGCTGGGGGCGGATCGCTTCGAGGACCTGGTCGCCAGCGTGGCCCTGATCCGGCCCGGGCCGATCAAGGGCGACATGGTCGAGCCTTTCCTGGCCCGCCGGCGGGGACGGGAACCGGTGACCTACCTCCTTCCCGAACTCGAACCCATCTTGGCGAAGACTTATGGGGTCGTACTTTATCAGGAGCAGGTGATCGCCATCGCCACCCAGGTGGCCGGCTTCACGCCCGGAGAGGCCGACCGGCTCCGGCGAGTGATGACGCACTACCGGTCACAAAAGGAGATGGACGCGATTGGAGGAGAGTTCATCGCCCGGGCCATATCCCGGGGTATCGAGCCGGCGATCGCCCGGACCATCTTCTCTTACATCGTAGGTTATGCTGGCTACGGCTTTTGCGAAGCCCATGCGGCCGCTTTTGCCAACACTGCGTACAAGACGGCCTACCTTCTCGAACATTACCCCGCCCCGTTTTTCGCGGCGCTGTTGAGTTATCAACCTATGGGCTTCTACCCGCCTCACGCGCTGGTCGTGGAGGCGGCCCGGCGCGGGATCAGGACCCTCAATCCTGATGTCAACCGGAGCGACGGCTGGAGGTTTACCGTGGAAACCGTAGAAGGTGACGACGGGCGCAAGATCCAGGCGATTCGCCCAAGCCTCCTGCAGGTCGACGGGTTGAAGGAAGCGGGAGTACGCAAGATCCTGGCGGCCCGGGAAGGCGGCGGGCCGTTTGGGAGCTTCGCCGACTTCGTACGCCGGGTGGATCTCGACCGGGACGTGCTGGCCAACCTGATCCTGGCCGGGGCTTTTGATTCCCTCACGAGGAACCGGCGTTCCCTGCTTTTCCAGTTGCCCACCTTCCTGAACGACCGGCCGCCCGCAGGCCCGCCGGGGGGAGGCTTGCTGCCGGGCTCGCAGGTACAGCTCCACCTACCTCTGGAAATGCCCCCAGAAGGGGAGGAGCGAGATTTTACCCCTTTCGAAAAAAGTTCCCGGGAGTTCGCCGTCCTGGGGTTCAGTCCGAGCGGTCATATCCTTTCGTTTTTCCGTTCCCATCTGCGTAAGCAAGGTATCCTCTCCAGCCGGGAAGTGGCCGGCGCCCCGGAAGGAGCACGCGTTAAGGTCGCGGGTTTACTGATCCGCCCCCACCGGCCCCCCACCCGCAGCGGCCGCACCGTGGTCTTCTTCACCTTGGAGGATGAAGAGGGCTTGTTGGACGTTACTGCTTTCGAGCCGGTATACCAGCGCTATGGGACCATATTGTTCGGCGCCCCGGCCCTGGTGGTAGCGGGCCGGGTCCAGCGCCGGGGGCTCAGGACCGCTCTGCTGGCCGAAGCGGTCGCCCCTCTCCGGCTATCCGGCCAACCATCCGGTTGAAGGGATACAGCCCCTGCCAGCCGTTACAGGTGGCCGCTCCGGTCGCCGGCCGCTTTTTGCGCTCCGGCCGCCGCCCGCACCGCCTCCAGTGCTGCCGCCGCATCGTAGCTGCTGCGCACGAGGGGACCGGCGGCCACGTACCGGAACCCGATCTCCAAACCGAACCGCCGGTATTCCTCGAATTCCTCGGGCGGGACGAATCGCTCGACCGGCAGGTGTTCCGGGGAGGGGCGCAGGTACTGGCCGAGGGTGAAGAAGTCGACTCCCTGCGCCCGTACCACCACCATGGTTTCTCGCACCTCTTCGGGACTCTCCCCCAGTCCCAGCATGAGGCTGGATTTGGTAAGCACCTGCGGTCGCAGCTCTTTCGCTTTCCTTAGTACCTGCAGGGAACGTTCGAATCCTCCCTGGGGTCGTACCCGGCGCTGAAGACGAGCGACGGTTTCCACATTGTGGGCGAATACTTCGGGCTCCGCCTCGAGAACGGTGCGCAAAGCCGCCGGGTCTCCTTTGAAGTCCGGGGTCAGTACTTCCACACTCACCCCCGGGTTCAGCTGGTGAACGGCCCGGATGGTGGCCGCAAAATGGCCTGCCCCTCCATCGGGAAGGTCATCGCGGGTCACAGAAGTAATCACCGCATGCCGCACTCCCAGCCGGCGGATCGCCTGCGCCACCCGCCACGGTTCGAGAGGATCGAGAGCTTCTCCCCGGCCGGTTTGCACCTTACAGAAGCCGCAATTACGGGTACAACGTTCACCCAGGATCATGAAGGTGGCGGTGCCCTTCGCCCAGCATTCACCCAGGTTCGGACACCCCGCATCCACGCAGACGGTATTCAGATGCAAATCAGCCACCAACCGCCGCACCTGCGCCGTGGCCCGGGCATCGGGAAGCGGTCGTAGTAACCAGCGGGGCTTTGGAGTCATGATGTTCCTCTCCTTGTCCTGGCCCATGGGCCCGGGTCCAGTGTACCATGAACGCCGGGAGCCGCTCGCTGGCATTTCGAGGAGGAATGGCCAGGCTTGTCTCGAAGTTCATACAGCTGTAGGATTCGGGAGGACAACCATCCGCCCCGTGAAAGGAGTGGCCCGCTATGCGCTCGCTGATCTTCGCCACCCCGGCTGCACCCACCACCGGAGCCAACCCGCTCGTGATGGTCCTGGCCATGGCCGTCGCCTTCTTTCTCGGGGTAAATGGCCCGCGGGTAGCGGCAGCCGCCGGCTCCGGCACCGACGCCGAGAGGGCTTTGGCCGATTTGACGGCACGTGTGGAGAAGAATCTAAAGACACTTCAGGATTTGAGCATGTCTATCGAGATTGAACAAATCAACCCCAACACGGGAGAGAAGGCCACCCTGACCGGACGGGTGCAAATAAAGCTACCCAACGCCCTCCGATTGAACTATCTCACGCCCGACTTCGTCGCTGGTCAGGTGATGGTCATTGACCGCAGCGCTGGCGAGCTGCGCGTTTATTTACCGGTAACCCACGAGATCGTGGTGCAGGACCTCAACGCACTCTTGCGCCAGCAAGGACTGGATGTGGCCCTCGGCCTGGATAGCCTGGTGGGGCTGCCCCCCGCGACCGTCTTCGAGCTCACCTACCTCGGCGAGGAGAAGCGGGACGGGCAAACCTACCGGGTGGTGCGGGCAGCTCCCCGGAGCCGGGATTCCAGCCCGACCATTGGCTGGCAGAAAATCTGGGTCAGCACGAGTGACTGGCTCACCCACCGGCTGGAGGTGTACAACGCGAAGGGCCAGCTCAGCTACGTCCTGACGGTGAAGGAGACCAAGGTTAACTCGGGCTTGACCGCGGCCACGGTCCTCAGCCTGCCCCGGGACGCCACCATAGTGGTCGCAGGCCAAGCCACCCGCTAACCCCCCAAGTCGCCTGCCCGGCGCCCCGGGGACACACCGCTGGAGGAGACAGGGAAAGGCAAAGGAAAACGGGACGGGGGAAGGGAAAAGGAAGGGGACAAGACTGGATGCCTGTGGCAGGCTGGGCCGTCCGCCGGCCGGTAGCGGTTTTCATGTGCACTTTGACGCTCCTGGTCTTCGGAGCGGTAACTCTACCCCGTCTCCCCCTGGATCTCTTCCCTCAGATCAGCTACCCCGTAGCTTCCGTGGCCGTCATCTATCCGGGCGCTACTGCGCAGACAGTTCAAGATAAAGTTACGATACCGGTAGAAGCCGCCCTGGCAGGGCTTCCCGGCGTGAAGCAGGTGTCCTCTTACAGCCTCGAGAATCTGGGGGTAGTCATCCTCGAATTCGAGTGGGGCACCGACGTCACCCAGGCTCTTGGTGAGATACAGGCCCAGGTCAGCCGCCTGGCTCTTACTCTCCCCAAGGAGATCCGGCCGCCTATGGTACTCGCGACCGACCCGCGCCAGTTCCCGGTCTTGGTGCTGGCAGTACGAGGTGACGGCCGGCAAGACCTGGCGCAACTCACCGAGATGGTGGATAACGAGATTGCCCCCGCCTTGCGCCAGGTTCCCGACGTCGTGCAAGTGACGGTCGAGGGCGGTAAACGGGCCCGCCTGGAGGTCCGCTACGACCAGGAACGCCTGCGGGAGCTCGGTCTCAACCGGGACCTGCTCGCCCAGCTCCTGGTGGCCGCCAATACCTACGTGCCTGCAGGCACCATCACCGAGGGCGGCCGGGTCTGGCAGGTCCGCACCGGATACAGCCTGAAGACGGTGGACGACCTCGCCAACGTGGTGGTGGGTGTCCGGCCACCGGCAACCGACCCCCTCTTCCCACTCCTTGCGGGCGTGCCCCAACTGGTACGCTTGAAAGATATCGCCACCATCACCAAGGTCTATACAACATCGGATGATTCCATAACGCGGGTGAACGGCGAGCCGGCTATCCTCTTGCATCTACAGAAACGCTCGGGGGCGAACACGGTACGGGTGGTAAACGCAGTCAATGCCCGGTTGCAAGCGCTCCGGCTGGAACAGCGGGGCGTTGAGGTATACCCGTTGATCGACCAGTCGCTGCTCGTTCGTAATTCCATCCAGTCCTTGAGCAACGCGGGGCTTTGGGGGGCTCTCCTGGCGGTGGCCTCCCTCTTCCTATTCCTGGGCAAGCGGTGGCGGGAGGTCTTGCTCATCAGCCTGAGTATCCCCCTGTCCGTAAGCATCACGCTGATCGTAATGGGATGGTTAGGACAGTCACTCAACCTGATGACTCTTGGCGGCATCGCTCTTGCCCTGGGGATGGTGGTGGACAACGCCATCGTCGTCACGGAAAACTTCTCGCGGTTATCTGATCGGGGGATGCCTAGAAAGGAAGCGGCTGTGGTCGGAGCGAGCGAGGTCGCGGCGGCTATCTGCGCTTCTACCTTGACCACCGTTGCCGTCTTCCTGCCGGTCGTTTTCATCCGCGGTCTCGCCAGTGCTTTGTTCGGCTCCCTCGGCTTGACCGTCACTCTGGCTCTGATGGCTTCGCTGGCCGTGGCTCTTACCGTGATCCCGGCCGCTGCCTCCCGATGGGGGTCACGCGGGAAAGGGGAAGAGATGATTACGCCCCCCGGGGAAGACGGTAAGCCCCCTTTGCCAGCTTCCCACGAGCTAAACGCCGGCGCCCGGCCGTGGTATTTGCGCTTCTATGAGCGCTTTCTCCAACTCGCACTCGCCCGCCGTTACGTGGTGCTGGGGCTGGCGCTGCTCGCCTTGGCGGCTGCCCTATCGCTTTGGCCGCGGCTTGACACGCAACTTCTTCCCGCGCCCGACGAAGACGTGCTGACCGTGAAAGCAGCCCTCCCGCCGGGCACTGCTTCGGAACGAACCCTGGCTTTGGTAGCCCGCCTCGAGGCCGCCCTGAGAAAAGACCCCGAGGTACTTTGGGTGGCTTCCCAGATCGGAGGTACGGGTACCGCAGATGTTTCCTCGTTCTTGAACCGCGGCAGTCACCGAGCGCAGCTGACGGTCCGGCTTCGCCCGGCAGCCGCCCGGACCGTGGACACCGACGACGTGGTCAGCCGGCTGCTTCCGGCCCTCTTGGCCACCGCCAGGGACTTCTCACCCGATGCCACCGTAACGCTGGCGAAGGGGGGCGGGTTTGGTTCCTTCGGCATGCTTTACGACAGCTCGGTGATCGCAGAAGTGCGCGGAAAGGAGTATGCCGAGGTAACCAGGCTGGCGGGTCAACTGGAGGCCCGCCTCCGGCGAACCGGTCGCTTCACCGCCGTATACAGTGACTCAGAACAAGACGTACCGGAACTGCGGTACACGGTGAGCCCCGCCCGGGCGGCCATGGGCGCCGTCGTCCCCGGCCAGGTGGGCCAGGTAGTACGCCAGGCTCTCACGGGGGAACCCGTTCTGTCGCTATCCGACGGCTCCGGTGCTTCACTGCCCGTAGTCCTGCGTCCGAACCTCCCGGGTTCAACTGGCGACGGCTCTATCGCCCGCGCTGCCTTGTCCGAACTGGAGATTCCGCCCCTGGTAGACTCTCCTTCGGGCGGCCGGTCCGTAACCACCCTCGGGCGGGTCGCCACCGAAGAAGAGCAGGCGGGCCCGGCGGTCTTGCGGCGGGTAGATGGGCTGCCGGCAGTGCAAGTGGTGGCGGAACTGGGGTCGCTATCACAATCCCGGGGGGCGGCCTTGGTCCGCCAAACGCTGCAGCAACTACCGCTGCCGCCAGGTTACCACGCGGGCATCGTCGGTACCCAGGAGTTGATCGACGAATCCATTCACGACCTTTACCTGGTCCTGGCTCTTTCTCTCTTCCTGGTTTACGTGGTCATGGCCGTGCAGTTCGAGTCACCACTTCGCCCGTGGCTCATCATGGCGACGATTCCGCTGGCTGCTACCGGTAGCCTCTTCTCGCTTTTCCTCACCCGGACACCCCTCGGGCTTTCCTCGCTCATGGGTATGGTTATCCTCGGCGGAATCATCGTCAACAACGGGATCGTTTTGGTTGATCGCATGAACCAGCTGCGCCGCCAGGGTTGGGCGGTGCGAGCCGCCGTGATGGAGGCGGCTCCTACCCGTCTCCGCCCCGTCCTGATGACCGCGATCACCACCATCCTGGGATTGCTCCCCCTGGTGGTCGGGCCGTATGCCCATGACGCGATGCAAACTCCCCTGGCCGTTGCCCTCATCGGAGGAATGACGTCCGGAACGTTGCTTACCCTGGTTGTGGTACCCGTCGTCTACGACTTGGCAGAAAGTTGGCGGCTCGGTCGAGAAAAGATCTCGTTCACCAGCAGGAAAATCACGGTGAAAGAAGAATCTCGTGCTTAGTATTGCGTACGGGGGGACAAGGATGGGCGGCCAGTCGCGCCTGCTTCGTATTTTACCCACCGCACCTCGTCTCTCGCGTTTGCCGAGGACCAGGTTTTTCTTCGTTATTCTCGCCATGGTCGCCCTCTGGCTCCTTGCCGAGCCTCAACCCCTTCTCGCTTCGTCGGCGCCCTGGAGTCTCTCCCTGGAGAATTCTCTGGTAGCTACCGGAGACGGCTCGTCCTTGCCCTGGCATGGCCCCACCTACCGTTTGGGTCTCACGGCTCGTCAGCTGGGGAGCACCGAGCAACTGACCCTGGGCTACGACCATATATCTGCCCTTACCACGGGTGAGGCAAGGGAGACCCTCTCGCTGCGGTACACCTATCGGCAGATGCTCCTCCTCTTCGGCTATGTCCGCTTCGACAGTGCCCTGGCACTCCAGCTCGCCCCCTACCACGCCGGCCAGGCAGGAGCGCAGCTCCAGTTGAGCGGGGAAGCCGTCGTCGGAAACCTCGGTGCCTTCTTCCGTTTGGGGTATAGATCAAAGTCGTTCATCGATCTTCTCAGCCAACCTGCCCCCGATCTCTTTCCGGCCTGGCCGGTAAGCTCGAGCTACGCCGGCACCGTGGCCGAGACCGAGTTTCGCTCACGGCTGGATAACCGGACCACCTGGGTGGGCAACATCAGCTGGCGCTGGCCGGAATCGGACTCCCCCCAGGTAGGACTCGCTTTCGGCCCCGAGTTCCGGCTGGGAGAAAGCGGCCGCGTGACCGGTAAAATCGGTCTGCGCTCCGTGGGCAAAGAGGCTCGCGGGGTGCTGGCCCTCTCAACGCGCTTCTCGCCCGCCCCTGCCTTTCTCCTGCGGCTGGACGCCACCGCCGATACCTCGGGCCAGCTCGACTGGACCGGCGGGGTTGGTTTCGATCTCGACCTGCCTGGTTTCCGAGGCACGGCCAGTCTGACCGCGGTGCAGCGGCCAGGTGATCGCTCCGCCACTCTCGGGACCACCCTGACCGCCTCGGTGCTGCCGTTCAATACCGAGTTCGCTCTGCAATACCAGCTCGACGGTACGAAGGCCCTCTCTCTCACCTACCACTTCTGAACCAACTACATGCCCGGTCGCCCCAGCAGCCGGAACATGTTCTGCTTATAGGCTTCGACCCCGGGCTGATCGAAGGGGTTGACGCCCAGGAGATACCCGCTGATGGCGCAGGCAACCTCGAAGAAGAAGAAGAGCTGTCCCAGGAGTACGGCACTCCGCTCGGCCAGGTGGAGTTGGATCACCGGTACACCGCCGGCCACATGGGCTTCTACCGTGCCGCGAAAAGCCATCTCGTTCACATAACCCAGGGAGCGCCCGGCCAGATACTCCAGGCCGTCGATGTCGCTCGCCTCGTGCGGGATCTCGAGGTCGGGGCCCTGGTTTTCCAGGTGCAGTACGGTCTCAAAAAGGATCCGTGACCCTTGTTGGATATACTGCCCGAGGGAGTGCAGGTCGGTGGTAAAATCCGCCGCGGCGGGATAGAGCCCCTTCCCGTCTTTCCCTTCGCTTTCACCGAAGAGCTGTTTCCACCATTCGCCGAAAGTGTGAAGGTGCGGGTCGAAATTCACCAATAGCTCGACCTGGCGCCCCTTGCGGGCCAGCAGATTCCGGTAGGCCGCATACTGGTAGGCCTCGTTTTCGGCCAGGGAAGGTCCCGTCCACCAGTCGTGCGCTGCCGCCGCTCCCTCCAGCACCGCACCCACATCGATACCTGCCACCGCCATGGGCAGGAGGCCTACCGCGCTGAGCACGGAGTAGCGGCCGCCGACGTCATCCGGCACCACGAAGGTCTCATAGCCCTCTTCCCGGGCGAGCCGCCGCAAGCCGCCTTTTTCCCGGTCGGTGGTGACCAGGATCCGCCGGCGTAACCCTAGTCGGCCATAGCGGCGGCCCAAAGCCTGCCGCAAGAGCCGGAACGCCAGGGCCGGTTCCGTGGTCGTCCCCGACTTGGAGATGACGTTGATTACCACCTCTTCCCCTTCCAGCAGCTCGAGGATCTCGGCGGTCACCGCCGGGCTGAGATGGTTACCCAGGAAATACACCTTGGGGCCACCGCGCCGGCCAGACGCCTGTTCATTCCGGTAAAGCGGTAGCAACATCTCGATGGCCGCCCTCGCTCCTAGGTAGGAGCCTCCAATTCCCACTACCACGAAAGCCGTGCTCTCCTCACGAACCCTTTCCGCGACGGCCTGAATCCGCGCCAGTTCTTCGCCCTGTATCCGCCGGGGGAGGTCGAGCCAGCCTCGAAATTCCGCGCCTGCTCCCCTTCCACCGTGCAGGAGATCATGGGCAGTAAGTACGGCAGGCTCTAACTTCTCCAGTTCCCCGGAATCAAGGAAAGGTGCAAGCCCCGCCGGGTCTAAACGGATTCCTTTCGTGATCGGCATCTCCCCGTCAACCTCCTGGTAGACTCCCTTTCGCCAGTGATCAACTGCCCCGCGGCGAAAGCCCGGGGTCCGGGCAGCAGGACGGGCCGGGGACACCCCGCGATCTCCGACCATAGCCTCGCCTTCTTGATGCGCACATGCTTCCCTTCGTTTCGCCGGCAGGCGACCGACTCCTTCCCCGGGCCGATAATACCTCGCCTCTCGCAAGATTAGAGTTCAAACCCGACTCTGAGCAGGGTAACAGGGCTGGCCCGGCGAAATGTTGAGTCCCAGAGTTCAAAGCGCAACCAGCACCACACCAGTACCACACAGGAAGAGGGTTCGGATGCGAGTCGAAAACGCGAACACCAGCGGTAACGCCCGCGCCGGCACTGCCGACCGGGGCGCTGAACCGGCCGTCACCATCTCCCCACCGCCCGGACTACGCAAGGAACGGCGGATCAAACCCGACGGCCGCTACATTGTTTTCTACTCTGCCGAAGACGAGCAGACCGAATCGACAACCCGACCCACGTCCGGGGTCGAGCCGGTCCGGATGAACCAAGGGGCCCAAGCCGCTGAAGTGGTCACGTCGCCCGCGGTTAATATACCTAAACCTACCGACGAGAAGGGACCTCACCGTGTCTGAACTACGCTGGAACCCCCTCTCTCGCGAGTGGGTGGTTACTGCCACCCATCGCCAGGAACGTACCTACAAGCCCCCGGCCGATTTCTGCCCCCTTTGCCCGACCCGGCCCGGGGCATTTCCCACCGAAGTCCCGGAGCCCACTTACGACATCGTCGTCTTTGAAAACAAGTTCCCTTCGTTCCTTCGGCAACCCCCCGAGCCCGCCGTGGCCGGCGACGAGCTTACGCCCGTCGCCCCTTCGGACGGGATCTGCGAGGTAGTATTGTACTCCCCCGAACACAAAGGGAGCCTTGCCCAATCCCCCCTCTCCCGGCTTCGCCGCCTGGTCAAGGTCTGGACGGACCGCTACCGGGAGCTGGGGAGCCGTTCTTTCGTCCGCTACGTCCTCATTTTCGAGAACAAAGGCGACGTAATCGGTGTCACTCTGGAGCATCCCCACGGGCAGATTTACGCTTTCCCTTTCATTCCGCCGCGCCCGGCAACCGAACTGGCCGCCTCGGCCGATTACTGGCATCAGCACGGCCGCTGCCTCCTCTGCGACCTCCTGCGTCGTGACCTGGCCGACGGCCGGCGCATCGTCGCCACCAGCGACCATTTCGTAGCTCTTATACCTTTTGCCGCCCGCTACCCGTACGAGGTACACATCCTGCCCCGCCGCCATTTCGGGAGCCTGGCCGAGATCCAAGAGCAGGAGAGTGATGATCTCGCCGCGATGCTGAAGGTGGTCACCCAGAAGTATGACAACCTTTTCGGTTTCTCCCTGCCTTACATGATGATCATGCACCAAACACCTACCGACGGAGAGCCGCATCCGGGTTATCACTTCCACGTCGAGTTCTACCCGCCCCACCGGACGGCCACCAAGCTAAAGTATCTCGCCGGCTGCGAATCGGGGGCGGGAACCTTCATCAACGATACGCTTCCCGAAGAGAAGGCGGCCGAATTGCGTGAACTCTTCCCGCATTCCGTCGCCGAACTGCCGGATGAGTGAGAACCAGAAAGGGGTCGGCCCGTGACAACCGTGGACAACTCTCGCCTCTCCCATCTTCGTGAGGAGTTTGAACGCCATTTCGGTTCAGGAGCCGCCGGCCGGACACGGGTGGTACGCGCCCCCGGCCGGGTCAACCTGATCGGTGAACATACGGACTATAACGGCGGGTTCGTCCTGCCGGTGGCCATCGACCGGGACGTCCTGATGATCGGCCGTCGCCGGAGCGACGGGCAGATCCGCCTCTATTCCCTCGACTACCAGGAAGAAGCGTCCTCGCCCGTCGATGCCTTGGACCGCCGGGCCCGGCCCACCTGGAGCCGTTACGTTTACGGCGTGGTTTGGGCGTTGCAAGAACGGGGAATTGAGGTGGGAGGTTTCGAGGCCGCCCTTACCGGCAACGTACCGCAAGGGGCAGGCCTTTCCTCCTCGGCCGCGCTGGAGGTAGCTACCGCACTGCTGCTACAGGCTCTTTTCAGTTTCTCCATGGAGGGGCCGGAAATGGCGCTCCTTTGCCAGCGGGCGGAGAACCGGTTCGTGGGCGTGAACTGCGGCATCATGGACCAGTTCATCTCCCGCCTGGGCAAGCAGGGTACGGCGCTGCTCCTGGACTGCCGTTCCCTCGAACATCGCTGGGTACCTTTACCGGGTGATAAATTCCGCATCGTGATCGCCAATACCGCCGTGGCTCGCGAGCTCGTAGACTCTGCTTACAATGAACGCCGAGCCCAATGCGAAGAAGGAGTTCGGATCCTCCAGCAGTTCGAGCCGGGTGTCAGGGAACTGCGGGATGTCACCCCCTCCCTCTTCGAACGATTCCGCGACCGCCTGCCCGAGCCGGTGCGGCGGCGGGTAGAGCACGTGGTGAAGGAGAACGAACGGGTACTGCAAGCGGTAGCCGCCCTGGAGCAGGCAGACTGGGAAAGGTTCGGGCATCTTCTGAATGCTTCGCATGCAAGTCTCCGGGACCTCTTCGAGGTCTCCGCCCCCGGCCTCGACCTCATGGTCGAGCTCGCCCGCCGCGTGCCCGGAGTTCTCGGCTCCCGGATGACCGGAGCGGGTTTCGGCGGCTGCACGGTGAGTCTGGTGCATGCGGAAGCCGTTCCCCAGTTCCTCGCGCAAGTGCTCCCCGCCTACCGGGAGCAGGCAACCTGGGCCCTTTCAGGAGAGCCGGAAGTTTACGTCTGCCAGGCTGCCGACGGCGCCCGGATTCTGGAGTGAAGAGGTGAACGAGATGACGACGGTGATGGTCACCGGTGGCGCCGGCTACATTGGAAGCCATGCGGTGCTTGCCTTACGGGCGGCCGGGTTTGACGTGGTGGTTTACGACAACCTCAGCCGGGGGTTCGCGGACGCCCTCACGGGAGAAGCGTTCCGCGGGGTGCCGCTGGTGCAGGCGGACGTGGGCGATAGGAAGACGGTTCAGGAAACGGTGCGGCGGTATGGAGTGCAGGCCGTCATGCACTTCGCGGCCCTGGCGCAGGTGGCGGAA
The DNA here is from genome assembly GCA_012839805.1 of Bacillota bacterium. GTDB lineage: Bacteria > Bacillota > Limnochordia > Limnochordales > DUMU01 > DUMU01. The sequence continues at coordinate 55,564 of DUMU01000005.1, read as the reverse complement.
TCGGTAGCGCAGCCCGCGCTCTATTTTCGCAATAACACCGTGCAAGGGCTGGAACTGGTAGAAGCGTTGCTGGACAGCGGGGTCAACCTTTTCATCTTCTCCAGCACCGCCGCGGTCTACGGCGAACCGGCCGTCGTCCCCATTCCCGAAGACCACCCCACCCGTCCCACCAACCCTTATGGCATGTCCAAGCTGAGCTTCGAGTTTGTTCTGGAAAGCCTGGCCCGGGCGCGGGGCTTGCGCTACGTTTCCCTGCGTTATTTCAACGTCGCCGGCGCCGACCCCCAGGGCCGGGCCGGCGAGCGGCACGACCCGGAAACTCACCTGATCCCCCGTGTACTGCGCGCGGCCGCGGGCGACCAGCCCGTAGAAATCTTCGGCACCGACTATCCGACCCCGGATGGCACTTGCATCCGGGACTATATCCACGTGACCGACCTCATCGACGCCCATCTCCTTGCTTTACGAGCTTTGCTCACTTCCACCGAAGCCTTCACACGGGTCTACAACCTGGGCTCGGAGAAAGGCTACTCCGTGCGGGAAATCGTAGCGGCCGCCGAGAAGGTAGTCGGTAAGCCCCTCACCATCCGGGAGCTCCCGCGCCGCCCGGGAGACCCGGCCATGCTGGTGGCGAGTTCTGCCCGCATCCGCCAGGAACTGGGGTGGCAGCCACGCTTGGGCCTCGATGCCATCCTGGCCACCGCCTGGGCTTGGGAAAAGCGCCGCCCGGGGGCGGCGAGGAGGACGAGAGATGCCGAAAGTTGACGAGAAAGTCTATCTCCTTTTGGATGCCGGCGGAACTCTCGTCTTCCCCGACTTTCCCTTCTTTGCCCATTTGGTAAACGAGATAACCGGCCGCATACCATCGGTGGCCGAGCTTCACCGTGCGTTCCTCCACGCTACCCATTCCCTGGACGTGCTGCTCGGGCGGGCACTCGCCGGTGAGCCGGTACCATACGATGCCGACTACTTCATTTACCGGGAGATGCTCCGGCGAATCACCGTTCCGCCCGAAGCAATAGAGCAAATCCTCCGGGAAGTGGAGGAGATCAACCTCACCCGGAATATCTGGACTTTCACCGGGAACTGGGTGGTGCCGGCACTTAAGGAGCTGGCGGCGGCCGGCTACCGGATGTCGGTAGTCTCCAATTCCGACGGCCGCGTGGAAGCGGTGTTGAAGAACGCAGGACTGCGGGACTTTTTCGACCTGGTGATCGATTCGGCGGTCGAAGGCTTCGCCAAACCGGATCCCCGCCTTTTCCGCCGCGCCCTTTCCCGTCTGGGGCTTGCACCCACCCAGGCCCTTTACGTGGGCGACTTCTACCACATCGACGTCCTCGGCGCCAACCGGGCGCAAGTGGCCGCTCTGCAGCTGGACGGGGAGGGGCTGGCCGAGGCGGAGGGCTGGCCCGGTCGCCGCGTGCCGAACCTATCAGCGCTCCCCGGCCTCCTGGCTGAGAGCGGACTCGACCTGGATGACCCCTCCTGGCACCCCTTCCCGCCTGATCCGCCGGAGGCTATACTCTGAGAGGGGTGTTCCTGGTGCTTGCTTCCCGCGGCCGTGGATATTTCTTAAAGGGGGCCCTGCTGTTCCTCGCGAGCGTGGCCGCCATCGTGGCCATCCTGCCTTTCGGCCTTCACCTGGCACGCGCCCTGACCGGGACGGAGTTGCCGGCGGCGGTAGAGGAGTCACCCGGGGTTCCCGAGGAGGAGATGCCGGTGAGCCCGCTTGCCGCTGCTATCCCCAGCTGGCCGCAACTGAGTCGCGCCGTGGCCACGGCGGAAATCCGGCTCCCCGACGGTGCCCGCTGGCCCGTTTTTACGCTCGCGGTGCTCAACACGGCCTCCGACCCGGTAAAGCTGACTTTCTCCACCGGCCAGCGATACGACTTCATCGTCTTTGACCGGAAGGGTAACGAGATCTGGCGCTGGAGCCATTCCCGGGCCTTCATCCAGATGATCGGCGAGATGACGGCCGGACCGGGCCAGCTCCTGGTTTATACGGCCGTCTGGGACGGGCGGCGTAACGACGGAGAGCCCGCACCGCCCGGGGAATACTGGGTACAGGCCGCCCTGACCACCAGTCCCTGGGCCGCTACCCAACCGGCACGCTTCCAGCTGGTACGATCCGGTAAGTGACGGACGACCCGTAGCCTGCATGTTGCCACCCCCGCGCGGGTAGAATCGCCAAGGGGTGTCATGATGCAACTGAACGGTCGTTCGATCCTGGCTTACTTCGGCTCGCCCGAGAAAGCGGAGGCCGCCGCGTCAGCGCTGCGGCAGGCCGGCTTCTCGGAGATCCAGGTAGACCAGTTCAGCCGTTATGCGGATCTCGCGACTCCCTCCCCCCGCCTTCGCCATCCCGCCACCGGCCAGCTGGCATCTTTAGCCGAACTGACGCTCGGGGCCAAAGACGTGGACGTCGAGACTGGGATTCTCCTCTCTGCCTCCGCCGACGCGAGCGGCTACGGCGGAGGTAAAGATCTTCCGGGTGGGCACGCATACCTGGTCGCCGTAGTGGCGGATGGCGATGAGGCCCGGGTGAGGCAGGCCGTCGAGCTGCTCAAGTCCCATGGCGGCCAGGTGTGACCTAAGGCCTCAATACAGCTTGTCTACCACCGCCTCCGCGGTCTTGCGTGTATACTCCAGCGCGCGTTCTCCCAGCCGTAGCGCGACCCCCGTCCAGAGTAGATCCAGCACGTGAATCTGAGCTATCTTCGACCGGAGGGTCCCGCTGCCCAGAGGCTTCTCACGACAGGCGGTGAGCAGGGTGATGTGGGCCACCTCGGTGATAGGCGCGCGTTTGTAATCGGTAATGGCAATCACGGTGGCGCCGGCCCGGGCCGCCACCCGGCAGGAGTCCACCACATCCTTGGTGCTGCCGGAGTGAGAGATGCCCACCGCCACATCACCGGGCTGCAAAGTGGCCGCCGACATGGCCTGCAGGTGGGAATCGACGTACGCATCGCAGACAAAGCCAATCCGGAGGAATTTGTATTTGGCATCCAGCGCCGTCACCCCGGAAGCCCCCACCCCGTAGAACTCTACCCGGCGGGCTCGAACCAGCGTATCGATGGCCCGCTCCAGAGCGCCGGCATCCACCATGCGAGCCGTGTCACGAATGATCTGAACGTTCGCATAACTAACCTTCTCGATGACCAGCGGCAGGGGGTCATCGGGCTGGATGTCTTCCTGAATCGTCCCCGGTGCCTCCCGCTGCTGCATGGCCAAGGCCAGTTTCAAGTCCTGGTAGCCCCGGAAGCCCACCGATTGGCAAAACCGGATGATGGTGGACTCCCCAACCCCACAGGCCTCCGCCAGCTGCGTAACGGACGCGTAGATCACCTCCTCCGGGTGCTCGAGAACATAATAGGCCACCTTTTGCTCGGCCGGCGCCAAGGACGGATAAACGGAGCGAATCCCCGCCAGCCCCGTCCTTCTTGCCTCCTCATCCGTCGACGATCCACCCGCGACCGCCACCCGGATTCCCCCCTACCGTTCAGTACTCAGTCGCCAAGACGCCCGTCAAGCCATTTCGGCCACCAAGCGCTCAAGCGCCCGCAGGCTCTCCATCGTCCCGGCTTTCGGCTCTTCCCTTCCTTCGAATTCTATGGAAAGTGCCCCCCGATATCCTGCCTTCTTCAGTTCGGCAACGATCTCCCGGATGGGAACCTGACCCTGTCCGGCTATGGTTCCTTTGAACCGCTTGCCCGAACGGGAGCTGTACGCCGGCCCCTGGTCGTCCGGGGCAACTTCCCGAAAATCCTTCAAGTGGACATTACCGGTACGAGAAGCCAGGCGCCGGGTAGCCGCGAGAGGGTCATCGTCTACCAGGAGGAAGTTGGCAGTGTCCAGATTGGCCATCAATGCCGGCGACCCCACCTGGTCCAATATCTCCTCTACTTGCTCCGAACGGCCCGCAAACAGCCCATGATTTTCCAGCGCCAGCACGATACCACGCCGGGCAGCATACCGGGAAGCGGCCCGCAGGCCTTCGACGATCCACCCCTTGGCCTTTTCGAACTCAATCCCGGGCCGGGCGTCGCCCGAAAAGACACGCACGATCGGAGCCCCAAGGGCCCGAGCAATCTCGATATCCCACAGGAGGCGGCGTAATTCGGCTTGACGCGCCTCGTCGCTTTCTTGCACGAAATTGTTGGTAGCATCGTAGGCGGAGACCCGTAAGCCGTGATCGGAAAGGAACTCTATGACCGCCGGTAGTTCGGCCGTCAAGTCCCGCCAGAAGACGTTGAGTAATTCCACGCGGCTGACCCCCGCCTCTTTCGCAAAGGCAAGGAAACCAAGTACGTCCATCTCCTTGGCATACCAGTACCGATGCAGGCTCCACATGCTCACGGCTAGTTCCACGTTCGGTTGCCTCCTTCGCTCCTTCGCTGCTTCCTTCGTTTCCGTTCCGAACCTGCGTAAGGGTGTTGGGCGGCGTGCTTGCTACCGGTTTCGGGCGACCGGCTCCTTCTCCCTCACTTCGGATCCCATTCCCCCTTTTCGCTGGCGGGAGGCGAGCACGAACTGCTCCGTGATCCATTGCGGACGGGTGATCGCGGTCCCCACCACCACTGCGAACGCGCCTGCCTCCAGCGCTGCTACCAGGTCGGCCGGCGAATGAACCCGTCCTTCGCAAATCACGGGCACCGAAACCGAACTCGCAAGCTGCCTGACGAGATCCAGGTCAGGCCCCTGAAGAGGAGCCGCCCCGGTCAAACTTTCTTCGGTATAACCCGACAGAGTGGTTGCCACCAGGTCAGCCCCGGCGCGTGCGGCCGCCAGTCCCTCGGCGAAAGTGGAGATGTCAGCCATCACCGGTACTTTGAGCTCCCGGTGAATCGCGTCGATGAGTTCCGGCGCCGTCCATCCCCCCGGGCGACGCCGGGGCGTGGCGTCGATCGCCACGATGTCCGCCCCCGCCTCCACTACTGCCCGGGCCGCCGCCAGTGTCGGGGTGATGTACACCGGAAAGCCCTCCAGCTTCTGTTTGAAGATACCGATGATTGGCAACCCCACCGCCTTACGGATGGCCGCGATGTCCTCCGGCCCATTGGCCCTGATCCCTACCGCCCCCCCCAGCTCGGCGGCCCGGGCCATGGCCGCCATGATGGCCGGATCATGGAGTGGATCACCCGCCGGAGCCTGGCAGGAGACGATGAGGCCCCCCTCCCACGACGACAAATCCATTCTCGATCCTTCCCTCTACACCTGGTGCTATTGGAGTCGAATCCGAAGCCGGTTCTGGCACATGCCTTCTTCTATTCGCCAGCCAAGGGAACTTACCTCCTACCGAATCATCTGCTCCCCGGCCGTTCGCACTGCGCCTGCCAACGCCTCCGTCCTCGTTTACCACACTCGTGCCACCAGACATTTGAGGTAGGCCGTCTCGGGAACGGAAAGAAGATAGGGATGGTCTTTCGCCTGCCCCCGGTACTCGACTACCTGAACGATCCGCCCGGCATCGGCGGCGGCCTCCGCTACCACCCGCCAAAACATGGCAAAATCCATGTGATACGAGCAGGAACAAGTGACCAGGAATCCCCCGGGCCGGCACAGTTTGATGGCCCGTAAATTGATCTCCTTGTAGCCGCGCCACGCGCCCTGAATCGACTCTCGCCCCTTGGTGAAAGCCGGGGGATCCAGAATGCACACGTCGAACTTCTCGCCTTCCTGCGCCAGCTCGCGGAGCAAATCAAAGGCATTTGCGGTCACCCACTCCGCCCGCGCCGCCGGGGCAATGAGCCCCTCCTCCCGTAAGGACGCTTCGTTCTCTCGGGCCAAGGCGAGAGCTTCCGGAGAGATGTCGACCCCCAGAACCTCACCCGCCCCGCCGGCCAGCGCGTGCAACGCGAAAGTACCGGTGTGGCAAAACGCGTCGAGAACCCTGGCCCCCGGGGTGATCAACCACCGCAGGAGGCGGCGGTTTTCTTTCTGGTCCAAAAAGTAGCCCGTCTTCTGGCCTCCCCACGGATCCACCCACCAGGGAAGCCCGTTTTCCCGGATTCGTATCCGCCTCGGGACCTCCCCCTGCAACAGCTCCACCTGCCGCGGGAGCCCTTCGAGCTCCCGGGAGGAGACATCATTTCTCCCCAGGATGCCGCGAGGCGACACCATCTCCTGGAGCAGGTCGATCCAGATCTCCCGGCGAAGATCGACGCCCAGCGTAAGGAACTGGCAGACCAGGTAGTCGCCGTAACGATCCACGATCAGCCCCGGGAGTAGGTCCCCCTCGCTGAAGACCAGGCGAACTGCCTCCTCTTCGGGATAGAACCGGCGGCGCCGCTCGACTGCCGCCGCGAGGCGCTGCCGCCAGAGTTCCGGAGTAACCTCTTCGTCTCGCCAGGTGAGGAGCCGCACCCAGATCTGGCTGCTCGGGCTAAAAAAACCCTGGCCGACCCGGCGGCCGCGCGCGTTCACCACCGTCACGAGCTCCCCCGGCTGCGGCTCCCCTTCCACCCCCGCCACGTCGCCCCGGAATACCCACGGGTGACCGGCGAGGAGCCGCCGGTCACGCCGGGGGCGCAAGACCAGCCGGGAGTTCACGCCAGCCCTTGCGCCAGCCAGGCTTCCAACTCGCGGGCCGGGCGGTAACCTACCAGCCGGTCCACGGGCTGGCCGCCTTTGAAGAGAATGAGGGTAGGAATGCTCATCACGCCGTATTGACCCGCAAGGTCCGGGTTCTCGTCCACGTTGAGCTTGGCCACCTTTACCTGGCCCGCCTTCTTTCGGGCCACCTCCTCCACCACCGGACTCATCCGCAGGCACGGCCCACACCAGGCAGCCCAGAAATCCACCACCACCGGGAGGTCACTTTCGAGCACGCTCTCCCGGAAGTTGGACTCGGTCACCTCCGTTACGACTTCCCCCGTCCGATCCGTTGACATTGGTCATCCTCCCGTCATTCCGTTCCGGCGATGCCGGACGCTCCCATTTTAGGGACGGCCCTTGCCCGGTGTCAAACGGCAATGAGACTCCGGGAAGGAACCTCAGCCATCCGAATGGAGGATGCTTCGTTCATTCCAAACGATACCCGCCCCGGGCGACTCTCGGAACGCCGCCCGGCATACCGGGCGCATCTCCCCTGCACAATACGGAGGAAGAAGGTGAACCGTTGGCCCAACGTCGTCCTCTTCGCCTCCGCCTCCGTCCCTACCAGGTGGGGCTCTTGCTCCTCGCCTCGTCCACCCTGGTCCCCTTTTTCGTGCTTTTCGTACGCGGGGTCCAACTGGTGCGGGCATACGAACTCCGCCAGCCCTTGACCGGAGCAACGATATTGGACCGGAACGGGGAGGTGGTAGCCGTACTCGGCAGCCGCCACCGCACCTACGTACCCCTCCCGCAGATCCCCGTTGAACTGCGAGAAGCGATAGTGGCCACCGAAGATGCTCGCTTCTACCACCACTTCGGCATCGACCCCGTCGCCATCGCCCGGGCCATTGTCGCCAACCTCCGGGCGGGCCGGACGGTGCAGGGAGCAAGTACCATCACCCAGCAGCTGGCCAAAAACGTCTTCCTCACCCCCAGCCGCACCCTGGGCCGCAAACTCCAGGAACTCGTCCTCGCCCTGGTGCTGGAGGCTCGCTACTCGAAGGACGATATCCTCGAGCTTTATCTGAATTCCATCTATTTCGGCGAGGGGGCGACGGGCGTACAAGCAGCCGCCCTCACCTATTTCGGCAAACCCGTCTCCCGGCTGGACCTGGCGGAGAGCGCGCTCTTGGCCGGGATTCCCCGGGCTCCCGCCTTCTATGACCCTTACAGGAACCCGGAGGCGGCGCTGGGCCGCAGGCAAGTAGTCCTCGATCGCATGGTGGCCGAGGGCTACCTGACCCCAGAAGAGGCCGCGGCAGCCGCCGGGACGCCTTTGGTGATCAAGCGGCAAAGTCCCGCCCAGGCTCCTTACTTTGTCGACTGGATAAGAGACCAGCTGCTGGATCGTTACACGCCGGATCTGGTCTTCCGGGGCGGCCTGCGCGTCTACACTACACTCGACCTCACCATTCAGCGGGCCGCGGAGGCCGCCCTGGCCGCGCAGCCCCACCAGGGGGCCATCGTGGCCCTCGACCACAAGACTGGGGGAATCCTGGCGCTGGTCGGCGGTCGGGATTACCTGGAAAGCCAGTTCAACCGGGCGGTCAAGGCCTTCCGGCAGCCGGGATCGGCCATGAAGCCCTTCGTCTATGCCACCGCCCTGGAACGCGGATATACCATGGCCGACGCGATCTTCGTCGACCGGCCTATCAATATTGCCGGCTACGCCCCCGCCAACTTTCGTGATGAGTATCTGTGGACGACCGTCACCCTGAAGCATGCCCTGGTGGAGTCGCTCAACAGCATCGCCGTTCAGCTGTTGAACCGGATCGGAATCGATCCCGTATTCTCCCTTGCCAGGCAAGCAGGACTCCCCTTGCGTCCCGAAGACCGGCACCTGGCGCTCGCTTTAGGCGGTATCAGCGGTGTAACCCCGCTCCAGCTGGCCGAGGGGTACAGCATCTTCCCCGCCGGAGGTATTCATCGGCCGGTCTACGCCATTGCCCGGGTGGTGGATAGCGACGGAAGGGTACTGGAGAAGTACTCGCCCCCGGCTCCCGAGCGTCTCCTCTCCCGGGAAACCGCTTATCTCATGACCAACATCATGGAGGACGTGATTCTCACCGGAACCGGGCAAGCCGCCCGGCCTGATCCCGGTTATCCCGCCGCCGGCAAGACCGGCACCTCCGACTATCGCACCAACGCCTGGTTCGGGGGCTTCACGCCCGATCTAACTGCCGTGGTGTATATTGGTAACGACGACAACTCTTCCCTCGGTGAAACCGGGGGCTTGCTCGCGGCTCCCGTTTGGGGCGATTTCATCCGGCGCGTCATCGCCGCTCGAAAGATGCCCGCGCCGCTCGCCAGTCGTTTCCCTGCTCCGTCCGGAATCGTGACCGGCGTCCCTATCGACTGGATCACCGGGGGCATCGCCACCGTCAACTGCCCCTCCAGCCAGGTAGAATGGGATGCCTTCCGGGAAACCGAAGTGCCCGCGGCCATCTGCCCGTTGCATCCGGGACCGCTCCTGGGCCCCCAGCACGCCCCCGGTGCCTCGGCTTCGCCCTCCCGGCCGACACCATCAACGCCGCCCGCGCCGGTCTTGCCGCCAGCATCGCTGCCCCTGCCGTCGCCAGACGTGCCACCCATGCTTCCACCACCGGGCTACGACGAATCCCTCCCGGACCCTGAATTCCCTGCCCTCCCCGATCCCCCCGATCTTGCGCTACCCGTGCCGCCCCCACCTTGACCCCGCTTCCTTCCCATCGGCGCCCCCGTTTCGCCTCCCGCCTCTGCCACCATGGCCGGTAGAAAAGACACTATACAAAAGACCGTAGCAGGAAAACCGCCCTGGCATCGGGAAGAGAAGGGGACACTAGCCAGCAAGAAAGAAAGGGGAAAAGGCACCATGCGCAAGATGACCGAAGCCAACCTCATCAATGCTTTCGCCGGCGAAAGCCAGGCTCACATGCGGTACTACATTTTCGCCGATGAAGCGGAAAAGCAAGGTAAGCCGAACGTAGCAAGACTCTTCCGAGCCATTGCATATGCCGAAGAAGTGCATGCCACCAACCACTTCAAAGCGCTGGGTTTACTTAAAGACACCTCGGCCAATCTACAGGCTGCCATCGATGGAGAAAACTTCGAGGTGAACGAGATGTACCCTGCCTACTACGAAGTAGCCAGACTTCAAAACGAGACGACTGCCCAACGTTCTATCCATTATGCGTTAGAAGCCGAAAAGATGCATGCTCGCTTTTATAGCGAAGCCAAGCAACAGGTCGATCAAGGGCAGGATGCGTCATCTGAACCGATCTACGTCTGCCCGGTATGCGGGTATACCGTAATCGGGAACCTGCCGGACAAGTGCCCGATCTGCGGAGCACCCGCTTCCCGGTTCAAGAAGTTTTAGGCACCGTCACCTCCCGCGGACCGCTCTGACGAAAAAGGCCGCCCGGACCCTGGTCCAGGCGGCCAAGCTTTGCCATTTGTGCTCATCGCCGGTGACCCGCAGGTAACAGCGGAAAGCCCGGCTTCCCTCATGGTGAGTTGCCAGAGGTAGCGTGTTTTTCTACCGCTTCGAGTACTGTGGCGCCTTGCGGGCTTTCTTCAAACCGTACTTGCGCCGCTCCTTCATGCGCGGGTCCCTGGTGAGGAAGCCCGCTTTCTTGAGCGGAGTCCGGAGTTCGGGTACTTCGCTTTGAATGGCCCGCGCCAGCCCGTGCCGGACGGCGTACGCCTGCGCTACCGTTCCCCCGCCCTCAACCTTGGCGATCACATCCCACCGTCCCTCGCTCTGAGCCACCCGGAGCACGTCCTGGATGGCCTGTACCAGCAAGTCCTGGCCGAAGTACTCCTTGGCGTCCTTGCCGTTGACGGTGATCCTTCCACTCCCGGGAACGATACGCACCCGCGCCACCGCCGTCTTTCTGCGTCCTGTTGCCATCGTCATCGTTTGTGCCATTCGGTTTTCCTTCCCCCCGTCGCGTGGCTACCCGGCTCAACCCGGCAATACTTCCGGCTTCTGAGCCGCGTGCGGATGATCCGGACCCGGATAGATCTTCAGCTTGCGCAGTTGGGCCCGTCCCAGGGTAGTGTTGGGTAGCATCCGCTTGACTGCGAGGCGGATGACCCGGTCGGGATGACGGCTAAGGAGACTGCGGGCCGTCTCGCTCTTGATGCCTCCCGGGTATCCCGTATGCCGGTAATACACTTTCTGGTCGAGTTTCTTCCCGGTCAAACGCACTTTGCTCGCGTTGACCACGATGACGAAATCACCGGTATCGGTGTAAGGGGTGTAGACCGCCTTATGCTTTCCCCGCAGCACGGTAGCAATCCGGGTGGCCAGCCGTCCGAGCACCTGTCCACTCGCGTCCACCACGTACCACTTTCGCTCCACCGAACCCGGTTTGGCCTGATACGTCTTTTGCACGCGCGCGTCCCCCTTGTGTTCACACACCCAACCAGTCTACGGTATCCATATCTACCTGTCAACCGTTTCGAGGTGTGAATTCGGCGGCCCCGAGCTCACTCCAGGCTGCGGCCACAACGCCTCTCGCGGGTAAGCAACCGCCATGAGATAAAGCCCGCGGGCCGGCGCGGTCGGCCCTGCTTCCGCTCGTGGAACCCCGGTCAACAGGTGATCCAGCGAGACCGGAGAACGTTCCCCCCGGCCGATCTCCCATAGGGTACCCACCATGGTGCGCACCTGATGATACAGAAACCCTTCGGCCTCGACCCAAAATGACCAACCCGGCCCGGACCAGGTGTCCTCCCTGCCCGTTGCCCCCAGCACCACCAGGTCCGTCCGGTCGCCAAAGAAGTCGCCGGTATGAGCCGCGAGGGGCGGGTCGGGCAGGAGACGGCAGCGGAAAATACGACGTCGCCAGCTCCGGGGTCTCCTCCCCGCGCCGCAGAACGCCCGCAGGTCGTGCTCGCCTTCGAAACGGAGGGCGGCCTGCGCCATCCGTTCGGTGTCGAGCGGAGGCCAGACCGCCACCGCATAGTGACGGCTGAGGGCAGCCTCGATCGGGGAGTAGTAGAACCGGTACCGGTATAGCTTGCGGGCCGCGTCATAACGAACATGGAAAGAAGCGGGGGCCTGGAGCGCCCGCCAGGCCCGGATCGCCGGGGGCAAGCGGGAATTGAGCGCGGCCGGCCAGCGCTCGACGGGGATCGACGAGCAGGTCGCAAACTGGATGACCTGGCCGACCGCATGGACCCCCGCATCCGTGCGGCCGGCGGCCACCACCCGCACCTTTTCCCCGGTAAGCTCGCCGATAGCCGCCTCCACGGTTTCCTGAACGGTCGGCAATTCCCCACCCCGTCGCTGGGCTTGGAAGCCGTGGAAGGCCGAACCGTCGTACTCGAGAACGATGACCACGTTCTTTACCGTCGACCCCGGGCCTTTGCTTCCTCGCCGGCCGTTCACTGCCAGATCGCCGTCCCCACCAGCCAGACCAGGCTCACCACCACCCAGAGGAGGTCCGCCCGCCCGAAACTAAGCTCCCGCAGGTGGGTACGCCCCTTGCCCCCCTCGTACCCTCTCGCCTCCATGGCGATGGCCAGCTCGTCCGCCCTCCGGAAGGCGCTAACGAAAAGGGGCACCAGAATGGGAACTAGACTCCGGGCCCGCTGCAGCAGGTTTCCGCTTTCAAAGTCCACCCCGCGCGCCTTTTGAGCCTTCATTATCCGCTCGGTCTCCTCGAGCAGGGTAGGGATGAAGCGCAGGGCGATACTCATCATCATCGCGAGTTCGTGCGCCGGCAACCCCAGCCGGGACCACGGCCGCAAGAGTGACTCGATCCCGTCGGCTAGAGCCAGAGGAGCAGTGGTCAGGGTCAGAACACTCGCCCCCGCAATCAGAAGAAGGAGTCGGGCACTGACCAGGCCGGCCGCCACCAGACCCGCCCGGGTCAGTGCAAGGGGACCGAGGCGGAGCAAGGGCTCGCCGGGAGTGGCAAACAGGTTGAAAAGCACGGTGAAGAGAATCAGGTAAAGTAGCGGGCGAATGCCCCGCCCAAGTGCATCCAGCGGGATTCGCCCCAAGACGAGTGCTATCAGCAGGAAAAGCAAGAAGAGCCCATACCCTGCGGCACGGTCGACGGCAAAAAGCGCGCCCATCCAGAGCAAGGTCCACAGGATCTTGGTCCTGGGATCGAGTCGATGCAGGAAGGACTCGCCGGGCAGATACTGGCCGACGGCGAGGGGACCGTAGTATGCCACCTCTCGCTTCTCCCCCCTGAATTAGACGAGCTCACGGCCCGCCTCCAGGGCCCGCACGATCTCGGCGGTGGCCTCGGCAACGGTAAGGCAGTCGCTACGCACGGGAAAGCCCCGCCTTCGCAATTCCGCCATCAAAGCCACCGGCTCCGGCGGAACCAGTCCCCATTCGCTCATCTTTTCCTGATCCACGGTGGCGAAAAGCGCACGGGGCGTACCGTCAAAGACGAGCCGTCCGGCCGATAGGACCAAAACCCTAGAGGTCAGCCGGGCTACCAGATCCATGTCGTGGGTGACCGCCACCAGGGTGTGCCGGCCGTCCGAGGCCAGGTTGTCCAGCAACCCGATGAGCGCCTCCCGTCCTTGGGGGTCGAGGCCCACCGTCGGCTCGTCGAGGACCAACACCTCCGGTTCCATGGCCAGCACCCCGGCGAGCGCCACCCGCCGCCGTTCTCCCCCGCTCAAAGAGAGCGGCGAACGGCCGGCAATCAGCTCTGCCTCCATCCCCACCTGCGCCAGCGCTTGCCTGACCCGGCGGGCTACCTCATCCTCGTCGAGACCCAGGTTGCGGGGACCAAAGGCCACATCCTCGGCCACCGTCTCCGCGAACAACTGATCCTCGGGAAACTGGAAAACCAGCCCTACCCTTCCCCGGAGCTTGCGCAGCCCCTGATCCTTGGGAGGCCGGCGAACACCTTTCGCCAGCTCACCAAAGGCGTAATCGAAGACTACCAGGCCGCCACTGGTGGGAAAAAGCAACCCGTTCAAATGCTGAACCAGGGTGGACTTCCCGGATCCGGTGGCACCTACTACTGCAATACGTTCACCCGGTTGAACAGTGAAGCTTACATCTTCCAGAGCCACCACCCGTCGCCCGCCGGGTTCGGCATAGACGTGGCCCAGATGCTCGGCCCGGATGATGGGACCGCTCCCCCCGGCTTTGCCTTCTCCCGCTGCCACCCTACCTGTCGCCACCCCCGATTCGCAAGGTGCGCCGGCCGTCCCCTCACCGGCCCTGATGGCTAGGCCGGCCGGGAACCGGGCAGCAAGTTCAGCGACCAGTTCGTCGCCGGTGATAATGCCGGTGGGAAGACTTACCCCCGCGGCCCGCAATCCCCGGGTCACCGCCACCGCGGCCGGGGACCGGAGTCCCCAGCGCTCCAGCAAGTCGGTGCGGGAGAGAACCTCTGCCGGCGGCCCGTCGGCCCAAAGCCTGCCCCCACCCAGAAGCCAGACCCGTTCGGCCCGGCAGGCTTCCTCCATCGAGTGCGTGATCCAGATCACCGTGATGCCGAGGGACCGGTGGAGTTCCGTCACCGTATTCACGATTTCGTGGCGTCCCACCGGATCAAGGAGGGAGGTCGGCTCGTCCAGTACCAGGACTTCCGGCTCCATGGCCAGCACGCCCGCTATGGCCACCCGCTGCTTCTGCCCGCCTGAGAGGGTATGAGTCTGCGCCTTTTCGTAACCCGCCATGCCTACCCTGGCCAGGGCAGATCGGACTCGCCGGCCCAGTTCCGGCTGGGGAATACCCAGGTTCTCGGGGCCAAAGGCCACGTCCTCCTCGACGGTGGATGCTACCAGCTGGTTGTCCGGATTCTGGAAGACCATACCTACCCGGCGCCTTATCTCCCGCAGGTCGCGGGGATCGCGGGTATCGAGCCCATCCACGCGGACCGAACCGCGCGTGGGTGTGAGCAAACCGTTGAGCAACCGTGCCAGCGTGGACTTCCCCGAGCCGTTCGGCCCGATCAGGACGAGGAACTGCCCGGGCGGAATCTCGCCGCTGATCCCCCGTACGGCCATCCGCCCCTCGTCCTCGCCCCCCGGCGGGATCGCCGGGCCGGACGCATAAGCAAACTCGACCTCCTCGAGGATGATGCCGCGGCTCAAACCCGACCCCTTACATCCACTCGATCAAAGCCTCCGGTGCACCGTCGCCGGTGCGCACTCCTACCCGTACCACCCGGGTATAGCCACCCCGGCGTTCCTGGTAACGGGGGGCAATCTCCCCAAATAACTTTTGAACTGCTTTCGGGTCGAGCAGCCACGCCGCTGCTTGCCGCCGGGCGTGGAGATCACCCCGTTTCCCTAAGGTGACCATGCGATCCGCGAGCGGCTTGATCGCCTTAGCCTTGGCCTCGGTAGTCCGGATCCGCCCGTTCAAGATAAGGGAAGTGACGAGATTGCGCAAAAGCATCTTCCGCTCTCCGCTCGGGCGACCGAGCTTGCGTTCTCTCACCGCTATATCCACCCTTTCCCGGCTCTTCTCTGGCTCCTACCCGGCATGGGCAACGGAGCTTTCATTCGTCGGAGGGCCGCAACGCCAGCCCCAGTTTGGCCAGCTTTTCCTTGACCTCCTGGAGCGACTTCTTCCCCATGTTCCGTACCTTCATCATGTCGTCCTCGGTCTTACGGGTTAACTCACCGATGGTGTTGATCCCCGCCCGCTTCAAACAGTTGTAGGAACGGACCGAAAGATCCAGTTCCTCGATGGGCTGGGCCAGGAGGCGCAGCTCTTCCTCCTGCCGGGGTTCGGCGGCATATTCTCCATCTCCTCCTTGGCCCAGGGTTCGGAAGAGATCGAGGTACTCCGATAGGATTCTGGCTGCCTGAGCCACCGCATCGTCCGGCGAGATCGTCCGGTTCGTCCAGACCTCCAATTCCAGGCGATCATAATCCGTGACCTGACCGACGCGGGTGGCCGTAACCCGGTAATTCACCCGGCGGATGGGCGTATAAATCGAATCGATCGGGATCAACCCGATGGTTTTCTGCGCCGGTTTGTTCCGCTCCGCCGGTACGTATCCTCGCCCGGTGGCGAGTTGGAGCTCCATCCCCAGGCGTCCACCGGGACTGAGCGTTGCGATGTGCAGATCCGGGTTCAGGATTTCCGCCTCCGCCGGGCAGATGATGTCGGCGGCGGTCACCTCCCGTTCGGTGTCCCCGGCCTCCACGTCCAGGCGAGCCAGTACCGGTTCGTCGCTGTAAACCCGAACCAGCAGATCTTTCAAGTTGAGGACGATCTCCGTCGTATCCTCCACCACCCCCGGAATGGTGGAGAACTCGTGCAGGACGCCGTCGATGCGAACCCAGGTGGGCGCGGCCCCGGGAAGCGATGAAAGGAGGACTCGCCGCAGCGCATTGCCTAAGGTAATCCCGTAGCCGCGCTCCAGCGGCTCCACCACGAACTTCCCGTATTCCGGGGTGAGCTCCACTTGCTCGATCCGAGGTCTTTCGATCACGATCCCGACCCCTCCCTGTTCTACCGCTTGCGCCCGTCCCAAGCCGGGCTATCAGCGCGAGTAGAACTCAACGATCAGGCTCTCCTGGACGGGAACGTCGGTGATCTGCTCACGAGCGGGCACCGCCAGGACACGTCCCTGATACTGCTCCGCGTTGAGCTCGAGCCATGCGGGCGTGCCCCGGCTGGCTGCCGCCTCGAGATTCTGCTTGATGATATCCAGGTCCCGGCTTCCTTCCCGCACCGAAATTACGTCCCCCGGCTTCACCTGGTAAGACGGGATATCCACCTTCCGGCCGTTCACCGCGATATGGCCGTGGCTTACCAGCTGGCGAGCCTGAGCCCGAGAACTCCCGAACCCCAGCCGGTAGACAATGTTGTCAAGGCGCATCTCCAGCATCTGCAGGAGCGCCACGCCCGTAATCCCGCGGTGGCGGGCCGCTTTCTCGTAGTAGCGGCGGAACTGCCTTTCCATTACCCCGTAGATCCGGCGCAGCTTCTGCTTCTCTCGCAGGTGCTGGCCGTAATCGGTGACACGCTTCCTCCCTTGCCCGTGCTGGCCCGGCGGGTAATTGCGCCGTTCGATGGGACACTTGGGAGTATAGCATCTCTCTCCCTTTAGATAGAGCTTGAGCCCCTCACGGCGGCAGAGAACGCAGACCGACTCTGTATAGCGCGCCATCAATGCACCTCCAAACTCCTTCGTGAACAATCAATTTAGACACGCCGGCGCTTGGGCGGGCGGCAGCCATTGTGCGGGATCGGCGTGACGTCCTTGATCACGGTCACGTCGAGCCCCGCGGCCTGTAAAGAACGGATGGCAGTTTCCCGCCCCGCCCCCGGCCCTTTCACCAGGACCTGGACCTCACGCATGCCATGGTCCATGGCGGCCCGGGCCGCTTTCTCTGCTGCCAATCCGGCGGCATACGGCGTACCTTTGCGCGAACCCTTGAATCCCACGTGCCCGGCACTCGCCCAGGAGATCACGTTCCCCCGCTCGTCGGTGATGGTCACGATGGTGTTGTTGAAAGTCGACTTGATGTGGGCAATCCCACTGGGAACGTTCTTTCTTTCCCGCCGGCGCGGCCTTGCCGTTGCGGTGCGTGCCCTAGGCATCCGAAACCAACCCCCTTTTTCGCTCCTGCGTTACCGGTTAAGGCTTCCCAACCGTCTTGGCCCGGCGTACTCCCACGGTCTTGCGCGGGCCCTTGCGGGTGCGAGCGTTCGTCCGGGTACGCTGACCCCGGACCGGAAGCCCCCGACGGTGGCGCAAGCCCCGGTACGACCCGATGTCGATCAACCGCTTGATGTTGGCCGCCACCTCACGGCGCAGGTCGCCTTCCACCTTGTACTCTTTGTCGATGGTGTCACGAAGACGGGAGATCTCGTCCTCCGTCAGATCCTTGACCCTGGTATCCGGATTCACGTTGGTCTTCTGAAGGATCTGCCGCGAAGTGCTAAGCCCTATGCCGTAGATGTACGTGAGGGCGATCTCGATCCGCTTATCCCGCGGCAGATCCACCCCAGCGATGCGTGCCATCGTATACCTCCTTCTCTCTTCCGACTTCTCTTCCCCAGCTCTTCCCCCAGTCTACCCCTGACGCTGCTTGTGCTTGGGATTTTCGCAGATGATCATCACCCGGCCTTTGCGCCGGATCACCTTGCACTTCTCGCAGATTCGCCTCACCGAAGCGCGCACTTTCATTCCTCGCCCCCCCGTCACTTGAACCGGTAGATGATCCTGCCCCGGCTCAGATCGTATGGCGACAACTCCACGGTCACCCGGTCCCCCGGCAGGATGCGGATGAAGTTCATCCTCATCTTCCCCGAGATGTGGGCGAGCACCCGGTGACCGTTGTCCAATTCTACACGAAACATCGCATTTGGTAAGGGTTCCAGGACGACTCCCTGCACCTCAATCGTCTCCGCTTTCTCGGCCATCGCGCTCTCCCCCCTTTCTCGCCCTTGGTGTACCGTTCTCCGTCGCCCTGCCCTCCCTCGCGTCGCCCGCCTTATCCTCCGCCTCCTGATCCCTCCGGAAACGCGCCAGTGCCTCTCGCACATGGCGATCGTCGGCGACCCATACCGGGTCAGTATACCACATCGAGTGCACCCAGAGGTGACGTACGTTCTTGGGCTTGGGCCTCTTCACGCTCCGGCTTTCCCCATCCGCGACCAGGACCCGCCCGTCTTCCCGCCAACCCACCACCAGATACGAACGCCCGGCATCCCGGCCGGCCCGGGAGGTGACCACCTGACCGACCCTAACCCGGGCTCTCTCGATCTGTTTATCCCTCGTTGGGTTCACTCTCCCCGGCATCCCTGCCTCGTCCGGCATCCCTCATCCCTATCCTCTCCGGTTCCACCCGCTCGCCCCGCCTCCCCGGTCATCGCGCCTTCCCGCACGTTCCAGCATCCCACCGTCCTGGGGTCGATCATCCCGGAAGCCGGGTGAGGATCTCGGTCCGGTCCGGCCAAATCGCCACGGTATCCTCAAAATGGGCGGAAAGCTTGCCGTCTACGGTCACGGCCGTCCACCGGTCGGAAAGCACCTTGATTTTGTCCCGCCCCTCATTCACCATGGGCTCGATGGCCAGAACCATTCCTGGCTCAAGTCGCGGCCCCCGCCCCGGGCGCCCGTAGTTGGGCACCGGCGGATCTTCGTGCATTTCCCGCCCGATACCGTGGCCCACGAACTCCTTCACCACCGAGTACCCTTGTGCCTCCACGTACGACTGGATCGCCCAGGAGATGTCGGACACCCTCGACCCCGCCCGCGCCGCCGCGATACCCCGCTCCAGCGCTTCCCACGTCACCGCGAGGAGCCGTTCCGCCCGGGGACTGATGGCTCCCACCGGAAAGGTGCGAGCCATGTCGCCATAGAAGCCCTCCAGGATTACCCCTATGTCGATACTGATGATGTCTCCCGGTTCAAGGCGGCGGTCACTGGGAATCCCGTGAACTACCACCTCGTTGACCGACAAGCAGACCGAGGCCGGAAAACCCCGGTACCCCTTGAACGCCGGCACGCCTCCCTCCTTGCGGATCGCCTCCTCGGCGATCGCATCCAACTCCCGGGTCGTGACCCCGGGCCGGATGGCCTCGGCTACCCGAGCGAGCGCCCGGGCGGTCGCCTGCCCCGCCCGGCGCATGGCCGCCAGTTCCGATGCCGTTTTCAATACGATCATTATTAGCCCTGGGCGGTGGCCCCCAGCCACCCCGCCCGTCGCTTCCTTTCTTCCAACCTGCCCACGATGGCGGCGAACGTTTGGGGAATCTCCAGCTCGCCGTCGACCTCCTCCAGCAGCCCCAGACGGCGATAGTACTCCGATACGGGACGGGTTTGAACCAGATAGACGGCGATCCGCTCCCTTGCCGTCGCCACGGTATCGTCCGTCCGGCGCCCGAGCTCGCCTCCGCAGCGCGGGCAGGAAAGGACACCGCCTTCCCCCGCCCCCGGCTCGTTGGGAATACCAAGCTCGCGACGCTGAACGCTAAGCCCGCACTTCTGGCAGACCAGCCGCCCGGCAATGCGCTCCACTGCCACTCCCGGCGAAACCCGTATGTCGATGGCCGCATCGAGGGCCTGCCCCAGCCGTTCCAGGAGCCGGCTCAACATGCGCGCCTGCGGTAAGGTCCGCGGGAATCCATCGAGCAGGAAGCCCTGGCGGCAATCGGCCTCCGACAGCCGTACCCGGACGATCTCCGTCATCACTTCGTCGGGGACGAGCTGTCCTAAGTTGATGTAGCGCCTGGCCCGTTCCCCCACCGGCAGGCCCGCCCGGATGGCCTCCCGGAGTATCGCTCCGGTGGAAATGGCGGGAATCCCGTAGCGCTCCGCCAACAAGGCGGCCTGAGTGCCCTTCCCGGCTCCGGGTATTCCCAAAAGGACCAGCCGCACTTGCCTCCCCCTTATCTCAGGAACCCTTCATAATGCCGCATCAAGAGCTGCGACTCGATCTGTTTCATCGTATCCAGGGCCACGCCCACCACGATGAGGAGCGATGTACCTCCGAAGTAGACGAGGCTCGTCGGTATCCCCGTTACCCGCGCCATCAAGGTGGGCAGGATGGCTATGAAGGCCAGGAATATCGCTCCCACCAAGGTTATCCGGGTCAGGATCCGGTCCAGGAACTCCGCGGTGGGCCGGCCGGGCCGCAGTCCCGGAATGAACCCGCCCCACTTCTTCAGGTTGTCGGCCACGTCGTTCGGGTTGAAGGTCACCGCCGTGTAAAAGTACGTGAAGAAAATGACGAGGATTGCATAGATCAAGTTGTACCCCCACGTACCATAACCCATCCAGCGTTCGATGCCCGACAGAGCGGGAAACCACGAACCGATCGTAGCCGGGAAAGTCAGGAGGGACGAAGCAAAGATGACCGGCATCACACCGGCCGAGTTGACTCGGAGGGGAATATGGGTGCTCTGGCCGCCATACATCCGCCGGCCCACTACCCGCCGCGCATACTGAACCGGAATCCGGCGAACCCCCTCCTGCATCATCACCACGGCGACGACCACGGCCAGCCCCAGGATGATGTAGAGAACGACGCCCAGGTAAGAGACGCCGCCCGGTCCGAGCGCCGTCACCACCCGGACGGCGTACTGCGGGAAGCGGGCCACGATTCCGGCGAAAATGATCAAGGAAATCCCGTTTCCGATCCCGTTTTCGGTCATCAACTCGCCCATCCACATAAGGAGCATGGATCCTGCGGTGAGGCTCACCAGAATGACGCTGATCGACAGAAAGTCGCGCTCTACGAGCCCGCCCCGGGTCGCCAGCAGCACGGTGGCCATCGCCTGCACGAATCCCAGCACCACCGTTCCCCACCGGGTGTACTGCGCCAGAACCTTTCTACCCTCTACCCCCTCTTTGGCCAGCTCCTCCAGGGACGGAATGACTACGGTGAGGAGCTGTAAGATAATGGACGAGGTAATATACGGGTTGACTCCCAGGGCGAAAATGGAAAAGTTAGACAGAGCACCCCCGGCGAAGAGGTCGAGCAGGCCGAAGACATTACCGGTCTCCCCGTGTAGCAGGTCGGCGAAAGCACGCGGGTCTACCCCCGGGACCGGGATATACGATCCCAGGCGAAAAAGAGCCAGCATCCCCAGGGTATAGAGCACCCGGCGACGCAGGTCGGAAACCCGGACCGCGTTACGCAGCGTGTCAAGCACTCGCGATCACCTCGGCCTTCCCGCCGGCGGCTTCAATGCCGGTTCGTGCGCTCTTACTGAACGCGTGGGCCTGCACGGTCAGGGCTATTTTGAGTTCACCACCCCCGAGAATCTTGACCGCAGTACCCTCCTTAACCAACCCCGCCTCCCGGAGGTCCTGCGGCGTTACCACGCTACCGGCGGGAAAGCCGTTCAACACCGCAAGCGGTACCACCTCGAACACCCGCTTCGCGATGGGAATGAAGCCTCGCTTGGGGAGTCGCCGGTGGAGCGGAGTCTGTCCTCCTTCGAAAGCCGGCCCCTTCCCCCTTCCGCTGCGGGATTTCTGACCTTTCTGGCCGCGGCCGGCCCGCTTCCCCCAGCCCGAACCGACTCCCCGGCCGACACGATGACGCTGCGGCCGTGCGCCGGGTGCGGGATGTAGCTCGTGAACTTGCACTTTCCAATCCCTCCTACGAGTGTGGTTCCCACCGACCACCAGTAAAACAACTAGCCGATCTCCTGCACCTCCAGGCCGCGCAAGCGAGCCACTTCTTCAGGAGTCCGCAGTTGACGAAGGGCAGTGAATGTTGCCCTTACCACGTTGATGGGATTGGTCGACCCGAGGTTCTTGGTCAGGATGTCACGCACCCCGGCAAGTTCCAGTACCGCCCGGGCCGATCCCCCCGCGATCAACCCCGTTCCCTCCGAAGCCGGTTTAAGCAGGATGACCGCCCCGGAGTAGCGAGTAAGGATGGGATGGGGAATAGTCGTGCCTCGCAAGGGCACCGCAATGAGGTTCTTCTTGGCTTCCTCCACGCCCTTGCGGATGGCGTCTGCCACCTCGTTCGCCTTCCCCAGGCCTACGCCAACATGACCGCGGCGGTCTCCGACTACCACCAGCGCGGTGAAACTCCGGCGCTTGCCACCTTTTACGGTCTTGGAGACCGCGTTGATGCTTACTACCCGCTCCTCGAGATCCATCCCTTGTTCGTCGTTTCGCCTCGCCAAACGCCTTCCCCCCTAGAATTTGAGCCCGGCTTCCCGCGCGCCTTCCGCCACCGCCGCGACCCGCCCGTGGTAGAGGTAGCCGCCGCGGTCGAATACCACCTGTTCTATGCCTTTCTCGCGGGCCCGCTCGGCTATGAGTCTGCCGACCGCCCGGGCCGCCTCGATCGTGCCCGTAGACTCCAATTTGCCCCGCAGCCCGGCCTCGACGGTCGAGGCGGTCGCGATCGTCCTTCCCGCGGTATCGTCGATCAGCTGGGCATAGACGTGCCGGTGGCTACGGAAGACCGCAAGTCGCGGCCGCTCGGCCGTGCCTGCCACGCGCCGGCGGACTCGCAGGTGGCGCTGGCGTCTGGCCTCTATTGTCGATCTCTGGGCCATCCTCCGTTGTTACCTCCCCTGTTCACTATTTCTTGGCAACCTTTCCGGCCTTACCCGCCTTGCGCCGTATGTGTTCACCTTCGTAGCTGATTCCTTTGCCCAGGTAAGGTTCCGCGGGGCGGACTGCCCGGATGAGGGCTGCCACCTGCCCTACCAGCTCCTTGTCCGCCCCCTTCACCGTCAAACGGTTCGGGCTGGGCACTTCGATTTCGATGCCTGCCGGCGGCTCGATCTCTACCGGGTGGCTGAATCCCACCGTGAGTACCAGCTTGTTACCCTGCCGGGCCGCCCGGTAACCAACCCCTGCAATCTCCAGGGTGCGTTCATAACCCGCGGTCACACCGTGCATCATATTGGCGATGAGCGCACGGGTCAGGCCGTGTAGTGCCCGGTGTTCCTTTTCATCCGAGGGACGTTCCACCCGCACCCGCCCGTCTTCGACGACGATACGCATGTCGGGGTGGAACCGTCGAGTCAACTCTCCCTTCGGGCCTTTGACCCGAACGGTATTCGTGTTCCCGTCTACGGTTACCTCGACTCCGGACGGAATCACTACCGGCATCTTACCGATCCGTGACACACCTTGACCCCCTTTCACCAGACGTAGCAGACCACCTCGCCGCCGATCCCCTTGCGGCGGGCCTCACGATCGGACATCACACCTTGCGGCGTGGACAGTATCGCTACCCCTAGACCACCCAGTACCTTCGGTATCCTGTCTTTACCGACATAGATCCTCAACCCCGGCTTGCTGATCCGGCGGATCCCACTTACGGCCGAACGGCGCCCCTCACCATATTTCAGGTGGATGCGCAGTGCCGGCTTCCCATCGGTAGAGACTACCTCGTATCCCCGGATGTACCCCTCTTCCTTCATGATCCGGGCCAGCTCCGCCTTGAAGCGGGAGTGCGGCACGTCGACCCGCTCGTGCCGGGCCGCGTAAGCGTTGCGGATTCTGGTAAGCATATCCCCTACAGGATCAGTCATCGCTCTTACCCGACCTCCCTCTCACCAGCTGGCCTTGGTTACTCCGGGAATCTCCCCGCGGCTGGCGAGGACCCGGAAGCAGATACGGCACATCCCGAAGCGCCGCATGTACGCCCGGGGCCTCCCGCAGATCTTGCAGCGATTGTGCCGCCGGACCTCGTACTTGGGCGGCCGCTGGCTTTTGACCACCATAGACTTCTTAGCCACTTGATCACCTCCGCTCGCCACTCTCATGCGGCTCGGAACGGCATCCCCAAGAGCCGGAGCAGTTCGAAAGCCTCCTCGTCCGTGCGAGCCGTCGTACCGATTACCACGTCCATACCCCGCACCTGGTCAATCTTGTCGTAGTCTATCTCCGGGAAGACCAGCTGTTCCTTCAATCCCAAAGCATAATTGCCCCGACCGTCGAACGACTTCGGCGAGACACCACGGAAGTCCCGGATACGAGGCAGGGCAAGGTTGATCAGTTTGTCGAGGAAGTAATACATGCGATCTCCCCGTAGAGTTACCATGCAGCCGATGGGCATGCCCTCACGGATCTTGAAGGCCGCTATGGACTTACGGGCTCGAGTTACCTTGGGCTTCTGGCCGGTGATGGCTGCCAGCTGCTGCATGGCTGCCTCGAGCGCCTTGGGATTCTGTACTGCCTCCCCGACTCCCATGTTGACGACTACCTTGTCGAGCCGAGGAACCTGCATGGGGTTCTCATACCCGAAACGTTGCACCAACGATGGAACGACTTCCCGTTGGTAGAACTCCTTCAAACGCGGCGCCAAGCTCTCGCCTCCTCCATATGCGTCAGTCGATACTCTTTCCGCAACGTGCGCATATCCTCGTCCGAGTACCGTCTTGCGCCCGGCTGTGCCGCACCCGGCTCGGCCGGTCACAACTGGGGCAGACGATCATCAGGTTGGACAGGTGTATCTTACCGGGCCGCTCGACAACACCCCCCTGGGGGTTTTCCCGGTTGGGGCGAACGTGGCGTTTGACGATGTTGACCCCATCCACCACCGCACGCAGTTCGGCGGGGTACACCTCAAGTACTTTCCCCCGCTTACCCGCATCGCGCCCCCGGAGTACGGCTACCACGTCCCCTTTGCGCACGTGCGGCTTGACCTTCTCAACGATCTTGCCCTTCAACACCGGCGTTCCCTCCTACAGTACTTCGGGAGCCAGCGAGATGATCTTCATGAAGTCACGGTCTCGCAACTCCCGGGCCACCGGTCCAAAAATGCGCGTCCCCCGCGGGTCCTTTTCGTCGGTGATGATGACGGCCGCGTTTTCGTCAAACCGGATGAACGACCCATCCGGCCGGCGGGTGGGGTGCTTGGTACGTACTACCACGGCTTTCACTACTTCGCCTTTCTTGACCATGCCTCCGGGCGTGGCCGAACGAACCGAACAGATGACTACGTCCCCCACTCCCGCGTAACGCCGCTTACTCCCCCCCAGGACCCGAATACACAGGAGCTCTTTGGCCCCGGTGTTATCGGCTGCCACCAGCACGCTTTCCTGCTGAATCATCGCCGCTCACCCTTCTGCGACCGGTTATATCCAGGTCAGTCTTCAATCCTCAATCGCTACCCTGTCCCCGCTCCAGGATCTGCACCACTCGCCACCGCTTCTCCTTGCTGAGCGGGCGGGTCTCCATCAACAGGACCCGATCGCCGACCCGAGCCTCGTTCTTCTCGTCGTGCGCTTTCAAGCGCTGGCTGCGCCGGACTACCTTGTGATAGCGCGGATGGGCGGTCAATCGTTCGACCTCCACCACCACCGTCTTTTGCATCTTGTCGCTGACCACCACCCCGACCCGCGTCTTGCGCCGTCCCCGCGGCTTGGTGGTCGGGCTGGCATTCCCGGCGCCCGCTCCCGATACCGTGTCTGGCTGTGCCATCTCCTGAGACCCACCTTCCCTTTCCTTGACCGCTGGCCTTTACCTACTTACCTCTCCCCGCGCTCGTAACTCTCCTTTGTGCGAGTTCGCGTTCGTGCAAAATAGTCATGATCCGCGCGATGTCCTTGCGAACTTGCCGGACCCGACTCGTGTTCTCCAGTTGCCCGGTGGCGAGCTGAAACCGGAGGTTGAAAAGCTCCTCCCGCAAGCTCCCCAACCGGCGCTGCAGCTCAGCGTCATCAAGTTCCCGGATCTCACTGGCTTTCACCGGCCACCCCCGCCTCTCGTCTGGCAACGAACTTCGTCCGTATCGGCAGCTTGTGCCCGGCCAGGCGCAACGCCTCTCGCGCCGCCTCCTCCGGGACCCCCGCGATTTCAAAGAGAATCCGGCCCGGCCTTACCACGGCCACCCAATACTCGGGCGTACCCTTACCACTTCCCATACGCGTCTCGGCCGGCTTCTTCGTCACCGGCTTGTCGGGAAAGATCCGGATCCACACCTTCCCGCCCCGCTTCATATAACGGGTAATGGCGATACGGGCTGCCTCGATCTGGGTGTTGGTTACCCAGGCCGGCTCCAGCGCCTGCAGGCCATACTCGCCCAGCTGCAGCTCCGAGCCGCGGTACGCCTTTCCCTTCATCCGTCCCCTTTGTTGCTTACGGTGTTTTACCCGCTTCGGTATCAGCATCTCACTTGGCCTCCGTCCCGGTCGCCGCCTGGGCACGTTCAGGCAATACCTCACCTTTGTAGATCCACACCTTCACGCCCAGACGCCCATAGGTGGTTTTGGCCTCGGCGAACCCGTAGTCGATGTCCGCCCGCAAAGTGTGGAGAGGAATCTTTCCCTCCGCCGTCCATTCGGTCCGGGCAATCTCTGCTCCCCCGATGCGCCCGGAGATGGCGATTTTGACTCCCTGCGCACCTGCCCGCATGGACCGCTGTATCGCCTGCTTCATTGCCCGGCGAAAGGAGACCCGCCTTTCCAGCTGGAAGGCGACGTTCTCCGCCACCAGGGCTGCGTCGAGGTCGGCGTTCTTCACCTCTACCACGTTGACCTGGACCTGACGACCCGTCTTGGTCTGGATCTCCTTTCGAAGGTTTTCTACTTCCTGTCCGCCCTTGCCGATGAGCATACCCGGCCGGGCGGTATGGATGGTCAAGCGGATACGTCCCCCCGCTCGCTCGATCTCCACTCGGGAGACGCCCGCACTGGCAAAGCGTTGCCTCACGTACCGCCGGAGCTGGATGTCTTCAAGCAGCAACGAGGCCAGTTCCTTCTTGCTGGCGTACCAGCGGGCGTCCCAGTCCCGGATGATGCCGAGCCGCAACCCGCGCGGATCGACCTTTTGACCCACACTCTCACTCCCTTTCCGCGAGCACGACCGTGATATGACTGGTTTTCTTGCGAATGGGGTCCGGGCGTCCCCGGAACCCGGGCCGCCACCGCCTCAGTACCGGCCCCTGGTCCACATAGGCATTGGCAATATAAAGCCGCCCCCGGTTGAGCTGGTGATTGTTCTCCGCGTTGGCCGCGGCCGAACGTACTACCTTTTCCAACGGGCGCGCCGCCGCCTTGGGCACCAGCCGCAGGATCTCGAGAGCCTCCTGCAAGTCCCGCCCGCGGATCAATTGTGCCACCTGCCGCACTTTTCGAGGTGCGACTCTCACGTAACGAGCTACCGCTCGCGCCTGCACCGGACTCCCCCCTCACTTCAACGCCGTCGAACGCTCGGTATGAGCGCCGTGCCCCCGGAAGGTGCGGGTCGGCGCGAACTCTCCCAATTTGTGACCGACCATCTCTTCCGTGATGTAGACCGGCACATGCTTACGCCCATCGTAGACGGCAATGGTATGTCCTACCATCTCCGGGAAGATCGTAGACCGGCGAGACCAGGTCTTGATCACCCGCTTCTCTCCGGACTCATTCATCGCCCGGATCTTCCGCAACAGATGCTCATCCGCGAACGGACCCTTCTTTCTGGAACGCCCCATTGTCCGCCTCCTTCCTCTACTTGCGTCGCCGTACGATGAAGCGATCCGACGCCTTCTTGGGTTTGCGGGTCTTGTACCCCAGGGTAGGCTTACCCCACGGCGTCACCGGCGACGGCATCCCCACCGGCGACTTGCCCTCGCCGCCACCATGAGGATGGTCCACCGGATTCATTACCACTCCCCGTACGTGCGGCCGTATGCCCAACCAGCGGGAACGTCCCGCCTTGCCCAGCTTCACGTTCTCATGGTCGAGATTCCCGACCTGCCCTACGGTAGCCCGGCAGGCGGCCAACACCATGCGGTACTCTCCCGACGGCAAACGAAGCGTCACGTAACGCCCTTCTTTGGCCATCACCTGGGCTCCTGCTCCTGCCGCCCGTACCAGCTGACCACCTTTTCCAGGGTAGAGCTCTACATTATGAACGGTTGTGCCCAGGGGGATGTTCTCCAGCGGCAAGCAGTTGCCCGGCTTGATGTCGGCCTCGGGCCCGCTCGTCACCGTGTCCCCCACCTGCAAACCCTCGGGTGCCAGGATGTAGCGCTTCTCGCCATCGGCATAGGTGAGGAGCGCTATCCGCGCCGACCGGTTCGGATCATACTCAATGCTCGTCACCTTGGCCGGGATGCCGTCCTTCCGGCGAACGAAATCGATCAGCCGGTAATGGCGGCGGGCCCCGCCTCCCCGGTGCCGGCTCGTTATCCTACCCTGGGCATTACGCCCGGCATGCTTCTTGAGCCTGATCAGTAAGGACCGCTCCGGCTCCTTGCGGGTGATCTCTTCGAAAGTGGCAACCGTCATCCCCCGCCGGCCGGGCGAGGTCGGTTTGAACGACTTGATCGGCATTCGCTTCCACCCTTCCGCTATGCGCCCTCGAACACCTGGATCCGTTCACCTTTGGCCAGCGTCACGATGGCCTTCTTCCGATCCGGAAGCCGGCCCTGGAAACGACCGACGCGCCGCAACTTCCCCCGTACACGCACCGTGTTTACCGCAAGCACGTGTACCTTGAACAATTCCTCGACCGCCTTCCGGATCTGAATCTTGTCTGCCTCCGGGTGAACTTCGAACGTATATTGAGGCTTATCCATGCCTGTCAGCCGGTGGCTTTTTTCTGTAACCAGCGGGCGGATAATCACCTCACGTGCCTCCATCAGCCCCACACCTCCCCGATCCGATCGACCGCCGCCCGGGACAAAATCAGATGCTTGTGGGCCGTCACGGCATACGGATTAAGGTCTTCGGGACGGAGCGTATCGACCCGGGGAAGATTGCGTGCGGCCAAGACCACGTTGCGCGCCCCTTCACGCGCGTCCTCGTCCTCTTTTCCGCCGGTGACGATCAAAGCCGAACCGACTTTGAGGTTTTTCAGCACCCGGGCCATGGCCGCGGTCTTCGGCTCTGCCAGCCGGAGTTCGTCAACTACTATCAGTTCTCCGTCCCGCACCTTGCTGGAGAGGGCCGACCGCAAAGCAAGCCTCCTCGCCTTCTTCGGAAGCTCGTACCCGTACTCCCGCGGCTGGGGGCCAAACACCACTCCCCCCCCGACCCAGTGGGGCGCGCGAATACTCCCCTGCCGGGCTCGGCCCGTACCTTTCTGTCGCCACGGCTTGCGCCCACCGCCTGACACCTCGCCTCGCGTCTTCGTCGAAGCCGTCCCCTGGCGGAGCCTCGCGAGTTGCGCCAGGACCGCCTCGTGGATCAGAGCCTCGTTGACCTCTATCCCGAATATCTCGTCGGGGAGGTCCACCTCCCCCACTGTCTCCCCATTCATGTTAACCACTGGCACCTTAGGCACTTCTACGTCCCTCCTTCACGCTGCGTCGAACGAGCACCAGAGCCCCTCGCGGGCCCGGCACCGAACCGCGCACCAGAAGAAGGTTAGCCTCGGGATCCACCCTCACTACCTCAAGGTTGAGCGCGGTGACCCGCGCCCCGCCGGTCCGCCCGGGCATCTTCTTGCCCGGGAAAACTCGTTGAGGAGCAGTAGCTCCCAGAGTGCCCACCCGCCGGTGGTACATGGAGCCGTGGCTCATGGGACCTCGGCGATTCCCGAACCGCTTGATTACCCCCTGGAATCCCTTACCCCGGGAGCGTCCGATGACGTCCACCCGCTGGCCCGGCTGGAAGAGAGTCACCTCCAGCATCTCACCCACCTGCACCCTGGCCGCCTCCTGCGGGTCCCACGGCACTTCCCGCAACCACCGGACCGGCTTGACGCCCGCTCGGGCGAAGTGACCGCGCAGTGGCTTGTTCACCCGCCGTTCCTTCACCGTACCGAAACCCAGCTGCAGGGCGCAGTACCCATCTTTTTCCACGGTCTTCTTCTGAACCACGGGGCAGGGCCCGACCTCCAGAACCGTGACCGGGATCCATTCCCCCGCCTCGTTGAAGACTTGCGTCATCCCCAGTTTACGGCCGAGCAGGCCCTGGGTCGCTCTGACCATGACCGGTCCCCCTCGCCCTCACTTGATCTCGATGTCCACACCAGCTGGCAGATCCAGCCGCATCAGCGCATCCACCGTCTTGCTGGTGGGCTCCCAAATGTCGATGAGCCGCTTGTGGGTGCGCATCTCGAACTGCTCCCGCGAATCCTTGTCAATATGGGGTGAACGGAGCACCGTGTACACGCTCCGCTCCGTCGGCAGCGGTATTGGGCCGGCCACCACCGCTCCCGTACGCCGGGCCGTCTCGACGATCTTGAGGGCGGAGGCGTCCAGCAAGCGGTGATCAAACCCCCGCAAGCGAATGCGAATTCGTTGCCCTGCCATTCTTGCCCCCCTCTCCGGTTAGGCACGGCCGGGGGGCACGGGCCTCAACTCCACTCCTCCCGCGCCCCCCATGCCCGGCTGCTGTTGCACCACCGTGACTTCTCAGGCCAGAATCTTGGTCACCACGCCGGCGCCCACCGTGTGCCCGCCTTCCCGGATGGCGAAACGCAGTCCTTCCTCCATGGCGATGGGGGTAATGAGTTCACCTTTGATACGCACGTTGTCCCCCGGCATCACCATCTCGGTACCCTCGGGCAGGTGGATTACGCCGGTAACGTCCGTGGTCCGGAAGTAGAACTGGGGACGGTACCCGTCGAAGAACGGAGTGTGTCGCCCGCCTTCTTCCTTGGTCAGGACGTAAACCTCACCCTCAAACTTCGTATGGGGCGTGATCGAACCCGGCTTGGCCAGGACCTGCCCCCGTTCGACCTCGTCGCGGTCGATTCCCCGCAGCAAGACGCCGATGTTGTCGCCGGCTTCTGCTACATCCAGCGTCTTACGGAACATCTCTACCCCGGTAGCTACCGTCTTGCGGGGCTCTGGGCGTAGACCAACGATCTCCAGTTCGTCGCCCACCTTCACCGTACCCCGCTCCACGCGCCCGGTAGCCACCGTACCCCGGCCGGTGATGCTGAAAACGTCCTCGACCGGCATCAAGAACGGCTTGTCAACGGCACGTACCGGGGTGGGGATATAGCTGTCTACCGCATCCAGCAGTTTGTAAATACCCTGGCACCACTCGCAGGTTCCGCACCCACCGCACTCGAGCACTTTCAGCGCCGAGCCGGGGATCACCGGAACCTCGTCTCCCGGGAACTCGTACTTGTTCAAGAGTTCCCTTACTTCCATCTCGACCAGTTCCAGCAACTCCGGATCGTCCACCATGTCGGCCTTGTTGAGGAAAACGACGATCGCGGGTACACCGACCTGCCGGGCAAGCAGGATGTGTTCCCGGGTCTGTGGCATCGTACCGTCCGCGGCGGATACCACCAGGATTGCGCCGTCCATCTGGGCCGCTCCGGTGATCATGTTCTTGATGTAGTCGGCATGGCCCGGGCAGTCCACGTGAGCATAGTGCCGCTTGTCAGTCTCATACTCCACGTGAGCGGTGTTGATTGTAATCCCACGTGCCTTCTCCTCGGGCGCGTTGTCGATCTCGTCGTACCTCTTGTACTGTGCCTTTCCTTGCTTCGAGAGGAGAAGCGTTATCGCCGCGGTCAACGTCGTCTTCCCGTGGTCGACATGCCCTATGGTACCAACGTTGACGTGTGGCTTCGTCCGAACGAACTTTTGCTTTGCCATACCATTGCCTCCTTCAAACCTGCGATTCCCGTCGTCGCTGGGACCCTACACTCCTCTGACGGCCCCCCTGCGGTGTCCTGCTCCCCCGTTACGACCTGCTCCCTCGTATGTCTTCCGTGCACCGTCTAGCGTGCACTCAACACCTCTTGGGCGACGCTGCTTGGCACCTCCTCGTAGTGATCGAACTCCATCGTATAAGTGGCCCGCCCTTGAGTCATCGAGCGCAGGTCAGTCGCGTAGCCGAACATGGTGGCCAGCGGAACGAAGGCGCTTACCACCTGCGCGTTTCCCCGGCGTTCCATCCCGGTGATGTGCCCCCGTCGTGAATTGAGGTCCCCCATTACTTCGCCGAGGAACTCCTCGGGCGTCACCACTTCCACCTTCATGATGGGTTCGAGTAACACCGGATCAGCCTGCCGTGCCGCCTCCTTGAAACCTTGGGAGGCAGCGATCTTGAACGCCATTTCGGAGGAGTCGACCTCGTGATATGAGCCATCCACCAGGCTGACCCGGATGTCCACCATGGGATAACCGGCGAGGACTCCGCTCGTCATCGCGTCGCGCACGCCTTCCTCAACTGCCGGTATGTACTCTTTCGGAACTACGCCGCCCACAATCGCGTTGACGAACTCGAATCCGGTACCCGGCGGCAAGGGTTCGATCTCCAGCCAAACGTGGCCGTACTGCCCCCGGCCACCGGTTTGCCGGATGAAGCGTCCTTCGGCCCGCGCCGGCCGGCGGATCGTCTCCCGATACGCCACCTGAGGCCGCCCCACGTTCGCTTCGACCTTGAACTCGCGCAGCAGCCGGTCGACGATGATCTCCAGGTGGAGCTCACCCATGCCGGCAATCACCGTCTGGCCCGTTTCTTCGTCCTGATGCACCCGGAACGTAGGATCTTCCTCCGCCAGGCGTTGCAGAGCCATGGCCAGCTTGTCCTGATCCGCCTTGCTCTTGGGCTCTATCGCCTGGCTAATGACAGGATCCGGGAAGCGCAGGCTTTCCAGCACGATCGGATGGGCTTCGTCACACAACGTGTCGCCGGTGCTGGTATCCTTCAGCCCCACCGCCGCGGCGATGTCCCCCGTTACCACCTCGTCTACGTCCTCGCGATGATTCGCGTGCATACGTACCAGGCGCCCGAACCGCTCCTTGCGGTCCCTGGTGGCATTGTAAACGTAAGAACCCGCCTTCACCCGGCCGGAGTAGACACGGAAGTAGCAAAGCCTGCCCACGAAGGGGTCCGTCTGAACTTTGAATGCCAGCGCCGTGAAAGACTCCTCGTCGTCCGGGCGACGCGCCGCGGGCTCGCCCGTACGGGGCACCACGCCCTCCACCGGGGGTAGATCAAGCGGCGAAGGCAAGTAGTCAACGATCGCGTCGAGCAGAGGTTGTACGCCCTTATTCTTGAACGAAGAGCCACACAGAACTGGAACCAGCTGCCCGGCGATGCAGGCGCGCCGCAAGGCTCGCCGCAACTCGGAGGGGGATATCTCGCCCCCCTCCAAATACCTCTGAAGCAGTTCCTCGTCGGTCTCGACTATCGCCTCGACCAGTTCCTCCCGGGCCTGCTCGACCTTGCCCACCAAGTCCTGGGGGATATCCTCGCAGTCCATCTTGGTCCCCAGGTCATCGACATAAACGTATGCCTTCTTTTCAATCAGGTCGATCACACCACGGAAAGACTCCTCTACCCCGACGGGTAATTGAAGGCGGACGGGGTTCGCGCCCAGCCGGTCGCGGATTTGCTGTACGACCCGGTCGAAGTCGGCCCCCACCCGGTCCATCTTGTTCACGTACGCGATCCTCGGGACGTGGTACTTATCAGCCTGGCGCCATACCGTTTCTGACTGCGGCTCTACTCCTCCTACGGAACAGAAGACCGCCACCGCCCCGTCGAGGACGCGCAGTGACCGCTCGACCTCCACGGTGAAATCCACGTGTCCGGGCGTGTCTATAATGTTGATCTCGTGGTCACGCCACCGGCAAGTGGTCGCCGCCGAGGTGATCGTAATCCCCCGCTCGCGCTCCTGGATCATCCAGTCCATGGTAGCCGCACCTTCATGGACCTCGCCCATCCGGTGCACGCGCCCCGTGTAAAAGAGAATCCGTTCCGTGGTGGTCGTCTTGCCAGCATCGATGTGAGCCATGATGCCGATGTTACGAACTCGTTCCAACGGTACCGTACGGGCCACTGCGCTCCCCTCCTTTCTTCACCGTCTGGCCTTTTCGCCATCCATATTTGCCGCCCCATTTGCCGCCCCGGGGGTCTTCTGCCGGATCGCCGGCTCGGCCTGCTCTCGCACCTTCCGGCCTATTGCCCAGAGCCGGCACACCCGGTGCTCGCGGCCGTCACCACCGGTAGTGGGCGAAGGCTCGGTTCGCCTCGGCCATGCGGTGAGTATCCTCCCGCTTTTTCACGGCTCCGCCCTGGTTGTTGGCCGCGTCCAGAATCTCTGCCGCGAGTTTCTCGGACATCGTGCGCTTGTCACCACGGAGCCGGGCGTATCCGACAATCCAGCGCAAGCCCAACGACTCCCGCCGCTCCGGACGGACCTCCATGGGGACCTGGTAGGTCGCCCCGCCCACCCGCCGCGGCCGGACCTCCAGCACCGGCATCACGTTTTTCATCGCCTGCTCCAAGACCTCGAGGCCGCTGCGGCCGCTCCTGGCCTCTACTTCCTTGAGGGCGGAATAGACGATGCGCTGGGCAAGGCTCTTCTTGCCGTCTTTCATCACTACGTTGGTAAGTGCCGTCACCAGGGGACTCCCGTACACCGGATCAGGGAGCCTCGGCCGGCGCGGCACCGGTCCACGTCTGGGCATACCCTTGCCTCCCCCTTATCATTTCCGGGACTCACTTCGGTCGCTTGGCACCGTACTTGCTGCGCCCTTGCCGGCGGTCCGTCACCCCGGCCGCATCCAGGGCCCCCCGGATGATGTGATAACGAACGCCCGGTAGATCCTTCACCCGGCCGCCGCGGATCAGCACCACAGAGTGCTCCTGGAGGTTGTGGCCTTCACCGGGTATGTACGCCGTCACCTCTACCCCGTTCGTCAAGCGTACCCGCGCGATCTTGCGCAACGCGGAGTTAGGCTTCTTGGGCGTCGTCGTGGTGACTTTCGTGCACACACCTCGTTTCTGCGGCGCCCCTTCACCGTAGGCAACCTCGCCCTTCAGCGTATTACGCACGAAATGCAGCGCGGGCGATTTGCTCTTCTTGGCCAGGTGCTTGCGCCGCGCGCGTACCAGCTGGTTGATGGTGGGCATTTCTACGCTCCTTTCCCGCCCGGCAGAGAGAGCACGGCGGCTGCGGCCGCGCCCACCGTGATACCACACTGCCGGCCAAGCTCCGCCATACTTTCAACTTCGATCACCGGAACCCCGGCTTTCGCACATGCTTCCCTCAGAGGCCGGAGGATGCGTTGATCGGCATCCCGAGCCAGGTAAACGGTCCGTGCCACCCCGCGCTCTACCGCTCGCAACGTCTGCTTCGTCCCGACCACCCGGCCGGAAGCGTCACTCAGCTGCATTCTGCTCCTCCTGCTCAGACAGGGCGGGAATGACACACACCCTGCGAGTATAACTTCCGTCTCCCGCCCTGTCAACCCGTTTCCTCGCCCCGGGCGGTCTCCCGAGCCGAAACCGCGGCGTGCGAAGGGGTATGAGCCGTGCCATCCTCGTCAGGCACAACTTCTTCTTCTTCTTCCCCTTCCTCTTCCACTTCCTCCAGAGCTGCCTCCGGCTTTTCCGGTCCTTCTGTCTCCTCCGGAGCAAACAGTTCATGAGCAGAGGGGGTTTCCAGCACCTCATGGGCTTCTTCGGCCGGGAGATACCCGGGCTCGGCGCCCTCTGCTACGTAGACCCGGATGTTCCGGTAACGCGACATGCCTGTACCCGCAGGGATCAGCTTGCCGATGATCACGTTCTCCTTCAGGCCGATCAAAGGATCTACCCTACCCTTGATGGCTGCATCCGTCAGCACCCGGGCGGTTTCCTGGAACGACGCTGCTGACAGGAAACTCTCCGTAGCCAGCGAGGCCTTGGTGATCCCCAGCAGCACCGGCCTCCCCATCGCCGGTTTGCCACCTTGCTCTCGCTGCCGCTCGTTTTCCTCTTCGAATTCGAAGCGGTCCACCAGGCTACCGGGCAAGAGCCGCGTGTCCCCCGGATCGTCCACCTTGACCTTGCGCATCATTTGACGCACGATGACTTCGATGTGCTTGTCGTTGATGTCGACGCCCTGGGACCGGTAAACTTCCTGTACTTGCTGCACCAGGTATACCTGTACCGCTTCCGGCCCTTTCACCCGCAGGATGTCGTGGGGGTTGAGCGGGCCTTCCGTCAGCGCCTCGCCCACCTCCACCCGATCTCCCGGGCGGACCCGCAGCCGGGCAGCAAAGCTCACCGCATAGCTCGCCTCCTGCCCGTCGTCGCCGACTACCACGACCTTGCGAGTACCTTTCTCCTCCTCAACCCGAACCGTTCCCGCGATTTCGCTGATGACCGCCTGCCCTTTGGGCTTGCGCGCTTCGAAGAGTTCCTCTACACGAGGAAGACCCGCCGTGATATCCTCCTGCGCAACCCCTCCGGTGTGGAAAGTGCGCATCGTAAGCTGCGTGCCCGGTTCGCCGATGGACTGGGCGGCGATGATGCCTACCGCTTCGCCCACTTCTACCAGGCCACCGGTGGCCAGATTGCGGCCATAGCAGCGAGCGCAAACTCCATAACGCGACTCGCAGGTAAGAACCGACCGGATGCGAACCTCTTTGATGCCGGCTTCCTCTATCCGCACCGCCGCGTTCTCGTCGATCATGCTGTTGGCCGGCAGGATCACCTCACCGCTCCTCGGGTCGATCACCTCCTCGGCGGTGATCCGCCCGGCGATCCGCTCCGAGAGGGTTTCGATCACGTCTCCTCCCTCGTCCACCAGTGCCTGTACGGGGATTCCCCGGCTCGTGCCGCAGTCTTCCTCCCGGACGATGACGTCCTGAGCGACGTCGACGAGGCGCCGGGTGAGGTACCCGGAGTCGGCGGTACGCAAAGCCGTGTCCGCCAACCCCTTGCGCGTACCGTGCGTCGAGATGAAGTATTGCAGCACGGTGAGACCTTCCCGGAAGTTGGCGGTGATGGGTATTTCGATGGTCCGCCCGGTAGGATCGGCCACGAGGCCTCGCATGCCGGCCAGCTGCGAAAGCTGCGACCAGTTGCCCCGTGCCCCCGAGCTCGCCATCATGTAGACCGGGTTGAACTTGCCGAGCTGCTGCTGTAACACTTTGGCAACCTGTTCTTTCGCCCGGGTCCAGACGTCGCAGATCTGCTGGTAGCGTTCCTCGGCGGAAAGCAGTCCCAAACGATGCTGTTGCTCGATCCGGGCTACCTGCTTTTCCGCCTCCTCGATGATCGCCCGCTTCTCCGCCGGGATGGCCAGGTCTTGAACGGAAATGGTGGTTCCCGAACGGGTGGCGTAATGGAAGCCCAGCTCCTTAATGCGGTCCAACACCTCGGCCGTGCGGAGGTTCCCGTAACGATGGTAGAGGCGGTCGACCAGCTTAGAGAGGTCACTTTTGCCCATCACGTCGTTGATGTAATCCATGTCGGGCGGCAAGACCTCGTTGAAGAAAAGACGTCCCGGGGTAGTTTCGAGGTAGCCTCCACCCACTACCCTGATCTTGACTCGCGCGTGCAAGTCGACCTCTCCGTGATCGTAGGCCAGGTGGACCTCATCGGTATCCTTGAAATAACGGCCTTCTCCCTTTGCCCCTTCCTTTTCGAGAGTCAGGTAGTAGCAACCGATAACCATATCCTGGGTTGGAACGGCCACCGGGCGACCGCTCGCCGGCAGAAGGAGGTTATTCGTGGAAAGCATCAGCAGCCGGGCTTCCGCCTGGGCCTCCGCGGACAGAGGAACGTGTACCGCCATCTGATCACCGTCGAAGTCCGCATTATATGCCTGGCAGACCAGGGGATGGATCTTGATCGCCCGTCCTTCCACCAGCACCGGCTCGAACGCCTGGATTCCCAGACGATGCAAGGTCGGAGCCCGGTTGAGGAGTACCGGATGCTCCTGGATGACCTCCTCCAGAACATCCCAGACCTCGTCGCGGACCCTCTCCACCGCCTTCTTGGCGCTCTTGATGTTGTGGCAGTGGCCCTTCTCCACGAGCTTCTTCATTACGAACGGTTTGAAGAGCTCGAGCGCCATCTCCTTGGGAAGCCCACACTGGTGCATCTGTAGCTCCGGGCCGACGACGATCACCGAGCGACCGGAGTAGTCCACCCGCTTGCCCAGCAGGTTTTGGCGGAAGCGCCCCTGCTTGCCTTTGAGCATGTCGGAAAGCGACTTGAGGGGCCGGTTCCCCGGTCCGGTCACGGGACGACCGCGGCGGCCGTTATCGATCAGGGCGTCTACTGCCTCCTGGAGCATACGCTTCTCGTTGCGAACGATGATGTCCGGTGCTCCCAGTTCAAGGAGACGCTTGAGGCGGTTGTTGCGGTTGATCACCCGCCGGTAGAGGTCGTTTAGGTCCGAAGTGGCAAACCGCCCGCCGTCTAGTTGAACCATGGGCCGCAACTCGGGGGGAATGACGGGAATGGCTTCGAGACACATCCACTCCGGCCGGTTGCCGGACTGCCGAAACGCCTCCGCCACCTCCAAGCGGCGGATGGCACGGATCCGTTTCTGACCGGTGTTCTCCAACGCTTCCCGGCGCAATTCCTCACAAAGCTGATCAAGGTCTATTTCCGCCAGAAGTTGCTTGACCGCCTCCGCGCCCATTCCGGCCCGGAAAGCATCGCCGAAACGGTCGCGGTAGTCCCGGTATTCGTTCTCCGTAAGTAGCTGCTTCTTGCTGAGCGGGGTGTCGCCGGGATCAAGGACAATATAAGACGCAAAATAGATGACCTTTTCCAGGGCGCGGGGCGACAGATCCAGGATCAGTCCCATCCGGCTCGGGATGCCCTTCAAGAACCAGATGTGGGAAACCGGCGCGGCCAGTTCGATGTGGCCCATTCGCTCCCGCCGCACCTTGGCCCGGGTGACCTCCACCCCGCAGCGATCGCATACGATGCCTTTGTAGCGCACGCGCTTGTACTTGCCACAATGGCATTCCCAGTCCTTGACCGGCCCGAAGATCTTCTCGCAGAACAGTCCCTCTCGTTCCGGTTTCAGGGTCCGGTAATTGATGGTCTCCGGTTTCTTCACCTCTCCGCTGGACCAAGCCCGGATCTGTTCCGGTGAAGCCAATCCGATCCTGATGGAATCGAAGAGATTGACGTCCAGCAAGTTACCTGCCCCCCTGCTCAGAACTGGTCGTCATCGTCGCGTCCCCGGCGGAAGTACTCCTCGTCGTCCAGAGCCTCCTCGCTTCCCTCGTCCAGAAGGTAAGCGTCATCTTCG
This sequence comes from Bacillota bacterium, assembly GCA_012839805.1. GTDB lineage: Bacteria > Bacillota > Limnochordia > Limnochordales > DUMU01 > DUMU01. Next base: position 16,670 of record DUMU01000005.1, on the reverse strand, counting down.
TCATCATCAGCGCCACCGGGGTCATCATCTGACGCGTCGTCGATACCGGTTACATCCTCATCCTCGAACCGGTCGTATTCGACTTCGGCCAGACCGTCGTCTTGGGACATTTCGAGGTCATCTTCCTCCGAGGGACTTACCCCGAGCACGTCACGAGATCGATTGGTTGACCGCGACCCGCGAACGCCCGCGGTCGCTTCAGCCTCGGGAGATTCTTCACTCTCCTCCTGCGCCCCGTCGGCACCCAGTCCCAACTCATCCCGGGAGATATCCGTTTCCGGTTCGTGCTCTGCTTCCTCTGCTTCCTCTACTTCCTCTACTTCCTCTCCCAGGTCCGCCGCCCGCTCCGGCCGGCTTTGGCCGAGGCCGGCCAGGAACGCGGCCGCGGCCTGTACCCGCTGGCGCGCCCGCGGCTCCCGATCGTCCGTCTCCCGACCCTGCAGGTCGATGCCCAGTTCCCGGGCCATCTCATTGACGTCTTCGTCGTCCTCGCGGATTTCGATCTCCCGGTTGTCTTCGCTCAGCACCCGTACATCCAGTGCCAAGCTTTGCAGTTCCTTGATGAGGACCTTGAAGGACTCGGGTACACCCGGTTCGGGGATGTTTTCCCCCTTAACTATGGCTTCGTAGGTCTTGACCCGTCCTACCACGTCGTCTGATTTGACCGTGAGGAGTTCTTGCAGGGTGTACGCAGCCCCGTAGGCTTCCAGCGCCCAAACTTCCATCTCGCCGAAGCGCTGCCCGCCGAATTGGGCCTTTCCTCCCAGCGGCTGCTGGGTGACCAGCGAATACGGGCCGGTAGAACGGGCATGTATCTTGTCGTCTACCAGGTGGGCAAGTTTGAGCATGTAGATATAGCCCACCGTGACCGGGTTGTCGAAAGGCTCTCCGGTACGCCCGTCCCTCAACTCCATCTTTCCGTCTTCACGGAACCCCGCTCGCCTCAGTTCTTCGATGATCTCCTCTTCGGTAGCCCCATCGAAAACCGGGGAAGCCACTTTCATTCCCAGAGCCCGTGCGGCCCAGCCGAGATGGGTTTCCAGAACCTGACCGATGTTCATGCGGGAGGGGACTCCCAGCGGGTTGAGTACGATGTCGACGGGGGTACCGTCGGGCAGGAAAGGCATGTCCTCTTCGGGCAGGATGCGAGAGACGACACCCTTGTTACCATGGCGTCCCGCCATCTTGTCTCCCACGGAGATCTTTCGCTTTTGGGCGATATACACCCTCACCAGCTTGTTCACGCCCGGAGAAAGCTCAGCCCCGTCATCCCGGGTGAACACCTTAATATCGACCACGACTCCCCCTTCGCCGTGAGGGACCCGCAGCGAAGTATCCCTTACCTCGCGCGCCTTTTCACCGAAAATGGCCCGCAACAGGCGCTCCTCGGCGGTCAGCTCCGTCTCACCTTTGGGCGTCACCTTGCCGACCAGAATGTCGCCCGGGCGGACCTCCGCGCCGATCCGGACGATGCCTCGCTCGTCCAGGTCCTCCAGCGCGTCTTCCCCAACGTTGGGGATATCCCGGGTGATCTCCTCCGGCCCCAATTTGGTGTCCCGGGCGGCGCATTCGTACTCTTCAATATGGATGGATGTATAGACATCATCTTTAACCAGGCGCTCGCTGATGAGGATCGCGTCCTCGTAGTTGTAGCCTTCCCAGGGCATGAAAGCGACGAGCACGTTCTTACCCAGGGCGAGTTCCCCTTGATCGGTGGAGGGACCGTCGGCAAGCAGGTCTCCCTTTTCTACCCGATCTCCCAGCCGGACGACGGGGCGCTGGTTCAAGCACGTGCTCTGGTTAGAGCGGGCGAATTTGGTCAGGCGGTAACGGACTTCCCGCCCCTCGTCCGTCGTGACCCGTATCTCTCGCCCGTCGACGTACGTGACCACACCGCTCTCGCGAGCAAGCAGCACCGCTCCCGAGTCGATGGCAGCCCGGTACTCCATGCCCGTACCCACTATCGGTGCCTCTGCCCGGAGCAAGGGCACTGCCTGTCGCTGCATGTTCGAACCCATCAGCGCCCGGCTCGCGTCGTCGTGTTCGAGGAAAGGAATGAGCGCGGTCGCCACACTCACTATCTGCTTGGGTGATACGTCGACGAACTCGACCTCCTTGGGGTCGACCAGGCGGATCTGGTCCCGGTAACGAACCGTCACCCGAGGGTTGATGAGGCGACCTTCCTCGTCGACGGGCTCGTTGGCCTGGGCGATGTTGTACTCGTCCTCCTCGTCGGCAGTAAGGTATACAATCTCGTCGGTGACCCGTCCATCCACCACCCGGCGATACGGAGCCTCTATGAACCCGTACTCGTTCACCCGGGCGTAGGTGCAAAGCGACCCGATCAACCCGATGTTCGGACCTTCGGGAGTCTCGATGGGGCACATGCGCCCGTAGTGCGAATGGTGAACGTCACGCACTTCGAAGCCGGCCCGATCCCGGCTGAGCCCTCCCGGTCCGAGGGCGCTCAAACGCCGCTTGTGGGTCAGCTCGGCCAGGGGATTGGTCTGGTCCATGAATTGCGACAGCTGGCTCGAGCCGAAAAACTCTCGGATCGCGGCGACGAGTGGCCTGATGTTTATCAAGGCCTGGGGTGTGGCTATGTCTACATCCTGTATCGTCATGCGTTCACGGACCACCCGCTCCATGCGGGAGAGGCCGATCCGGAACTGATTTTGCAGGAGCTCGCCTACCGACTTGAGTCGCCGGTTGCCGAGGTGGTCGATGTCGTCGAGGTTTCCCACGCCGTAAGCGAAACCCACCATATAGTTGATGACCGCTACCACGTCTTCCGCGGTGAGCACGCAAACACTCGGATCCGGCCGGCCATTGGATATGACCGGTACCACCCGGTCCTCGTCTCCCAACACGAAGATCTTGGTGATACCCCGTTCTTCGAAACGCTGCAGGATCTCCCGGGTGAGCTTGGTTCCTGCCTCGGCCAGCACCTGCTGGGAACTCTCGTCGAGGACCGTGCGAGCCAGCACGCGACCAAGACAACGCTCTGCCAGCCGGAGTTTCTTGTTGAGCTTATAGCGCCCGACCGGCGCCAGGTCGTAGCGACGTGAATCGTAAAAGAGCCCTTCGAAAAGGGTGCGGGCGCTATCTACGGTAGGAGGCTCCCCCGGCCGCAGGCGTTTGTATATCTCGACCAGCGCCTCGTCCTGGGAATCGGTGCTATCCCGCTCCAGGGTGGCCCTAATGGTTTCGTCTTCGTCAAACAGCTCCAGAATCTGGGCCGTGGTTTGAAATCCGAAGGCCCTGAGCAACACCGTCGCCGGCACTTTCCGCGTCCGGTCTACCCTTACCCAGATCACGCCCGTGGCGTCCTGCTCGAACTCGAGCCAGGCCCCGCGATTGGGGATGATCGATGCCGTCAGCATCTCCTTGCCGTTCGCATCGTGCTCTTTCTGAAAATAGGCTCCCGGTGAACGGACGAGCTGGCTGACAACGACCCGCTCTGCTCCGTTGATGATGAAGGTTCCGTTCTCGGTCATGAGGGGCAGGTCACCCATGAACACCTCTTGCTCTTTCACCTCGCCGGTGTCCTTATGGATGAGCTGCACCTTCACCTTGAGCGGCGCCGAGTAGATGGCGTCCTTCTCCTTGCACTCCTCGGGCGTGTACTTCGGCTCTCCCAGTTCGTAGGAATCGAACTGCAATACCAGGTTGCCGGTGAAATCCTCGATAGGCGAGATGTCACGGAAGGCCTGCATCAGACCGGTGGTCAGGAACCATTCGAAGGACTTCCGCTGGATCTCGATGAGGTTTGGAAGTTCGAGAACCTCCCGGATCTTGCCATAATTGCGTCTTTCTCTCCGGCGCTCCAACGTCTTGGCGACGGCCAATCCCCTCACCTCTCTCGGGTCGAATGCCGCTTGCTTGCCCGCGTGCTCCCCGGGAAGGATGGGCTACGACTTTCGCGCTAACTGGCGGTAAACTGGTCTCGGCGCGACAGGAAAACCTGAAGACGAGACATAATATAACGTTGACGAGAAACAGTAGAGGTATGCGCTGCTGGGCCGGTAAACGTAGGACGAAGCGTGCAGGTAGGCACCTGTGAGCTTGTCACGGGCTGGCAAAAACAGAAGGATCGCCCTCCCCGATGCCCGGTGGATCGACCTTAGCTGGCAGGGACGACCCCGGGTAGAAGCGACACCACCCGGGCATTTTATCACACCGCTTGGGCGCTGGTCAATCTTTTTCGTCCAAACTTAAGAAAGCAGGCGACAGGCAACCGGGGGCGCCGGTGCACCCCGGGGGCGGCTGCCTGTCGCCGGTTCCGGTCCGGTTCACCCGGCTTATTTGATCTCGACCGTAGCTCCGGCCTCCACCAGTTTGGCCTTGATCTCCTCGGCCTGCGCCTTTGATACGCCGGTCTTCACCGGCTTGGGGGCGCCGTCGACCAGGTCCTTCGCCTCTTTGAGGCCAAGTCCCGTCAGCTCCCGCACTACCTTGATGACTTGGATCTTCTTGTCCCCCGCCGCGGTCAGGATCACGTCAAACTCCGTCTTCTCTTCCTCAGCCGGGGCCTCCGCCGCCGGTGCCGCTACCGCCACCGGCGCGGCCACCGCTACCGGCGCCGCCGCGCTCACCCCGAACTTCTCCTCAAGAGCCTTGACCAGTTCGGCCAGCTCCAGTACGGTCATCTTTTCGATGGCTTCGATCAGCTCTTCTTTGGTAATCGCCATTGCCGAAACCTCCCCAAGTCTGTCGCTGGTTTTCTGCTCGTCATCCCACCGGCCGTCCATCACGCCTCAGCCGTCGCCGGCGCCGGCTGCCCCTGCTCTTCACGCTGCCGGCGGATGGCCTCCAGCGTCCGCACGAATTGACCGATCGTCCCCTGCAGGACCGAAACCAGACCCACCAAGGGCGCCTGCATCTGCCCGAGGAGCCGGCCGACGAGAACCTCTCGCGGTGGCAACTCGGCCAGCCTTACCACCTGTTCACTGGTAATGGTTCGCCGGTCCAGTACCCCGGCCTTGAGGGTAAAGTTCTTGTGGTCTCTCGCGAACTGATTGATAACCTTTGCCAAAACCGCCGGATCCTGTAACGTGAGAGCTATCGCCGTCGGGCCCTCCAGGAACGGATCCAGCCCGGTAACTCCCACCGCCTCGGCCGCCCGGCGCAACAGGCGGTTTTTGACCACATGAAACTCCGCCCCTTGCTCCCGCAACCGCCGCCGCAACTCGGTACTCTCCTTTACCGAGAGCCCCCGGAAGTCGGCGAGCACCGCTCCCTTCGCCTGGCCCAGTTTTGCCTGGAGCTCTGTCACGACCTGTTGCTTCTTCTCACGGTCCATGCTCTCCCCCCTTTCTCTTTCAGGAACCTTCCTCAGGGAAGACCACAGGACCTCCACTAAAAAACCCCTGCGTGTAGACCGCAGGGGCTGGCTTAGCTCAAGCCCGCAACGACAGCACAGACCCCGACCTCAACTCAGGTCGAGGACGTCGCATCGTCGCTTTTGGCTGCGGCCTCGGCAGGCCGGACCCTTTCCGGATCCGCTTGGGTCACGCCCGAGCGGCGGACACCTGCTGTCTTGGGCCTTCCCGTTATTTCCCGCTCATCCCGCCCGTTCGACTGCCGCGGCCAGGGCCTTCGCCGGATCGAGGCGAATTCCCGGACCCATCGTGGTCGAAAGAGCGATTTTGCGCAGGTAAGTCCCCTTGGCGGCCGCGGGCTTGGCCCGCACCACCGCCTCTACCAGGGCGCGGAAATTGGCCAGCAAAGCCTCTTCGCTGAAGTTCGCCTTCCCGATGGGTACGTTGATGCAGCCCTCCTTATTGACGCGAAACTCGACTTTACCTGCCTTGATCTCCCGGACCGCTTTGCCCACTTCCATCGTGACCGTTCCGGTCTTCGGGTTGGGCATCAAACCACGCGGCCCGAGGATCCGTCCGAGCCGCCCCACCTGCCCCATCATGTCGGGAGTGGCCACCGCCACGTCGAAGTCGAGGAAACCCTGCTGAACCTTTTCCACCAGATCCTCCGCACCGACTATGTCCGCGCCCGCTTCCTCCGCCTCCCGGGCTCGTTCGCCCTTGGCGAAGACGGCCACCCGCACCGTCTTACCCAGGCCGTGCGGAAGCACCACCGTACCCCGCACTTGCTGGTCTGCCTGCTTGGGATCCACACCGAGCTTCATCGCCACCTCCACCGTCTCGGGGAAGCGCGCGGTGGCCACCTTCTTGACGATGGCGATGGCTTCCTCTGGTGAGTAAGCGGCGTCCCGATTCACTTGTTTCGCCGCTTCCACATAACGCTTACCGTGCCTTGCCATGCCAAAACCCCCTCGTGGTTCTACCGGCCTTCACCGTAACTCTGCACTCCGGTGCTCGGCCTCCCACCCGTAACGCCCAAGCCAAGACGTAGCCCACCCGGGCCGTCTCCCGTCAGTCTTCCACCACGATTCCCATGGACCGAGCGGTGCCCTCGATCATGCGCATCGCGGCCTCCACCGTAGCCGCGTTCAGGTCGGGCATCTTGGTCTCCGCGATCTTGCGGACTTCCGACCGCTTCACCTTGGCGACCTTCTCCCGGTTGGGCGCCCCGGAGCCCTTCTCCACTCCTGCAGCCTTCAGCAGCAGGACCGAAGCCGGAGGAGTCTTCACGACGAAGGTAAACGAGCGGTCTTCGTAAATGGTGATTTCGACCGGCACGATCATCCCGGCCTGGCCGGCCGTCTTCTCGTTGAACGACTTGACGAACTCCATGATGTTGACGCCATGCTGGCCGAGGGCCGGCCCGACCGGCGGGGCCGGGGTAGCCTTCCCGGCCGGTACTTGCAACTTCACGATAGCAGCTACTTTCTTAGCCATAGCGTTCGCTCCCTACACTTTTTCAACCTGATCGAAGTCCAATTCGACCGGGGTCTCCCGCCCGAACATCGAAACCATCACCTTGAGCTTCCCCCGTTCGATGTTTACCTGCTCGATCCGGCCGTCGAAGTTCACGAACGGTCCATCGATCACCTTCACCCGCTCGCCCGCCTCGAAAGCCACCCGGGGGGCCTGCTCGTCCGGCGTGGTCTGATGCAGGATTCTCTCGACCTCCTGGTCGCTCAAAGGAAGCGGCCGATTCCCCGAACTGACGAAGCCCGTAACTCCGGGCGTATTACGCACCACGTACCAGGAATCATTGCCGAGTTTCATCCGGACCAGGACGTACCCGGGAAAAACCTTCTTCTCGACGACTCGCTTCTTTCCTTCCTTGAAGTCCAGCTCCTTCTCGGTAGGAACGAGTACCTCGAAAATCTTGTCGCTCATGTTCATGCTGGCCACTCGCCGCATGAGATTGGTCTTTACCTTATTCTCGTACCCCGAGTACGTGTGAACCACATACCACCTTATCTCCGGATCGCTCGGAATGCCGGCAGTTCCGTTGGCCACCGTCGTCAGCCTCCCAGGCCCGACAACAGGGTGAAGATAGCGTTGAACCCGAAGTCGAGGAGGCCCAAGAAGACGGCCACTATCAACGAAAGAGCGAGAACGACCGCGGTATAAGTAGTGACCTCCTTCTTGGTCGGCCAAGTCACTTTACGAAACTCGGCCCTTACCTCCCGTAAGAAGCGCCCGGTCCTGGCGGTGAACCCCTGGCCTACTTTGGCCGGGCGGTTTGCTGCTTGCGCCATCTTCTCACCCCTCAAAAGCGTCGCCCGTCTCGAGCAGCTTCTTGCCGCGCTAGCGCGTCTCCTTGTGAACGGTGTGCTTCCGGCAGACCGGGCAGTACTTGCGCCGCTCCAGCCGGTCGGGATCATTCCGCTTGTTCTTGGTGGTACGGTAATTCCGGTTCTTGCACTCCGTACACTCCAGGGTGATCCCCACCCGCATGATCCGCCACCTCCGACGACCTTACGCCCCAAAGTCACCCAGCGAGTCTATCATGGCCGAAAACCGGCTGTCAATCCGGCAGCCCGGCTTGATCCCCCAGCGCTCGCCCGCACGCGGCTCGCCGGCAGGCTGCCTTTCGCCTCCTGCCGGCGGACCGTACACCGCCCCCGCCGCACGAACTGGCGGCGCCGGCGGTCCACCCCCCGCGAGTCCCCCGGTGACAGCGTCAGTCACCGCAGCTCCGGAATCGCCTGCGCCTCCGAAATCGTAATCGTAAGAGAAGCCGGCCGGAAAGGTCTTCCGGCCGGCCTTCAAACTGGAGCCCGCAACCGGGATCGAACCGGTGACCTCATCCTTACCATGGATGCGCTCTACCTGCTGAGCTATGCGGGCCCGTATCAAAACTGGTTGCGGGGGCCGGATTCGAACCGACAACCTTCGGGTTATGAGCCCGACGAGCTACCAGACTGCTCCACCCCGCGTCGAAACCGGCAAACTTGGAGTGGTGGAGGGGGTAGGATTTGAACCTACGAAGGCGTCAGCCAACAGATTTACAGTCTGCTCCCTTTGGCCACTCGGGAACCCCTCCACGCTGGCACGCACCTGATTTTAGCACGGGCCGCGACCGGCGTCAAGCTGGCAGCGGAAACCGAAATAACGAAAGATACGAAAGATAATGGAGCCGGCGGAGGGAATCGAACCCTCAACCTGAGGTTTACAAAACCCCTGCTCTGCCCTTGAGCTACACCGGCCCGCTCGAACGCATCCAGTATACCATGGAACTGCCCGCACGCGTACCTATGCGGGCGTTGAGCCCCGCGGTTAGTAACGCAGCTGGCGGGCGTTGCGCCGCTCCAGGTACCGTTCCAGCTTGCGCTTGACGCGCTGGAGCGCGTTATCGATCGACTTCACGTGGCGGTTGAGCTCCTGAGCTATCTCCTGGTACGACTTGCCATCGAGGTAGTAATTGAGAACCTTCCATTCCAGCTCACTCAGGAACTCACCCATCTTTGCCTCGATGTCTCCATACTCTTCCTGGCTGATGACTACCTCTTCCGGATCATTACCGTCCGCCTGGAAAATATCCATCAAAGTCCGGTCCGAATCTTCGTCGTAGATGGGTTTGTTAAGGGAGACCGCAGAATTGAGTGGTGAATGTTTCTGGCGGGTAGCCGTCTTGATGGCAGTAATGATCTGGCGGGTTACGCAAAGCTCGGCGAAAGCACGAAACGAGGCCAGCTTGTCCGGTCGGAAGTCACGAATCGCTTTGTACAGGCCGATCATGCCTTCTTGGATTATGTCCTCACGGTCGGCGCCGATGAGAAAATAGGCTCTGGCCTTGGCCCGAACGAAGTTGCGGTACTTGTTAATGAGAAACTCTTGCGCCAGGCGGTCTCCCTCCTGCGCAATCGCCACGACCTCCTCGTCCACCAGGTCTTCATAAGCCGTGTAAATGTCCCTGGGCGCGTTCACACTCACACGATCGCCTCCAAGTCGGCGGGGTGGAGGCCTGTCCAAACCGGACGATGCCGATGGGCCACCGCCCGTGGACGAGGTAAAAAGAACTCAAGCATGCGAGGGAATTATATACTCCTGATTACGGGCCGGTCAAGGCAAGCCCCAGGCTCTGAGCAGTTCCCGAGCACGTTCCCGCTCCCTGTCCCCTCGCAGGGCGTGCCGGACAGCCTCTCGATCCACTCCCGGTCCGGCGCGGACAGCGTATGAACGAGGTGCATAAAAATCCCGGTACAGCCTTTCCCGGTGAACCAGCTGCCCGGCAGCATCGTAGACCAGCCGGAAAACTACCACCTCGACTCCGTCGCCACCGCGCCGTTCCACTTTCCAGCTACCGGGTGGCAAAGACGGGTCGGCAATAAACTCGACCGGTGGGGGAAGGCGACGTTCCTCAGACTGCTCGATCTTTACCTCTCGGGAAGACGGCCGGCTTCCCCAGATGGCCACCGTCAACCGGTTTTCCACCATTTCTGCGGACAGCAGCACCGGGTCCGGTTCGGTATTAACGAAGCGGAGATCCAGGACATCGTCGTAAACGGTGGCGTCTCTTCCGGGCGGCACGTAACCCAGCGGCCGGGAATGGTGAACTCGTTCCGTGACCCGCAAAGCGGTATAAAGCACGGCGTTATAAAGCGTAGAGGAAAGCTGGCAGATCCCGCCCCCAACCCCCGGAACCAGCTCCCCGGCCACCAATTCGGGGGCTTCCACATACCCCGTCTCCGGCGTACGCGGGCCCACCACGTCGTTAAACGAGAACTCCTGTCCGGGCTGCAGAAGCAAACCATCGATGGCGGCAGCCGCCCGGCGGAGGTTTGCCACCCGCCCGCGCAAAGCCGGGTCGAAGTAGGTGGAATAGCGACCCAAAAGGTGTACCAGGCCGAGGCGCCGGCGGGCGTCTTCGCCAATCATGCTTGGTACGTAAGCTTCCGGGCTTGGTGCGTAAGCTTCTGGCCCGCCCGAAGGATGGGCAGCCGGGAGCCATCTCACCGGCGGCGCGGGCTCCGGGCCTGCCGCGGTGGCCGTCTCGCTTGGATGAAGCCTCCCCGGCAGGGCCCGGAGGCTCGAGGCTGGCAGGTAGCCCCATGCCGATAATACCGGGGCAATACAGGTGGCCACGGCCGCGAGTACTACCAGAAAGTCCTCCTTGGCTGGCCCCCGGTACAATCTTCTCCCTCCGAAACCGGCCGGACCAATTTCCCCACCCCTGTGAACGGCCTTCCCGGTAACCTTTAGTGAACGGCCGTCTGAGTGGAGCTTGGGCCTCCTCAGTCTATCCGGAAGGTTTCAGGAAGTTGCACGAGAGCCCGTCCCCCGCTGCCTGACCACCTCATAGAGGACGATACCGGCCGCTACCGAAGCATTGAGGGAGCCAATCCGTCCCTGCATGGGCAAATGCACCATCAGGTCGCACACCCCCGCCGTGCTGCGGCGAAGTCCTTTTCCCTCGCTCCCGATTACGAGCACCAGGGGCATCGTTAGATCGGCGGCGTAGACGGAGGTGGGCGCGTCGGCCGCGGTTCCGACGACCCACAGGCCCTGGCTCTTGAGCCGCTCCAATGCGTAGGGCAGGCTCGTTACCCGCACCACCGGGATCCATTCCTGAGCCCCGGCCGCGCTCCGGGCGGTGGCCGCGGTCAGGCCGGCCGCTCGCCGTTCCGGGATCAAGACTCCATCCGCCCCGGCCGCCTCCGCGGTCCGCAAGATCGCCCCCACGTTTTGCGGGTCCTGTATCTCATCCAAAGCCACGAGGAAGGCCGGAGCTGCTGCGGGAAGCCCGCGGCGGCGTCGCCATTCACCAAACCCGCTGGAGAGAGCCTCCATGAGATCCTCGAGGGAAAGATACGGCTGAACTGCCGCCAGTGCCACCACGCCCTGGTGGTCGGTTCCGGCCAGCTCGGCCAGCCGTTCCCGATCGACCCGCTCCACCGGGACGTGCCGCCGGGCGGCCTCGGCCAGGAGGTAGTCCACCTCTTTCGATTTTTCCCGCACGCCCCAGGCGATCAGCAGCTTGTGTAAAGGACGCCCGGCCCGCAAGGCTTCCGCCACCGCCCGCCGCCCGGCGATCACGTCCTCCCGCCCGGCGCCCGGCTGCTCCTGCCCCCGGATCACGTTTATTTGTTCGGCATCCCGGCGCTCCCACCCACCGGACCCGTCCGAGTCCCCGGCGTTGCCCCGCCGGCCGGCCCGTCCCCGTCCTGCGGATCTGCCCCCGGCCGCGGGTTTTTGTCCGCCGCCGAACCCGGCCCCGGGGCTGAACCCCGCTCGACCGCCCCATGGCCTTCGCCCCCGCCTTCCTGAACCCATCGGAACACGTCCTCCATTCGTTGCCATCTCCCGCTGAGGAAAAGGTAACCGAAAAGAGCTTCCAGGGCTGAGCTGGAACGGTACTGCCACACCTTGGCCCCCGCCGGACGGCGGTGGCGCGGGTGGGCGTTGCGGGCCCGCCGGACGATTTCCCGCTCCTCGGGGGTAAGCCGGGGCATGATGCGAACCATCGCGTCGGCCTGGGCCGAGGCCCGGACGCGGGCTACCGCCTGCCGGTGAAGCTCCGCCGCCGGCATACCCCCCTCCACCTGCCGGACCAGCTGCCCGCGGACCAGGAGCTCATACACCGCGTCGCCCACGTAAGCAAGGTACAGGGGCGGAAGTCTACCCGCCCGGTCCTCGAGGCGCTCTGGCTGTCGGCCGGCTTCGCAGGCCCCTTCGTTACTCCCGGCGGCGGCGCCAGCGCGGGCCCGCCGTCGTATCCTCCACCACAATGCCCAGTTCCCCCAGTCGGTTCCGGATGCGGTCCGCCTGGGCGAAATCCCGGCGGCGCCGTGCCTCCTCTCGAACCTCGAGCAGGAGATCGACCAATTGTTCCACGAGCCCGCTCTCCGCCACGGCTGCGGCAGCGGGGGCAGTCGCAGCCGCGACGGCTGCCGGAGTCGCCCGGGCTGAAACCGGCGCTTCGCCGGCCGCCCCCGCCGGGGCCGGCTCTGACACCGGCCTTGCCGTCGTAACCGTGGCCGGCCCGATCCCCTTCACCGCCGCCTCCGGATCGCCGGGCAAGATACCAAGTATATCCACGGCCAGCTCGCGGAAGAGTTCCCCGGCCAGGAGCAGCCCGGCAGCAACGTTATCACCAGCTTCAGGCCCGGGCCTGCCTCCGGTCGTGGCTCCCGCCCCGGCCGCGGTCGGAAGGCCGGCCTGCAATGCGAGGTTGACGGCCCGGGCGAGGTCGAAGAGCGCGCTGATGGCAACCGGCGTATTCCAATCGTCGGCCATGGCCCGGTCAAAAGTCTCCCGGGCCTGCGCTACCGAAAGCTCGAGCGGCTCGGGGTTCACCAGGAGATTATCTCCCTCCCTGGTTTCCCTCGTTTCTCTGGTATCCCTGGTTTCTCCGGTCTCCCCAGTCCGCTGCGCGCGGCCCGGAAGAGCGGTCCCGAGGCGGCGGTTCAACTCGTACCAGGTGAGCAGAAGCCGCTCCCACCCGCGCCGGGAGGCAGCCAATGCCTCCGGGCTGAAGGCGACCGGACTCCGGTAATGAACCGAGAGCAGGAAATAGCGGACGAATTCGGGAGGAAAGTCTTTCAGGATCGCCTCTACGGTAGTGAAATTCCCGAGCGATTTGGACATCTTCTCCGCCTTCGTCGTTACCAGGCCGTTGTGCAGCCAGTGCCGGACGAACGGCGGATCGCCCGTATATGCCTCCGACTGCGCGATCTCATTTTCGTGATGGGGGAAAACGAGGTCGATGCCACCGCCGTGGATGTCGAAATGGTTACCGAGATAGTGAAGGGACATGGCCGAGCACTCGATGTGCCATCCCGGCCGCCCCGGTCCCCAGGGGCTCTCCCAGGCGGGCTCGCCGGGCTTGGCGGCCTTCCAGAGGGCGAAATCGGCCGGATGCCGCTTCTCCTCGCCCACCTCCACGCGCGCGCCGGCCACTATCTCCTCGAGGCGCTGCCCGGAAAGCCGCCCGTAGGCCGGGAAGCTCTCCACGGAGAAGTAGACGTCGCCGCCGCCCACATAGGCGTGACCCTTTTCTACCAGCTTCTGAACCATCTCCAGGATGAGCGGGATATGCTCGCTCACCTTGGGATAGGCGTCCGCTCGCTTTACTCCCAGCGCATCCATGGCGGCAAGATAGCGGTCGGCGTAACGGGCGGACAGTTCAAGAGGAGGTACTCCCTCCTTCGCGGCCCGGGCGATGATCTTGTCGTCTATATCGGTGAAATTCTGTACGTACCGCACCTGCCACCCCCGGGCCGTGAGGTAGCGGCGAACCACGTCGAAGAAGATCGCCGGCCGGGCATGCCCGAGGTGACTGTCGTCATAGGGCGTGACCCCGCAGGCGTATATACTCACCCTCCCCGGGTCACGCGGCACGAACTCCACTTTCCGGCGGGTCAGAGTGTCGTAGAAACGGAGCGCTTCAGCCGGCACGTTGCCCACTCCTCAGATAAACCACGTTCTTCACGGCCGGTTCGGCTCCCTCGTTTACCACTCTGCTCCCCAAGGGAGCCGGTGTCCCCAGCCCTTCCATACTGGCCAGACTCGCCCACTCGCCGCTCCAGCCGGGAGCACGGGCGGGATGGACTTCCGCATGAATCTCCGCGAGCTGGCGCTCCAGGGCTTCGATCCGCTCCTGCATCTCCCGGAGCATCCGGCCCACCGGGTCGGGGAGGTTGGCATGGTCCAGGTCGATCGTCCCCACCCGGCGCCCGTCCTGAATCACCACCCGCCCGGGGACCCCCACCACCGTGCTGTTGGGCGGGACCTCCCGCAAAACCACCGCACCCGCTCCTATCTTTGCATTGTCCCCTACCTTAAAAGAGCCCAGGATCTTCGCCCCGGCTGCCACCACCACGTTGTTTCCAATGGTAGGATGCCGTTTCCCCTTCTCTTTCCCCGTACCACCCAGGGTGCAACCCTGGTACAGGGTGACGTTCTCCCCGATCTCGGCGGTCTCCCCGATCACCACGCCGATGCCATGGTCGATGAAGAGGCCCGGCCCAATCTTAGCGCCAGGATGGATGTCCACATCCGTCAGGAAACGGGCAAAGTTGGATATGAGGCGGGCGATCAGGTAAAGACGCCGCTCGTAAAACCAGTGCGCGATCCGGTAAAACCAGATGGCATGCAGGCCCGGGTAGCAGAGAACCACTTCCAGGGCGCTCTTGGCCGCGGGATCCCGTTCCAGGACCGCTTGAACGTCCCGCTTCCAGGTCTGCCAGATGCTCATGGTTCGGTCCTCCCTCTCACGTGACGTGGCATGCTCGCTTCGGTACCATCCCTTCGGTAACAGGAAGAACGAAAAACCCTCCGTCCGGACCGGGTCCGAGACGGAGGGCTCCGCGGTTCCACTCGGTTTCCTGCCTGGTGTGCAGTCACGACACTCAGGCAGGCACTCATCGGGCTTAACGCGCCTTGCACGTCCACCCCTACTCGCGCCGGCGCGGCTTGCCGCCTGCGCACCATCGCCGTTTTCAGGGTAGACCCTCCCGGGCGCACACCGGCGTACACTGAATCCAGGGCTGCTTGCAGCCGGTGACAGCCCCTCTCTGGGGAAGCGTACGCCGGACCTCCCGTTCCCCGGGTTTGGCCACAAATCCAAGGAACACAGTCGGAATTCTTGACGGCAGCTTACCCGATCTCCCTAAGAGTGTCAATCCCCCACCCGCGGCGAAGAAAGCTATTGACAGGAAAGGGAACATAGACTAGCCTGGAGCCGGTAAAGTAGGTGCCAGACCTCGCATCGCCGCGAGGTCCGTCACCCTCGACAAAGGCAAACCCGTCGAAAGGCGGGGACGCAAAGCCACGGGTCTACCGGGCGGAAACGGTAAAGATTGAAACCGCTTCTCCCGTTTCCTCCCCAGGACGGCCGGGCTGCCGAAAGGGTGGTAGGCAGTGGACCGTCCGCTGCCGCTGTTTCCGAATCGCCTGTTGTCAAGAATCCTCACCATCGCCGCAGTTGGCCTCTTGCTCCTTTTCTGCAATATCTCAGGGTCAGGGTCCGGGTCGCTGCTCGGGCCGGAGGCCGCACACGCTCAAGCGCTGACCGCGGTGGCCACCGTGAACGTGGTCATCCCTCCGGTAACCCTGCTTGAGCTGCTCCAAAAAACCCCGCCGCGCTTCGTGGCCGTTACGAGCGAAGGTGATCATATTCTGGAGCAGGCCGTTCACGTGCAAGTCCGCAGTAACGTTCCCTGGCAGCTCAACCTGCTGGCCCCCGCCCGGCTGCAAGTGTTGATTCCGCAAGCGTCGCCCGGCACGCAAGACCCGGACGGTCCCTACTACGTCCTGCCGGGCCCCCGGGTTCTGCTCTTCTGGGCCCCCCATGGCAGCTCCTCCTGGCAGCCGCTTTTGCCCGGCAGGCCCGTTCCGGTAGGCCCCGTTTCCCCGCCGGCGACCGGCACCGAATTGCAGTTCGACTTGCTCGTCCGGCCCGCCCCCGGCGAGCGTTTCGAACCCGGCGTGCTCTACCAGGTCGACCTGGAGGTAGAGGCCGTTCAGCACTCGCGAATCTGACCCCGGATCTGAGCGCCTAACCCCGGCCGCAGGCCGTACCGGAGGACGTTACTCTGGCCCCCCCGCCGGCACTCTAGAATGTCCACTCGATCTCCTCAACGCGCGGGGGAACCGCAATAAGCAGCCCCTCCTGGATCTCGCCCGGGGCGAGGTTCACCTTGACCTCCACCGGTTGGCTCTGATCGGCCGTCTCCGGCAGGGTGCCCGGTTCCACCCGCAGCTGCCACTGACCGGGGTAAACGTCGTATAAGGCAAAAGAGCCGTCGCCCGCGGTAAAGGTGCTGAAGGGAGTCCCCACCAGCTGCAGGAAAACGCCGCCCAGACCGGGCTCGCCGGGGTCAGGGCGACCGTTCCCGTTCCCGTCGAGGAAGAGTAGCCCGCTGAGGGAGCAGAGCCTGACCAACGCAAAGTCGACCACGTTGCCTTCCCGCCCCGCCTGGAGTTCGACGGTGCGGCGCCCCTCCACTCCCGGCGCCAGCCCCAGCTCCAGGGGGATGCTGCCGATCTCCAGAGCAACCAGGTGCCGCCCGGCCCCGACCACCTGTAGCTCATATCGTCCCTGCGCGTCGGTCTTGACCTTGGTCCTGTCGTCGATGGTAACCACGGCCCCGCTCACTCCCTCGTCCCCCTGGTCGAACCGGCCGTTTCCGTTGTTGTCCACGAAGACCCTTCCGGCGAGGAAAACCAGGTTGGAGAGATCGGCGGGCGCAGCCGCAACGGCTTGCCCGGGTGGCGCCACCGGCGGCTGTCCCCATTGGAGGCGCGGTGTCCAGCGGCCCTCCAGGCGCCATTCCGGTTGCCGGCCGGCGCTTT
>DUMU01000023.1 GCA_012839805.1 Bacillota bacterium | reverse complement strand
CAACATTCGGGGCGAAAGCTACCGACTACGGGAAAAGAAGCGGGCCGGCATCTTCGGCATACCGCCACCATCCGCAGAGGGGGTGAGAGCGGAGAAACGGTAACCCGTGCCCGGCGCCCCTTGGTGCGTAGCACCAAGGGGTGTAGGGCAGCTTTCTCGGGGGTGGGTCAATTCCAAACCGGCGCGTGGTGGGTCAATTCCACGCCGGCGTTGACACCCGGTAGTCCGAGGCCAGTATGAAGGCTATGAGTGGATCTAGATCAGGCCATCCGGCGCGTATCCATGCAATCCAGCGGGCGAGTTCCTGGGTCGGCCACCACGAGGCGCAATGCCTGCGGGAGACCACAGCAGCGATGGTCTCCAACACCCGGGCGTCGTCCTCAGGGTCACTGTCGGGTCCCGGCTCCCACGGCCCCGACGGATCCGGGGGCAAGAGCTCCTTAACAATGCTGCGAACGGTCCTCTCGCTCGGCGCTTTGTCAGGAAACCGCTGCGTCACGGCCCGCGATACCTCGCTCGCATTTGTGATGCCGCATTCTAGGACCATTCGCCGGATTTCCTGGTAGGCCTCCGCCGGGACGCGGCGACGCTTGCGACTCATGCCACTCAGCCCTGCCTTTGCCGGATCCTGCCGAATATTGCCGATTATAGGCTTTATTCTGCCGACAGTGCATGCTAACACGGAACCAGATGGAAACGCAAGCGCGAGGGAGGAGGAAAGCCCCATGGAAGACTCCGATCGCGAAGGGGTAGTGGCCGACGGCCTCGTTAGCGTCCGGGAGGCCGAGCGTTTCCTCAGCATAAAGAAATCGAAACTTTACCAGCTCATGGACCGCGGCGACTTGCCGTACGTGAAGCTAGGCGCTGCACGCCGCATACCAAGGCGCGCACTTGTTTCCTGGGCTGCCCGCCACTTGATCATCCACCAAGATGGCACGTGAAAAACCAAACCCGGCCGGGCGGCCGGGAAGGAGGTGAACTAGTCCGCGGGTGACTCCGCGGCGGCTCAGATGTCCATTTATAGCCTATCACAGTTGGCGGCGGCTGACAT
Source organism: Bacillota bacterium (assembly GCA_012839805.1). Classification (GTDB taxonomy): domain Bacteria; phylum Bacillota; class Limnochordia; order Limnochordales; family DUMU01; genus DUMU01. The sequence continues at coordinate 19,012 of DUMU01000023.1, read as the reverse complement.
CGCCCAGGCGTCAACTCGCCACAAGCGGGCTCGACCTCGACGGAGGTACAGGGTGCCGCCCGGGGTCGACCCTCCGGATGTGCTTGAGGACCCATGGTCAACTCAAGGCCCCCCGTGCGGCCCGGCACGTATGTGGGGAGTCCACAGGTACCACGGGCACGAGACCACGTGGCCGGTGTTTTGTGAGAGCTGGAAGTGTCCCCGGTGCGGCTTGGAGAAAACCCGGTTCTGGCTTTGGCAACTCGCCCAGCGGGTGGAGGCCGTCGATCGGGTGTGGGTGGCCACGGTTCCTGACGACCACAAGCTAAGAGACCGTATTAGGCATCGAGCTAACGACGAAGGCGCATGGGTCTTTTGGGCAGCTCGGGAGGCGGAAGGGGAGATGCTGGTGATCAGCAGCCATGACCTGTCGAGTAGTGGTCGGCGCCGCTCAGAACCCCCTCTAGCCGGCGAATGGCGCACTCCGGTGGGCGCCATGATCCTGGCCCGCTGGGCCCTTCGGTTTCCGGGGGTGCGCCGAGTGAACCTGTACGGTACGGATCGCGACGACAACCAGGACGAGGACGACTGGTACGAGCCGCTCTACGAACCTGTAGGCATCGTGGCCCAACAAGATGAGGGGGGCTATATCCAAATGCGAGCCGCCCCAGAATTGGCCGCAGCATGGGCCCGCGAGCGGTACGGCGTTGAGGTGCTCCTCGACGAGCCCGGTGGCGCTCGGGTGCCGCCCCGGTTTGCCCGTGTTTGGGCCCGTCTCCTGGCAGAAGCGCTCGTAGAGGTGCGGGCGGAGTATTCCGAGCTTCACCTTGAATAGTTGAGGGATCGGGCTCCGCGGAGGCCGGGCAGGCCCGGCCCCAGGCCCCTCCGTTCCGAGTTTCGCCTATACGTAGTGGATCCTGATCGGTGAAAATCGGAAAATGAGTTTTGTCGAGCTTAGCGACGGATGAGGTGAAAATCGGAATAAGCTGCCGCATTCGGACGCCCATGGACTCGGCGCAGGGCAAAAGTCGGAATCCGGCATCGGAGACTTCGGATGAGGAAATGGTAGCGGCACCAAGACTCCCCACCGGCCCAAACAGTTCTCGATAGCCCGTAGTCTTCTTGTGTCCCGGAAGGGAGGAGTAAGTCCCGGGAACCAGGACCGCTATCCTCGCCGTTCGGGTACTCTCCGCCCGTGCTCTCCGTTCCGCCCCCCGACGCGGGGGAGAAGGGGGCTCGGCGCGGCTGCGGATAGCCTTCGCGACGACACTTTCGGGCGGGCTTCGGACGCCCTCCGGAGAACCTGCGGATCGGCTTGGAGAGGCCCTCTGCAGTTGGTGACGAAGGCGAAGGCCGGCAAATGGACTGTCGGTGGGACTTGTGCTAATCTCTCAGAGGGACAAAAAAGCCTGCCCACGAAGGTTCCGGAAGGAGTTCTTATGGTGGGCAACGCGGTCGCTCTCATCAAAACGAGCGCAGGAGAGTTTGAGCTTCCGCTCCTGTCCGAGCAGGAGTGGTGGGAAGGACCTGCTGGCGAGCGCGTGCGAGCGGCCAAACAGCTTGCGATCGCGCGCCCCGATCGGGAGATCCTGTTACGGTGCATCGACGTCGCGGCGACTGCTGGCTTTGAGGCTGGAGTCTCAGCCGCGCTCCACGAGCAGGCGGCCTCAGTCCTCCATCAGGAGGAAGAGCTTCGGGCAACATTCGCGAGACTGTTGAAGACCTCGGAACAAAACCTCCGGACCGTGGTTTCCCGAGCAAGAGATCAGATCGACGCTCTTCTTCCCCGAGCGGTTTGCCCTGAGGGTAATCCAGTCCTCCCTACTCTTGGAGAGAGGGCGAAACTGCGAAAACACTTGGAGGACCTCATTCAAGAGATCCCAGGCTGGCCGGCAACCCTTGGCACTCGACTGGCGCGGGGAAAGTGCGTCCGAACGCTCCTGCCCGGCCGTTGCCAGGTGCAGGACAATCTGCGGATCGTTACCTGGCCGCTGGCCCTTAGCTGGTTCGGGACAGTGGTGCTGTACGCCAGGGAGGATCTGCGGTTGGACCTGGGCATGTCCGAGCTCCTCGGTCCCGTGCTCTACCCTGCTGGCGCTCCGGTCGCTGAATTACATCACCGGCTCCTTCGCGTCGAACTGGGAGAACTCCGACTGCCAGCGGAGTTGCTTGCCGCTCTTCTGTCTGGAAGGCTGACGGCGCCTGGATGGCAGCTCCGGGAGCTCGGGCCGGAAACGATTGGATGGCGAAGCCCTGGTGACCGAGTATTTACGGCCGATCGAGCATGGCTCGAAATGCTCCTGCAAGCCAGCGATGTTGAAGAAATGGTGAAAGCTGGCTGGCTTGGCGAACGGGAAGCCGCCCTGCTCGAGGAATGGCTTGGGCTTGGGCCCGAGCAGCATGCGCTCGGGCCCGAGGGCGAGAACATGCCTGTCGATTCCCAGGGTTGTCTCCGTCGCCTGCTCGAAGAGTACGTGCCCCGGGAGGGCTGGACCGGGACGGTCACAGATCTCCTCGCGCGGGGCGGCAGCAAGTATTTTGAATCTGAAGTCAGCCTCGGCATGGCCCTCGGGCGAGCCAGCCGCGATGGCTTGCCGGGGTGGGAAATCCGCCGGACTCGGGAGCCGGTATCCCGCCGCCTTTTGTGGCCGGTGCGGCGCGTCGAGGAGTGATGCGCCACGAGGCTCGCAGGACGTCGATCATGGGCCCGGGCGGTTCATTCTACGGTCCGCGCTTCTCCCGTTTTTGCTAAAGCCTCTCAAGCGCTCGTCTTTGCTCCCCTCGCCTTCCGCTCACCCCCACCATCGCTCGCTACTCCTGCCTGGAGTCCGGCTCGCCAGGCTCACTCCCCGCCCTTTGGCTGCCCTCGGCTATGTCTCTTCGCTCTAGTTCGGCTCGCCGGAGCTTCGCGAGGAAGACGAAGTGAGCCCTATAGTCCGAAGTACGACGATCTTCTTCGATCTTCTTCGTCGCCCTCACCGTTACCTACCCCTGCCCCGTCTTGGGTTCGGGAAGAATATCGTGCCAAGTGAGCCCTCCTTTCCCGTCCCGCCCCCCGTCCTGGCAGGCGCACTAATCGCGGCAGCTCTTGGCTGGAAGGAGTTAGGCGTTCTGTGCAGAATATGGAGAACACCACCACACTCCAGAGCCGGAGAAAAGTGCCCGGTCGGGTAGGGCTTCTTGAGCGAGGAGGGAGGTGCAGCAAGAAAGGAAAGAGACGAGCTATTGCGTTGCGGGATCGGCCTTGGTCCTGACTGAAGCCGGACTCCGTTTATTTCCGATCGACACTCGTTGCAAGTCTATGAGAATGCTAGCAGTCGAAGCGCAAGGTTTAACTTCGTCTTCGGAGCTCCTTCTATTGTTGTATTGCTCTTCTACTGCAGTATCTTCTGCCGCATAGAAAAAGACAGTATCCACCAAGCCTCCCGGTTGCCACGCTGCATGCAGCATCCGTCCCCCAGGAGCTACACGATGTGCGTCCGGACACTAACCAAGTCGTCGCATCGGTCGGCACCAGGAGGAGCCGCCATCAGTAAGAGTAACCGCCATACTGGCTGTGATGTTGAATTTTACGGGGCTTCGGCCGGGCCGGCGCGACCAGGAGGCGACAGCCTGAACGTCTGCAGTTGGCCGGGTATTGTCCATGATCAAAACGGGTTATGACTACAGTTCGAACCGCCACAGGGAGATCACCGAAGCGGTATAACCCGAGGCTACTGGTAAGGCCCGCGAGGAAGGGGGTAACAAGAACATGACTCTTCCGAACGTTTGGGTTCGCCGAGGTGTAGCGCTTCTCTTCTTGGGAACCCTAAGTGCTCTTGCCTCCGGTTGTGGAGGGGCTAGTGCCGAGCAGCCAACCGCCCGTTGGCTTGAGGTGAAGATCGAGTATGCTATGGCGGTGACGGCCGAAGCAACGTTGGACCCAACCCAGGACGTATTCTTTATTGTTACGCTCGGGAATGAGTCGAAGCGCATTCCTGATTCCGGAGTATTCAAACTTCCTCCTGATGGACAGTGGCATGACGTACAAAAGTCGGCATTCTTCTTTCTTAATAATCCTTCAATAAGAGTTCCCTTAAACATTGTCATGTACGACGACGACGGTGTGCAAACTCACCGTCTGTTTGACGCCGGAACACTTGTTATCAATCCCCAGGACCCGCTCAACTCGTTTATCAGGCAAAATGAAGAGTACGGCATTAAGTTCTCTGCTAAGCTTCTTTAATGATCGGAGGCCTTATCATTTGTAGCAACCAGTAGGAGCTCGTTGGCTAACCGTAGCCGGAAAGCTGTTTTTCGAGCTGGGTTTTGCTCGCTAGGAATTGCGAACGGACAAGGATAGAAAGGAGGCAGGAGCATGAGACGGCATTGGAGCGTCCCGGCAGCGTTGGTAGTACCACTGGCGCTTCTCGCCGCAAGCTGCGGCGGAGGCGGTTCTGTTTCTACCTTCCGCATTAAGAATGTGGATTACCGTATCCTCGGACCTGCTACACCAACTGCAGTGAAACCACAGCTTCAGCAATCTCTGCGGGGCCGGTTTTGGGTCACCTACGAGAAGAGCAGTGACGTAACGATGGTAGTCTTCGAGTACAAACACGGCCAGGCCGACTCTCCGCAGCCATGGGTACTCGTCGGCGAAGATCCAGACCTGGACGGACGCTACGAATTTGACTCCAGCGGCCTGGGCCAGAACTGGATCACCATTCGCGGTACCGCCACCACAAAGGATGATGCAAAACGCGTTGTGGACCAGCGTACCGTTCACGTCGACAATATTCCGCCGTTCGTCTCGATCGAGCCGCGCTGGGACTCCGTCTTGAATCGACCACCTTCAGCAATAATAATCGCACTGGAAGATAGCTCGGGAATCAATCTTGCCAACACAAGCGTCGAGCTTCACGCAAATGGTGGTCCTCCGTTTACCCGCACGGAATCAGAGTGGGAATATGGCGGTAATGGCAGGGCAGAAATACGTCTAGTACCCGAGTTCTGGCCGGATGGACTGTACGAGGTCGTCATTAATCCGGAAGATAAAAAGGGCAACCTTTACTGGAGTTCCAGCTGGACTCCCGTCTACCGCTTCACTATGGACCGCTCGATAGCCGGTTCGCCACCAACCATTACCTTTACCGGTCCTAGCTCGGGAATAGAAGTTCGGGGAGTGGTAGAACTACAGTATACCTGCTCGCCTGACGTAATCGAGGTGCGCTACGACTTTGGTTTCGTCCCGCACGGTTTTCGGCCGGGACTGGACGATAAGAACATAGTATGGCACGAAGGACGGGAAACTGACCTGACCATCGACGGGCGGTTCGAGATCGACACCAACTTCACTGGACTGAACTGGGTGGCAATCCGCCTCTTCGCCCGTTCGTCCAGTGGCCTTACAGCAGTGAGCAACCTTCAGTATTACCAAATACGTAACCTATAGCTTCTCAACGGCAGGCTACTAGCAAATACCAGTCTTGGGGCTGCCCCCTCGCGGGCAGCCCCGCGTCTGAGGATTCGAATGTCCTGCCGACAGTAATGGGAATCGTGACTTGACGTGCCCAGGGCTCATCCTTTCACTCAGAAGGAAATGCTGGATCAGACCAGCAGCACAACCGCCGAGGCCGATACTGCGGCATCGCTGCCGGGCGCTTCGATGCCCTGCGATCTGAAGGACGCCAACTGTCGGAGCATATCCTTCGCCTGGGTGGACACCTCTGCCAGTCGAGCGGGTAATCCTTCGGCCAAAGAAGTGGCCGAACTTGCCTCCACTTCGGCAGCCTCCGGGTAGCCTACCAAGCGTATAAGGCCAGCCCATGGGTACCCTTTCTCGGCCAGGCGCGCCAGTGCGGTGCTGGGGTCGCAGCCCTCCGCGGCCACCAAGAATCCGGCCGCCCTGGCCACCAAGAGGCGCGCCCGTTCCTCCAGCGTGCCCCGACGAATGTTCTCAATGGCCCGGTCCATCTCCGCGGCACAGGATAACCTCTTTTCGGCTGCTGCTTGCACCGCACGCCGGGCCTCCACAAGGTGTGAACTGTCCACTGCTACCTGTGAGCCGTTCAACACCTCGTCCAGCTGGCCAACGCTCGTGATGGGGAGGAGACTCCCATCACGAGAGAGTGCAAACCAGCCCCTGACCTCTCCTGCGCAGGCGCGGATTACTCCCGGTCCCCCGACGGCTTCGACGGGGGCGGGCACGCTTGCCAGCATCTCGGCCAGGAGCGGTTCGCCGTACGTCAGGAGGCGCACTCGTCCGGGGTGGGCGTCAGCTACGGCGGGGTCAAAAGTCACATCGTAGCTCCGACCGGCCCAGTCCAATACCAGTGCCCCGGAGATCTCAGGATGGAGGCGGAAACGGCGGCCCAAAGAACTTGCACGCAAGACGCGCTCCAGCTCAGCCAGGTCGAGGGGCGCCGGCGGGCCCTCCGGTGGCGGGGTAGCCAAAGCCCATTCATCGAGAGATGGCAGTGCAGCCTGGGCCTCGATTTCCCGGCGGATCTCGGCCAGGGCCTCGGCCAATACAGCTTCCCTTTCTTCACGAGGCGCAACCGCCGCCCGTTCAATGGCCCTGGGAATCCGGGCAAGAATGGGGGCCACTTCGCCTACTATGGAGCGGAACCAGTCAATGCGGTCCGAAAGAGCGTTGTAGACCTTTGCCTCTACAGTTTCCTCGCCGTGTGGCCCCAGCAGGAAGTAATGGCGGATCCAAACGTCCGGATACACCTGTCCGATGCGGTCGAACCGTCCGATGCGTTGCTCGACCCGCATGGGGTTCCAGGGCATGTCGTAGTTGATGAGCACGCCACACGTCTGCAGGTTGAGACCCTCGCTGGCTGCCTCAGTGCAGAGCAACACCCGGATTTCCCCGGACCGGAAGGCATTCTTTACCTCTTCTTTGCTGACCCGTACCCATTCCCGCCCGTTCCAGCGTTCACCGCCACGGCCCGAGTAGCAGGCCAGGGAGCGGCCGTACACGCCCAAGAGACGCTCCCGGAGCGCGTCCATGGTGTCCGTATACTGGGTGAACACCGCCACCGTCTCCCGCCGGGCAAGAACCTGTCCCAGTTCGTCTGCCAAGCGAGTGAACTTGGTGTCTTCGCCCAGCCTCTCTACCCGATCCAGGATCGTGTCGACCTCGCGGATCTCCTCGGCTATCAACCGGCGCAAAGATGGGGAAAGCTCTCGTCCAACGGTCGTTTCATGCAACTCCTCCAGGGTGTCCTCGTCCAGGTCTGCCTCTTCAGTGTCCTCATCGGTGAAGCCAAACGGAGGGCCGGCACGACCCAACAGGTAGTCGCGACGGCGTTCCAGGCTGCGGCGCAGGGCGGCGAAGGAAGACGTCAGCCGCCGACGGTAAACGGTCATGATGAAGCCCAGGCCCTGACGCTCGTCTTCAAAGCGCTGGTAGAAATGGGAGACGTACTGCTCGACCCGGTTGTAGACATCCCATTCCTCAGAGGTCATGTTGATCCAGACAGGCTCCGGGCTCCGCTCTGGAATACGTTCACGGAGAAGTCCCAGCTTCTGGTAGCTGCGAAGCGTCTCACGGGTGGCGCGGAACATATTCCGACCGAGGGGCGACGCCTGCCGGCATAATTCAAGCAAGGCGGCCTGCTCCGGGGATGAGAGCGTTTTGATTTGGTGTGCCGGCCGTTGCCCGGTGAATATCTCGTGCACCCGCTGCCACGCCACCGGCCCCAGCTTCCCCTTCAGGGCCGGGAGGAGGTCGGCGACCACTTCATTGCCCGCCCCGCGTGCCAGCCGCAACAGGAGTTCCCAATCGCCCTCCCCGGCCCGTACCGCCCGCAACTCCTCCAGGAAACGGAGAAATCGGTCCTCGGAGGCGGCCCACACCGGGGGCAGACCGAGTTGGCGGAGGAGGTCATACAGTTCCACCGGGTGTAGCTGCATGGGGGTAGCGGTAAGCAGGAGCAATCCCCTCGTACGGGAGCTCAACCCGGGGCGACCGTTTTCCCCTTCCAGCAGGGCCAGCAGGCGGTTGGGACGGTACCGGCTGCGAGTAAGGATGTCGCGCCGCCTGGCGTGGTGGGCCTCGTCCACGATGACCAGGTCCCACGGGGTAGCCTGGAGAAGCTCTGCCGACCGCTGCGCACGTTTGACCAGCTGGCTGGAGGCGAGCAGCACCGGGAAAGCATCCCAGGGATTAGTGTCAGGCCTGGCTACAGGACCGAAATAGTCGGTGAAGCTGTGACCGTCGTAGGCAGGCACGTTGAGGGCGAACTTCTCGTATAGTTCCTCCTGCCACTGCCGCTGCACACTCTTAGGTACCAGGATGAGGCAGCGGCGCACCGCGCCCGAAAGAAGCAAGGACCTTAAGATGAGCCCTGCTTCGACGGTCTTACCCAGACCGACTTCGTCCGCCAGCAGGAACCGTTCGGGGAACCGGCGCACAACCTCCGTCACTACTTTGACCTGGTGTGGCCACGGGCGCACTCCGGCAGTGCACACTCCCAGGTATTCTCCCCCCTGTAGATAGGGCGCGTCGCGGAGGTAGGCGAATAGTATCCGCTCCCGCTGGTCTATGGGGACGGGTGGGGTGGTAACGGGCTCAGTCTCAACAGGGTCGCGAAGGGGCGGAACGGAGGGGGCCAGGGCCAGCAGACGGTCCCTAACCGCCCGGGGAATGGGAAGGGCGCGCCAACCTTCCTCCCGACCTTCCCACAGGCGGCGGATACGCTCGACCACCTGGGCCAGATAAGGCCGGGTGGCGTCCCAGGAAAAGTACACGGAGAATTGCTCGTAGTTTGCCCGCCACCCCTGGGGGGTCTCGTTGACGCTGCCGGAGAATGCCACCTGGTGTCCGCAGGCATCGGTGAACACGCCTTCTTTGGCGTGGAAATAGTCGGCGGCCAGGGAAGCAGGCAGAGGACGGCCGTCGGGCCCCAAAGGCAGCACCACGCGGATCGTCAGCCTGCCGCTCGCTACCATCCAGGCTAGTACCTCCAGGCGGCGGCGGCCCGGGTCTGCAGGATCCGCAGCCAATTCTTCCAGAGCCTGTAGCAACCGCGCTTCGAGGGCCGCCTGGAAGTCTCCCTCACCCCGCTCAATGGCTCGCACGTCCTCCTCCGAAAGCTGAGCACCGACCAGGAGACGCATGCGGCCGCCCGCCCGTACCAGGTGAGCCACGCCCGCGGCCGCAATGGCTAAGGACCAGGAAGAGAAGAATCCGGAGGTGCGGTCGTAGGAAACCGAGCGTGAGAGTGCAGGCAGGTAAAAGTCCCGCAGGCGATCGTCCGCAGGGCCGTAGGAGATCTTCCAGTTGACCTCGGTGAGGCAGCCAGCCATGGCCTACGCTTCCTCCTCGGTCCCGCCCGCAACCTCATACTGGTCCAGAGGCATTGGCAATTGCTCCGGCGAACGTTCCTGCTCGCTTGCAGGTTCCATTTCCGGGAACGCTGCCTGGCGGAGCCGCTCCAAAGCCTCTGCTTCGGGACGGAGGTAGCCGCCCTCCCGGTTGCGAACTGCAGGCACGGCGCGTATGGCCCCCTGCAGCAGGCCGCGAAACGCCGGGTCGTGGGCGTAGCCACGTTGCTCCAGGAACCGGGCAGCTGCCGCAGTACCTTCTTCGGCCACGAGCAGGAGCGCGGTATGGAGCACGTCAAGCAGCACGGAAAAAGTGCCGTCGGGGTCGAGACGGCCGCGAGTGCGGCGAGCGGCCGGCTCCTGCAAGGTAACCGTGTCGCCAGCCTTGGTGAGCACGCGGTGCGTACGGATGAGATCTGCCTCCAGATCACACCCCAGGGCAAGCGACAGCTTGCGCGCCTCGTCGGCAGGAAAAGTCGCTGCCTTGAAAGCGTCCCAGGCCAGGAGCCAGAAGTCGGTAACCGGGTCAAAGCGCACCGCCCTGCCCAGGAGTCTATGCTTACGCAAAGCCGCCACTTCTTCCCGGGCGACCTCCAGACCGGTTTCCGGCTCCAGGCGCAGCGGCTCGCCGGTGCGCGGGTCGGCCTCCCCGGAGAGCACCGGCCAGTTCCGCGACAGCACCCCGAGCACGGGGCCGTAGGTGGCCAGGTACAGGTCTACACCGGTGATCCCTGCCTTTTCGTACTCTTCAGCCCGCTCGCGGGCCGTCCGGCGCACCTCGGCCTTGATCTCATCCCACCAGGCCGGCTCACCCGAACTCTGGCGTTTGCGGCAAGTGAGGAGGATGGTGGACTGGGCCGCGTTCTTCTTGGCCTGGTGCAGGGAATGCTCGCTTTCTGTCCGCACCGGCCAGGAGGACTCTATCGCGAAGCCCGCCTCGATGAGAGAGCGTCCCAGAGCGTTCCAGGCATCGGTACGCTTGTGGGTGAACATCACGGTGAGTACTCCGTCTGCCCGGAGCACCCGGTGCATCTCGCGGAAGCAGGCCAGCATCTTGCGCTCGTAGTCCTTATCGGCAAGTTCTGCGGGCCCGGGATGCCTCATCCCGCGGAAGCGGGCCGGGTTGGCGACCGCCTCCGAGTCCTTGTCGGTGAGGAGGGTGGTGAATGCCCCCGGGTATAGGTCTCCGACCGTCCGTTTGAGCCACACGTAAAAGAAGTCGGACAGCTCGCCGTACATGACGTTGTCATAGTAGGGCGGATCCACGACGATCGCATGGACGCTCCCGGACGGCACTTCCGCCAGGTTCGCCGCGTTACCGTACCTGACCGTGACCGGAGGCCGGGGACCGGAGACCGCGAACAGGCTGCGCGCCGGCTTGCCCGCCAGGCGCGCGATACCCCGGTAAGCGTCGAGAATCTGGTCAAGTGCCCAGTCAAACCCCATCCCTGTGGCGATGAGGTTCATCTCACCGAAGCTCCACTTGAAGGAGAAGTCGTGGCGGTCGAAGGTGTTGCGCACCTTGTAACGTGTGGAGTCCCAACTCGCCAAGCTGGAGTTGTAGTCGGCACACTTGTCGAGCACGAGTCCCAGATAGGTCAGCACCGCCCGCGCACGATCCTCGGGGAGAGTTGCCCGCACCTTGGCAGCCACCTCGTGGTACGCCTCCAGGTACGTGCACAGGGACAGCAACTGGCGTGGGGAGAAAAGGTCGAACCAGGCCCGCATCCCGTACCGGTGGGGCTCACTGGTCTTCAGTCCGTCCGGGATAGCCTCGCGCGGCACCAGCCCGCGCGCTTCCCACCCGGGCAGCCGGCGGGCAAGCTCTTCTGCGGCCCGGTGCGCGGCCTCGAGATCTTCTTGCGTGGGGAGCCGGAAGTCCTTGCCCTGCGGGGTCTGCACGGCCACAGCATAAAGCTGCGCACCCATGCGCCCAGCCTGGGCTTCCCCCTTGATGTAGTCGTCAGGGATGGTTTCCCCCGTCCAGGGCGAGACAGCGGTGCCGCGGGCTATCGTACCCCGCTCGGGATGAGCAGCCCGCGCCGCCCTGCCTCGCACGATCTCGAACCGGCACTCGGGTACGCCGGGGTCAGCCACCAACCTCACGGCGACCACAGGCTCATCCCCGCTCCGCAGCCACCAGTTGGGAGAGAGCGGAACCGGCTTGCCGGTATAAGGGCACGGTACTGTACGCGCCCAGAGGTAGGCCAGCACCTGCTCGGCGGGGCCCGAGGGGAAGAACTGCGCCAGGCGCTCGCGAGCCAGTCCGCCCCAGATGCGGCCATATGCCTGAATGTCCTCAGCCAGGCCTTCGCCGAACCGGGCCGGATACTCAAGCGTCGCGCGGAGGATTACCACAGCAACGGGGTTGAGTTCGCCCGCGAATGTCGCCAGTCTGCAGCGCAGTGCTTCCAGAGCGATCGAGCCTCCCCCGGCCATGGGGTCGGCAACCACAAGATCGGTCGTGCCCCACGACGCGTCAAGGAGGCGGCGGACGAGGGCGAGGTGTTCTTGTGCCGGCGTGTAAGTGAAGGCCCGGTCGTACATGTACGGGTTTGCCACCCGGGTGCCTTGCTGCCGGGCGGCCTCCAGAGCCTTCCGCGCCGCCACTGGATCGCCGCGAATTCCCAGGAGGTCCCGGAGGAACCACTCGCGGTAGGCTTGCTCGTCGGGGAAGAGCCGCAGGAGGTCTTCTGGCCAGTCGGGGCTCCAGGCCGGGAGCATGCTCCCCAGGACAGCGGCCCGGGACACCACCAGCGGTCGCCGCGCCCACCAGACGTGAAGGAAGTACAGCGGAGGCAGCGCACTGCTGGCTGCTCTTTCGCGGCGGGCTTCTGCGCCGAGTGGCGCGAGCGGAAGCCACCCGGTAATCAGCGGAGTGTGCATGTTGGTGTTCACTCCCCTCCCAGAAGCACCCTCAGGGCGCGACGGGCACTGCGCATCGAAACTGCTTTGCTAAACCAGTAGTAGGCCTCCTCGTCCGGCATGCTGCGGATGGCTTCGGCGATACGTTCCATGCGAGACGTCTTCCGCAGGGGCTTCAGGGCCAGGAGGGTCAGGGCGACCCGAACGCCCTGATCCTCCCTGAGTTCAAAAGGCTCCCGGCGGCCACGGTTCAGGTCTGAGGGCCGGTAACCGCTCTTTCGCAAGGCCTCTACTACCTGGGGAAGGCTGGCGTGGAAGGGGGCGTCCCACGCGCGGACCAGCGACCGCTCCTCGGGGTCCGCAGCGCTGTTGATACGCTGGCGGAGGTCGACCCCGTATGAACCGTCCGGGCGCGGGAACACGTAAAGGAGAAACTGCCGTGGATTCACGATCCGTCCACCTCCCCGGTGGCGGGTTCCGCCGTGATGCGCACGCGGCCGGGGATAAGGTGTGCGAGGACGTCGCGAACCTGATTGATGCCCTCAGGAGTCAGTGGATCACGCGCGCGCCAGTCCAGCCGAGCGCGGACCTGAGCGGCTGACGCCCGTTCCAGCACAGAGACAACGGCGTCCTTCAAATCCTTGTACCGTTCCCAGGGCCCGCGGAACTCCAGGCGTATGCTCCCACCCTCGAGCTCCCCCGTGGCGGACACCTCCACGCGGAACTGGCCGGGCCCGAGCTGGGGAACGGCCAACCCCAGGCTGCGTAGCTCCCGCACGCCCTCGGAGCCGTCACCGTCCACAGCAAGCTGAAGCACGGCAAGCGCGGCTACGTTGCGGTCGTGCATGCGGTCGAGGATCCCTTGAAGGGCCTGCTGGGCTGTGCCCGACGCCTCGAGTGCCTCCTTCGGAGGCGGTGGCGGTGGCGCCTGGCAGCGACACCGGCTGGCCAGCTCCACGCATACAGGGCAACGTTCCTCGTGTTCCTCTTGAGGTTTGGCGCCGGCGATGGGTATCCCCCGCTCCCGCGCCAGTTCGGGTTCCAGCAGCACGGCATCGCCGTCCAAGCGGACGAGCGGGGTCGGGGATTCGTCCCCGTATCCCCTGCCCTCAGCAGGATCGTAGTACACCCACAGACCGCGCCGGACGCCCTGCAGGATTCCCTCCCGCAAGGGCCTGGGGTCGAGCAAGACCCGCAGACCTCTGCGCATGGCGAAAGCCCGCATCACTTCAGCCACCGGCATCTCCCGCGCGCCGTGGGTCCAGGCCCACCGTTTGATAAGCTCAGGGGCAATAGGCCGGTCGTCGCCCGTGTAGACTTTCTCCAGCCGACGCAGTACATCCAGGATGACCCGGCTTTGATCACGATTGACTTCTCCCTGGTCCTGGGCGGGAAGGGCTTCGCGTGCCAAACCGACGGCGGGGCGGGGAGCGTCCGCCGACGGGTAATAGAGAAACCGGTAGGCCCGGTGAATGGCCACCCGCAGTTGGAGTTCGCTTTCGTCCTTTCGCTCCTGAAGGCGTTTCCGTTGCTCGGGCGTAAGAAGCCTTTGTCTCTCTGAATTATCCGCCAGGCGGCGGACGGCCTCCGCTTCACGAGCCCTGGTGATCATGTCCTCCTTTTGCGCTTCATCGCACACCAGAAAGAGGACGTTGTTTTGAAACGTGCGCGGCTCGCCGACGGTTCCCTTCTCTTGGAACAGCCGACGCACCAGTGGCGGCGGAGCTTCTTCGTCTTCCCGAGCTGCGGCAGCGTCGTAGTGTACTATAGCCAGCTTGGGCTTGCCTGCGTCGTCCGGGATCTCGGCAGGCTCAGCCGGGAAGCGACGGACATCGAAGACGCCTGATTGCCAGATGGCCCGGAGCCGCTCGTCCAGCACCTGCTTGCCCCTGGTCACCCCGACGTACTGCATCTCGTCCACAACCATCTTGTTCAGGGAAGGCTCGGTAAGGAACCGCCAGCGTTCCCCTTCGTACTCCAGGTACCAGCAGCGTCGCTCCAGTTCCTTGAGCGCCTGGGAAAGCAGTGCGGGGTCGTCACCCGGCGCCAGGCAGGCCAGGTTAACCTCCTCCGTGCGCGCCCCTATGGCCGGCCCCCGCGTCAGGCTGTGCAGGAAGATGGCAGTCGCAGCCCGTTTCGCAAACGGCCGCCGCCCCGAGGCCTGCCAGACGCGGTCGATCTCGCTGGCGAACCCGGGATGCTCCGCGACAGGACTGGCGATGTCCGCGTGCACGACCTCCTTGTAGCGAGGCCGGTCGAGGCGGCTGGTTAGATCCTCCACGATGGGGTCCCATGACAGGTCCAGGTGGTGCGGGTGGATGAGCCAGGCGTCGGCCGGCCGGATCTCCCACAACCGGCGGATAGCTCGTGCCAGCAGCCGCAGTGCCCCGCGCGTGCGTTGGAAGTTGGGTATGGTCGACACCTTACGGTTCAGCGTAACCAGGAGTTCGGGGTGGAAGGGATAGCTCCGCTCGAGGAACTGCAGGTAGTCAGGGGTCAGGGCGCTTGCGGGGAGCTCCGCACCCTGGCGTTGCGCCTCTTCGAAGTAGGCGCGGTAGGCAGCCGCGATTTCAGGGACGCCACTCGTGTCCACCCGCTCGAAGAGCTGGCGGGCCAGAATGCGAGCGATCTCCTCCTCGCCCGAGGTGGGCGTGAGGATCCGTTCGATCCGGCCCGAGATGGCCTTGAGCTCTGCGATAAGCTGGGTGAGTACCTGCCCCAGTTCCTCGGTTTCCTCGCCGAAGGCATCGGAGGCTTCCGCCAGGGTGAGCACGCACACCGCCCGCGGGGAGGCCGCCACCGCTTCCAGCAGGGTCTTGAGAAACGGAGCCAGGTGTCCCGCCAGGGTTTCCCTGCCCCGCCAGGTGCGCAGGGTGCGCAGGTACGGGGCCAGTTCGTCGAGCAGGATGACCACGGGCCCTTCCCCAATGATCTCTCGCCAGGGGATGGCACCCGGCACCCGGGCCTCGTCGCTTCCCCGCACCTGCTCGTACGCAGCTCGCCCGCCCAGCTGATAAGCGATCTCGCCCCAGGGGGTGTATGTCACCGTGCCGTCGGGATGGCGGATTCCATCCACCGGGTTCAAGTCGTCCCCGACCACGACTGCTACACGAGCGCCTTCGCGGGGTGCCCCGGCGTTCCCCCCCACGTAGGGCGCCAGGACCTCTGCCGGAACCCGGCCGGAAGCAGCGTGGTAGAGCGCTATCAAGCTGTGGGTCTTACCGCCGCCAAATCCCGTTTCCATGCGCAGGACGGGCGCTGCCATGGGGTTCGTGCCCCACACGCGGCCCAGTGCCTCCGTGAGTAACGTGCGCAGGCCTTCGGTGGGGTGTGTCCGGCTGAAGAAGGCTGCCGGATCAGCATACACTGGGTCGGCAGTCCCCCGGACGACGTCCCCCAGCCGGGCGGCGAAGCTTGCTTCATGCAATTCCCCCGACAGCACCTCCGGCCGCGGAAGGCACATCTCAAACACCGTCTTCATCTCGAGGCCCCCATTCTCAAGCGACGTTTCCTGCTCTCCCGCGGGCCCTTCCAGAACAGGTGACTGAGCTGGCGGGTCGTAGCCCGGCAGCCCGGAAGGCAGGATCAGTCGAAAGGCAGCGGGGTGAGAACCGTCTTGCCCGCCTCGCTTTTGGCACCTGATTTTTTGTAGTTGACCGCAGAACAGAGTGTCTTTCGCCGGTGGGAAGACAGTTCGAGCACCAGGCCAGCTATTCCTTCCCAGCAGTTCTTTACTTTAGGCTGGTTGGACAGGCACCCCTGCTCACGGCCCGACCGGAGATACCGAACGTGCAGCGCATTGTTGCTGCTTCGCGTTCCAGCTTTGGCATTTGAGGTCATTGCGTGCGCGACGGCAAATTGGTTGGCGGTTCGCCTCTGGGAGTCAAAGTCATCCACCGGGCTAGCCTCCATCCTGATGAGCTCCAGAAGCTGCGCACTTGCGACGTTTGCCTAAGGGATTCCCCGTCCTTCCGGGTCATGGCCCGTCGCGTAGCACTGAAGCCGCGAACCGGAGGCAATCCGTCCAGGCCACATCGACCACTTGCCGGGCCGTAACCTCCGTTGCATCTGTGTGGTCCTCACGCCGCGCGCCAGCGTAAACCTCCGCCAGGAATTCCGGCGCATTGAGTCGCCGAAACTCTTCTCAGTTACCATCAGTATCTTCCTGCAGGCCATCTGGTTGCCGCCTCGCCAGGCTTCCCAGTCGGCCTGCTACTGCTCCTTCAGGCGGGCCACCGTGTGGCCGACACAGGCGCTCCCTCTCCCAACAGCCCCCCCAGGGCTAGGTCGAAGTCTCCCTCCGCGAGCCCGTGCAGGTACAGCTCCGGCAGGATTTCCCAAACCTCCCGGGTGCGCCGCACAAACAGCGGACACGGCCCAAAAGCTCAGTCGCCTCATCTTCCAGCAGTTCCTGAATAAGCTCCTGGATCCTATCCCGAAGCCATTCATGCAGTCCTTCCCAAGTGGGACTTGACGGCAGGCTGCTCGACGTGGTGTGCTTGTCCATGGCGGCAGCTCTCCTCCTAAAGTGAGGCCCATAGTGCCGATGACTGTGTCAAGAGGAGGGTACGGCGCTTACGTGAGATTTCCACACCTATCGAGGGTACCTTATGAAAGGAGGCGATACGAATGAAGGCAAGCTGTAGGCTGCCGGTGGAAGAGTGCGTGGTACTTGTAATAGTGGGTATCTGCAGCCTGGTCGGGGTTTCGGGTAGACCGGCAGAGGCCGCTACCCCCGTACTTAGAGTGCAGATGGTACTTGATCCTCCCCAGATTACCCTGTTGCAGAAGGAGGTCATCCCTAGTTTCGAACAGGAAAACGGAGTGAAAGTAGCGCTCGAAATTGTGGATTGGACTAATCGTATGCAAAGGCTCATGGCGCAGACGGCCGCCGGGCTCCCGCCTGATGTTTTCATGAACGGTGCGGAACACGTTTATGAACTGATCCGTGCCGGCCTGGTTGCCGACATCACGGCCACGCTTGCGAACTGGTCCGACAAGCGTGACTTCATACCAGCGGCATTCGGCAGTTCGACCTGGGCCGGGCGCAGCTACGGCGTTCCTCTGCTGGTAGCCCCACGCATGTGGTGGTACTATTACGACCTCTTCGAAGAAGCGGGCCTTGATCCCAAGCGACCGCCCGAAGATTGGGAAGACTTGCTTACCGCGGCGCGAAAACTGACCCGGACGCGAGACAAGGATGTAGTTCAACAAGGATACTCGGTAGCCGGGCTGGCCACCGACGACCCCTTTGGCAACCTGCAGGAGTTTGTCCCGTATCTCTGGCAGGCAGGCGGGGAGCTGATCAACGAGCAACTGCAGATCGGCTTCACCTCGTCGGCAGCCATGCGGGCGCTGCAGCTAATGCTTGACTTGTTGAACACCAGCTGGCCGCCGGGCTACAAGTGCCGGCCGACGGACGAGTCAGCGTTCTTCGCAAAGAAGGCGGCCATCCTGCTTTTCAGTGGTGCAGCAGGTTCCGTAATCGCCCGCAGGGATCCGACGGAGCTGGACAGGGTCGGCGTCTTTGTGCCCAAAGATGAGGAGAAGGTAACTCCGGTCTTTTGCGACTGGGTGGCAATCCACCGGCAAAGCCGGCAAAAGGAACTAGCGTGGAAGTTCATCCAGACTTTGACTGCTCCCGAGACTTTAATGAAGTTTGACCTGCTGATAGGTCTGCCATCGCCACGCTACTCGACAGTGGCTAATGCGGTCAGGGCGTTTCCGGCAGTGCGCTTCTCCTACCAGGTGATAGATTTTGCTCGCCGGTACCCGGTCTTCCCGGAGGCCGATCGGCTAACCCGAATCTGGGCAGCTTACTGGCAGAGGATCCGGAAGGGTGAACAGAGCCCGGAGAACGCGATGGCCAGCGCAGCCGATGAGTGGAACCAAGTGCTGAAGGCCTATCGCTGACACGCCCCGCGGCCCGTCGTCAAAGTAGCCAAGGGCATGCAATATCTGCAATAGGTGGTGCTGAAGCTAAAAACGCAGGGGAGCGGCATCCCGCTCCCCTATGGTCTGTCCCCCACCCTTCTCAAAAAGGTCCCTTCAACGAACGAATTGATCTCGACGCGGAAGGGATAAGCCTTCGCCGTCACCCATTGGCCCACCCATCGGCCTGGGACACTACTGTAGAAGTTGTTGTCGACCCGCACCAGGCTGTCCGGACGCACTCGAGATTGTTGCACCCGACAGGTCTCCAGCGGCTTTTGGCGCAGGGGAAGCAGGTGGCTCAACACCCACGCTGTTTTGAAACCGGACGGACGGTCTACGATCTGGGCCACTACATCGATGTGCTGGAGCACAAACCCCGGGCCGACTGCCGCGCCAAGCCCGTGCGGCAGACAGCCGAGGGGCCCATCCGGGCCGTGCGAGAGCGGCTGCCCCAGGGATCGGATGGGGACCGGGGATTTGTCCAGATCCTACGCCTGCTCTTGGATTACGGCCAGACGGCACTCCTGGCCGCTCTGGAAGAATGCCAGGCTTGTGGAGCGCTCTCGTATGAGGCCATCCGGTTCCAGCTATTCCAGAAGATTCAGGCCTTGCCTGAGGCGGAGGCGGCCGCCTCCGTTGGGAGACACTGACGGCGTTCCTAAAGGATGGCCGCTTGGAACTGGATAACAACCGCAGCGAACGGTCGATCAAGCCGTTCGTCATCGGCCGCAAGAACTGGCTGTTTGCCAACACTGCACGCGGGAGTAGTGTCCGGTATGCTGGTGTAAAAGTGGGAGAGGGTCCCGGGGCCCCTCGAAGCAGGAAGGGCCACCCTGCCTCTGGTAGACGAATGGGTGACTACTCCAAGACCACCAGGAGGGACAGGGATGGCCCAGTACCAGGTTACCATAGACGGCGAGAT
>DUMU01000022.1 GCA_012839805.1 Bacillota bacterium | reverse complement strand
GGGATACCGCATTCCACCACGCATCGAGCCCCTGGCGAAGGACGACCGTGATGCCAAAACGGAGGCTTCGCGCGCCCAAAACGCCCTTGTATAGCCATTTCTTTGCATTACGGGTGTCAAAGTGCTGCCGGTAACTGCTCGCGTAACCCATCAGGAACGGAGCGCCCGTTGCGTTCCCATGGCGGCGGCAGCGGTCTTTTCGAGCGGCACCTCGGTCGGCTGGAAGGGTACGACAGCATGTCCGACTGGAACTGGCTCGTGACCATGCTATCATTCAAATAGAAATAGTCCTTTCTCTGGCATTTCCGGACAGGCGGTGGGCAGAGAAGGGCGAAAGGCGCAGAAGGAGGCAAGACGGAGCATACATGGCACGGATCCTGGTCGTTGACGACGATCCCCGCCTGGGTGCGATGCTGCGGCGTTCCCTCGGCCTTGCCGGGCACCAGGTGCAGGTGGCCGGTGACGGTGAGGCCGGTCTCAAAACCGCCCTCACCGAAGACCCCGACCTGGTCATCCTCGATTGGATGCTGCCGGGCATGAGCGGGCTGGAGGTCTGCCGCCGGCTGCGGGCGGCCACCGACGTACCCATTCTCATGCTCACTGCCCGGGACGCCGTGGAGAACCGGGTGGCAGGGCTGAAGACGGGTGCCGACGACTACCTGGTCAAACCTTTCGCCCTGGAAGAGCTGCAGGCCCGGGTGGAAGCGCTCTTGCGCCGGCAAAAGAGGGGTAACCGGGAAGGCGGCAACTACCGTAAAGCTGACGAGTCCCCCGAAGTCCTCACCTTCGCCGACCTTTCTCTCGACACGGGGACGCGCAGCGCTCGGCGGGGCAACCGGGAGATCTCCCTCTCTACCACCGAATTTGAACTGCTTTCGCTCTTCCTGCGCCACCCGCGCCAGGTTCTCACCCGTGACCTCATCATGGAACGGGTGTGGGGTTACGATTTCGCCGGCGAGTCGAACGTGCTGGAGGTGTACATCGGGTATCTCCGCAGGAAGCTAGAGCAAGAAGGGGAGCCCCGCCTGATTCACACCGTGCGGGGCGCCGGTTACGTCCTGCGTGAACCGGCTTCGCCATGAGCAGGCTGCGTCTGCCCCGGTTGAACGTTGGCCGGCGGCCCTCCACCCGCCGGCAGTGGTCCATCCGCTGGCGCCTGCCGTTCCGTCGACGCCTGCCGATTCCCTGGCGGCTTCCGATCCGTTGGCAGCTTCCGATCCGTTGGCGATTGTCCCTCTGGTATACCTCGGTACTCGCTGCCACCCTGACCCTCTTCGGATTACTTCTCTACGGGCTGCTTGCCGCCGAGCTCTCTCAATCTGTAGACGAGCACCTGGTCCGCCAGGCCCAGCATGTCGCCGGCACGCTGATGCCTCACGACATGATGATGGGAAGGAACCTGGTCGCCTTTGCCTCCCCGGACACGGTCACGCTTCTGTTTACCGCCGACGGCACGGTGCTGGCCAGCACCGCCGCCCGGCCACCGCTCCCGCCCCAGCTGGACCTGGCTCAACGGAGTGTTGCCACCGGCACGCCGCAGCTTGTCACCGTGGAGCGGAACTGGCGAGTTTGGGTGGGTCCCCTGACCCGGGTCTCTCACCCCGAGATGTTTCGTTCCGAAAACTCCCGCACCGATTTGCCTGTCTTCCTGCAAATCGCTACCTCCCTGGCGGCAGTTCGCAATACGTTGCGGCATTTTGCGGTGTGGCTGATCGGCGTCGGATTGTTGGCAATCCTGCTCGCCCTCCTGGTAGGCCTGCTGGTGGCCGAAAGCGCTCTTGAACCACTGGCTGCCATGACGGAAACCGCCCGTGCTATCGCCGCCGGGCGTGGCTTTCACCGGCGCTTGGAGGTACCGAACCGTGACGACGAGTTGAGCCAACTGGCGACCACTTTCAACGAAATGCTGGCCAGTCTGGCGGAAGCCTACGATGCCCAGCAGCGGTTCGTCGCCGACGCGTCCCATGAGTTACGGGCTCCTCTCACCGTGATCCGCGGCAATCTCCATCTTCTGGCGACGGAGCAAGAGCCCGGGCTGAGCCCGGAGGAAAGGCGGGAAGTTCTGGCCGACACTCAGGCCGAAGCCGAGCGCATGTCCCGGCTTATCGAGGACCTGCTCGTCCTGGCCCGGGCCGATGCCGGCGCCACCATCGCCTGGGAGCCGGTAGAGCTCGACCGGCTGCTCCTGGAGACGCTCCGCCCCTACCGGCGGCGCAGCAAGGACGGGCCGGTCGCCCTCCGCCTCACCCATATCGAGCCGATCACCGTTAACGGCGATCCCGAACGGCTGAGGCAGTTGGTGGTCATCTTCCTGGACAATGCTTTCCGCTATACGCCCGCCGGCGAAGTGCGGGTGAGCCTGGAATCAGAGGGCGAGTGGGCTAAGCTGACCGTGGCCGATACCGGCATTGGGATCCCCGCCGCCGACCTTCCCCACATCTTCGAGCGCTTCTACCGGGGTGACAAGGCTCGTTCCCGGAGGGCCGGCGGAACGGGGTTGGGCCTTTCCATCGCCCGCTGGATCGTCGACCGCCACGGAGGCCACATCAACGTGAGTTCAAAGGTGGGGCAGGGAACCGTTTTCGAAATCCTGCTGCCCCGGGCGGGTAGTACGCCGCCACCGGGTGCGGGTGCAACTACGGGTACGAATACAGGCGCGGGTTTGGGGATGGGCACGGATACCGGCAACGTCCGAACCGCCGGCTCAGCATTCTTAGATCCGCCTCAGGAGACTCTCATCTGGCTTTCAGGATTGTCTCGCACACTACGTCTGTGGCGAGGAGTTGGTCCGCGTGGGAACTTCAGTTCTCTCCTGGCCGCTCTACCTCGGTCTGTTCATCCTGGTGGCGGGAGTACTGCTCGCCTGGGGAGGAGCCCGGTGGGCCTGCCGGCGGCGTTTTCGCCCCGTACCGGCGAAGCTGGATGCGGATGGCCGGGTACAGACACTGGAAGTGGAGGTCCGGGGGGTTTATGTGCCGGATAGAATCGAGCTTTCGGCCGGGGTACCGGCTGAACTCCGGTTCGTGCGACATGACCCCGCCGAGTGTGCTTCCCGGCTCCTGATTCCGGCCTTCGGTGTCGACCGGCAACTGCCGCTGGGAGTGCCGGTGACGGTCATCATTCCCAATCCGACTCCCGGTGAGTTCCTGTTTACCTGTCACCACGGTATCTACCACGGCCACCTGGTCGTTCGAAACGCCAGGCGACAAGACGGTTCTAAGCGAGGTGTGAAGTCATGATGTGGGGTTGGTATGGAGGTCCCTGGTCTTGGTGGCATTGGATTGGAGGGCTTGTCATGATGCTGGCTTTCTGGGGCGGGCTGGCAGCCGTGATTGTGTTGGCAGTCCGTTCACTCACGGGGGCGGCTGCGTTCCGCCGGGCCCAACCGGAGGGCAGTTCTGCCCGGGCCATTCTTGATGCCCGGCTGGCGCGGGGAGAAATCGGCATCGAAGAGTACCGGCAGCTAGTAGCCGAGCTGGAGGCAGGGAGGAAGGAATGAAACTGTCGCGACGTGCACTTTGGGTAGCCGGAGGGCTGGTAGCGGGTTTGGTCGCGGGGGCAAGCTTTCTGGCCTTCGCCCAGCGCGGTCCCGGTTGGGGCCGGGCCCTTCGCGCGGAGGAGGGGTTAACCCCCGCCCAGGTCACCCAGATTGTCAGCGAGTTTCTGGCCGGTTCCGGCCTGGAAGCTCCAGATGAGCCTAAGCTTATCGTCGACCACGTGATGAACTTCGAAACCGGGTATTACGTGGCGTTGACGGAGAAGGATACCGGCCGCGGCGCTATGGAGTTGATCGTTGACCCCTATAGCGGCCTGATTCGTCCCGAGCCCGGCCCCAATATGATGTGGAACGAGCGGTACAGCCCCATGGGTGGTTGGGCATCATGGCGGGCCGGTCGCCGCTCGAGCCGCAGTTCTTGGCCCGGAGGGCCTTGGGGCGGAGGCTGCCACGGCCCGGGAGTGCCGGGCGGGTATTGGCCCAGTTCCGATTCGGCCGTGACCCGCCTGACCGAAGCCGAAGCTGCGGCTCGGGCTCAAAGGTTCCTGGATGCCGAGTTTCCCGGTACGAAGGTGGCTGAGCCCATCCATTTCTACGGCTACTACACGTTCGACATAGTGAAGGATGGGCAGGTGCAGGCCATGCTGAGCGTTCACGACCTGTCGGGAGAGGTTTGGTATCACGCCTGGCACGGCCGCTCCCTGGGGGAAGATTCCTTGCAGGACAAACCGGTCTAACCACGACCTCAGCCAAGGCCTAAAGCCCGTCGCGGATTACGACCCTTCGACGATCCAAGTCATGGCCCGAGCATTGACCCGAATCACGGCCGCGCAGCGTCAAGAGCAAAGAACTGATGCGGGGGGGGCCCCCCTTCTCATCCAGCTCTCAGCTTCGTCTCAGGAGGATTTCAGGCGGCTTGAATATGATCGGCCAGGCGCCGGGGGGCGAAAAAGCGCACGGCGCCCGGCCGTCAATTCGTGTCAACCCGAAGGAGGGATTGCTATCGACTGGTTCATACCGTTGGCCGGCCTTGGCATGGTCGCTTTCTGCCTGGGTCATATGCTGCTCGGGCACAAGGGGCATCAGGCACACGTGGGACACAGGGAGCACGAGGGGCAAGAGAACCGTGAAGGGCGCGAGCAATATGTGGCGGCTGCTACGGCCGCGGCGGTGACGGCGATGGAGAATACGGCGCAAGATGCCACCAGCAGGGGCGCCGGCAATAGTCACGCTGGACATGGGCGCCTCGGCGGCAACGGCGGCAACGACGGCCCCTACAGCCACAAAGGCCGTGATAGCGGTCACGGTCACGGGTGCTGCCACTAGCTTTTCAAACGAGAACGCCCGGGCCCTGCTGGGCAAAGCAGGCCCGGGCCTTTTCGTGGCGGGGTGATCGTCCCGGGCGAGGCTCTTCCGCCAGCGCTTCTAGCAAGATGGGAGGGGCGGCAATTATGGTGGCAATGCCGGCGGAGTTGCCCGGGGTGGCGCGTAGATTGGAGTGGCGGCTCCCCGGGCTGCTGCGGTAAGAAAAGATGAAGAATTCCTTTCGCGGCGCGCAGTTGCAAGGGCGGCCACCTCGTCGAATGCGGCAAGGACACGGTTGGATCCGAAATCGATCTACCGCAATACGGTCGCGTTGATGGCTGAGTGACAATGGTAGTTAGGGTGATACCGGTAGGAGGTTGGGTGTCTTGCCCGAGCTTATTTGGGGTTTTCTGAAGTCGGTCAGCAAAGCCCTTGACCTTAGCTATAGTGGCATTCTGTCGCATCACAGGAGGGTTGCCGTCCTTGCCTCCAAGATCGCCCGGAGCCTCGGTCTGCCGGAAGCGAAGATTGCTTTAACAACGGGATCTGCTCTCATACACGACCTCGGAATTAGAACGTGGGGCGATAGGGCCAGAGTCCACAAGTTCGAGGTGGATTACCCGTATGAACACGCGGTAGACGGCTACCGCATCTTGACCGGGGGCGGGGCCGGGAAGCCCCTGCGAACAGCTGGCATCCGGGCAGGTGGCGAAGGAGAGACAACCACTACGACCACTACGACCACGACGACCGCGGCTGAACCAGATGCGGGCGGGGAAGGTCGG
Organism: Bacillota bacterium; assembly: GCA_012839805.1. GTDB lineage: Bacteria > Bacillota > Limnochordia > Limnochordales > DUMU01 > DUMU01. Next base: position 28,039 of record DUMU01000022.1, on the reverse strand, counting down.
GGTTTTCTCCTGGCTCACGCGCGCGTGATACTGCATCACCACGACAAATGGGAAGGGGGAAATCCTTCTCAAGCCTGTAGAGATCAAATCCCTATTGAATCTCGGATAGTCCACCTGGCTGACAGGCTGGATGTGCTGTTGGATCCGGCGAAACCTTTTAACTATCAGAAAAGGGAAATCTTTGAGGTACTCGAGACCCGGCGCGGTCGGGAATTTGATCCCGCCCTCATCGATGTATTGCACGATCTGGCCAGGAGCGACAGCTTCTGGTTCGACCTGGAACCGGATTTCTTGGCCAAGACCGTCGAAGCGTGCCTCCCTGGGAGGCTGGGGGCGCGGGCCGGGAGGGACGCGCCCGAAACCGAAGAGATTGAGGCGAGAACCGGAGAGATTGTAACGAGGGTGGCCGTCTCCGCCGAACCTTCGCTTCAACGTTCGTCGGTCATCGATATTCTTGAGGTGCTCGCTCGGGTGTTCGCCGAGGTCGTCGACCGTCGAAGCCCTTACACGCGCCAGCACTCCCAGTCAGTTGGGGAGTGCGCATTCATTTTAGGTAAGCACCTGGGGTTTGACGAGCTGACGTGTAGGGAGCTTCGGGTGGCCGGACTTTTGCATGACCTTGGCAAGCTCGGTGTGTCTGAAACCATTCTTGACAAAAAAGCTGCTTTGACAGAGGAGGAAATGTGCATAGTCAAACGTCACCCCTATCTAACGTACCAACTCCTTGACGAGGTTCCTGGCTTTGATCGCATCAGGGACTGGGCTTCCTTCCACCACGAACGTCTGGATGGGCGGGGTTATCCCTTCGGGCTCGATTCCTCCTCGCTTAGTACGGAGGCCAGAGTCATTGCCATTTGTGATGTTTTTTCCGCTCTTTCCGACGATCGTCCCTACCGGCCGGGCCTTCCGCGGGAACAGGTGCAGAGTATCCTTGTATCGATGGCCGAGAGCGGAGCCCTAGACAGGGAGATAGTGGATCTGGCCGGGAGGGCCTTGTGAGCCGGGGACGAGGCGGGCTGCCGATATCATGGCAGCCCGCCCGCCTGAAGCCACTCCTCGCGATCCAGGCGTTCGTCCTCCCGCTCCTGCTCGCGCCTTCGTCTATGTTCCTCTTCCCACTCCTTGCGCCGGCGCTCCTCCTCGCGCCGGCGTTCGGCCAGCCATGCCCGCAGCTCTTCATCGCTGAGTACCTTGCCGTCGATCAGTTCGCTGCGGATGGCGTGTACCGCCATGGGATACCTCTGGCTGATAGCACGAAGCCCCATGCCCTCGGGCCAGTGCTTCGGGCCGCCCTGGGCGTACAGATCCTCGACGAGCATGAGGGTGTGGATGTAGTCGCGGTTCTTCCAGCGGGTCCGTCTTAGCTCCCGCCGTACGAACTCGGTCTTGATCTCCGAATACCGGTGTCTGGCCATCCTTCGTCCCTCCCGGATGAACACTCGCTTTCGGACGCTACGAAGCCCACGGTGCCTCCGTAACTAGGCGGTGCACGTGCTCCGGGCCGGGACGCCCAAAAATAAACAGCCCCTGCGGGAGCAGGGGCATCAACACGTCGAATCATGTCTCCTGGCTCCCATCTCTCAGGTCTACGCCTGCGGGAATTGGCACCACGCCCGGCACGCCTTCCGGGCAGGTTGCCCCGGCTTCATCGGGCCCGTCCCTCCGCCGATCTGGATGGGGCTTAGTTCAGCTATCCGTTTTCCATTATCCCTTATACCTCTGGAACGGGAAGGCGTCAAGCCGGATCTGCCTTGAGGCGCGGGCGGCGCTTGTTGCCCGGCCAGTTCCATCGGCACTGACTGTTTGACGGGCACTGTGAACCCCAGATAAAGCAGGTCTCGCCCAAGCAGGTCGGGGGCCCCCCCTTCCCTCGCGGTGTGGCCGTCCTGGGCGAAGGCATTCTGCCAGCCCACCTCCTGAGCCGGGAGGAAATAACCTCCCGGCGTGCAATTACTTAACGTAATGAGGCGCGAGGACACAGTAGCCTGCGCTGAAGGGGGGACGGGTCCACATGCCGGTGTCGCAGCTGGCACCAAGGTCGAGAGCGAGGCAGGGCTGGGTGGAAGTCCTACGGGTCTTCCTGGTTCGGGCTTTCCTGGTCCCATTGGGTCTGGCTATGGGCCTGGCGATGGGCCTGGCAACGACCACCGTACCGGCATTGGGGGCACAGCCGAGCGGGGACCGCCCGGCCGGCGAGGTCGCCCAGGCCAAGCCGGTGACCATACGATTCTGGAACTGGTGGGATGGCACCCGCAAGCCTTTGATGGACCGGGTCATCGCGGAGTTTCAGAAGGAGTATCCCTGGATTACCGTGAAGAGCGAGATCCAGGGGTGGGACAACATCGGCGGCAAGATTATGGCTGCGTACGCCGCCGGAGTACCGCCCGAAGTGATGATGGCACGGCGAGCAGACATCTTTGCCCTGGTCGACATTAACGCCATCATCCCCATCACGGACCTGGTGAAACGGGACAACGTCGATCTCAACATGTTCTACCGTAGCGAGGTGGATGCCTTCCGTTACGAGGGAGAGTTGTGGACGCTCCCGCTGCCCACGGTCGGGTTGAATAACAGCTTCTACATGTACAACAAAGAACTTTTCGAGGAGGCGGGCCTTGACCCGGAAAAGCCGCCGGAAACCTGGTCGAGTGTTCTGGAGGCCAACCGGAAGCTGACCCGGCGGGATGGCAGCGGCCGGATAACGCAACTGGGCTTCCGAGCCTGGTACGAGCAGTTCGTTCCCTTCCTGTATAGCAACAACGGGACTTTTCTCACCCCCGATCTCCGGCGCGTGGCGTTCAACAGCAACGAGGGCCTTGAGGCTGCCGATTTCATCGGACAACTGATCAAGATGAACAATCCCGCTCAGCAGAATGACTTCCTGAATCGCAACGAAACCCGGGTAGCGCAGGCGTTCATCAGTGGCAAGGAAGCAACCATCTTTGAGAACGTCAGCGTGATGAACCTGGTACTGGAGCAGGCCAAAGAGACCAAGCGACGCCCGGACTGGCTGGGGGTGGGCTTGATGCCGTATAACGAGCGCAACCCCAAGGCCAAGTCGACCGGAGTCTCCGGCCTCTCCTTCGGTTGGGGGTATGTGATCCCCAAGGGTCTTCCGAAGGAGAAACAAGAGGCGGCCTGGCTTTTTGTCAAATTCCTGACGACCGACGTTCGCGGCTCGGGCTTCTTGATGTTCGCGCAGGGGCGGCCTTCGCCGGTGCGCAAGTTCAACGAAAACCCCGAGTATCGCAAGCTCAATCCCGCTTTCGACCGGCTGCTCATGGCCCTGGAGACGGAGGTAGCGCTGCCCGCCCTTCCGATCTTGAACGACCTGATAAACACCGTCAACAACAGCTTCTGGCCGGTGATCGGAGGCACAGCCGAGCCGCGGGTGGCAGTGGCCCGGGCGGCGGAAGCCGCGCAGAAGGCCCTGGACAAGTATTGGGCAACCCGTAACACCCGGCGCTAAGAAACGGCAGCAGGCCCTTCATCGCGGTCACTTTTCTCCGGGGCCTGGCTGGCGACGAGCTCCGATACTACTTCCCGCCCCACGGTAGAGGCGCGGACGACGAGTTGTACCGGGATCTTGATCCGAAGGGGTCTGGCGGGGTGCGGAGGCCCGGTCGTCCCCAGAAGAAGCCGGGTGGCCTCCGCACCCATCCGCTGGCCGTCCTGGCGGATCGTGGTCAGGGGGACGTCCAACAGCGCAGCCGCCGGGATATCGTCAAAACCCACGACCGCTATGTCTTCCGGGACTTTTCGGCCGCTGGCACGGAGGAGTTGCATGCAGCGCATAGCGATCATGTCATTCATGGCGAAAAGACCGTCGGGTTGCACTCGCTCCACAAACTTGAGGAACCCCGCCTCGTCTTCCTGGAAGAAAGCGGTGTACTCCCACTCGGGGTTCGGGGTGATACCTGTGTCCTTGAACGCCCAGCGATAGCCTTCCAGGCGAGCGGCTACCGATGAGGTGTTGGTGTTAGTCGCCGATACGGCGACGATCCTTTGACGCCCGATGTGTAGCAGGTGACTCACGGCCTGGTATGCCCCATCGAAATTGTCGGAGGTCACCGTTGGCACCCGGGATCCGGGGTAATACCGGTCCACGCAAACCAGACGCAGCCCGGATTCGGCGAAGCGGTCCAGGCTGAAGGCCGACTCCCGCATCAGGGCAGGGGGAACGTCCACCGGCATTACGATCACTCCGAGGAGGCCCCTCTCGGCAAAACCCGCCAACAGGGTCTGCTGGTTGGTGATATCGCCGTGTGAACTGACAAAGAGCACCGAGAGATGATGACGGCTGGCCTCCGATTCGACTCCCCACAAGATCGACGTGGTAAACGGGTCTTCCTCGGCAGCGCAGAAAGCGATGGTGTGCTGGTTGTCCTCTTTCCGCTGGCCGGCTCCCGGCTCGTTCACTCGGTGCGGGGTGAGGTTGACCACACTCCCGCGTCCCTTGACCCGGGTGATCAATCGATCCTGTTCCAAACGGGCCAGGGCGGCTCGCACCGTATGGCGACTGACCCGAAACTCGGCCATGAGCTGAGCCTCGGAGGGGAGAAGGTCCCCGGGCCGATAGTCCCCGCTGGCGATCTGACGCCGCAGAGTTTCGCTGATGCGGATGTACTGCGGCTGATTGGCCGCCGAGGAAGACGAGGAGGGGAAACCCCGATTCGGTCGTTGTGACATTGGCATCTCCGCTCTTGCTCCTTTGGCTTTGGCACGCCTCGTTCAGTTCCGTGAATCAGGTCGCTTCGTCCCCCGCACCCACCCCCGGCAGCATTCTAACTTAGAAGGCGTCGCAATTGCAGAGGGAGCGACAGTACGGGAAGGGACGACCCCGGACAAGCACAGGACCCCTGTCTAGACAACATGATCTGGGAAGAGTATACATGAACCAGAGCCCTCTGGGTAGATATCGGGCCCCGATTCAGAACACCGGGCCTACGCTGGGCATAAGCGTAAAGGGCCCGTTTTGGCGAAATGGATTGTGGCCAGAAGGAATTCGCCTCGGCATAGCGTATAAGGATAGGGCCAGCCCTCCTGTACGATCAGGCGCCCCGGATCCAACAGCTGCAGCCGGGTCTGGCACGTGCTCTGGCTGAGGAGCTGGCACGAGAATGAAAGGAGGCGAGAATCCTAGAGCGTGGCCACCACGCGTTGCCGGACGGCTCCTAGAGGCATGGGTGCAAGACGAGAGGACGCGGCGTGTTCTTGACGTCAGTGGGGCTTTCGTATCTGATGACCGGGCCACAAACCATAAGGAGGTGTCAAGGATGAAAAGTCTTGCGTACCTCAGACTAGCGACGACGATCTTGGCTATGACCCTGTATACTCCAATGGCAGCCCTTGCAGCACCAAGTCTCTCTCAAGTGCAGCCGGAGGTTTTGCCTGCCTACCGGGTTACCGGCGCAATTCAGGTCGATGGTGATCTGTCGGAATGGCCAGCCCTGATTCCCCTTAACGACGAGCAGATTCCGGATTGGTACACCGGGCAGAACCTGCGGGTTTGGCAAGGCCGCGACGATGGCCAGCCGTTAGGCGATGACTGGCGAGGCGAGTTTGCTTTTGCCTGGGATGACGAGTACTTGTACTTCGCGGGGAACGTAACGGATGACCTGTACTGGGTGGAGTGGAACGAGGCGGCGAACTTCCCGCGCGGCGACCGGTTCCGTCTCTACCTGGATGTCCTAGGTACGAACGATCCCACCCCATCAGACTGGCAGTATATGCTGCTTATCAACCCGCTCGGTATCGCGATAAGTCCTATGAACGCCTCCGACGACTCCAAGGGCATCGTACCGAAGGGAGTCAAACTTGCTGCCCGCATGAACGGGGAGAGTTGGAGTATTGAGGTCGCCATACCCAAGGACTCTTTGCCCCCGCTTAAGCTGGAGGCTGGTCGAATTCTCGGCGTAGACGTGGTCATGGATGACTATGACATGCCGCGCACCCGTACTCATTGCATAGCGTACTTCGGAGGTCCGGACCATTGGACCACAGCTGCTAACTGGGGGAAGATGGAGCTTCAGCGAGGCGCAGGGAATCCTTAGCTCCCAGGGATGGCAGGGATAGAATGAGGGGAGGAACGGCAATGACGCGGCTAGTCAGGGCTTTGGCCTCAGCAATGATAGTCCTTGGTCTGTGCTCGGCAGTGGGAACGCCAACGATGGCGGCTTCGCAAGTGACCCTACGAGTGTATGTGCGGGGCGGGGTCGCAGGAGGGACGCTTGCTGAGTCGCAGTGGGAGAACAAGGTGTTCGCCGAGTTCGAGAAGCAGAATCCGGACATCAAGCTGGAGATAGTCACGCCGTCTGGCAGCGACTACCTAGATAAGCTCACGCTTCTATGGACAACGGGCGATCCACCTGATGTATGGGACCACGGCGGTGCAGTTGCCACGTATGTCAGCCAGGGTTGGCTCCTGGACCTCATGCCTTACGTCAAGAGGGATCTTGCCGAGCTGAAAGCCGAAGATTTCTTTTCAGGGGCCTGGAGGGCGTACCAATGGGGCGGACACTTCTGGGGTATGCCCTTCCTTTCGATGCCCTATCCGCTTCTATTCAACGCAGATCTCTTCGAAGGAGCAGGTCTTACGACTCCGCCTATCGATTGGGATGATGCTTCGTGGACCTGGGACCGGCTCGTCGAATATGCGCGGAAGCTGTTCCGGGTTGGTGCCGACGGGCGGGTTCAGCAGCTCGGGGTCGTGGTGAGAACAGACGGAACTGTAGCCCCCATGTACAGCTGGCTGTGGGGAGGCGATTGGTTCGATAGGGACACGTACGAAACGTCAATTCCGAACAAGTGCACGGTGCTGAGCCGTGCCAACGAGCTTGCCTATCAAAAGCTGGTAGAGCTGGCTCGTTACGGCGTGGCCGTAAACGGCGAGGCGGGTTTCTGGTCAGGAAAAGTGGGGATGGTTGTCAACGATCCGTTGCTTGACGTCATGAACGGAGCTATCGCGACGCAGGGCAAGATACGCTGGGGTATCGCAGCTATTCCCCGGGGGACGCAGCCCGCAGCCCTGCTTGCTACCGACCCCTGGATGGTTAGCAGCAAAACCAAGCACCCCGAGGCGGCGTGGCGGTTCATCAAGTACATAACAAGCCAAAAGGTCATGGAGAGTTACACCACCTTCGGGGTAGCGCCGGTAGCTCGCGCTTCGGCGTTGCCAGAATACCTCAACCGTGCGAGCAAGCTCAGCGGTTACCAGAGTGCCCGGGATGTCCTGACGGTCCTGGCCGGCGGCCAGAAATACGGGCGTGAAGCTTACGACCATGTTATCAGCGGCTGGAGGCCGTGGCTCGAGCAGGTTTCCCAAAGGGAGCTTCCGGCCATGCTATCAAACCAGCGAAGCGTCTCCGAAGTGCTCACCAGGATACAGGAGGGGATGCAGACCGGGATCGCAAACCTGCGGAAAAAGTAACCACTGCGGCAGTTGCCAGGAGTTCGCATTGGCGGGGATGCACTCCCCGCCAATGCGTTGCGGAAGGACCAGGGTACACGTAATACCGGCACGTTCGGTAAGTGTTGGCCCACAGCACACGCCAGCCCACTGGCCTTTGAAAGAATTCCGGGAGGAGAAGCAATGGAACGTGATCGTACGTCGGACTGGGTCGTAATCTACGGGGAACGGCGCGGGACGGAGTGGTACGCCGTTAAAGAGATCAATCGGATTATCCAGAGGGATGTCCCGTACATTCTCAGGATAGTAGGCGCCGACTCCGCAGACGAGGAAGTCATGCACCACAATGTCATCATTTTGGGAACCCCGAAGAGCAATCCAATGATAAGACGGTTTCTGGAAGACGGAGTGATAGACATATGTGATGGGAAACCTGAACGCTACCACCTGCGTGTCGTTCCCAATGGCAGAGTACCCGGACGACACTTTGTGATCATCGCAGGATCGAATCCAAACGGCCTTCTATACGGCATTCGCGACCTTGAGCACTACGTTTTGCACAGAAGTAGTACCGGCAGCGCCTGCCAGGAGAACGTAATCCCCAGTTTTGAACGCCAGCTCAGCCAAGTGGATATGAAGGGTGGGCCCGCAATTGATTACCGAGGGCTCTGGACCTGGGGGCATGTTGTGTACGACTATAAACGTTATCTGGACAATATGAGCCGCTGGAAGATGAATATGGTTGTCATCTGGAACGACCACGCCCCTGTTAATGCTCGTGAGGTGGTCGAGTATGCGCATGAGAGAGGGATCAAGGTCATTTGGGGTTACTCCTGGGGATGGGGCGAGCGAGTTGATCCTAACCGTCCGGAAGAGCTACAGATATGGACTCAGCGCGCTATCGAGAAATACGAAAGGGAGTACCAGGATACCGGATGTGATGGTATCTACTTCCAAACATTTACTGAAACTAACGATCTAGAGCTCAATGGGAGGCCGATAGCCGAGCTGGCTGTCGAGTGGGTCAATACGATATCCCGCAAGTTGTTCGAGAGGCATCCGGAACTCATAATACAGTTTGGACTGCATGCGACTTCCATTAGGGAAAACTATAGCGCGTTGGCAGGTGTGGATGAGCGGGTGAGCATCGTCTGGGAAGACATCGGCATACCGCGCCCGGCCTTCCCGTTTTCGTACGAACCAGAGGAGTTGGAGTACTTTGACTCGGCTGTGAACTATACGTCGCGTATCGCGAGGCTGCGTGGAGCGGAGGAGAGGGTTGGGATAGTTGTGAAGTCGATGACAAACCTTGACTGGTCGCGCTTTGAGCATCAGCCGAGATCGTTCGTCATGGGAGAGTGGGATCCGGGGTTTGTCTCTCATCGGGCTCAGCAGAAGATAGGTCGTTGGCGCCGTGTGGAAAGTGAATGGAGAAAAAACCTCGGGCGGGTTCTGGAGACCGTGCGCGCCCTGGCAGATGCAAGACCGCGGAGAAGTACGGTACTGGGTCTTGTCGAGGATGGCCTATGGGAGGAGAAAATGTGGCTCCCGGTGGTACTGTTGGCCGAAGCTAGCTGGGGGCCTCACACTGAGCCGCAGCAGCTGCTGGAGAAGGTATGCATGACGCAGGACGTTTGTCAGCTGGAATGATTGGGGAGGGGACAGCGCCCAATACACGTGGGAGGTCCGCATGAAGGGAAAGGGCTTCAGCAGGTGTGCGGCGGTTTTAGCTGGCGGCGGAAGCTGGCGTTCGAAGTAAAGGAAGATTGTGACAAGTCGAGGTCGACTGCCAGTAGGGCTCCGCGTAGTAAGATGCAGCTTGCGCGAGACTGTCGCGAGCATGCTGCAAAACTGGGGAGGGACATTATGCACCGGTGGGTTGGGTCGTGTGGTCCGCGAATGGCTGGCGTGTTCGTTCTCGGGGTTTTCTCTTGTGTCACCCTGGTGATGTCATTGGGAGTGGCAGGGAGATGCATGGACCTGGACCCTAGGGCAACTGTTGCTCTCGCACCGTCGCGCCTGAACATCTTCTTTCCGGGTGAAGACATTAGGACGCGACTGGTCATACTACTCAGCAACGGTGAAGAACTTACTGCGCCCGTTGTGCGTTACAGAGTCACGGATTTCTGGGACAACATAGTTGCATCGGGGACAGAAGAGTTACACAGGACCAATCCGTTCGGCGGCTGGGTTGAAATCGCACCTAAGTTCCAACAAGGTGGAGAACTTGGATGGTTTAAAATATCCCTGGAACTTTATGATGGGGATCGTGCCATTCCCCTCGAGAATCCCGCGCTTGCAACGGGGGAGCCGTGTGTTACGTTCGCTGTGATACCGCCTCCCGAGGCCGGCCCCCACCCGGACTCATTTTTCGGGATTTGTGAACACGGTCTGGATGAGGGGTGGGCTGAAGCGATGCGTCGTGCCGGTATCCGCTGGTTGCGCACTGACGTATCGTGGCAGGAAATCCAAGGCTTTAGGGGAGGGCCGGTGAACTGGTCTCGACTTGACAGCATAGTAGGTACAGCGAAAGATCATGACATCGAAGTACTTCCGATTATTGACTACACCCCCTACTTTGCTGCTCAGAAACTGGAAAGCGTCCGCGAGGGAGATCCAAGCCGCTACCCCCCGTGTGAAGAGGATTGGAGAGCTTTTGTAAGGATGCTTGTGGAACGCTATCAGGACAAGGTACGCTGCTGGGAGGTCTGGAACGAGGCAAACACCGGCTTCTGGCTGGGGACACCGGCTCAGTATGCAGCTCTGCTCCGACAGGCCTATGAGGAGATCAAGGCTGCCGACCCCGGCGCCACTGTATCTATCGCCGGAACTGCCGGAGTGGCCCTGGACTGGATCAGAGATGTGGTTAGCGCCGGTGCCGGGCCTTACATGGATGTTGTCTCCCTTCACCCTTACATGCAGCCCGCACCGCCTGAGTATCTCCTACCTGGCCTCTTGCGGGCAAGGACGTTCACAGAGACGGAACTTCCACCGCGAGCAGATGGCAAGAGCGGTCGGGAGCTTTGGATAACCGAGATGGGTTACCATACGTTGGGGAATGAAAGAGCAATCCCTGAGAGGGATCAGGCCTGGTTCCTGACGAGGGCGATGGTTCAAGCTATGGCAGCCGGGGTGAGGCGGTTCTTCTGGTATGAGTTCGCTGATGGCGGGGTTTCTCCGTATGACCAGGAAGCGAACTTTGGGATAGTCCACAAGGACCTCACCCCAAAACCGGCCTATGTGGCTTATGCGACGATGGAGCGCATGCTGGGCAACGGCCGGTATTCGAAGAGCCTGGCTTTTGACCAGCGGTGGCTTCGGGCCTATAGTTTTGACACCCCCGCAGGAAATGTGGTCGTAGCGTGGTCCGTAAGCCGTAGCGAGACAGTGAGCTGGCCAGCCGCAGGGCCGGTGACGATTACTGATATCATGGGCCGTAAACAACGCTTGGAACCCCACGGGGGAAGCGTAGAGTTGACTATCACTGAGTCTCCGGTCTATATCCAGGGCATCGACCTTTCGCAGATGGAAAAGCAGGGCATAGCACTTATCTCAGATGATCCGTCGGCGATAAAACCTGCATCCGGAGGATTAAGTACGGTCAACCTTGTACGAAATCCCGGATTCGAGGAGGCGGTCCCCAATGTCGATTTCCCCAGGGACTGGATGGTGCATATAAGAGGGAATTCAAAGTTCTCGTGGACTTACGTGAAAGATGCCGCTGATGCTCCCGAAGGCGCGGCCTACATGCGCCTCCGCAATGACTCGGAACTTGAAGGGAATGTGTACGGCCGCATCTACACGCGGGTATTGGTCAAACCTTACACAAACTATACCATATCAGTGAAGGTACGGACCAAGAACAACCGGGCATCTTGGATCGGTGGGGGACCCGGATGGTACGTTAGGTTTCCTCTACCGCAGGATACGAATGGCCAGTGGGAAACGATCGAACGGACCTTCACCACGGGTGATGAGACCGTCTGGGAACTCATGATCCTACTTGAGGATGTAGATGAACAGGTTGACATCGATGACGTCCGGGTGTACGAAGGGGTTCCGCCTGGGTTGTAGCGAGGGGAGTGTCGAAGAAACTGCTGCTACAGTGAGGGTTGGGCGGGGGAGAGCCCGTTGAAGAACTGCGGAGTACCCGTTGCCGCCACGCCGCGGCCGCGCCCGGGCGCGGCCGCGGGGGCGTGAGAGCGGCCGTGGCAACGGTCACAACAGGGAGGAGAGTCAGAAGCGACGAAAAATAGATAGGCGGCATGGTCGTGGACGGGAGGCCAGGGCGCAATGGCGTTCCTCGCATTCGACGGCGGCTCGAGGGTGACGGTTCCGGCGGCCGGCTACATCCTCGATACGCATCGGCCGTGGAGGGAACGGGAGCACAGCAACCCCAACTACCAGCTGGTGCTGGTAGAAGGCGGGGGGGTACGGTTCCGTCGGGCCGATGACCGCCTTTTCCTGCGCCACGGTGACTTCCTCATCCTCATGCCCAACCAGGTGCACCAGGCGTGGGGGCAGGCCGAGCCCTCGTCCGGGTACTGCTTTGCCCAGTTCAGAACGGAGCCGAGCCCGGTCTACGTCACGAGCAACGACACGGGCGGCCGGCTTGAAGCAGGTAGACCGAACTCCGAGTACCTTCGCCTGCCACTGGTGGGGCACGTCGATTCGCCTCAAGTTCACCAGCGCTTCAAGGAGTTGATCGCTGAGTGGACGGAATGCCTGCCGTTCTCGAAGAGCCGGGCCGGGGCTCTCCTGCTGGACATACTGGCATTGCTCGCCAGGCTAGGCCAGGGGTACGAGACGATAAAGAGCGACGGCACCAAAGAGACAGTTCTACGGCGGCCCACCTCGCCGCGTGAACTGGAAATAGTACGGGCGGTGGAGCGATACCTTCAGGAGCATTATCGCGAACCTATCAATGCCAGCGTGATCGGGGATGCACTTCACCTGAACTACAGCTACATAGAGCGCGTCTTCCGGAAAGTGGTCGGCATGACCATCAAAGCATATCTACGGAGCCTGCGGTTGCGGGAGGCCCGCAAGCTTCTCATCGAGCTCACGGAGTTCAAAACGGTGGAGGAAGTGGCGGCCGCCGTAGGCTACTCTGACCCTGCCTACTTTAGCCGGGAATTCCGGCGCAGTGAAGGCATGTCGCCCCGCCAGTTCATCGCCGCCTATTACGGTGAGTACCGGGAATAGCTGAAGCCGGCGCGGCCGGCGGACCTGGCCGGAAGCTTACCCCGCTTACCCACGGGATTGCACACCAAGGTCGAATCTGTCCAAATTCGGGTCAATAGAATCCATAGAAAACCCTAGGAGTTCGACGTAAAAACAAACGTGGGGTGGTTGAGCCGCTCCGGCTCGGGGTGGTTGGCCAGTTCCGGGCCACTGGTGTAGCGCGGGCATCACGGCCGGGCGGCGGTGCCGATCCCGGCCACGAAAGCAACCCGGGGCCTGGGGGGACGGGGGTAGGAGAGGTCGTGCCAATCGTTCTCGACAGGGAGAAATACCTGAGCTCGGTGTACGGAGGCTGGCTGGGCAAGAACATCGGCGGAACGCTGGGCGGGCCGGTGGAGGGGCGAAAAGAGCTGCTCCATCTTTCCTTTTACCCGGTGGTATCCTCGGAGCCGCTCCCCAATGATGATCTGGACCTCCAGCTCGTGTCATTACATGCCCTCGAGCAGTACGGGGCACGGCTGACCACCGCCCAGTTGTGCCAGGAATGGCTGGACCACGTCGGATTCCAGTACGGAGAGTACGGGTACACGCTGACCAATCTACGCCGCGGCATTCCGCCGGGACCCGCCGGGTGGTACGACAACCCGTTCATCGATTGTATGGGAGCACCTATCCGGTCGGAGATCTGGGCGATGGTGGCTCCGGGGGCGCCGAGGCTTGCGGGGCGGCTGGCTATGGCCGACGGGTGGGTAGACCATGCCGGCGGTGAAGGGGTCTGGGGGGAGGTATTCCTGGCCGCCCTGGAAAGCGCCGCCTTTGTCCGCCACGACCCGTATGAACTCATAGAGATCGGTCTGGCCATGCTGCCTGAATCCAGCCGGGTGGGGGCCGCGGTCCGGGACACCGTCCGGTGGTGCCGGGAAGGACTGGATTGGCTGGCGGTGCGGGAGCGGATCCTGGCCAAATACGGCCATGAGGACTTCACCAACGCGCCGCAGAACATTGCCTTTACCATGCTGGGCTGGCTGTGTGGTCGTGATTTCGAAGATTCGCTCCTGAAGGCGGTAAACTGCGGATACGACACCGACTGCACCGCGGCGACGCTAGGGGCGATTCTCGGTATCATCCATGGTGCGCAGGCGCTGCCCGATCGTTGGGTAAAGCCCATTGGCGATCGCATCGTTGTTAGCAAGGAAATCTCGGGTTTTCCTGCCCCCCAAACGCTGGATGAACTCACCCGGAGAGTAGCGGCAGTCTGCGACGAGGTGCTCTCGGTCTACGACGCCGGGGTAACCGTCGGGCAGCCGCCCGGCGGCGAGCTCGTATCCTTGGACCAGCCCTATATGGTGGATCAGCCCCCTATAGTGAACGAAGATCCGCGGCTCATCCGGTTTTGTCTACCGATTTCTTCTGTGCGGGAGCCGGAGATGGTGGTAACCATCGACGCGGGGCCTGACGGGCCCGTGGTTGTCCCCGGCCGCGAGACCGCGCTGCGACTGAGCTTTACCAATCAAGGCCGCGACGAGTGGCAGGGCGTAGCCTGCCTGAACCTCCCGGGGGGCGAGGAGATCCTGATCGGCGGGGACCTCGCCATCGCCCCGGGCGCCACCCAGACGGTCATCCGGACCGTGACCTTTTCGGTGGACCATGCGTTGGCGCCAAGGCCAGACGGCGCGGCCGGTACGATACCGGTAGTCCTCGTTTTGCGCCGCCACCGTTTTGGCACGCTCTGGACGATTCAACGGGTGAACTTCAGCCTGGCCGTGGCCCACCGCTGGGAGATCTGCCTCGAGGGGGGAGAGCGCCTGGTCCGGTTCAGCCCGACCAGCGAGATACCGTGGCCGGATGAGGTCCTGGGCCGAGAGTGGCACCGGGCCGAAACGGTGGTAGAGGCCGGGCAGGAGCAGACGGTCCGGCTGATCGTCGCGGTTACCCGGCCGCTGAAAGTGGAGTTAAACGGACGACCGGTCCTGGAAAGCGACGGGGGCAAGACCTTCTGGCCCGTCTACCACTGGCCTGAGGAAGGGACGTTCACCAACGTGACTTTGAAGAAAGGAACTAACACTCTGGCCATTTCCGTTCGGGGCAACGGGGACCGGGTAAGGACCAGGCTGGCCATCGTGCGGCCGGAACCACCCTACCAGGTCCCTTTGGACGTTACGTTGGGCCTGGCGGGGGGTGGTGAGTAGACCGGCGAGACGGTACATGGTTGCCACACAGCCCGAAGTCGTGAAATGACCGAAGTAGTGAATTGACCGGGTAGGGTCTCGATAAGAAAGGAGAGTTCGGTCAGAATGAAAGCTCGAACCCTGAGTAAGACATTGTTGGCGGGCACAATGATGTTGCTTGTCCTGGCTAGTATTTCTTCCGTTACTGCGCTGGCTGATGTGCCGTATGAGGATCTGCTGAACTCGCCTCAGAACAAGGTAAAGAATCCAGCCTTCCAGGCCGGTTTGGACTCGTGGAGCATCTGGGGCCCTGGCGGAACGTTTGCATGGTTCGTGGATGACGCCGGGCTCTTTGGTGGGAAAGCCGTGAGCATCACCGGCGGCCAGGATTACGATCTCGTCTACCAGCGGATTTATAACCTGGAACCGGGCAAGAAGTATTACGCTTTTGCGTGGGTGAAGACTTCTATACGCGCCAAGGATTGCTTTGCCCGGCTGACGATCGCGGCGTATGACCGGGCCGACCAGGTAATACAGTATGAGTACTCTCGCGAAAAGGGTGTACCGAACAGCGGCGGGCAAACCGGGGTGACCGGCTGGCAGCTGCACCGGGTGGTTTACGTTCCTGCGAAAAACGTGGCTTACATCACGATCCAGGGAACGAGTCTCGGTACATGGGAACTGGACGACCAGGCCTGGTGGACCGGCTTTGTCTTTCTCCCTGAAGAGGCAGTACCCGCGGAGCTAAAGGGCCCGCTGGTCTATTCGAATGAAAACTAAGGGCTGCCAGGACGCCGGCGCCGGGGAGCGTGAGCCGTCATGCGGAGGGCTGGATGGGCAATCTGGTTGGCGATGGCCGGGGCGGGGGCGACGCTGCTTTCCGCCCCCGCAGTCCGGGCGGAAGCGGCATTTGCGAGTGGTAATGCTACCGGTAGTAAGGTGCGAGTGGTCACCGCGGTCGGCCCGTGGATAGAGGTGAACGGCCGGCGTCTACCGCCGCTGATGCTCTTTGTCAACACTGAAGTTCGGGCGACGGAGGAGACCGTCGCTACCATCGGCAAGGAGATCCAATTAGCCCGCCAGGCCGGGGTACCGTTCATAACTTTCATTACGTCGCTGCCCTGGAAGGTGAACGGCAAGTACAACTATGAATCGCTCGATACCTGGCTGGATTTCATCTTGAGTGTGTACCCCGAGGCTTTGATCATGCCACGCGTTCGCCTGCAGCCTCCCAATGTGCAGGATTGGGCGGTACTACACGGAGACGAACTGATTACCTATGGCGACGGGACCCAATCGGTATTCTCGCTTGCTTCGCCCTTCTGGGTGGAGCAGACGGAGCAGGCTCTGGCAGCTTTGGTTAATCACATTGAAGCCAATCCCCGCTATGCAGAACACGTGATAGGCTACCACCTGGCCTACGGCAACACCGACGAATGGTTCCACCTGGGATACCGGGAAAAGGGCAACGACATTTCGGGCGCCAACCGTAAGGTCTTTTGGATTTGGCTTCTTCGGAAGTACGGGAGTACTGAGGCATTGGCCCGCGCGTGGGGGAGAGAGTCGATCAGCGAGACCGAGGTGACCATACCGTCGACCACGTCAGGATATACCCGTTCGATGCTCCTCGATGTGGTGAAAGACCGGCCGGTGATCGACTTTTTCGAGTACGGTTCACAAATCGTGGCTGAACGGATACTCAACTTTGCGCACCAGGTGAAGAGCTTGACCGGCGGTACCAAACTGGTGGCGGTCTTCTACGGATACCTTTTCGAGCTCCCCGACTCTAACTCCGGGCATCTTGCACTTGACAGAATTCTCACCAGTCCCGACATCGACCTCATCGCTTCACCTTTTAGCTACTATGACCGCCGTTGCACGGGCGGAGGACCTTTCATGGGGCCTGTGGATTCGGCTCTGCTCCATGGCAAGATCTGGATGCAAGAGGACGATACTCGGACTTTTCTATCCGGTCCGGATGACCCGGATGCCGGGTTCAATCTCAGGGTGGACACGAGGGAGGAAACCATCGCGGTTCACCGACGGAATCTGGGGGCGGTGGCGGTTCACCGGGGCGGCTTGTGGTGGATGGACCTCTGGTCGAAGGGGTGGCTCGCTGACGAGGAGTTGTGGGCAAACATCGCTACGATGCGTCAAGCAATGGAACGCTACTACGAAGGCGCAGGTCCCTTTGCCCCTGATGTTGCCTTCGTGGTCAGTGAAAAGAGCTTCTTCCTTACCACGCACGGGGAGTCGGTAAATGGGGTCCTTCTCGGAAAGCAGCGCAGCGCGATCCAGCATTCGGGGGTTTCATACGGCCTCTATTTGCTGGACGATGTGGTAAGGGGCCAAGTAGTAGGCCCCAAGGTCTATGTGTTCCTGAACGCGTATTACCTGACGCCCGAGGAGCGCGCTGGTATAGATAAGCTGAAGAAAGACGGAAATGTGCTGGTTTGGGTGTATGCCGGGGACGTCGCGGGCCAGGACGCTGATCCTGAGCGGACTACTGGGTTTCAGATCAAGGTTTTGCCAGGAGGGCGCTATCGCGGAACGATTGCGATGGAGACGGAGTTACAAGGGCCCTGGCGGGAGGTAGCTGGCAAGAGTTGGGGCGAGACTCCTCGCGTGCAGCTCTACTCGGTAGCCGCCGGGCCTGGTGTCACGGTCCTGGGGAAATATGCCGGCAGCGATGAACCCGCGTTCGCCGTGCTCAAGGTGGAGGACGGAGAGCGGCCGTGGCACGAGCAGAGCGGGTGGAGTTCAATCTTCTACGGTAGCTGGATGTTGTCGCCGGAGATCATCCGGGCGATCGCCGACTTTGCCGGTGTACCCGTGTACTGTCGTAGTAACGACGTGCTCCAGGTGAACGGGGATTTCCTGAGCATCCATGCGACCACTGCCGGGCAAAAGATCATCTATTTGCCCCGCCCGGGCCGGGTGATTGACACGATTACCCGCGAGCTACTGGCCGACGGTGTCACACAGTACTCCTTTGACATGGCCGCGGGGAAGACGCGCTGGCTACAACTGTGCTATGACGACAGTAATTGAGAAAAGACATAATTAGGAAAGACAAAAGGCGGCGCAATCGTGGCCCGAGAGGGCTTAAAGGCTGGTCAGGGGGATGGTGGGGATTGTGATGGTAAAGTTCGTGGAAGGCTGGGGCCGTCCGAAGAGTTATGACGGTGGTGCATTGCCAAGGCGAGTTCTATCGTTTGGATCAAGAGCATGGTACTTCACGACATTTCTTGTTTGGCTGATGGCGGTCATGGCTGTCGTCGCTTTGCCTCAGTGTGGGTCGGCGAAGACGACGATCAAACTCTGGATAAACCATGGTGTAGAGGAAGAGCCACTTTTCGTAGAGGTGGTTAAGCAGTTCGAAAAGTTACATCCCGACATCGAGGTGGATCTCTCCAACACACCTACGGGTGACCAGGATAACTATTACGTTAAGGTGACGACGGCCGCCGTTGCAGGAACCTTGGCTGACGTTTTCTACGTACGTCCGGGTACAGACCGGCGTTTTGCAGCCGAAGGCTTTGTCTATGACATCGATCCCTTGGTTCGCCGGGATGCGGAAGAGCTTCGCATCGAGGACTTCATCGGCGCCCAGATTCCCGAGTTACAATATCAGGGCAAGTGGTGGGCTTTGCCCTATGATCTTTCTTCGATCGGCCTCTGGTACAACGCTGACCTTTTCGACCAGATGGGGCTGCGATACCCCGACGATAACTGGACCTGGCCGGACGTGATAGAAGCGGCTCGGAAGTTGACCAGGCGCAGCGGGGAGAAAACGGCTGTTTGGGGGCTCGGCGATGTGTATGACTGGTGGATGAGCCAGTATCTCGAAGGGTTCCTGTTGACCGAAGGCGGGCGTCTTTTCAACGACGACTACACCAAGTGTGCCATCACCGAGCCCGCGTCGATCAACGCCCTCAAGATGATCGCCGACGTGAGCAGGACCTACCACGTCGCTCCCTGGCCTAACGAAGCCAACCGGTGGTTGGTCTTCTCGGAAGGGCGGGCGGCCATGACTCTGGACGGGTCGTGGTCGGTACTACAGCAAAGGAAGCGCAACCGGTTCACCTTTGATGTCACTATGCTGCCGCGCTCGCGTTCCGGAAAGCGGGTGGTTTCCGCCACCGGCGGCGGATGGGCTATCAGCAGGAAAACCGCCCATATCGACGCCGCCTGGGAACTGGTGAAATTCCTGGCCTCGCCGGCGGCCCTAAGGGTGCTCATAGTTCAGCCCGCCCGGAGCCTGCCGCCCCGCCAGTCCCTGCTGCGGGAGTGGGTAGCCGAGGTGACGAAGGAAGGCCAGTCCCCGCGCCAGGCCTGGATCTTTGCCGAGCAGGTGATACGGTACGGGCGAAACGTGCCGCTGGTCACCTTCCCCTACCAGAACGTCCTCTGGGCTCAGGCCGACGCGCTGTTCTTCGGAAGCATACCTGTGGAAGAGGTAGCGGCCGGGATCGCTCACCAGATCGACCTGCAGATTCAAAGGGCGCTGCGAACCCGGCGCGGCTAGCAGGCTAGCAGTTCGCGCCAGTGGCCGGTCGACGGGCCGGCCACTGGCACCGGGGCATCCGCCCGACACCGACCGGCCAGCAAGGCGGTTCAGTCCAGCATTCCCTGAATCTTGCTGGCCAGGGTCTTCACCTCGTTCATCACATCGGCATTAGGGGCGAGGATTTTCCAGACTCCCTCGTCGGCGATGGCCTGGATGTCGTGGGTGCGGGTTGTGAAGAAAAGCCGCTGGATCTGGGCGTGCTCGGGAGCCTGCAACACCGTCGCCAGGTCGAGATACGGTGCCTTTTGGCGCAGGTTCTCAATGTACCACCGGGCGGCGGTAACAGTCGCCGGTATCTGCCCCACGACGTTGGCGGCAAAATACCGCAGGTTTTCCTCGTTGAACAGGATGAACTTCACCCATTGCCATGCTGCCTCGACGTTTCCACCCTTAAAGAGGATGAACCCGTCTGGATAGGCCGGCATGGCGTAGCCACCGCCGGGAGGTAGGTCTGTCCCTATGGGCATGGCGGCTACGTTCCACTTGAAGCCCTTGATCACGGTCGGATAGTTACTGACATCCCAAGTGCCGATGGAGCCCATCGCAATCTTGCCCGCACTGATCCCGTAACCGAAAGCACCGAACTGGTCTGGTGTGGGAGCTGCCTTCAACTCGTAAATCATCCGGCGAACGAACGTAAACGAGCGAATAGCTCCCGGTGAGTCTATGATCGTGCGTTTCAAGTCTGGAGACAACCACCCTGTTCCGAACATCCAGGGGACGTCCAAAGATCCCTGTGGCCAAGCCACTCCGCCAAAGATGTCGGGAGAACCGTCGCCGTTGGTGTCCTTTGTCATCTTCTTCGCATACTCGGCGTACTTGTCCCAGGTCCACCAATCCTTGTCTTTCCAAGTTCCAGGGGGAGATAGCCCTGCCTCCTCCACCATGTCGGCGTTATAGGCAAGCAGGGTGGTGTTGATGCCGAAAGGAAGTCCGTACTGGATGGAACCGTAGCGAGGGGCAGCCACGCCCGCGGCGAAGAAGTTCGACAGAGAAAGATGATCTCTCTGCAGGTAGGGCGTCAGATCGACTAATGCACCCATGGCAGCGATATCGTAGGCGTATACGCCACCGCCGTAGACATCGGGAGGCGTTCCTGCCGCAATCATGAGTTTCATTTTGGTCCAGACGTCATACCACGGGACGTTGAGTAATTTGACCTCGATGCCGGTCTGCTTGTAAAACGCGTCGGTTAGCTTCTTCAGCGCCTGGGCCTGCTGCGGGCTGATGTATGCCATGTAGGTGATGCTCTGCCCGCCGACAGCCCCAACTGCGGTCGTGGCGGTCGCCAGCAGGCCGGCGGCTAAAGCCGTGGTCAGGACGGAAGTCACCAGCACTGCCGTAAGTGGCGCCGGCCGGCCGTTCCGTGCCGTTCTAATCCCACACGTGCTCGTCGACAAGCTCCCCATGACAACCACCTCCTGACAACAAGAAGTTCGAGGAGAGCCCGCCTATTCCTCTACGGCCGTCCAATCTCTCCTGCTTCGAAGGGTGGCTCACTGCTCGCCGGCGGCGGGCTGCAGGGTTCAGACGGGCGAGGGCCAGAGGTCATGGCCCGGGAGGGGCCGAATCCTCGAGCAGACGTTCGATACACTGCATGAATTGCTCCAGGAACGGTGCGGCTTCATCCAGGAAAGTACGCAGCGATGCCCAGCGTATATCCAAGTATTGGTGGGCCAGGACGTTGCGTAGCCGCGTCATTTCAGCCAACCTGTTGGCCAACTCCTGTGGCAAAACTCCACTCATGCCGAGTTGAAGCATAGACTCTCGATAGGAGTCGGGCACGGGTAGATCCCCTGCCGACAGCACGATTCTGGCAATGTCTACACTGGCATTCACGATGTTTTCCACCATACGTTCCAGGCTTCGTCTCCGATCTCGATCTGTGACATAGTCTTGTTGACTCATGGTTGCGAAACGAGGGATATCGCCGGCTTCTATACGGAGGAAGTCCAGCCGTCGCTGGATGCTTTCCAGTTGTTCAGGGGACATTCTTACAACCATCGGTACTCCTCCAATGCCGGCTCCGGTCCTTAATAAGGTCGAGTTGGAATTCGCGGAAGTCTTCAGCTTCGCGAGACTTCTCTAGCATGAGTTCGATAGCCAGCTTAGGGGCTTTATTAACGAGAATTCTTCCCTTGATAGCCGCCCAGGCAATCCCGGGTGGAGCATCGTTGAGGACCACCAGATCGACATCACGGCCGGTTAAGTCTTCTAATCCGTTCCAAAGCCGTCGGACTTCGCTCGAATCGTAAGGAGTTTCCAGGTATACTCCTAGATCTACATCCGAAGAGGGACGTCCCTTTCCTTTGGACATGGATCCGAAAAGGAACGCCAGTATCACCTGAGGTTGGGCCGCGAGATAACGAGCAAGCTCCGTTTCGATGATGTGCGGCTCTTTCATCTTAGGGCCTGCCTTTCTCCAGGCGCGAAAACGTCAACTGCCAAGCAGAGTGCACGCACAATGCTCAGGGGTGCAGCTGGACATTACCAATATAGCATGCATGCTCGTGAACCACAATCTAAATCTTACGGTTGGAAGTGCGAAGGCAGCATGGCTCATGGCACGGCCCACGGGTGCTACACCCGGCGCGTCTAAGCGGTCGGTGGCAGCGTTACCGGCGGGCGGCGGTCTCAGCGCCGATGGCGGAGAGCCGGTCGTGGTAGTCGCGCAACCTCACAAAGCGAAAGCCCATTCGCTTGAGGATGGGGACGGCTTCCATGAGGCCTTCGGCGGTGTCGGACTCGGGATGGTTCATGTGGCACAAGACGATAGATCCGGGCCGCACACCGAGCAGTGCCCGCTTGACCTGCTCCTTGTTGAACGTAGCGCCGGCGTCGCCCAGAATGTCGAAGCCGATGGCTTTGAGTCCGAGCGCCTCGACAATTTCGACGGCTACTTCGTCGTAGTAGGCAGTTCCCGAGCGGAAGTAGCGGGGGGCGCGGCCGGTAAGCTGCTCGATGCGACGCTGGTTCAGCAGGATCTCGTCGATTACTTCGTTGATGCTGGCAGTTCCCTTGACGCCGTAGACGGAGCGGCCGGTCACCGAGAGGGGCCGGTGCAGGTACCCGTGGTTTTCGATGGTGAAGAGAGGGTTGCGAGCAAGCTCCTGGAATAGCTCCGGGTTGGCATCGATCCAGCGTGAACTGATAAAAAGAGTTGCCGGTATCTGCTCCCGGTTCAGGAAGTCGATCAGATCGCGGTCGTAGCCGTTGCTCGGGCTCGCCGGGGTGCTCCCGCCGCAGGCATCGAAGGTGAGCGCGACCACCTTCTCGGTCGTGTCGATCCGGGTGACCACGCCGGTGACCCGTTCGCCCCATTGCCGGGGAACGCGGCCCTGGAAGCGGGCGAGCAGTTCGGCTCGGAGCTTTTGCTCTAGCTCCAGCTCCTGGTGGCTGCCGCCGTCGTCACCAACGCTACCGTCGCCATCGGCCCCGGCCGCCCCCAGCGCCACCACGAGCCTTAGCCCCGCTACGAGCCCCAGCACCAGGAGAACGGCCAAGAGAACGGCCAACCCCGGCCGCCCGAGTCTGAGAATAACCCCCGGCGAAACGCTCCTTATCCGGCTGAACTTCATACTGTTACCCTCCACTCCAGCGTCTCGAGGATACGGCCTGATACAGCTACAGCCTTTGCGCGCCCGCATTTAGGCGCAGACGGCTTAGGCCGGTGCTGCTGCTGGCGCTGCTACTGGCTTTGGCGCTGGCGCTGGTGCTGACGCCGATGCCGATGCCGTTCGCCACCGTCGCCGCCGTCGCCGCCGTCGCCTACGCCCCCGGGAAGAGATCGACTACGGGCACGGAGAACCCGGGGATAGCGGGATCCGAGACGGTGTCGGTGACCTCAAAGACCTGAGGCCGGTGGGGGTGCGCGTAGACCATGACCCGCTTGCGACCGGGATCGACCAGCCACACGCTTTTTGTTCCTGCCGAAAGCCAGGCTGGGCAGCGGACGTTGCAGCCGGCTTTTGGCAATAAAGGCCACGTCGGGCGCGCGCACTGTGTCGGGATCCTGGTGAAGTAGGAAGCCAGCCTCGTTGAGGACGACCCCTTGCGGATCCTCCGCCAGAAAGCGCTGAAGGAAGTAAGTGATGCGCGCGGCAACCCACCCATGGCGCGCCCCGGGCGGGGTCATGGTTATCAGCTCTCCTCTCAAGAGCTCGTACCGCTTGCCATCCTTTGGAAGCTTGAGGAGGTCGTCTGCGGTAAGCAGAGTCCTGGTGGCCACCGGTGATCCCTCCCAAGGGGAGTATACCATGATCGGCGGACGGCAAGGTCTGGCAGTCGCCGGTGGCATTCCCCGGGACGGCCGGGCGTCCTGCGCTGGCAGACCGTACTGAATCGCTGTTAGGCCTGCCTGCGCTTGCCGGCCGGTGTACAGGTTCCGCCGGGAGTACAGGTTCCGCCGGTCTCGTTCGATGGCGCAATCTGCACCACGTCCGAGGAATCTCGATGGCGCAGTTTTCACCATCTCCGCTGGCTCAGACCACTCACCGGGCGGGTGCCCGGGGGCGAGGCTCGGGTCGGCGGGCGAGGCAATGCCGTTGGCTGGGCACTAGCTGGGCATCTGCCCTGGTGTCTCGAAAACATTGGTGATAATGCATCTGATTACGATCCACCGCCAGTCCGGCACCGGCTGGATGGCGCAATTTGCGCCAGGCCTCGCGGGTTTCGATGGCGCTACTTGCGCCATCAGCGCCGGGCGACGAGAGAGCTAACCGTCGTCGCCCGGCGACTGCCCGGGACGGTTTGCGGGCATTTCCGGGTATGCAGCTATCAGGCACTATAGAGTGGCCTGAACTGACCACCTGCCGGGCATCAGTCCTCCGGGGCAGGCGAGCCGCCGTTTCCGTGCAGGAGAGACCGGAACTCGTCGGGGCTCAGCTCGGCATCTCGGAGGATTTTCCTCAGCAAGCCACGCCCAACTATCTGACCGGCGTGAACCGGGACTGTTACGGCTCGGCCGTCATCATGGCGGAGCCGTACGTGGTATCCTCTCCAGCGGCGGGGTCATCCTCCAGACACAGTTCGATGGCTTCGCGGATGTTGGCCAGCACCGAGTACCCCATGGCCTACCGGCCCCTCATGGCGCGTGCCTCATCCAGCTTTGTGACCACGAGGCAGTTGGCATTCTGTTCCTTCTAGCACACCAGGCCCATCGCGTACCCCCTTTTAGCCCCGGGACGCTCCGAATGGTATACTCACTTCAGGAGGGAGTGCCCGTGGCGACCAGGACGTTTTTGACCGCCGACGACCTCCTCAAGCTCCCGAGGAACGGCAAGCGCTACGAGCTGGTAGAGGGGGTGCTGGTCGAGATGACCCCGCCGGGGGACGAGCATGCCGCCGTAGCCGCGGTGATAGCGGAAGTTCTAGGGTCGTTCGTCCGTCATCAAGGCATCGGAGAAATCCGAGTAGAAGGTGGGTTCCTGGTCGGGCGTAACCCGGACACCGTGCGGGCACCGGACATCGCCTTCATCGCGAAAGAACGTCTGATCCGCCCTCGGCCCAAAGGGTACTACCCCGGTGCCCCTGATGTGGCCATTGAGATCCTCTCACCGAACGACACCTTTTACGAGGTGCAGGAACGCATCGAAGCCTGGCTTTCGGCAGGGGCAAAGAGCGTGTGGCTCGTCGACCCTGCCCGCTGCTTGGTCATGGTCCACTCCCATCGCTACCAGCGCCAGGTCTTCGAGGCGTCTGATACCCTTTCCGATCCGGCTATCCCGGGGTTCTCGGTAAAGGTGGCCGAGCTCTTCGGCGAGGGATAGAGCCTGGCCGAGGCTCACTGCCCCTCGCTAGCCGGAATCCACCGGGGAGCTACATGGCGGCTTCAGGCTGTGGTAAGCTACGGGCTAAGGGCAACCCCGTAGAAGCTTTGCCGGAGAGTTGGTTGGGAAGGGTGGAGTCAGTTGCAAGAGCCGGTTAAATCAGCTGAACTAGCCGCAGCGCACACAAAAGAGGCTTCCGCCAAGCGGCCGGCGGAGGCCACGGCCATCGACGGGCGGCCAGGTGAGGGGAACGGTTCACCAGGAAGCGGCTCACGGGAGAACGGGCCAGACGGGCTAGAAGGGAAACCTTCCAATTTCATCTGGGAGATCATCGAGGAAGACATCAAGCAGGGGGTCTTCCACCGGCAGATCCACACCCGGTTTCCGCCTGAGCCCAACGGGTATCTGCACATCGGCCACGCCAAGGCGATCTGCGTCGACTTCGGAACGGCGGCCCGGTTCGGCGGCGTGTGCAACTTGCGCTTTGACGACACGAACCCGACCAAGGAAGACACCGAGTACGTCGAGTCCATCATGGAGGACGTGCGCTGGCTCGGGTTCGACTGGGAGGACCGGCTCTACTACGCTTCCGACTATTTTGAACAGCTTTACGAGTATGCCGTTCAACTGATCAAGATGGGGAAGGCGTATGTGTGCGACCTGAGCCCGGATGAGGTGCGGGAGTACCGCGGCACTCTCACCGAGCCCGGGCGGGAGAGCCCGTACCGCAACCGTTCAGTAGAGGAGAACCTCGACCTTTTCCGGAGGATGCGGGCGGGGGAGTTCCCGGACGGTTCACGCACGCTGCGGGCCAAGATCGACATGGCCGCCGGCAACATCAACCTGCGAGACCCCGTGCTCTACCGCATCCAGCACGCCACCCACCACCGCACCGGCGACAAGTGGTGCATCTACCCGACCTACGACTTCGCCCACCCGCTCTCCGACGCCATCGAAGGGATCACCCATTCCCTGTGCACGCTGGAGTTCGAGGATCACCGGCCGCTTTACAACTGGCTCCTCGAAACCTTGCAGATTCCTGAACCGCCCAAGCAGATCGAGTTCGCCCGCCTCGAGCTCACCCGCACGGTCACCAGCAAGCGCAAGCTCCGCCGCCTGGTTGAGGAGGGGTACGTGCGCGGGTGGGACGACCCGCGCCTTCCCACGCTCAAGGGGATGCGGCGGCGCGGCTACCCGCCCGAGGCCATCCGGGACTTTTGCGAGCGCCTGGGCGTCACCAAGACCAAGGGCGTGGTGGCCATCGAATACCTTGAGCATGTAGTGCGGGAAGACCTGAACCGCCGTGCCCTCCGCCGCATGGCGGTGCTGCGCCCGCTCAAGGTGGTGCTGACCAACTACCCCGAAGGGCAGGTAGAGTGGGTCGAGGTGGAAAACAACCCCGAAGATCCGCAGGCGGGGACAAGACGCGTGCCGTTCAGTCGTGAACTGTATATCGAGCGGGACGATTTTCTGGAAAACCCGCCGCCCAAGTTCTACCGCCTGGCGCCGGGGCGGGAGGTCCGGCTCAAGGGCGCGTACATCGTCAGGTGCAACGAGGTCGTCAAAGACCCGGCCACCGGCGAAGTGGTGGAGCTGCGGTGCACGTACGACCCGGCGACGAGGAGCGGGGGAGCTGCTGCAGCCGGCGAGTCGGGCGAGGCCGGGGAAGCCGGTGGCCGGCGGGTCAAGGCCACGATCCACTGGGTATCGGCGGGCCACGCTATTCCCGCCGAGGTACGCCTCTACGACTACCTCTTCCTGACCGACGACCCTGACGAAGGGGGCGATTTCATCGCCAACCTGAACCCCAACTCCCTCGAGGTGCTCACCTCTTGCCTGGTTGAACCGTCGCTCGCCGATGCCCGGGTGGGGGACCGCTTCCAGTTCCTGCGGCACGGGTACTTCTGCGTTGACCCCGACTCGGAGGTGGCGGGGAGCACCGGAACGGAGACAGCGCCACGGACGGGGGAGCAGGGAGAGGCACGGTTGCCACGGCTGGTCTTCAACCGGACGGTGTCGCTCCGCGATACGTGGGCCAAGGTCCAAGCTAAAGTGCGGTCGGACTAAATGGACTTGACCGAAGGGCAGTGGACCTACCTGTGCCGCGCCGGGTAGCCTACTGCGGACCCAGTCCGCCACCCACGACCCCATGTACCACACAGGCTTGTAGTACCCAGAGCCGGCTTGAGCGATACGCTTGAGCCGGCTCGGCAGCGATCAACGCAGGCCTTGAACGATATCCTCAATGCCAGCGTTGATTAGCGCTGACCCCACAACAGCCCCGACAACGGCCCATGGATCTTTGGGGTCCCGACCGCCAGGACATTGCTTGTAGGCGAGACAGGTAAGAAGTACGCGGCATGCCGCAAGACCCAGGCCACGTGCTAACCTCCTCCTGGTCTTTCTGGTTCGGGCTTCTTTCCCCGCGAACCCTGGCAAACGCGAGCGCGGTTGACTACCCGCGGAGTTCTTCCGCTTTACGGGCGGGCCGGCTAGGTTCGCAGCTAACGCGCTTTCTATCCTGCCGAACGGCAAGCGATGAACAAACTTCGGGAGAACTCGCTCAACGGGCCGATTATTTGCTGGTAGAATAGACTTACCCGATCTAATGACGATGCTGCGGCTACAATCAGACCGGACTTTCGCCACTAAATTGCCCCTTGCGTCCAAGATCCAGAGGTAGCGGGGCTAGGTGGCGCGGGGAAGCGTATATCTAACAACGGCGTGGCCGGTCATCCATCCCGGGTCTTGACAATGGATGCGATGGGCGGATATAGTGTATCTAGCAAGGCTAGATGCACGGAGCGGATGTTAGTGGCGTTGCTCAAGAAAAAGATCAAGGGCCGGATCTACTATTACTACACCGAGACCAAGCGGGTGAACGGCAAGCCCAAGCTGGTCAAGCAGGTGTACTTGGGACCGGCCGAAGAGATCTACCGGC
>DUMU01000021.1 GCA_012839805.1 Bacillota bacterium | reverse complement strand
CCCCTTTCCTTACAGAAGATGCCTCCCGTAAGCACATCCGGTATTACCTCCCGTTTCCAGGAGCTATCCCGGTCTTCCAGGCAGGTTCCCTACGTGTTACTCACCCGTCCGCCGCTGAGAGCCTTCCGGCTTGCGCCTTCCAGCTCCCCGCTCGACTTGCATGTATTAGGCACGCCGCCAGCGTTCGTCCTGAGCCAGGATCAAACCCTCCGAAAAAGACCTCTATAGCTGGGGAGCTTTCGCCCCCCCTCACTACCTCAAGCCTTTTCCTTCAGGCCCTAACCTGGCCCCTAACTCAAGGAATCACAGGACCTCGCTTCTGCTTCCACGCACGATTCCGTTTTCAAGGAGCAAGCTCCGCCCGCCGATCGAACCGCCTTCGCCTGACCGCCTCTCTTGAGGGGCCATCCTCGAAGACCGCCCGCTTTCGGCCGGCAAGCGCTATGTTAACACCAGGCTAAGGAGCATGTCAACCCTTCACCTGCACAAGGAAAGAAAAAAGTCTCGCACCACTCCCCGGATTTAGACTCGCCTTTGACGAGTCGACCGATACCGGCGGGCCCGACGAGATCGCCGGGCCAGGCGAGACCGGCGGGGTGGCCGACACCGGCGGGGTGGGCGAGGCCAACGGATAGAGCGGCAGGGTTAAGACCGTGTTCCAGTCACCCCGGCTCTTCTCTTGCACGTTGCCCTTGGGAGCAGATCCACCCCCGCCCTTAGGCTCGGCACTCGCCGCCGGTGAAGTACCCCCCGCCGCGGTGGTAGAACCGGCATAGACCGATGGCACCTGCCCGGCGATCAAAGCCTCTCCCAGGGGCAGCCGCACCTGCCAGCGTATGGGCTCTTCACGGCGGGGCAAGACCAGGCGCATCGTCGCCTCCACGTCCATGCCGACCTGGTGCAGCGACTGGTTGATGCCTGCCTCTTGAAACTGGCTGTAGAAGTCCACCTTAACGTTTCCCACCGCCCGCAGCCGAACCGGAATAGCCGGCCCCCGCGCTGCCCAAAGCCCGAATCCTACCAGCGGGCCGACCGGCACCAAGACCGTTGCACCGTCCAGCTTCAGCAACGCCTCCTGCACCCGCAAGGCCACCTCCAGTTGCAGGCGGCTGACGGCCATACCGTTGACCGTAAGGTAGGCTACCTTGCCGTCGCCGGCTTGTACGATGCGCACCACAGAGTCGTACCCGCTCTGGGACAGAAGCGGTCGAACTGCCTTCCCGATCGTCTCCGTACCCATCGCCTCGACCCGGGAAGCCGCCACGGTTGCCGCCGCCGGCAGGAGCCGCCGGTCGATCCAACCCCACGTCCGCCAATATACGAAGGCCAAGAGGAGCAGGAGCGGAATAAGCCACCAAAGACCTGGTACCCGCCAGGGAATTCCTCGGCCGGACCCGGCCCACCGGCTCGTTCCTCTTGCGGATGGTCCGTACCGGCCAAGTCTCGAAACCCACCGCCCCTTGACCCAATGGCGTTTCCCCATCCAGGCCCCGGGCCGCCCGCGACGACCGCTGCCCGGGGCTCCCACGGTCCGGGTCTCGCCCGGCACCCTTCCGGCCAGGGCCGATGGCCAATCACGGCGTGGTGGTACGGAAGACCAACCGTGCCTGCAGTACTCCATACCTATATCCTATGGTGACATGATCCCGAGAGGACCGATCGCGGGCCTCCCGGCTCCTTGCGGGATCGCGCCACGGCCCAGCAAGTTGTAACGACCGCCGCCGGCTCCGGTGCCGCGCCGGGACAGGTAACCCGACGCCCTTCCCGGCAGAACGGCGACCGGGAGTCGAGATACTGGCTTTCCGGGAGTGGCTGGCGCCGTGGCGTGCCCGGGCCGGGGCTGGGCGGCGGGTTATGGTATAATTCCAGAAACGGCTGCACATACAGGTTCGCCGACCTTTAGGAGGCAAGCGGGAAGCCATGCCCCTCCAAAGAGGCGCCCGTGCGGGCGCTACTAGTTCTTCTCCCCACCCAAGAAGTAGCCGCGGTCGCCGGCCGTTACTCAGGCTCGTGGCCGTAGTAGCCCTGGCCTTCCTTGGGCTCTCCCTCTTCTTCGGCCTCGGCCTGGCGCTGAGCGCTTGGCGCATGGCTCCTCCCTTGGACAAGGTGGTTTTTAATACTGAACTGACCACCATCCTCTACGACCGCAACGGCCAGGAGATCACCCGCCTCTACCGGGAAAACCGTATCTGGCTCCCGTATCGCGAGATCCCGGCTACGATCCAGGACGCCATCGTCGCGGTCGAAGATGCCCACTTCTGGGACCATCGCGGCATCAACCCCTTTGCCATCGTCCGGGCCCTGCTTGCCGATCTACGTAGCCGCAGCTGGTCTCAGGGAGGCAGCACCATCACCCAGCAACTGGCCAAGAACGCCTTCCTGAGCCACGAACGCACCTTCAGCCGTAAGCTGCAGGAGGCGGTATGGGCCATCCAGATCGAACGAAAGTACACCAAAGAAGAAATTCTCGAGCGTTACCTTAATCAAATTTACTTCGGCAACGGTGCTTACGGGATCGAAGCGGCATCCCAGCTCTATTTCGGCCATTCCGCCCGCTCCTTGACCCTGGCCGAAGCCGCCCTGTTGGCGGCCCTACCCCGGAGTCCGGCCCTCTATGACCCCTACCGTCATCCGGAGGCCGCCCTGGCCCGCCGAAACCTGGTGCTTCGCCGTATGGCCGAAGAAGGCTTTATCTCCCTGGAGCAGGCGCGCCAGGCCCAGGCCCAGCCTTTGATCCTGGCCACGCCCAGGCAGGTGGACGCCGGCGCCGGTGCCTTCGTCGATTACGTCATAACCCAACTACTGGAGAACGGCTTTTCCGAATCAGACATCTGGGCCTCGGGCCTGCGGATCTACACCACGCTGGATCTCGGGCTGCAAGGAGCAGCCGAAGCGGCGTTGTGGCGCAACCTCCCCCAGGGCAAAGTCGACTCCCGGGGGCTGGAGCAACCGCAGGGCGCGGTGGTGACCTTGGATACCCATAGTGGCGCCATCCTCGCCATGGTCGGCGGGCGGAACGAACCGGCCAACAAGTTCAACCGCGCGGTCTATGCCGTTCGCCAGCCCGGATCGGCCATGAAGCCCTTCGTGTATGCGGTGGCCTTGCAGCACGGGATGTTCACGCCTGCCAGCATCATCGTGGACGAACCGGTCCGGTACCCTATGGGCAACGGCGAAATCTGGGAACCGCAGAACTTCGACCATCGTTTCCGTGGTCCCGTGCTGCTGCGGGACGCTCTGGAGCAGTCCATCAACGTGGTCGCCGTCCGTGTCCTCGAGGAGGTTGGGGTGGGAAACGTCCTGCAGTTCGCCCGGCGCCTCGGGATCGAAACCCTGGTGGACCGGGGCGAACCTAACGACCTGTCCCTCTCTTTCGCCCTGGGAGGCTTGACCAAGGGGGTAACTCCGCTGGCCATGGCCGGTGCTTACGCGGCCTTCGCCAATGGAGGTACCTACTACGAGCCCTATGCGGTCGAGCGAGTGGAGGATTCTAAGGGAACCATATTGTTTCGTCACCGTCCGAAGGCTCGGGTCGTCCTCGACCCGGCCACCGCCTATGTCCTTACGGACATGCTGAAGGGCGTGATCTCCAGAGGTACCGGCCGCCGGGCCGATATCGGTCGTCCCGCAGCGGGCAAGACCGGGACTACGTCGGACAATACCAACGCCTGGTTCGTGGGTTATACCCCCGACCTGGCCACCGCCGTCTGGGTCGGCAACGATCGCCAGAGCGACCCGTTGGTGTACGGGGGCGTAGTCTACGGTAGCGGGCTGGCTGCCGCCATCTGGGGTGAGTACATGCGACAGGCGACCGCCGCCACCCCGGTCGAAGATTTTCCCCGTCCCCCGCGCATCGTGGAAGGCGTTCCCATCGACGTTCGCAACGGGCGACTGGCCGGCCCTTCGACCCCGCCTCAGTTCATCCGCTCGGAAGTATTTGTCTTAGGGACGGAGCCGGCTTCGTTTACCTCTACCTCTACCGCCACCTCTGCCTCTGGCTCGACTGCCACGCCAGCCATGGCACCGGCAACCACCTCCGCGCCGGTCCCCGCCAGCTCCGGTGAGGGCCGTTCCACCGGCACCGCCGCCGGTTCACCGGGGGTAGCTGATCCCGCCGGCAGCTCCCCGGTTTCCGATTCTCCCCGGTGAACTGCGAACCGCCGCGCCGGCCGGCAGGCACGGCCGCAGACACGGCCGGCGGTAAGCCAACCAGCGTGCCGTCCGGGCCAGTTAAGCCAGCCAGGCAACGGTGACCCCGCTGCCGCCCTCTCCCGGTTCACCCAGGCGGAAACGGGCCACCCGGCGATCCTGCTGCAGACACTGGTGAACCGCCTGCCGCAACGCCCCGG
This sequence comes from Bacillota bacterium, assembly GCA_012839805.1. Lineage (GTDB taxonomy): Bacteria > Bacillota > Limnochordia > Limnochordales > DUMU01 > DUMU01. The sequence continues at coordinate 58,105 of DUMU01000021.1, read as the reverse complement.
TCCCCTTCCCGTGGATCAAGCGGACCCAGGGCAATCCGGCCAAGACTGCCTGGTCCAGGAACCGGTCGACCCGCAGGAGCGCCTCTTCCACCCGCTCCCCCCGCAGGTCCAGTTCCACCGGGAGCGTTTGGCGTGCCGCTCGGGCCTGGGCGTAGACCTGGGCCCCTCCCGTCTTCTCAGGCTCTTTGACACCCGCCTCCGACGGAAGCGCGTCGACCGGCTCCACCTCGTCCCTCCCCACATGCAGGCGAATCACACCCACCTGTACCTCTATCTCCGCCTCGCCGGCGCCACCGGTACTCCGCACCACACCCTCCTGCCCCGTGCGCCGCAGGCGGACCCGGTCGCCGGCTTGCAGGGGCCGGCGCCTGACCACCACCGGCCCGGACGGCGTGCCCTCCCCGTCCCCCTCCTGCTGCCCGGAAAGGGCTAGGCCCGGAGCTACCGGTCCGGGTAGCGCACCGGCAATGCCCGTCACCAGCTTTTCCCCGGCTTCTCGAGCCTTCTTCCGAGCCTCTTCTACCGCCTGTACGGCGGTCTCGGCCCGGACTTCCTCCCGGAGGCGCCGCCGTGCCGTTCCCACCAGCTCGTTCAACTCTTCCAAAGCCCGGCGCAGGGCCGCCTCCAGCTGGCGCTCACCCCGGGCGGTAAGCTCCCGGCGGAGCGATTCGACACGCGCCACTTCCTCGGCGTATCGTTCCTTCAGCTCTTCGGCCTCGACCCGGGCCCGTTCCAGCCGCAGCCGTTCCTCCCTCACTTGCTGGCGCTCGCTTTCCAGGTCCGACACTACGTCCTCCAACCGGAGGCCGGTCTCCCCCACCAACCTTGCGGCCCGGGTTATCACTTCCTCCGGCAGGCCCAACCGGCGGGCAATGGCCAGGGCCATGCTCCGGCCGGGAGCACCCATCACCAGATGGTAGGTGGGGCGCAGAGTCTCGAGGTCAAAGGTAACCGCCGCGTTCTCGATCTCGGGGTGCTCGTACGCAAAGAGCTTGAGGCTTCCGAGGTGGGTGGTGGCCACCACTCTTGCCCCCCGCTCCAGCAACACCTCGAGTACCGCCTGGGCCAGGGCGGCCCCCTCCACCGGATCGGTGCCGGCTCCCAGTTCATCCAGAATCACCAGCGTAGCCGGATTCGCCCGCTCCAGGATTTCGCGGATAACCCGCAGGTGGCCCGAGAAGGTGGACAGGCTCTGCTCGATGGACTGCTCGTCGCCGATGTCCGCGAAGACCTGCTGGAAAACGGAGATCTCGGCTCGTTTGGCCGGAACGAAAAGCCCTGCTTGCGCCATGAGCACCAGGAGTCCCGCGGTTTTGACACTGACGGTCTTTCCGCCCGTGTTAGGCCCCGTCACCAGCAGAGCCCGGAAAGGCCTTCCCACCCGCAGGTCGATGGGAACGACCTCCCCGCGCAAAAGAGGATGACGGGCACCGATCAGCTCCACCACCCCTCCCTCGACCAGCTGGGGGCAGACCGCCTCCTGATCCAGCGCCAGCCGGGCTTTGGCCTCCACCAGGTCGAGACGGGCCAGCACCTGGAGGCCGGCCTCGAGACGGGGAGCCCAGACCCCTACCCGACCGGACAGATGGCGGAGGATCCGCTCGACCTCCTCTTCTTCCATCGCTTCCAGTTCACGAACCCGGTTGTTGATGGTAACCGCGCCCAGGGGCTCGATGAAAAGGGTAGCCCCGCTTCCCGACTGGTCGTGAATGATCCCGGGTACCTGTGACCGGCACTCCGAGCGCACCGGCAGCACAAAGCGACCGTTACGCAGGGTCACGATGGGCTCTTGCAGCAGTTGCGCATGGGTACGCGCGAAAGTCTCCAAGTATTCCCGGGCCCGGCTTTGCTCCCGCCGAACCTCGCGGCGCAAAGCTCCCAGCCTCTCCGAGGCCGAATCCCGGACTCCCACCTGCTCATCGATGCAACGGGCGATCTCTTCCTCCAGAGGTAAAGTATCACTCAACTCCCCGGTGAAACGGGAAAGGCGTGGTGCCGCCCCGCCCAAGCCCTCGAGGAAAGCCCGGCAGCGTCGCATAGCCCGCGCACAATCGCCTACCGCCAAAAGCTCCGAGGGCTCCAGCACCCCTCCCAGGCGGGCCCGGGCCAGCAGCGGTCGGATATCCGCCGCTCCCCCCAAGGGAAGTGACTTGCCTTGGTTGAGCCAGCCCCACGCCTCCGCGGTCTCCTCCAGGGCCTCCCGGACCTCGTCCCGGTCCGAACTGGGGACCAGTGCCAGGGCCAATTCCTTGCCCCCGCTCCAGGCCGCCCTGGCTGCCAGCATCTCTCGCACCTTCTGCCATTCGAGCACCCGCAGGGTGTTGTCATTCACCGGCCGGCGCCGACCTCCCTTAGAGGAACTCCTTCCCCACAAGTCTAATTCTACAACGCCAGTCGCACCCCGGCAGGCCGGCGAACCTTTGGACGAGGTTGAGTGACATGTCGAAGATGCCGGAGACCGCCTCCGATCACCTGACCCGGGTCCGCCTGGAACTCCTCGGCGAATCCCTCCTCGTGCGGGGGCAGGCGTCCGAAGAACACATTCGGGAACTGGGAAATGAGCTGCTTCGCCGATTTCGGACCGTTCAGCAAAACTACCCGACGGAAGCGCGCCTGCGCCTGCTTTTGCTGGTGACTCTCAACCTCCTCGATGAACTGCATCAGGTGGGTCAAGAGCGCGACCAGCTGCGCCGGTTGCTCGAAGAGGCCACCCGCGCCGGTGAACGGGCATGAAAAACGTAGAGGCCGCCGAACTCCTCCAGGCCATCGCCGACCTCCTGGAAATCGAAGGCGAAAACCCTTACAAGGTGCGGGCCTACCGGCGGGCCGCCGAGGAGATCCTTCTTTCTCCCCACGACCTCGCCGAGCTCCACCGGCAAGGAAGGCTACGAGAAATCCCGCAGGTGGGAGAGGCGATCGCTCGCAAGCTGGGAGAGTGGCTCGACACCGGTAAGCTTTCCTTCTACGAGCAACTGGTGGCGCGCACTCCGCTCTCCCTGCGCGAGATTCTCAAGGTCCCCGGCCTCGGGCCCAAACTCACCGGTGAGCTCTACCGCCGCCTCGGCATCACCAACATCGAAGACCTGCGCCGGGCGGTAGCAGCCGGGAGGCTCCGGGGTTTCCCGGGGATTGGACCGCACAAGGAGGCGGCGATCCGCTCGTATCTTGGCATGGCGCCGGCCATCGCCGATGCTACGGCAGCCTACGAAGCAGAGCCGCCGCCCGCACCGCCCCGGAGCGAGACGCCGAGCAGTTGAAGAGCCCCGGCTACCTGCTCCATCCGCTCTTCCACCTCTTCCTCGCGTAGGGTGCCCCGGTCGGACCGGAACTCAAGGGCGTATGCGAGGCTGCGCATGCCGGCTGGCACCTGCTTACCCTCATAGACGTCGAAGAGGCGAAGTTCACGCAGGTAAGGTCCGGCGGCGTTTCGGATGACCCGCTCTACCTCTGCCGCCGGTACTGATTGGGGAACCAAGAGTGCCAGGTCCCGGAAGACCGCAGGAAATTCAGGCAGGGCCCGATGCCGCGGCAAGGCCCGGGCCACGGCCAGCAGTACCTCGAGATCGAGTTCGGCTACCACCGGCCGCCCGGGGAGATCATAGCTCCCGATCACTTCGGGATGCAGTTCACCCAAATATCCGATCTTCTTCTCGGCCGGGACCTCGCCGTTACCGGCAGCCTTCTGGTTTGCGTTTTCTTCTCCGGAGAAAGGAGCGACCAGGATGGAGGCACTCCGGCCCGGATGAAGCCAGGGATACTCTTCGCTCGGAAGCATCCGCACCTGGAAGTGAAGCCGTTCCGCCAGTGACTCCAGCACGCCCTTGAGGTCGAAGACATCGGCAGCCGGCATCCGGCGGGTCCAGTCCAGCGCCCCTGCGGCCTCATCGGCCGGGCCGCTCAGGAGGAGGCCCAGGTGGAGTGGCTCGGCGGGCGGTTCATCCAGGGGGAGCGACTTGGGCAGGAAGACCGCCCCGATCTCGAAGATCCAGCACGCCGGTTCCTGGCGGGTGCGGTTACGCGCGGCGATCTCCAGCAATCCCGGCAGCAGGCTCGTGCGCAGCACACTCCGCTCCTCGCTCAGCGGGTTCTGGATGGGGGCGCTCGCCCGCCACGGATGCTGGTGGCCCAAACGCAGCCGGTCCCAGTGACGCGGCGAGATGAAACTGTAGGTTATCACTTCACTCAAGCCCTGGGCGACCAGTAGCTGGCGGACCCGATCGGCCAGCTCCTGCCGGGGCGACTGCCGCCCCTGCCTTACGGGCCCGGGCGGGAAGGTCTCGGGCAGGCGGTCGTAACCCCAAAACCGCGCCACCTCCTCGGCCAGGTCTGCCTCGCGGCTCAAGTCCGGCCGGAAGGTGGGAACCGTAGCCACGAATTCTTTAGCGGCGCTCCCGGTCCCTTCTGCAGGCTCGAGGCTAATTTCGAGGCGAGCCAGGAGGCGTTGCATCTCCGCCGCCGGGAGGTGGCTACCGAGCAGGCCGTTCACCCGCGCCGGCCGGAAGCGAACCTTCCAGGGCTCTACCGGATGGGGATAGTGGTCGACCCAACCTTCCACGATGGTTGCCCCCGCCCATTTCGCCATGAGTTCCAGAGCCCGGGCCGCGGCCAGGGAGGGAAGATTCGGGTCGAGCCCCTTTTCAAACCGGGCCGAGGCCTCGGTGCGCAGCCCCAGCCGGATCGCCCCCCGCCGGACGGTAGCCGCATGGAAGGTGGCCGCCTCCAGAAGTACGTCACGCGTATCGGGACGAATCTCGGAGTTTGCTCCTCCCATGATTCCGGCCAGCGCGACGGCACGTTCCGGATCGGCAATCACCAGCACGTTCTCGTCCAACGTATGCTCAGCTCCGTCCAGGGTGACGAACTGCTCCCCGGTCCGGGCGCGGCGGACCACCACGGTTCCCTGCCGGATTTCTCTGGCGTCGAAGGCGTGAAGAGGCTGGCCTGTCTCCAGCATGACGAAGTTCGTGATGTCCACCACGTTGTTGATCGGCCGCATGCCCGCGGCCCGCAAGCGCTGGACCAACCACAGGGGCGAGGGCCCGATGGTGACGCCGGTGGCCATGGTGGCCAGATAGCGCGGGCAAAGCTCGGGCGCAAGAACCCGTACCTCCACCGGGATCTCCCCTTCTTTCCCGCCGCGTGCCCCTCGTACGGCCGGCGCCGGTTGCGGCCGGCGCCAAGGCCGGCCCAGCCAGGCGGCCACCTCCCTGGCCACCCCGATCATGCTCCACAGGTCGGGCCGGTTGGCGTACACCTCGAGCTCGATGATGGTGTCGTCCAGCCAGAGTACGCTTGAGACCTCCTCCCCCAGGGGAGCGTCGGGCGGCAGTACCATGATGCCGCTCTCATCATCACCTACTTCCAGTTCCGCCTCGGAGCAGAGCATTCCCTGGGAACGTACTCCCCGGAAATCGACGGCGGAGATGGTGCGGCCCGCTAGGGTTGCTCCCGGCAGGGCTACCGGCACGCGATCACCGACCTTAAGGTTAGTGGCTCCGGTCACCACGTTCACGCGCTCGGAGACGATCGCGCTTGCTCCCGGGAGCCCCCGGCCCCGCCCCAGATCCACCTCCACCACCAGCCAATGGTCCGCATCGGGATGGGGCGTGATTTGCTCCACGCGACCTACCACCACTCCCTGAAAAGAAGCCCGCCGCGGCGTTACCGACTCCACTTTCAACCCGATGCTCGTAAGCACCTCGGCCAGCCGGGCCGGCTCGACGTCGATGTCAACGTAGTCCCGCAGCCAGCGGTAAGAAACGAGCATGGAACGGACCCTCCCTCAGAATTGCGCGAGGAACCGGCGGTCGTTCTCGAAGAACAGGCGAATGTCGTCGATCCCGTAGCGGAGCATGACCACTCGCTCCACGCCCAGGCCAAAGGCGAACCCGCTTACCTCTTCGGGATCGTAGCCAACCATTTCCAAAACCCGCGGGTGAACCATCCCGGCGCCCAGGATTTCGAGCCACCCTTCCCCCTTGCACACCCGGCAACCTCTCCCGCCGCAGATTACGCAGGAGACGTCCATCTCCGCGCTGGGTTCAGTAAAGGGGAAGTAGCTCGGCCGGAAACGGACGGCCCGGTCCTCCCCGAAAAGCGCCCGGGCGAAGGCGGCCAGGGTGCCTTTCAGGTCGCTGAACCTTATCCCGCGGTCGACCACCAGTCCCTCGACCTGGTGGAACATGGGAGAGTGAGTTACGTCGGCATCGTTCCGGTAGACCTTGCCCGGAGCAATGATACGAACTGGCGGCTGGCGTGCCTCCATCGTCCGTATTTGGACCGGGCTGGTTTGGGTCCGCAGCACCAGTTCGCCGGCCAGGTAGAAGGTGGCCTGCATATCGCGGGCCGGGTGATCCTTCGGAACGTTCAGGGCCTGGAAATTATAGTAATCGGTCTCCACTTCGGGGCCCTCCACCACCTCGTATCCGAGCCCCATGAAAAACCTCTTGATCTCCCCCAGCACCAAAGTGATCGGGTGGAGGTGCCCGAGAGGCTGCCGGCGCCCCGGTAAAGTCAGGTCCAGTCGTTCGGCCCGGATCCGGGCCTCCTGGGCGGCCGCGGCCACTACCCTGGTCCGCTCGGCCAGGGCCGTCTCGATCTCCTCCCGCAAGCGGTTGAGCAATTGGCCGGCCGCGGGCCGTTCCTCCGGTGGCAGCGTCCCGAGTTTTCTCAAGAGCTGGGTGACCTTCCCCTTTCGCCCCAGCCACTGAATCCGGAATTCTTCGAGGGCTTCTTCCGTCGAGACGGCGGCCAGCGCCCCGGTGTATTCCCTGGTTAGTCTCAATACCTCATCGCGCAAGGTTACGACCTCGTCACCCAAGCGCCGTCCCCCCTGTTGCAGTTATGAAAAAACCTCCACCCGTCTCAGGGACGGATGGAGGCGACCCGTGGTACCACCCTGCTGACTGCCGGTATGGCCGGCCAGCCACTCACGGGCAGGTCTTCGACCGGCCTTGCCGCCGAACCTGCCCACCCGATAACGCCGGGGTGCGGGCCAACCTACTACCGTCGTTGCCATGACCTTGACGGCCAAACGGCGGCTTCAGTCGCCGGTTTGGGAGCGAACTTCCGCCGGGGTACACGAGAAGGGCTTGCAGTCACGGCCCTTCCTCCCTATCGTGCCCGGTCCGGCGTACTCCTCTCCCGCATCACCTTTATAAAATGCAATCCGCCAAATATTATCACTAGACCAGCCAAATGGCGGCCAACACAAGTTTTTACCGCTTCATCCTGCAGTTGTTGAACGAGAAGCCGACCGGTAAAGAAGGTAAGCGACCACCGAGCCAGTCAGTTCGAAAAGGGACCAAAAAAAGTCCACTGACTTCACCGCTCTTCGCATCCCTTCTGCTCCAGGTCCGCGACCATTCTAGCAGACCCGCAGGTCCGAAGGCAAGCTACTTGGGTAAAGCACGCCCCCGTTGCCTGACCACTTCGAACAGGAGGATCGCTCCGGCCGCCGCCGCATTGAGAGACTCCACCCCTCCGGCCAGGGGGATGGCTACCACCCCGTCGGCCAGGGCACGTGCCTCGGGGGACGGACCCCGGCCTTCGTTACTTATTACGATGGCCGTCCCACCCCGGTAATCGGGTTCGTGCCAGGCTTGCTCACCCCGGGCATCGGCCAGGAAGACCCGGATTCCCCTGGCCCTGACTTCCCGGGCCAGCTCACCGGCCTCCATCTTGATCCAGGGGAGACGAAACAGCGCGCCGGCACTGGCCCGGAGCACCTTGGAGTTGGTGGGGGCAACCGTTCCCGGTAAGATGATCATCCCCTGGGCACCTGCTGCCGCCGCGGTGCGAAAGAGGCTGCCCAGGTTCCCCGGATCTTGAATTCCATCGGCCACGACCACAAAAGGTGGTCCACCGGCCGCGGCCCGGTCCACTGCGGCCCAGAAACGAGGGTACTCGGCCGGTCCCAGCTTCCACCGGGCCAAGGCCAGCACCCCCGCAGGGGTCTCGGTTTCGGCCAGTTTCGTGAGGAGCCCCGCGTCGACGACCCGGATCGCTTCCAGCCACCCTGCGGCCCTTCCGGCCTCCTGGATGCGCTCGACCAGCGCGGCGCCTTCCTCACGGCGGGCAAACTCAGGCGTGGTCAATACTACCGGAAGGGCAATACCCGCCTCTAAAGCCTCTCCCACCAGGTGAGGACCGTCAAGCACGAGCGAGCCGGGCTCCTGCCCCCGCCCCGCGCGGCGCACTCTTTTGATCCAAGGATTCTCCTGGCTACGGACGACTTCGCCGGCGTCGCCCTTTGCCACCTTTGCCACCGCCGGCTCCAACGTCGTATGCTTCCCGTGGCCCCCCTCGCCTGCGCCGGGCGGCCATCGCCCGCTCCGGCTTCGCCCGCCACCCCCCGGCGGCACTCTCTCGGCCCCGGCCGGCTCCGCCGGCTCACCCTTCGGCTTGGAGTCGCTCCAGGTCTTCATCCGGCCCCAGCGCCACCAGTACATCGCCGCTCTCGATACGAAACTCCGGACCGGGCGCAGGGTGCAGCGACTCTCCCCGCCGCACCGCCACGATTATCACTCCGTAGCGGGCACGGAAGTCCAGCTCCCGCAAGCTCCGCCCCACGAAGGGTTCGGGGGTTTTCACCTCCAACAAGCTGTACCCCGGAGCGAGAGGGAAATAGTCGAGTACGTTGTGGGAGACCAGATAGTGGGCTACTCTTTCGCCCATGTCGCGTTCGGGGTAAACGACGTGGTGAGCGCCGATCTTCTGTAGAACGCGGCCGTGCAGCTCGGAGACGGCCTTGGCCACCACCAGCTTGACTCCCTGTTCGAGGAGGATGACCGTGGCGAGCACGGAAGCCTCCAGATCACCGATGGCGACCACACCCACGTCGAAGTTCCTGATCCCGAGGGAAACCAGGGCCTCCTCATCCGTGCAATCCGCCTGCACGGCATGGGTTATCTGGTCCGAGATGTCCTGGACGATCTCGGCGTTGTTGTCGATACCGAGAACCTCGAATCCCATCTCATACAGGGTGCGGGCCACACTCGACCCGAACCGGCCAAGCCCCAGTACCACGAACTGCCGATTCGTTCGCAGCCGCCTGCGGATAGCCACCCGGAATCACCCTGCCTGTTCCACCGGCACCGCCGCACCGCCTAAAGCGGCGCGCGCGGTCTCCGCCAGTCGAGCAAAGGCCTCGCGATCGGTCACTGCGAGTTCCGCCAGCATCTTGCGGTTGATGGTGACGCCTGCCTTATGCAGTCCATCCATCATACGGCTGTAGCTTAACCCGTACTCCCGGGCGGCCGCGTTGATCCGCACGATCCAAAGTCGCCGGAAGTCCCGCTTGCGGTTACGACGATCCCGGTAAGCGTACACCCCGCTGCGGATCAGCTGCTGGCGAGCGATGCGGTAGCGCCGGCTCTTGCTTCCAAAGTACCCTTGCGCGAGTTTCAGGATTTTTTTGTGGCGGCGGCGGGTCACGAAACCGCCCTTTACCCGCGGCATCTCCGAACTCCTCCCCGTTGGGAACTACAAGTGAGCGAGATAAAACCAGTGTGATTACAAGTAAGGCAAAAGCCTGCGGACGCGCTGCTGGTCACGGGGGCTCATGACCTGCGCTTGACGCAACCGCCGCCGGCGATGGGCGGGTTTCCCCGTCAAAAGATGGCTGTGGAACGCATGCCGCTGTATAAGTTTACCCGTTCCGGTCTTGCGAAACCGCTTGGCTGCCGACCGGTTCGTCTTCATCTTGGGCATTCTCTATCTCTCCTGCTTCAATGCTTGCCGGTTCGCCGGCTTGTACTTCTGCTCCGCCATCGACCGGGGCCGCTACCGGAACCTTTTCCTGCTCTAAAGCGCGCCCTGGCGCCTGCTCCGCCCGATCTGCCCCCTCCGTCCGGTCCGTCTGGGCCGCCCGGGCCGCCTGGCCCGAACGGGCCGGCCGTTCCGCCCGCCCGCCCCGTTCCGCCAGGTCGGGCCGGGGAGCAATCACCATCACCAGCTGCCGGCCCTCGACCACCGGGGGTCTTTCCACCTGGCCCACCGCGGTCAGTTGCCGGGCGATTCCCTCCAGCATCCGGCGGGCCAGGTCCGCGTGGACGATCTCCCGGCCGCGGAAGCGTACGCTCATCTTGACTTTGTCGCCTTGCTCCAGTATTCGCTGTGCATTACGGGTCTTGATGGCCAGATCGTGCTCGGCCGTCTTCAACGTCAAGCTCAGTTCCTTGACGTCGACCACTTTCTGACGTTTGCGAGCCTCGCGCTCCCGCTTGCCCTGTTCATAGCGGAATTTCCCGTAATTCATGATCCGGCAAACCGGTGGGTAAGCGCTGGGAGCCACCTCGACGAGATCGAGATCCCTTTCCTGAGCCAGGCGCAACGCATCCCGGACACTCATGATCCCCAGCTGGTTGCCATCGGTATCGATCACCCGGACCTCACGGGCTCGAATCTGGCCGTTTACCCGTAACTCCCTGATAATTGCACATCACTCCTCCGAACTGATTCGGCCCCAAGTCCTCCCTGCCGGAAACAGCAGCGGAGCCGCTCCGAGTATAGCATCCGCTCCTGCCAGCGTCAATCCAGCCTCAAGACGCCGGGACACCGGAGGAGGCCGCCACGCCCGGTGAACTCGCGGCTGCCAGGTGAAGATCCAGCCGGCGTTCTCGTGCGAGTTTCTCCAGCTCGTCCAGGAAATCCCGCACCGGAAGATGCCCCGCATCGCCCTGGCCCCGCCGGCGCACGGCCACACTCTCCTCTTCGACTTCCCGATCGCCTACCACCAGCATGAACGGCACCTTCTGCAACTCGGCCTCCCGGATCTTCCGGTTGAGCTTCTCGTCCCTCATGTCCACCTCCAGCCGGAGTCCCCGGCGCCTCCCCTCTTCGGTCCAGGCCCGGGCATACTCAACATGCCGCTCCGCAATGGGCAGGAAGACGCCCTGAACCGGGGCGAGCCACACGGGGAATGCCCCGGCATAGAGCTCGATCAGGAAGGCCGTCATCCGCTCCATGGTACTGATGACACCCCGGTGGATCATCACCGGCCGGTGTAGCCGGTTGTCCACTCCCACGTACTCCAGGCCGAACCGCTCCGGCAGGTAGAAATCCACCTGCACCGTGCTGATGGTCTCGAACTTCCCGGCGGCGCTTTTGACGTCCACGTCGAGCTTGGGCCCGTAAAAGGCCGCCCCGCCGATATCTTCCCGGTAGCTGACCCCTATTTCATCCAGGGCTTCCCGGATCAACCGCTCGGCCTTCTCCCACATCTCGGGCAGGTCCACGAACTTTTCCCGGTTCTCGGGATCCCGCCGCGACAGCGTGTACACGTACTCCTGGAATCCCAGGTCCTGGTATACCCGCTGAATCAGCCGTACTACCCGCAGGAACTCTTCCTTGATTTGCTCCGGGGTACAGAAGATGTGCGCGTCGTTGAGCGTCATCCCTCGCACCCGGCTCAAACCCGTGAGCACCCCGCTTCGTTCGTAGCGATGCATCAGCCCGAGCTCGGCGATGCGGATGGGCAGCTCCCGGTAGCTATGGGGCTTCTGCTTGTAGATCATAATGTGGTGCGGGCAGTTCATCGGGCGCAAGACCAGTTCCTCATCGTCCACCTTCATGGGCGGATACATGTTCTCCCGGTAATGCTCCCAATGCCCGCTGGTCTTATAAAGTTCCGTGCGGGCGAGGGGCGGGGTATACACGTGTTCATACCCTTCCTGCAGTTCCAGATCGACGATGTAACGCTCGAGCACCCGCCGGATGGTAGCACCCTTGGGGAGCCAGAGCGGGAGTCCCTGGCCGACCTCCTCCGAGACGGCAAAAAGCTCGAGCTCCCGTCCGAGTCGCCGGTGGTCCCGCTTTCTCGCCTGTTCCAGGCGGGCCAGGTGCTCCTCCAACTCCTCCTTGCTCTTGAACGCCGTGCCGTAGATGCGGGTGAGCATCGGCCGCTTCTCATCGCCCCGCCAGTAAGCACCGGCGATGGAAAGCAGCTTGAAGGCCCGAAGACGCCCCGTGCTGGGCAGATGAGGTCCCCGGCACAGGTCGACGAACTCGCCCTGCCGGTACAGGCTCACGGTCGCCTCCGGTATCTCCTCGAGGATCTCTACCTTATAAGGTTGGCCGGCGGCACGGAAGCGCTCGATCCACTCCTGCCGGCCGCCTTCTTCTCTAATGATAGGAAGATCCTCCTGGACTATGCGCGCCATCTCCGCCTCGATCGCGGGCAGATCCTCCGGCCCGATCGGCCGCGGCAGGTCGAAATCGTAGTAGAAACCGTCCTCTATGGTAGGCCCTATCGCCAGTTTGGTGCCGGGATACAGCCGGAGTACCGCCTGGGCCAGCACATGGGCCGTCGTGTGCCTCAGCACGTCCAACCCTTCCGGCGCGTCGAGAGTGATCAGCTCGAGCTTGCCGCCCTCAAGCAGCGGCTGCGCGAGGTCCACCAGGCGGCCATCGTAGCGGGCCACCACCGCCTCCCGGGCAAGTCGCGGTCCGATCCGCCGGGCCACCTCCGCCGCCGTCGTCCCCGCAACTACCTCCATGCTATCTCCGCCGGGCAGGCTCAACTCGATACGCTCTTCGTGCTGCTCCACGGTAATCACGCCTTTCTTTTTATCTTCTTATCTTCGGACCGGTAAATAAAAAACCCCGCCCCACCGGGGCGAGGTCTCCCTCACGGTTCCACCCGATTGAACTGCCGGCGACGATGCTACCTGCTGCCGGAAGTCCGCTCTTGCTGCGTTAACGGGCAACCCGGTCCGCTTGTGCCCAAGCCTCTCCCTTAAGAAGCCCGTGGCTTTTCGCGGACGGCTCCGAGGTGGTTTTCCGGCGGCGAAGCGGCGAAGCTTGCAGCCACTGGCTCCGCCTCTCTGAAAGCTCCGGGGTCGCCGTACTCGTCCTCATCATCGCCATTTCCCGGCAACATAATGGCCGATTCGGCCATCTGCCGGTCTTGAGCACTTGCTGGTTCGAGTCTACGCTCGGTCCGGCGTCTTGTCAACTGTGACCGGATCGCCTCCTGCCGAGCCCCTGCCTTATGTACGGCGGTGGTGGTCTTCGCCTGCCGGCATGGTGCACTTATCACCCAACGGTCCCCGTGCCGCTACGCCTCCGCCGGCCCGCTCAATGAGCTCCCAGCACTAAGGTGAGCAAGACCTGACCCAGTCCTATCAAGACCCCGAGAAGCCCCCCCATCAGCTCGATCGCCCGCAGTTCACGATGGGAAAGCCGGACTATGACCCTCTCCAGTTTTTCCAGGTCGAACTCTCTTACCCGGTTCTCCACGATCCCGGCCACGTCGACCCGTTCACCCAATCCCTGGGCCCAGTCCTGCAGCACCTCGGTGAGTAATCGATCCCCTTCCTCGCGCACCCTCTCTCGGACTATTTCCAGCAACCCTTCCCGCCAGGATCCCGGCAAAAAGCCGGGCAGCCAGCCCCGGACCCGCTCCTCGGCCCGGGCGGCCACCGACGCGGCCAGTTCGGCCCGGGTCGCCGGCGTTACCAGGCGGGCGACCAGGTCGTCGCTGCGCAAAAGTTCGCTGGCGATCACCTCGCCCAGCTGCCGGGCCAGTTCTCCCTGCCGCCGGGGTAAGACCCCCTGGATCACCCAGCCAACGACGGGAACACGCCAGGGGCGTCGCGGGTAAAAGAGCATTCGTATGGCAAGGACATTGGTCATCCACCCGATGAAGCCGCCCACGAGCGGTGGTATCAGCCACCTCGCCCATGCCCCGCTCCCGAGAATTGTGCCCAAGCCCGACCATCTCCCATCCCGCGAAAAAGGGCGGCTGGATCAAATCTGAACCAACCGCCCGAAATGGTGGGGACGCACGGGCTCGAACCGTGGGCCTTCCGCACGTCAAGCGGATGCTCTCCCAGCTGAGCTACGTCCCCAAAAGGCCACATCCTGGAGGCGGAGGTGGGACTCGAACCCACGAATGAGGCTTTTGCAGAGCCTTGCCTTGCCCCTTGGCTACTCCGCCGGCCGAAAAAACTGGAGCGGATGACGGGTTTCGAACCCGCGACCTCCACCTTGGCAAGGTGGCGTTCTACCACTGAACTACATCCGCACGCAAAAGGTGGTGGCGAGAGGCGGAATCGAACCGCCGACACCGTGATTTTCAGTCACGTGCTCTACCAACTGAGCTATCTCGCCACATGGCGGAGCCGACGGGAATCGAACCCGCGATCTCCTGCGTGACAGGCAGGTGTGTTAAACCGCTACACCACGGCTCCGCGCTAGTTGCCTATTCGGTTGTCAAGGCTGGTGGGCGGAAACGGACTCGAACCGCTGACCTCCTCCTTGTAAGGGAGGCGCTCTGACCAGCTGAGCTATCCGCCCGCCCGGAACGGTCTCGACGCCAACCGACGCAAGCTATTCTACCGGGCAGGCAAAGGTATGTCAAGACGCCAGCGCAGGGAAGGTGCCGAAAGACGACGGGCGAACCCCTTCCGCTAGAGTTGCGTCAGGAATATAGTGGCGACGGAGGTGTGGAAAATCCTCCTCCGGCTCGTCCCCTAACCATAGAAGGGATATTCCGGGTCGCGTACCCGCCCAAAGGAGGTTACACCTATGGCCAACCAGCGTATCGCTCCGTTCCGCCGGACTGCCCCGTGGGCCTGGAAGTTCGGGATCGGCCTGGCCCTCGTGGCGCTCTCGCTTGTCCTAGCCGGAGCCTTCGCTCAGACGAGCTGGGCTGCGGAGGAGGAGTCGTCGGGAGCAAAAGTACAACCGATGACCATCATCATCCAGCCGCCTCCGGCCGGCCCCTTCAACGTTCGCATCTGGGTTGACCGTCCCGTCTATTATCCTGGTGAGAACATCCAGATCCACTTTTCCACCAGCCGAGACGCTTACATCTACATTCTGGATCTGGACACCCAGGGTAACCAGCGCCTGCTACTGCCGAACCAGTACGAGACGGACAACTTCTTCCGGGCCGGAACCTACACCGTTCCGAGGCAAAACTACAGCTTCGCCGTGGAAGGACCGGCCGGCACCGAATATCTTCAAATCATCGCCGCCTCCAAGCCGATCCGTGTACTTGAGGATCTGCGCATGTACTTCAGTGCCACCATCAACATCCCGTTGTTCGGTGGGCAATTGCAGGCCACGCTCGGAGGACCTTTCCCCCTCATCTCCGACCCGCGCGACCTGCGTACCCGCATCGAGGATTCGCTGCGCGCCGACAAGAGCATTCAGTGGACCACCGCCTATACCAGCTTCCAGGTGGGCACCCCCGGCGTGGTGATTCCGCCGCCTCCGCCTCCCAACCAGCCTCCGGTGGCACGTGCCGATGCCGATCCCACCCGGGTCGAGGTCAACCAGAACGTGAGCTTCGATGCCTCCCGTTCCTATGACCCCGACGGGTCGATCGTCTACTACGGCTGGGACTTCAACAACGACGGCCGGATCGACGCGACCGGGATGCGGGCCAACTGGCGCTACGCCCAGGCCGGTACGTATGTGGTACGGCTCCAGGTCCAGGACAACCTGGGCTTCACCTCGGTCGACACGGTGACCGTCCAGGTGGTCGCTCCCACACCTCTGACCCAAGTCATGATCCGTTCCAACCCGTCGGGTGCCGATGTCTACCTGGATGGAACCTACATGGGGCGCACGCCGGTGCGCTTCAGTACCACCAGGGCCTGGCACGAGCTGCGGGTGAAGCGTTTCACCGACGAATGGAGGACGCAAATCAATCTGGAAGGCCTGGACTCGATCGACATCGAGATCGATTTCGACTGACGAGGCCCCCATCCGGCCTTGGAACGGCGCGCCGGAGGCCGGCGGCCAGGGTAGGCCGCCGGCCTCCGGCCGCTTCTTACCTCCTTTGCCTGCTCTCCCCGGTGGCCGGCGGGCAGACCGTTCACGCAAAAGGGGGAACCTGACTCGGGGGTGAAAAGGATGCCGGCCTTCTGGACGGGGACCATTTCCTTTGGGCTGGTGAGTATCCCCGTGCGACTCGCCCCCGCCACCCAGGACCGGGACGTCCATTTCCGCTCGCTGCACCGGGCCTGTCTCACTCCGCTCCGGTATCTCAAGTGGTGTCCTGCCTGCAACAGGGAAATACCCCAGGAAGAAATGGTGCTGGGTTACGAGTACGCGCGGGGGGAGTTCCTGCCGGTTGAGCCTGATGAACTGGCCGCTTTGAGCGGTCCCCACGAACGCACGGTGGAACTGCTGGATTTCGTCAACCTTTCCGAAATCGACCCGGTCTACTTCGAGAAAACCTATTTCGTCGAACCCGGCGAAGGCGCAAGCAAGCCGTACGCGCTCTTGCAGCGCACGCTGGCCGAGACGGGACGGATCGGCATCGGCCGGTTCGCCCTGCGCGAAAAAGAAAGGCTGGTGGCCGTCCGAACCTACGGGGAGATCCTCGCCCTGGATACTCTCTATTATCCCGACGAGATCCGGCAGGCTCCGAGCCGCCCGCTGGCCAATCTCAGCGATCGGGAACTGGCCATCGCGAAGAGCCTGGTCGACAGTCTCACCGCACCCTTCGTCCCTGAACGGTACACCAGCCAGTACCGGGAGCGGCTGCAGGAGTTCCTCCGGCGGAAACTGGCCGGCCTCCCGCAGGAAAAACGCCGGCTCGCTCCGGCCGCCCCCGGCCAGGTAATCGACTTGCTGGAGGCCCTGGAACGGAGTCTGGCCGCCGCCCGGGCGGCCCGCCCGCCGGCGGCAGGCGGCAGGGGCAACGGCAGGGACAACGCTAGGGCCGGTGAACCGCCGGAACTCTTGCCCACCGCCCCGGGGAGGCTTTCTTGAACCATGAACAGAGGGCTTCCGCCTTTCGGGTCGGTGCAGCCGATGCTGGCGGTGGAAGGCGAAGTATTCGACTCCCCGGACTTCTTTTTCGAACCCAAGTGGGACGGCTTCCGTGCCCTTGGCTTCTGCCCGGATCCATCGTCGGTGCGCTTTCAGTCCCGTCACGGCCGCGATCTGACCCCGCACTTCCCGGAGCTTGTGTCCCTGGCCTCCGTCCTTCCCGGTTCTATTCTCCCGGCGCTGCTCGACGGCGAAATCGTAGCCCTCAAGGAGGGACGACCCGACTTTCACGCCCTCGCGAGGCGAATGCCCGGTTACCCGGCCGGTGGCCGGGAAAGGGCCACGGGGCGAGTCGCGGCCGTCGAAATCGTATATGCGGTCTTCGATCTCCTGTTTTGCCACGGTGACGACCTTCGCTCCCTGCCCCTTGCCCGCCGCCGTCAGATCCTGGAGGAGAGCCTCTCTCCGCCTGCCGCCCGGAACCCCGGCGGCAACCGCGACCCCGAACTCCAACCCGCCTCGCATCCTGCTCTCCCCTTCGTCCTCTCCCCGGGAGTACCGGAGGAAGGAAGCTTGCTTTACCGGGTCAGCGTGGCCCAGGGGTTTGAAGGGGTAGTGGCCAAACGGCTGGAAAGCCGCTACCGGGCCGGACGGTCCCGGGACTGGATAAAGATCCGGGTCCGACCCGAACTGGACGCGGTCGTCGGCGGTTTTCTTGCCGGCCCCGCCCCAGTCGCCGATCGTTCCCCCAGCACCACCGGAACCGGGGCTACTAACCGTCTCCATAGTCTCCTTCTCGGTCTTTACGGCCGTGAGGGGCGCTTGCAGTTCGTAGGGCGGGTCGGCACCGGTTGGACGCCGCCGGAGGCCGAAGCCCTCCTCGCCCTTCTTCGCCGTCTCGAGCAGCCGTCCTCGCCTTTTGCGCCCGCTCCCCAACTGTCCGGTTCACCAGTCTCTCTGCTACATTGGGTCGAGCCCCGGCTGGTGGTCGTGATCGCCTACCGGGAATGGACGCCCCTCGGGCTGTTGCGGCAGCCCAGCTGGAAAGGGATCCGGCATGACAAAAGTCCGGAGGAATGTGTCTTCCCCGTCGATTCCGTCCCGCCTGCTCCGCCGCCCGTACCGGCCCGCGCCACCAGCCCGCAGGAGGGAGAGAGGACCGATGCCCACCGTCTTAGTTGAAAACCGGGAGGTACAGCTCACCCACCTGGAGCGGGTGCTCTGGCCGGAGGCGGGCCTGACCAAAGCCCACCTCATCGAGTATTACCGCCGGGTCGCGCCCTACCTACTCCCCCATCTCTCCGGCCGTCGCGTGACGGTAACCCGCTTCCCGGGCGGGGTAGACCGCCCGGGGTTCTACCAAAAGCATCTCCCCGGTTATGCCCCGCCCTGGATCCGAAGATATCGGATCCCCTCGCAGGAAACCGAGCGGGGCTACATCGACTACCCCGCCGTGGAAGACCTGCCTACACTGATCTGGCTCGCCAACCAGGCGGTCGTGGAGTTCCATCCCTCCCTGGACCGGGTAGACCGCCCGGGCTTCCCCGACTTTGCCGTCTTCGACCTCGACCCCAATCCGCCGGCGACTTTGGCCGATGCTCGCGACGTGGCGCTCCGGGTAAGGGACCTGCTCGGGCATCTCGGCCTGGCAGGCTATCCCAAGGTCTCCGGGGCTAGCGGAATCCACGTTTACGTACCTTTAGAGCGGGTTCACGACTTCTACGAGACCAGCGAGTTCGTGGCTTACCTGGGTGAACTGCTGGTCGCCCACCGCCCCGACCAGGTTACCAATGAACGGCTGGTGTCCCGGCGAGGGGCGCGGGTATACGTCGATCACCTGCAAAACCGCCCCGAGAAGACCATCACCGCCGTTTTTTCCGCCCGTCCCCTTCCCGGCGCTCCGCTCTCCCTGCCCGTAACCTGGTCGGAACTGGAAGCCGGCCAACCGCTTCACTTTACCCTGAGCGACGTCGACGAAGCAACCCGCCGCGCCCCCCTCTTCGCCCCCGTACTGGCCGGCGGCCAGCGGCTCGACGCCGTGGCCGGCGTCTTGGCCGCACGCCGGCGTGACCGGCCGCGAACTCCGTCGCCGGCGGCGAGCCCCAGACCACAATCCTATCCCGAACGCGAACACGAACCGCGTATAGCCCCCGCCGAAATGAACACAGTATAGGTGGCGACTGGGAAGGGATGCTCCTGGCAGGGAGGTTGAGGAGCGAACACCTCCAGCGCTCTTGATGCGAGGGGAAAGGGATGTCCCCTCGTTTTCTTTTTTCCTGGCCCCCGGTTTGCGCCGGTGTCGTGGCCTCAGTGCTACCCCTCCGGTTCGTTTCTTTCGATGACAAGGAACTGGGCCGGCTTCGTGGAATGGTTCGTTAGAACACCGCATCAACGGTTGGAGGGATACTCGTGCTATCAGGGAAGACCGGGCTGCGCCTGATCTCGCCCGCGCTGGCGGTCGTGGGGCTCCTTGGCCTGGCCGTCTTTTCCGGCTCTAGCCGGGAGACCGCCTCAGGCGCCACCCCCTCGCCTCCGTTGCTCCTCGGTATCGACCGGTTACTTACGGAGGAACTGGATCTGGTGGCCGGCAAGCGGGTTGGCCTCATCACCAACCAGACCGGCCGGGGCAGGGACGGCGAGCACGACGCCGACCGCCTGGCCCGGCAACCCGGCCTTCGCCTGGTCGCCCTCTTCAGTCCTGAGCACGGCTTCCGGGGCACTGAGCCGCCGGGTGCCTACGTGGCCTCTTACGTGGACCCCGTTTTACGTATCCCGGTCTACAGTCTCTACGGGCCGACCCGCAAGCCGACCCCCGCCATGCTGTCCAATGTCGATGTCCTGCTTTTCGATATCCAGGACGTCGGAGCGCGGTATTACACCTACATCTCGACCCTGGCCTATGCCATGCAGGCGGCCGCCGAAAAGGGAATCCCCTTCATCGTACTCGACCGGCCCAACCCTATAGGGGGAGTGAAGGTGGAGGGCCCGGTGCTCGAGCCTGCCTATAGCAGTTTCGTGGGCCTTTACCCCATAGCCGTACGCCACGGCATGACCGTAGGAGAGCTCGCGCGCCTCTTCAACGACGCCTTCGGGATTGGAGCCAAGCTCACCGTGGTGGCCATGTCAGGGTGGCGAAGGGAGATGGACTGGAAGGCCACGGGACTGCCGTGGATCAAGCCGTCGCCCAACATAGTGCGCCCGGAGACCGCCCTGGTCTACCCGGGTACTTGTCTCCTCGAGGGCACCAACGTCTCGGAAGGCCGGGGGAGCCCCCTTCCCTTCGAGATGATCGGCGCGCCCTGGATCGAGGGAGAAAGGCTCGCCCGGGTTCTAAATGAGGCGGCTTTGCCGGGGGTTCGCTTCGAGCCGACCTCCTTCGTGCCCACCACTTCGAAATTCCAGGGCCAGCGGGTAGAGGGAGTGCAGATCGTGGTTACCGACCCGGGCCGCTTCGAGGCGGTGCGGACCGGCCTCACCATCATCGCTACCCTCCGCCGCCTCTACCCGGCTGATTTCCGGTTCACTCTCTCCGGGGGTAAGTATTACTTCGATACCCTGATTGGTAACGGTTGGATGCGCCCGGCTATCGAGCAGGGCCAGAGCGTCGATGAGATCCTCGCCCGTGATCGAGCCCGGTTCACCGAGTTCCTGGAACTGCGTCGCCGCTATCTCCTCTACGAGTAGTAACTGCCTTGATCGGGTGA
This sequence comes from Bacillota bacterium, assembly GCA_012839805.1. Lineage (GTDB taxonomy): Bacteria > Bacillota > Limnochordia > Limnochordales > DUMU01 > DUMU01. The sequence goes on along the minus strand of DUMU01000021.1, from coordinate 37,673 downwards.
CCGGCCCTAACCGGCCGCACCGGGGAAGGAAGCCGCTTGCCGCCAGAATGAACGGAGTTCAAGAAAGGAGAGAAAGGGGCCAGGGATGATGAGAAAGCGCAGGTTCGCAGTGGTGTCCGGTGTTGTCTTGGGGCTCGGGTTCGGCTTCACCTTCGCGTTCGGGTTGGGTTTCCCGTGGCTTGGCCCGCAGGGGGCAAGCGTGCGTGCCCAATCGGTCGCGCCCTCATCCCTTGCTCGCCTTGCGCCCGCGCCTACCTTGCGGTGGGATGGCCAACCCGAAGAAGTGGGGGTCTCCTCCGAACGCCTCGCGTGGGCCAAACAGGTTATCGAAGAAGCCGTCAAACGCAACTATATGCCCGGAGCAGTGGTGATCGCCGGGCGAAAGGGCACCGTCATCTTCCATGAGGCCTTCGGGCTCGCCCAGCGGACGCCGGCCTCCGCCGCCCGCCCCATGGAGAAAGACACCCTTTTCGACCTGGCCTCGGTTACAAAACTCTTCACGGCCACGGCCGTGATGATCCTGGTCGAGGAAGGCAAGTTACGCCTGGATGACCCGGTCAAAGACTTCATTCCCGCCTTTGCACAGAAAGGTAAACAGGAGGTGCGGATCCGGCATCTTCTCACCCACACCTCGGGCCTTCCCGCCTGGGCGCCTTTGTATCAAAGCATCAAGAGCAAGGATGAGGCGATACAGGCCATATGCGCCATGGAGCTGGAGAATCCTGTGGGCAAGAAGTTCGTTTACAGCGATCTTGGTTTCATCATGCTGGGCGCCGTCGTCGAAAAGGTAGCCGGCATGCCGCTCGACCAGTTCATCCGGGAACGGATCACCGGCCCCTTGGGCATGCAGCATACCTTCTTCAACCCGGGGCCGGAGTGGAAGGAGAAGGCGGCCGCGACCGAGTACGACGCTACGTTCCGCCGTCGCATGATCGTGGGCGAAGTGCATGACGAGAATGCGTGGGCCATGGGCGGAGTCGCCGGGCACGCCGGGCTCTTCTCCACGGCCGAGGATATGGCCCGCTTCGCCCAGATGTTCCTTAACTACGGGCGCTACGGTGACGTCCAGATCCTCAGCCCCGCTACGGTCGTACTGATGACCACCAACCACACGCTGGCGGTGGGAACCCGGCACGGGCTCGGGTGGGATCTCAAATCTTCCGAGTTCTCCTCCGCTGGGGATCTTTTCAGCCTCAACGCCTATGGCCACACGGGGTTCACCGGTACTTCCATCTGGATCGACCCCACGCTGCAGCTCTTTTCGATCCTGCTGACCAACCGGGTTCACCCGTCGCGCAGCAACACCAGAATCACCTGGGTGCGCCCGCATTTCCATAACCCCATCGCCGCGGCCATCGTCCGCCTGTAGCGGAGGTGAGCTGGCTTTGGCTTGCACCGTTCCCGGCCGTTCGGCCGGGTTGCCGGAACTCCTCACCGCGGCGGCCATTATGACCTACCCGGTAGAGGCGGTCGGACCGGAGGCACCCGTTCTTTATGCCATCGGGATCCTGGACCGGAGCGGCTTCTCCCAGCTACCGGTGCTGGACGAAGCCAGTCGCCCGGTGGGCACTTTCCGGGCCCGGGACGTCCGCCGCCTCTACTGGCAGGCGGGTTCCCAGCCCCTTGCCACCCAGCTGGCCGACCTCAAAGTAGGCCAGGTCTGTAGTGAACCACTACCTCAAGTGCGGCCCGGCGCCGGGCTTTCGGAAGTCATCTCCCGGGTAGAAAAATGGCACGCGGTGCTGGTCGGGCCCCAGGAGTCATCACCGGCCTGGGGCATCATCACCGCGAGTGACCTGGTCCGCACCAGCAAGCCTTACCTTCTCCTCGCCGAACTCGAGGTTCGCCTCCGTTCTTTCATTGCGGAACGGCTGGCCACGCTTTACGGCCGGCGCTGGGAAGAACGGATACCGGCAGAAGTCCGCCACCGGGCCGAGGAACGTCAAGCAGCAGCTCAGGGCCTCGCCCCCCCGGGGCTGGTAGCCGAAGAAGAATCGGTCCTCGAATTCTGCTCTTTCGGGGATTACCTCGAGATCGTCCTCGCCCGGGAGAACTGGGGTGAGGCTTTCGCCCCGGTCTTCGGCTCCCGGGAGTGGGTGACCCGGCGGCTCAAAGACCTGCAGGCCTTACGTAACGCCGTCGCCCATCACCGCCGGTTGACCGGCGAAGAGATCGACCTGCTGGACGCCTACGTGGAGGCCTTCTTGCGATGCCTGGGCACCGGCAGTCGCTAAAGGTGCCCCGCACTCGCGGCAAGGCGGCCCGGCCTGCCCGCGTTCGCCCGCCCGGCAGGGCGACCGGGCGGTGACCGGGTAACGGGGACCCGCCTTACTGGGCGACGGCCCGGGCCAGCGCCTCCAGTACTCGCTGGGGCTGGAATGGCTTGACGATGAAGTCACGCGCCCCGGCGTTTAGCGCCTCCACCACCAGGGCTCTTTGCCCCATGCTGCTACAGACCACGATCCGGCAGGAGGGGTCGCGCCGGATCAACTCCTTGATTGCCGTGATCCCGTCCATCACCGGCATGATCAAGTCCATGGTGACTATATCTGGACGCGTCTCCATGTACCGTTCGATGGCCTCCGCCCCGTTTTGCGCCTCCGCCACCACTTCATAGCCGTTCTTCTCCAGAAGACGCCGGAGCGTCAGGCGCATGAAGGCGGTATCGTCGACCACCAGCACCCGTCCGGGCAACGTCTTTCCCCCCACCTGAGCCTCTCGTATCGAGCATCGGCAGGGGGCGAGGAAGTCTTGATTCCTGCACGGCGACCCGGCCCGCCCTCAGCTGCCCGGGCCGGGAGGTGAGGCCGCCATCGTCTCCTCCGTTCCCGTTGCACCGGGCAAGACTTCCGGGCCCGCCTCCTTGGGCTCCGGCTCCTCCTCCGCCGCCGCTGCCGGTCCCACTCCTACTTCGTCCAGGAACCTCACGATCCCCTGGTAGATCGCTCGCGCCATGCGGTCGGTAAAGTCACCCTCCCGCATCCAGCGTTCGATCTCGGCATTGCTGATGAAATCGCCTTCCACCAGGATGGCCGGCATACCGGTCTGCCGGATCACGGCAAAGGAGCGGTAGGCAAAGAAACGATCGGTAGAACCAAGCGCCTTCACCATTTCCTGTTGAACCAACCGCGCCAGCTGCCCGCTGAGCGGGTTATAGTAGTACGTCTCGGTTCCCTCCGCCGTCAAGCCGGCTGCACCCACCAGCGCGTTGTTGTGAATGCTGATGAATAGCTGGCTCTTGCTGAGATCCGCCACTTCGACCCTCGCGTACAGGTCGTCTGTGCCGGCTGCCACCGCGCTTTCCGTCCGGTGAGTCATGATCACCTGCGCCCCGGCGGCCTGCAGCAATGCCTCCAGCTTCAAGGCGATCTCCAGGTTGACGGTAGCCTCCCGCAACCCGGTCGGACCCACCGCCCCTGGGTCGGCGCCGTGACCGGGGTCGAGGGTGATGCGTAGGCCGGCGAGGCTCTTGGGCAACGGTGGACGCAGTTCCACGAAGAGGGTGTTGCCGGCATAGCGAGTGTAGTACCCGCTCACATACGGCGCCTCGAGGTCGATCACGAGTTCACTCGTGTCGGCGGCCGGCTGGCTTAACGTCATCAGGCGGACCAGCTTCTCTCCCGGCCCGTAAGCCATGTGATAGAGTCCGTAGACGGCGTTGAAAAGCGTGACCCGCAGGGCCCGCCGGCGCACGTCCGGATAGACGAGGAAAGGAACCGGCTCCGAAAGAGTGATGGCCACCTGTGAACTGCCATCGGGACGCGGGTTGGTCCGTATCTGGCTGATCACCGCCCGCGGCGGAAGGCTACCCGGCGGGAGGACCCGGACGGTGCTCTCATGCACCCACGCCGTCTGCGCCGATCCCAGTTGAACCTTGTACCATTCGCCCGCTTTGCCCCGGACTTCCATCCGGGTGGGCATGTATACATTGGTGAGTCGTTCGTAATCCGTCCCCGGACCCGTCCGCAAGACTGCATAATCGGACGCGGTAACCTGAACGACCTGCGGAACCAGTGGATCGAGCACGCTGACGGTCTGCGTGATCCGCGTACCTTCGTTCCCCGCCTGGTCCCGCAACCGCAACCGGATCGGCACGTTTTCGAACCGATCCTCCGGTTGGATACGATAGATCCCCGTGTAGTTCCCGGGGTTCCCCTCGGCTGCCGGCAAGCCAATTCTGAGGTCGCCCAGGTCGAAGCTGGCGCTGGCGCCTGCTTCACCCCGGAAGCGTACGATCAACGTATCGCCGGGCAGTAACCACAAGGGAGCAGCCGGTTCTTGCGGGAAGATGGTGGGCGGACGGGTATCCCGGGTCACCCGGATCGTGACCTCCGTCCGGTTGCCGGCTGCATCCTCCGCGACTACCACGATGTCACGCCGGCCATCCTTCTCAAGCGATACGACGGCCTCGAAACGTCCTTGCTCATTCACGCTCGCCGGCCGGCCATCTACGGTCACCCTGGCTCCCGCTTCCGTTTCGCCGGCCACGGTGACCTGGGACTGATTCGTGATCAGCCCCGGCGAAGGCTCGAGCACTCGTACTGGCGGTGGCTCCCGGTCCTGAATGACCATCACCTCCTGTCTGGTTACATTCCCGGCGATATCGGTGGCCACGAACACGAACCGGTTTTCACCAGGCTGCAGGTTCCGCATGACGGCAAAACGACCGTCCGGGCCTACCGTCACCGGCTGCTCGTCCACGGCGAGACGCGCCCCCGCCTCCACCTCACCGCTGAGCTCCGCCTTTTCCGCCGCCGTCGCCCAGCCCTGAGGAGGCATCGCGATTTGGAGCCGTGGTGGCGTGGTGTCCCGCACCACCGGAACGATCAGCGCCGTCCAATCCCCGGTGGGGCCCGTGGCCTGAACGCGAAGGAAGGTCCGGCCCTCGACCTCGAGGGGGACCTCCCCGGCGAAGCGCCCATCGGGGCCGACCCCGAGCGCTACCCCGTTGACCGTGACGGCCGCGCCGGGATCGGTCCGGCCGGAGACCATAATCTTTGTACGGTTGGTTTGATATACGTACTCGGGGAACCGGAAATCAGGGTAGAAGGGGAAGTCGACCTGGAGGTTAGGAGCCCCAGGAGCCCGGGCTTCCGGCTCATGCGCCGGCTCGAGCACTTCTGCCGCCGGAGCCGCCTCCGCAACTCCACCCGCAGCCCTGCCGGCTACTGCGTCGGCAGCCGTATCAGCCGCCGGCTCCGGGGCATCGAGCGGCTCTGACGCTGCTGCCAGGGCAGTCATGCCTGCGACGGCTCCAACCCAACCCGCCGTATCGCCGGGCAAAAAACCGGGTGGCGAAAACAGCACCGCTGCGAATGCGAAAACCAGACCCAAAAAGACGGTCAAGAGAACGCGAGCTGAAGTCCGGAACGCCGCCGCCTTTCCCGGGCGCGCCTTCTCCTCCCGCCGCTGCCGCACCGTATTCCCCTCCCTTACGTGATACAGGCCTGCGCACGCCCCTATTGTACCACGTCTGGGAGGAGACGGTAACCGGCCCGTCCTCTCCCTCCGCTACCGGTCGTTCCTTTACCGTACTTCCTTACCGTGCTTTCCTCAGCCAGTAGGCCCGCTGTAGCCGGTAACCCGTGACCACCAGGGCCAAAAACACCGCCAGGAAAACCAAGACCACCACGGTTTCCAGTTCCCACACCCCCTTCCCGCCCTTCCCTGCCCGTTGCGCTGCTAAGCGCTGCCCGCCAGGAATCGCTCCACGTCCATCGCTGCCTGGCAGCCCGAGGCGGCTGCCGTCACCGCCTGCCGGTAATATGGATCCTGCACGTCGCCGGCGGCAAAGACCCCCGGTACGCTGGTCGCGGTCGCTCCTGGCCCCCCGCCCCGGACTTTGATGTAGCCCCGCTCATCCAGCTCCACCTGGCCCCGGACCAGCTCCGTGTTGGGCGTGTGCCCGATGGAGACGAAAAGCCCGTCGATCTCGATGCTCCGCCGCTCGCCGGTGACGGTGTCCCGCAAGGTTACGCCGGTCACCTTCCCGGCCTTGACGTCATGGATCTCCTCGACCACGGCGTTCCAGATGATCCGGATCTTCGGTTCCCTGCGCACCCTCTCCTGCATAATGTGGGAGGCTCGTAGCTGATCGCGCCGGTGGATCATGGTTACGCTGGCCGCCAGCTTCGCGAGGTACAGCGCCTCCTCGCAAGCGGAGTCCCCCCCTCCCACCACCGCCACCCGCTTCCCCCGGAAAAAGAAGCCGTCACAGGTAGCGCAGGTCGAGACCCCGTGTCCGGTCAATAACCGTTCCGACTCGAGGTCCAGGCGTCGCGCGCTGGCTCCCATCGCCAGGATCACGGCCTCCCCGGTGTAGGTGCTCCCTCCGACTTGTACGCGGAACGGCCGGGAAGACAGGTCGATTCCGGTCGCGGCTTCTTGACGGACGGTGGCACCGAACCGCTCGGCCTGTTCCCGCCAGCGCTGCATCAGTTCCGGCCCCTGTATTCCCTCCGGAAACCCGGGAAAGTTCTCCACGGTGGTGGTCAGCATCAACTGGCCGCCCGGCTCGTCCCCCTCCAGCACCAGGGGGGCAAGCCCCGCCCGGGCCGCATAGAGGCCCGCGGTGTACCCTGCCGGCCCGCCGCCCACGATGATCAGCCGGTAGTGACCACCTTCACCGGCCTGCGAGTCAACACCCGGGTCCGTTCTGAGTTCCGACGGGACTTCCATGGTGGTGATTCCCTCCCCGACGAGATGCATATATACCCGATACTATATTTTCTGAGTTTACTACTGCTCGTTCGGATACTACAATACAACGTGAGGTGATCCGGTGGATACCCATGAACAGCCCACCCGGGCTGAATTGCTACGGCTCCTCAAAGAACGGGGCGAGATGACCGTAAAGCAGCTGAGCGCCGCGCTGGGGATCACCCCCATGGGCGTGCGCCAGCACCTGGACACCCTTTTGCGGGAAGGCCGGGTTACTTACCGGTGGCACCGTCACGGCCCCGGTCGCCCTTGCCAGCTCTTTCGTCTCACCCCTTCCGGCGATGAACTCTTCCCCCGCCATTATGCCCACCTCGCTCTGGGTCTCCTTCAGGCCGCCCAGGCTCGAGATCTCCTGCCCCAGCTTCTCGCCGGCCGCCGGCAGCAGCTCCTCGCCCGTTATCGCGACCACCTGGCCCAAGCTGGCTCGATGTCAACCCCCCCGGTTCGGGCAGCCAGCCCGGCAGGGCCGGGGGCCTTCGAGCCCGAGAACGATGGCCTCGTAAGACCAGCAGAACCGCTCCCGGCAGAACCCCTTGGTGAACTATTAGAAAGGTACGCGGCTCTCCGTTCAGCCGAGGGATACTACGCGGAGGTGGAATCCGCCGGGGACGGTAGCTATCGCTTCCGGCAGCGCAACTGTGCCATCCGGCAGGTAGCCGAGGGCTTCCCTGCCTTGTGTGATTCGGAGGCGGAATTGATCGCCGAGCTGGTGGGAGCGAAGGTCGTCCCCGTCCGGTGCGTGGCCAGGGGAGCAGCGGTCTGCGAGTTCCTCGTTCGACCACGCGATGACCAAAGTACCAGCACTGCATAACGAGGACTGCTCGCGGTATCCTACACGTGGATCGCGCAGCTATCGCCTCCGAGCGGGAGGTTCAGAAGAACATGAAGGAAACAGGCGTTGTCCGCCGCATGGACGAGTTGGGCCGCATCGTGATTCCCAAGGAGATCCGCCGCACCCTCCGCATCCGGGAGGGCGACCCCCTCGAGATCTTTATCGATCGGGGCAATGAAGTCATCCTGAAGCGATACGCGCCGATTACGGCTGTGGAGGATCATGCCCAGGAGTACGCCGAAGCCCTGCACGATTCCCTGGGCCACATCGCCATCATTACCGATACCCAGGAGGTCGTCGGCGTCGCCGGTGCACCGAAGAAGCAGTTGCTCGGACGGGCCATCAACGAGGAGGAGTTGGCTGAAATCGCCCATGCCACCGACCCTATAGTCAGCCGGGGTACCGGTGAACCGTCGCTCATTGACGGGTTCGAGCCTGACTCCCAGGTCATCGCGCCCATCCGCCGGGAAGGGCAGCTGGAGGGATTGGTGATCGTAGCGAGCCGTGACCCGAAGCGCCCGGTGGGCGAGCTCGAAGAGAACGTAGCCCGGACGGCCGCCGACTTCCTGGCCCGCCAGCTCCGCTAGATGGCCGGTTTGTGAGGCGGCGTGCAACTTTCCGGGCATTTCTGGGCCGCCCCCTATTGACAGGGAATCCAGGCGGATTATAGTTATGCCATGGTAGCACTCACCTTCGTCGAGTGCTAACAACTCGGGTTACCGGAGCGGGGATCCCCTCTCCGGTTCGCGCTTAGGGAGGGACGAATAGTGCTGAAACCCTTAGCTGATCGAGTCGTCGTAAAGCCCATCGAGCAGGAGGAAAAGACCAAGGGCGGTATCGTGCTGCCGGACACGGCCAAGGAGAAGCCGCAAGAGGGAGAGGTCATCGCGATCGGGCCCGGCCGGCTCCTGGACAACGGGCAGCGTGCCCCGCTGGAAGTGAAGGTGGGAGACCGGGTACTGTTTGCCCGCTATAGCGGCACGGAGTTCAAGCTGGACGGGGAAACGTATCTGGTCCTGCGGGAGAGTGACATCCTGGCCATTAACGCGTAAGGAAAACGCGTGAGGCCGGGAGGACTACCAGGTTAACGACCCGCCTGGATGATCCTGGATTCCCACATGCCGGATGCGTTTGCTCGGGCATGAATCCAACAGTTTTTGAGGAGGTTCACAGATGGCAGCCAAGCAGCTCGCGTTTGACGTCGAAGCCCGCAAGGCGCTGGAGCGGGGCGTCAACACCGTAGCCAACGCGGTGAAGGTCACCCTCGGCCCGAAAGGGCGCAATGTGGTGCTGGAACGCAAGTACGGTTCGCCTGTCATCACCAAAGACGGCGTCACCGTAGCCAAGGAGATCGAACTCCAAAATCCTTATGAGAATATGGGGGCGCAGCTCTGCAAAGAGGTGGCCTCCAAGACCAACGATATCGCCGGTGACGGTACCACGACGGCGACCGTTCTGGCTCAGGCGATCGTGCTGGAGGGCCTCAAGAACGTCGCCGCCGGCGCCAACCCCATGATCCTCAAGAAGGGGATCGATAAAGCGGTCGAGGCCGTGGTCGAGGATCTGAAGAAGCGGGCCATCCCGGTGGAGGGCCGCCAGGACATTGCCCACGTGGCCGCCATCGCCGGTAACGACGAGGAGATCGGCCAGCTCATCGCCGAGGCCATGGAGAAGGTAGGCAAGGACGGCGTCATCACCGTCGAAGAGTCGAAGGGGACGGGCACGACGGTCGAGGTCGTCGAAGGGATGGAGTTCGATAAGGGGTACATTTCGCCCTACTTCATCACCAACCCGGAGACGATGGTGGCCGAGCTCGAAGAACCATACATTCTCATCCACGAGAAGAAGATCTCCAGCGTCCGTGACCTCGTCCCGGTGCTGGAGAAGGTAGTGCAGGCCGGCAAACCGCTCCTCATCATTGCCGAGGACGTCGAAGGCGAGGCCCTCGCCACCCTGGTGGTCAATAAGATCCGCGGCACTCTCAATGTCTGCGCGGTCAAGGCGCCCGGGTTCGGCGATCGTCGTAAGGCCATGATGGAGGATATCGCCATCCTGACCGGCGGTACCTTCCTGTCCGAAGACCTGGGCATCAAGCTGGAGAACGTTTCCCTCAACCAGCTCGGTCGGGCCCGCCGGGTGAAGGTGGAGAAGGAGAGCACCACTATCATCGAGGGCGCCGGCGACCCGGCGAAGATCAAGGGCCGGGTGGAGCAGATCCGGCGTCAGATCGAGGAGACCGAGTCCGACTATGACCGTGAGAAGCTCCAGGAGCGCCTGGCCAAGCTCGCGGGCGGGGTCGCGGTCATCAAGGTGGGCGCGGCGACCGAGACCGAGCTGAAGGAGAAGAAGCACCGGATCGAGGACGCGGTGAACGCGACCCGGGCCGCCGTCGAGGAGGGCGTCATCCCGGGTGGTGGCGTCTCCTACGTGGCCGCCATTCCGGCGGTGGAGAAGCTCGAGGAGCGGCTCACCGGAGACGAAAAGGTGGGAGCGGGCATCGTGAAGCGGGCGCTCTCCGAACCGCTACGCCAGATCGCCAATAACGCCGGCTGGGAAGGGTCGGTAGTGGTCGAGCGGGTGAAGGCGGAGGGCGGCCGGATCGGGTTCAACGCCCTGACCGAGAGGTTCGAGGACATGGTAAAGGCGGGGATCATCGACCCGGTGAAAGTAAGCCGCATCGCCCTGCAGAACGCGGCGAGCATCGCCGGCATGGTCCTCACCACCGAGGCGCTCATCTCCGAGATCCCCAAGGAGGAAAAGCCCGCCACGCCGTCCACGCCGGACATGGACTACTGATAGATCGGTAGCCCGGCCGGTTCGGTGGTGGGTGGCCGAAGCCGAAGTGGGCGAGCAGGCGACAGTCAGGAAGCTGCTGAGAGGACCGTGGGGCATGCCCCACGGTCCTTTGCATGTCGAACTTTCACCGGGGTCGCCGTACTACCCGTTATTCGCCCACCCGGCGAAACGGGCGATCGCTTCGATCACCTCTTCCGCAACATGACCGGGCTTCTCATACTCCTGCGGAGTGGAAGGTCCAGCGCCAGGTATGAGCAGATGATTGAGGTCGGGAAACAGCTCGAAATCGACGTTCCCTCGCCCACCCAGTTCCTTCTTCCACTCTTCGAACTCTGCGGGCGGAACCTGGTAGTCACGCCCGCCCTGAACGAGTAGCAGGGGAAGCTCCAGCCGGCGGGCGATCGGCACGGGTGACAGTTCACGCAACTTCACCCAATAGTGAACTGGTGCGCCCAAAAAGTCAGCATCGGCCGGAAGTTGCCCGGCTGTGAGCGCCTGCACCGCCATCTCCAACTGGGCAATCGCCTGCTTCTCGTCGTCCGTCACCGTACCGTCGATCTGGGCGAGGTATTGCACCTGGTAGACGACCAGTTCCTCGAGAGGCCGGGCGGGAACGGCAAGCAGCACCAACCCCGCCAGCGTGCCAGGGGGCAGCCCTTCAGCGATGGCCGGCGCGAGCTGGGCGCCCAAGCTATGGCCAACCAGGTAAACGCGGCTCACGCCCGGTTGCCGTTTGACCCAGGCGATGGCCGCCCGGGCGTCGTCGATCACTTCGCTATACGGCGTGACATCGGCGGGAGTCATCTTCCCGCCATGCACGTACGTCCGCTTGTCGTAGCGGAAGACGGCGATCCCGCGGCTCGCCAACCCCCAGGCCAGATCCCGGAAGATGCGGTTGGGACCGAGCGTCTCATCCCGATCGTTGGGTCCGGAGCCATGCACCAACACGACGGCCGGATACTCCGCCCGGTCAGTCGGATAGGTAAACGTCCCTTCGAGCTCCCACCCGGGTGTCCCGAAGGTGGTCGTGCGTTCAGCAAACGTTCCGGCGACGACGTAAGGTGGGGCCTCCCAGCTCTCCTCTGCATCAGCACCATCAGCAGAGGACGAAGCCGCCGAGCAGCCGGGCTGCAGCTGCTCCTCGTGCGGCCTCACAAACAGGCCAATCAGCTTACCCTCTTCGTCAACGGTCAAAGTCAGATCAACCTTGAACGCCGGATAGGTCAAGACCACGATGGCGGTTTGGGGATATCCCGGAACTGCCTGCGGCCGGCCCACCGCTTGCACCGCCCCCAGCCGGTCGCCGATGGCCTGCAGCTGGGCGACGGTGATCGCCGCTTGCAGGACCGGAGCCCCCATCTCCCAAAGCTCCTGGTACTTCCCCGCGGCAAAAAGCTCGGCGGCCCGTGCTGCCGCCCCGGCTACAGTTGGGGAAAGCGCTGCGTGAGCGGCCTCCTCTGCGTAAGCCGCTTGTGTACCACCGGCCGTAATCATGATGATGATGATAATGGGCGCGGTGACCGCGGCCATGACGGCTGCACAGCGCTTGATCAGCTGCCACCGGTACCCATGCTTCGTCCACATACGATCTGCCCCTTCCTTGTTTGACGCCCGGTCCTAGCTCACACTCGCCAACCCGCCTGCCATCCCGCCTGCCGTCACACCCGCATCGCTGGCCATCCGGCTCGCCGTCCCGCTCGCCGAGCCGCTCCCCAACTCGTTCGCCATCTCTCACGCCATCACGCCTGCCATGCGGCCCCATGCGGCTTGCCCCGTGCCGCCCCCTCCCCCTATCTCACTCGCCGCCCTCGGGCCGCGACCGCCGCAGGTACAGCGCCGCCGAATACACGAGAGTGCCGATCACGGTTGCCAGTGAACCACCCGTCAGCACCCAGAAAGAGGCAACCCGAGAGAAGGGCAATGCTACGACGGTCAGCAGCCCGGTGACCACAAACAACCTGCCCCCGAGGCGGTGCGTCCGCTGCCACACCGTCTCGTCGGCCAGAGTCCAGGGGGTGCGAATCCCGACGAAATAGTTGAACCGCACCCGCCCCAACGAGTTACCGATATAGACCCAGAGCAGCCCCACCGCGAGCGGCACGATCAGCGCTATGTCTACCGAATACCCCAGCCCGGCTGCCCAAGCCGCGCCGTAAACGGCGGTCATAAAAGCAACGATGAGCCACCGCAGGCCGCGATAAAAGCCGGTGAACCGGGCGTAGTTGGCCCGTTTGGGGTCGATCAAGGGGGAGATCAGCATCAGAATGTAGACGCCGAGATTGAGCAGCGGAACGCCGAAGGCCGCCCAAAACGGTGAACCCCACCCGTTCGGCCGTCCCTGCAAGTCCCAATGGATGGGAACCCGTTCAGGAAGGTGCGGGTACGCCCACAGCCCGGCAAGGAAAGACCCAAGAAGCAGAAGCCAGATAGGCCAATCGCGGCGCACCTGCGGCCAGTCCAGACGATACCCGTCTTGCGGTGTCTGTGACGATTCACCCATATCCATCGCCCCTTTGTCGCATTGCTTTCGCTGGTTCTAACTAACTAGCCAGGCCGGCGGGGCTGATCGGAACGCCGGGCCACTTCGAAAATCCACGCGAGTACATCCTGGAACACCGTGGTATCGAGAGAGTAGATGATCTGCTGCCCCCGCCTTTCGTCCTGCACCAGTCCAGCCTGCTTGAGGACATTGAGGTGGTGGCTGACGCTGGGCTTGGCCATGGCGAAAGCGGACGCGATCTCCCCGGCAGACAGGTCGCCTTGCGAGAGCATACGCAGAATCTGACGCCGGGTCGGATCTGACAAAGCCTTGAAAACCAGGTCCAGCCCCAATCTTGCTCCTCTCCCCCTTGAGCTCCCGCTCCCGCTATCCCTACTAACCCTACTAATCGTCCAACCGGCGCTCCCGGCCAACCCGTCGTGAAGATTGTTAGCAAACTATCTAACTACCACAGACCGTACCATCTCCCTCACGGTCAGTCAACAGGGACGCTCGCCCCTGATCCCGAACCGCAGAAGGGCGGACGGGCCAGCGGCGGAATTTCCGTGCTGCTGACGGAGGTGGAGATTCTTCTCCCGTTTGAACCATCGCCCGGTCAACGTGATTCCTTGTGTTGGATGGCGCCTCAGGCGATGCAGATGCCGCCGCGGGGGTGGTGCGTCCTGGAGATCGATTCCCCATTCGAGCAGGTCGTCGTCAACAACCAGGGGTGGCTCCTCCGGTATGTCAAGAAAATCGTCGGTAGCCAGGAGGCCGCGGAAGACATCGTCCAGGAGACGTTCATCCGGGCGTTCAAGGCCTACGACGGTTACCAGGAAACCGGCCGGCAGCGGCAATGGCTGCGCACCATCGCCCGCAACGTCGCGTTTCGTTACCTGGGCAGTCCGGCCGCCATACGGGAGGTGAACCTGTGCACGGGCGACGAGAGCATCGTCCACTTCATAGAGACGGCAATGGATCATGTACCATCCGCCGAGGAGGTAGCGCTGGCCAACGAGCTAACGCGGCGCATCATGGAAGCTATCAGCAAGCTTCCGGAGGCCCAGCGCAGCGTGGTGTACTACCGTTTCGTCAGGGACTTCAGTGTCCACCAGGTGGCGCACCTAACCAACCAACCGGTGGGCTCTGTCAAGTCTAAGTGCCATTACGGGCTGCAAAAGCTCCGCAGACACTTGTCCCGATACGTGGTCGAGGGGGGATTTGTCGTGAACTGCAAAGACGCCTACGCCTTCCTGTTCCAGTATGCCAAGGGGCGGATAATGCCTGAGGATCGGGAAAAAGTGGAAGGCCACCTGGCTGCGTGCAAGGACTGCACCGATCTGGCGGAGTCGCTTCGGATTCTGGCTGCAAATATGACGCCGGCGCGGGACGGCGAGATACGGCACTACCTGATAGCCATCCCGTTGAGCGATGGCACCACCCTCAACTACTTCGGCGGTACCTCCCGCGTCGACGATCGGGAACTGCAGCGTATGAATGCCATTCTTGAGGCAAACGGTGGCGTCATCCCGCGAGGAGAAAACTGGACGTTTGGTATTCATGATGCAAACCTAGAGCATCTGGCTGAATTCGACAATGACGGGCACAAAATAGAGTTCGAGCTGGTCCCCAACCCGCGCGACCCGAGTAAGGTGCAAGTGATCTACCGCAAGATGGTGAAGGTGTACCCCGAACACATTATCGGTTCCGTAGCGCTGTCGAGAGATAAGTATGTCACGACGACAATTGAGGACCCCAATCTGGTCGTGGGTAAGTTGCAGAACTACCTGGGCGCCAACGCAAAATCCGGCTTGTACCTCGCCATCCCCGCCGGGGCAAAGAACATCCGTATTAGACGGGGCAATGGCGTGATCGACGCAGGGGCATACAAGTTCGCCTTCTCGGAGCGGTACGTAGCTGAGGACGAATGTCTGCGGCTGGAGTGCACGTATCTAAAGAGTTAAGACTCAGGGCGGCGGCGGAAGTGTTCCAACTCATCCGTCGCCGCCACTCGAAGACTGGTCATTTTGACTCAGTGTGGCGCTAAACTCTTGTTCCTGCTGGCGACGGCCGCCCACGATACCTGGAACGCTATTCAGGCGATGCCGGTGGAGAGGCTGCCCTATGACTGGGGACAGCTACCGTCTGCCAGTGCGGCCCAGCGTTTGAGAGTGCTGGCCTCCCAAAGTTCACCGGTGACCCACCGTTCCCGCAAGACACTGTCGGCGAACGTGATGCCGAGCCGTTCTGCCTCCGCGTCGAGCAGGCGGGCGCGCTCGGACCACCAGGGCTCAGGTCCGACAGTCATGAAGACCAACCGGTTGAGCCGAAGCTCGCGCTAATGTTGACGCAGGTTGAAGGGGTACGTCAAAGACGCTGTTTTCCAATGGTAGTCGGGATCAGGCGGAGGAGGCAGCGACTGGTTCGGGACAACTCCGGACGTTGATACGGTAGAGTACGCCGCCGACACTGAGCAGACGGCGCAGTTACAGAGCCCTGTTCACGAGCGGGATCGGCGGCGGGTCGCGGTTTGCTGAACGAGGACTGGTTCTGCCAGGGCTCGCTGCCACGAGTCATATAGACATTGAACTTGCGATGAATCCAGGCGTCATAGCCATGCGTCAAACCGCGAAGCTGGTCACCGGCCAGGAAGTGGCGAGAGGCTTACTGGTAGGCATACCCACAGGCAGGCAGGCAGGCGGTGCGGGGGTAGGTGCTTTTTTCACCCACCCGGCGGCGTTGGCTGGGTCGAAAAGTTACCCACCCAGGCCTTGGGAACGTTCCCACGCAGGCCGGGCCGGGGTCTGGGTGAACCGTGGCCCGGGCGGGCGAGGCGAGGCCGCATGCTAACGCCCAGCTACAGTGCTTGCACGGGTTGCGATGCTCTCCGGCAGACCTCAAGCCCAACTGTCATCGGTGGTAGGTGGGTAGTTTTTTCACCCACTCGTCCGCCGGGGTCGGGTAGTTTTTGTACCCGCCTCACCCACCCTCTGGACATAGTTGCCAAGTGATGCCATATAATACATATTGTGGGCATACTCTGCAGCAGGAGTTACGGTCTTAGTGAGCTGGTTCGCGCCTCATATACGGCTCTTGTTACTGAGGCTTGATCCACAACTCATCCGCTAAACCCAGCTAGGGGGTTAGCATGGACGTTTCGGCCAAAAAACCGCAGCCACCGGCCACAGACCAGAGTGCCCGGAAATACAGGGGGCTCAGCTGCCGATGGTTCGAGATCCCCACACCGGTCGACCTGGTCAGTTCCGGGATCACTCCGATCGCCAAGGTGATTTACCTGGCACTTCTCTCGCGCTGCCATGAACGGGCTCAAGTGGTCACGCCAGGTCAGGGGCGGACTCGCACGCCAGCGCAAGTGCCAGCGCAAGTCAAGACTATCACCGTCAGCCAGCGGAAACTTGCCCGTGAACTGGGTATCGAACGCCACACTCTCTGCAAGCATGTTCGGGAGCTGGTGGGCCAGGGGTGGTTGAGTGTCGAGCCGGCTGGTGCACACAGCACGAGGTTCACCCTGTGCTACCCTGCCCTGGCAGAACGCTGGCGTGAACTCGAGCAAGTGCAAAAGCGCCTCGACCGTGCACCCCACGTCGGCGAAGCGCTGATGAAAGAGTGGCTGACCTTGCTCGTCGATTTATCCGAATACGACGACAACGCTCGCCCCGGATTTCTGTGCAACCCGACAACCGGTGAAAACCTGGAGTACGACCGGTGGTATGCTGCCTGCGAAGGGGGGAGCGTAGCCTTTGAGTTCAACGGCCCGCAACACTACCGGGTGACCGGTCATTTCCCAGATTCCGAGCAGGTCGCCCAAACGAGGGCCCGAGACTACATTAAGAAGGCTATCAGCCAGGACCACGGCGTGACTTTGATCACAATCCACCCGGAAGATTTGACGTTTACGGGAATGCTGGCCAAGATCGAGGAAGCGCCGCAGTTGCCCCTGCGCACGGTGTACCTAGACGATCCTGTCCTGAACTACATCGTGGACGTCAGCGAGCGCTACATCTACCGGGCAACCGGCAAGCGAGCCAGGTACTAGAAACAGGACGGATTGGCTTGAGTTCTGCGGCGTCTACGAACCCCCATCACCTCAACCCCAACCCCGCCCCGGCCCCCACCCTGCTAACCCCACCTTTAGGCGTTCCTTCCCGCACTCCGCCGCACTCTTTGCCCGCGCGAGCCACGCCGTTGTGGGTGGTGTCAACAGTCCGAGCCACTCCTACACACCGGTGGGCGGGAGCGCCCCCCTTTTCATGGACTACGGCCGGGGCGGTTACCTCTATGACGTGGACGGCAACCGCTACATCGACTACCTGGCCGCCTTCGGCGCCCTCATCCTCGGCCACGGCCATCCCCGCATCGCCGCCGCCGTCGCTTGCCTGGATACCCTGCGGGAGGAAAACCCCTACCCCCGCCTCGACCAATTTGCAGCCCGGCTGGAAGAAGGGCTGCTCGACGCCGCACGCCGAGCCGGGATTCCAGTTCAGCTAAACCGGGTGGGGGGCGCCTTCACCCTCTTCTTCAGTGAACGGCCGATCCGGAACTTCGCCGACACCGAAGTCGCCGACAGCCACCTCTACGGCCTCTTCTTCCAGGAGTTGGTCCGCCGGGGCGTGCTCCTGCCGCCATCCAAGTACGAGGCCTGGTTCGTGCAGGCGCCCCACACCGAAGCGGATATCGAGTATACCCTGGCTGCCGCCCGGCAAGCTTTCGCGGCGTTGTCTCCCGGCAGGAGCCAGTGATCGCCTCGCTTTGCCGGCACTACTGGTGAACTGCCTGCAACCCCAAGCGCAGGAAATGCGTTTCGCGGGGAGAACGAGACATCAGCAGGTGAGCAGGCGAACAGGTGAGCAGGTAAGCAGGTGAGCAGGCGAGCAGGTGAGAAAGACGCAAATCCCAAGAAACGGGGGAGTGTCCCATGACCTCGGAGTCCTCATCGGAGTCCTCAAGGGGAGAGCGCCGGGTAATCGTCCATTGTGACGACATCGGGATGTGCCATGCGGTCAACCTGGCTGTCAAGGAACTGATTACGTCTTCGCCGGTGCGTTCTGGTAGCGTCATGGTCCCATGTCCGTGGGCGTACGACTTTGTCCGCTGGCTGACAGATGAAAAAACAGCGGCCGACAGCGCCAGGGCCGGCACCGGCACGGCCGACATCGGCATCCATGCGACCCTGACCAGCGAGTGGGCTACCTATCGGTGGAGGCCAGTTTCCCCGTCGGCAACCGTTTCTGGGCTGGTTGACCCCGACGGCTTCCTTTGGCGGGACGTAAAATCGGTAGCGACCCACGCCTCGGCGGCAGAGGTTCGCCTAGAGCTGACGGCCCAGGTCGAACGGGCTAGGGCCTGGGGCCTCTCCCCCACCCACCTGGACACGCACATGGGCACTGTCTTCGCTACCCCCGCGTTCCTGGAAGCCTTCCTGGCCGTGGCGGCCGAGCATCGCCTGACCCCCATGCTTCTGCGCCTCTCGCCGCTCGTTCGAGAGGAGTACGCCCGGGCCGGCTATCCGGTGGAGGCGCTCGCCCGCTGCAGCGAGGCCTATCCTGGGGTGAAACTCGACTACCTCGTGCAGTTGCCGGCCGCTCCCAGTTACGCTGCCAAGAAGGAAGCAATACGGCAAATCTTTGCGGGACTCCCCGCCGGTTTGAGCCAGGTAATCATCCACCCCGCCGCGGATACGCCTGAACTCCGGGCCATCTTCCCCGGCTGGCAACAACGGGTCTGGGACTTGCAAGCTTTCCTCGACCCGGAAACCTATCGGATGATAGACGACCTCGGCGTTCGTCTTACTACCTGGAGAGATGAGACGGTTCAAGCGCAGTAACCGGACGGTCTGAGATAATACCTTGAGCAGCACGGGATAAGCAAAACTCTCGGAGGTAGTGGTTCGATGTCGATAACCCGTAACGTTTATCCTATTCCTAACCAAATCGATATCCCTAACTATTCTTGTCTGGTCGTGGTCGACGTCCAGAACGACTTTTGTCCGGGGGGAGCACTTGCGGTACCAGAGGGCGATCAGGTCGTGCCCGTCCTGAACACCTCGATCAAAAAGTTCCGTGAGCGGGGATTGCCAGTAGTTTATACGAAGGACTGGCATCCGGCCGATCACTCTTCCTTTAAGCCTAACGGTGGCATATGGCCGCCCCACTGCCTGCAGCATACCTATGGGTCTGACTTCCATCCGGACCTTCTCGTGGAAGGACCAGTTTTTGTGAAGGGCTTTGTGGCGAACCGGGAGGCCTATTCCGGATTTGACTCAAGGCTCCAGGCCGCAGAGAGCCAGGTGACAAACCAATCGGCCGGCCAAGTGGCCGGGAAGAACAAGGCAAGCGCGCCGGAGGAAACCTTTGGCCCGCCCCTTGCGGAATGGCTTCGCCAGCAGGGTGTAAAGCGCATCTACGTAGGCGGGCTGGCCACCGATTACTGCGTGAAGGCCACAGTCCTGGACGGGCTCAAAGAAGGCTTGGAAGTGGTCGTGATAAGAGACGCCGTGCGGGCAGTGAATGTGAATAAAGGAGACGGGGACAGGGCTATCGACGAGATGGCAAGAGCCGGAGCTACGGTTATCTAGAATTACCTAGAATCCAGCGTCGCAGCTTGGTCTGCCGAACCCCGAAGCCGTGGTGTCCTTACCCCGGAACTGCAATTATCTCAGTAACGCCAACCAACGCAACTACGCCGACTCCACCGACCACACCAACCGCAGCATCCCTGTCAACTCCACCAACCACGCCAACCCCACCAACCATGCCAACCGCACCAACTCTATCAACCACATCAACCCCACCAACTCCACCAAGACTGCGGGTAGTTTTTTCACCCACTCTGTGTGCTAGAGTGGGTGAAGAAACTACCCGCCCCGCCGATGGGAACGTTCCCACGCCTTGCGGAGGCCGAGCCGGCGTGACCCTGGCCTGGACGCCCGGGCCAGTGGGCGGACAAATGCCCAGGTCGAGTGCCTTGGCCGGGGCCGGCCGCACCCCGGGAGGCAGCCAGCCGACACTCGTCGACGGCCAGTGGGTAATGATTTTACCCAGTCCTTCGCCGGGGCCGGGTAGTTTTGTTACCCACCCCTCAACCTACCCCAAAAGGCTGGGGGATCGGCTCAGGCAGGGTAGATCCAATCAGCGACCGGGGAGTGGTCGCTGCGGTAGCACGGTAGTACCCACCTTCGCCTGGCCAATTCGCCAAAGGCCTCGGCAGGGGCTGCAGGCCTCTGGCCTAGCCCTTTGCACAGGCCGCCCGGGGCCTGTGGCATGCGGCCTGGTCCTTTGCGCATGCCGCCCGGGATCTACGGGGCCCGCGGCCTGTGCCCAGGAATACGACCTGGCGCCCACGGCCCACTGCCTAGGCCTGCCGCCGCGGGCCTGTGGCTTGTGATGTGACCCTAGGCCTACAGCCTACCTCAACATTACCTCAGCATTACCTCAGCACTACCTGCTTCTGCACTACCTCTCCCGCACCACCTGCTACCTGTTCCGGGCGGGCGCCTCCCATACATCCGTCTCGACGCTTACACGGTACTGCCCTCGGCCGGCCACCCCTTGCCGCAACTTCTCACAGCTCCCGGCACTCCGCTCCTCTGTCACCGACAGGTCATCAGCGATCGACCCATAGCGGCTGCGCAGGCGGAAGCAGTGGTCCGGGGGAGCGGTGAACCCGAGATCCACGTTCGCGAACTTGGCTTCGATCTCCACGTTCCGCCGCAGCCCCGCAAGTCGCAGATCTCCATACGAGGAGCTGGCTCTGACATCGCCGCCGATGCCGTCACCCCGCACGTCCGCAACCCGGATATCCTTGTAGTCTGAACGGATGGTGAGGTCACCGCCTACATGGCTGACGTTGGCTTCACTATAGTCGCCCCGCA
The DNA here is from genome assembly GCA_012839805.1 of Bacillota bacterium. Classification (GTDB taxonomy): domain Bacteria; phylum Bacillota; class Limnochordia; order Limnochordales; family DUMU01; genus DUMU01. The sequence continues at coordinate 16,955 of DUMU01000021.1, read as the reverse complement.
TCTCCAGATCCCCTGCTATCCCATCGACCAGCAGGGCAGAGTAGTCCACCTCCACGCTCCAGTCCCCCGCCAGGCGGCCCAGCCCGGTAGGACCATACCCATTCCGCACCACAGGAGGCCCGCCGAGATCCACCACTTTCACCAGCCCGTACCCGCTTTCCAGATCTACCCGGGCGGCGGCAGGCAGCGCACCGCGTACCACCACTTTGACCTTCAGTTCAGCCGGGCGGGGCGGCTCTTCCACCACGAGCTCCAGTCCACCTCCAGCCTCTTCAGCCGTCCCGACCGCCCCGGACGCTCCCGAGGTCTCGGACAATGGCCGAAGCGACACCTTCACACGCCCGGCATACCCTTGCGCCACTTGCTTGTTCCGACCGTACACCCTCACTTCGTACTGCAGCCGGGCGGCATCCACCGCACCTACACCTTGCTCACCTTCCTCACCTTCCCCACCCTCTTTAACGCCCCTGAGATCGATCTCGCCCATGGGCAGCGACACTTTCAGCACCTGGCCGGCCACCAAGCTGCCTTCCAGTTCACCCTTTTGAACTGCCTGCAGCGGCAGCGACCCGTCATCACCTGTTCGTATTAGATTGCCCGCCTCGTCCGTGACCCGCACGGCCTCCTCATAGCCCGCCATTACTCCGGCCAAGGAATCCAGGAAACTAACAGAGCCTTAACCTGCAGATCCGAGGGGGGGACCCGCAGGGTCGGCAGCTCGGACCCGTCTCCGCGCATACGGCCGGAATGTATGGCGAACCGCGTAAAGGGTGGTGCTCGAGATCATTGAGACTGGGGTCTACCAAGGCAGCGTGGACTAGCCGACGGGTCCGCCCCTTCGCATCGGTCCAAGATTTGTTCGATATCCAGGCCGAGGTAGTATGGACGGTACAGAGGCTGTCAACGATGCCCGCGCATCAAGCATTCTTCCGGTCCGCCGAAGATCGCAGGTAACTCACACCGCCGCCAGAATGCTCCCGAACCGCACTCCGTGCCACCACCTGCCTACAAGTCACGTCATTCCACCGTCCTGAACAATCAACTGCTGCAGAATCTCACAATCTGTGGTAACTTGGTAGTCGGCCATCCTTGGGTTTGCTGGTGGCGCCGGAGTAATCGCCCGTTCAGCTACCAAAGGCTGCGTGGCCTTTCCTGCTTGAGGGTACCCTTAAACCCTCGACGCTTCTGCACACTTGTGCACACTTTTATTCTAGATCATTGACAGTACTGCCTGGGATCTCCAAACGATGTCCATTGATGAGAACAAATCCTTGTTTGGAGGTGAAACCGTGGACGATCTCAGGGAAATAGCACAGGAGGTTTATCAACGCACGGGGGTCGAAACTACAGTACATGATGTGGAGAAGGTGCTGTCAGGACTGGCCGGCAGCTCTCACTTCTGGGGTATTGTCTGCGCCGCCCGGAAACCGTTCAGCGTCGTCGCTGAAATAATAGCAATTCTGGAACGGAAGAGAATGGTTGAGCTAGACGACAAAGGGGATTTACATATCACCCCCGAGGGCTGGGGATTTTTGAATGTGCAGGGAATAACCGCAAGAAAAGATTACACCTGTCCGGCTTGCGAGGGACGGGGAATCGACCTGGCAAAACTGCAAGAACTAATGCAAAAATTTGACGAAGTAACTGCCGACCGACCCCAGGCCATAATTGATTACGACCAGGGGTTTGTAACAACTCCGACTGTGGTCAGCAGGATACTCCTCATGGCGGACAGGGGAGATCTCCAAGGCAAAAAGCTGTTGCTTCTGGGGGACGATGACCTCGTGAGCATAGCTGCCGGTCTTTCGGGGATGCCGCGAGAGGTCGTTGTTTTGGAAATCGACGACAGGCTGGTTGAATATATCAATAACACCGCGGCAGAATACGGCCTGCCTGTGAAAGCGGTAAGGCATGATTTCAGAGATAAACTGCCCGAAGAATACATGGGTTACTTTGACACTTTCCATACCGATCCGCCGGAGACGCTGGAGGCTCTGGAGCTTACCATAGGTAGAGGACTGACAGGTCTTTCCGGTGAGGGATGTGCCGGTTACTTTGGGTTGACACGAACAGAGGCTTCCTTGAAGAAATGGAGCCTGTTCCAGCAGCTGCTAGTGGGACAATTCAAGGTGGTAATCACTGATATAATCGACTCCTTTAACCATTATGTCAACTGGGACTATTTACTGAAGAGCATCCGAAACGACTACCCTTTTCTACAGGTAAAACCCAAGCTCAACTGGTACCGGTCTGCCATGTACCGCATAGAGACCTTGAGTGGTTTCAAAGGAGTAGAAAACAGACCTATCCCTTGCGAGCTTTACGTGGACAAGGAGGCGCTGATATACTCAGGGCGACAACGTTGAGAAAAGCCGTTGAGCAATCTCGGCCTTTTCTTAAGGGCCGAGATTTTTCCTTTTTCGCCGCCCCGGGCCGCTGGCCTGTGCCCGGGTCGAAAACCCGTGCACGGAGTCACGGAGGTCTCGGCGAAAGTCGCTTCTATGCCGCGGGAATTCCCTGCATCGCCCGCAAGAAGGTGATATGGTCGACAGCGTAGCTGTCATGGGCCAGCAGGCCAAGAGCCGAGTGAAAGATCCGGGCCCCTCTTGCCTCTGCCGCGGCATCGGCCGGCTGAGACCCACTGGAGGTACCGAAGGAGCAGATCACTTCCACGAGCCGGATACCAGCCCGGCGTTAACAGGCCGACAGGGTTAATGGCTCACGCTTTGTGACTCCTCAAACCTGAAGACCCTCGACGCGATCTGTGCCGCCCGCTGTACTCCCAAACCAAACTCAGGCGTGGTCATCCCGTTCCAGCTATGATCTCGAGCTACCACGTCGCTGACCACGAGAACAGCAGATAGTTCACATTTCCGAAAGTACGCCACGCCGGCCAATGCAGATAACTCCATGTCGACAGAGACCACACCGGCCCCGGCTAGGCGTTCAACCTTCGCAAATGTCTCGCGGTAGATGGCGTCTGTGGTCCAGTGCTTACCGTCTATGAGGGGAATTCCAAGGCCCGAAGCGATGTCCCGGATACGCTGGTTCAACTGGCGACTGGTAGTAAGTCGGACATCTGGTGGTGCGTAGTGGTAGGACGTCCCCTCTTCTCGAACCAGCTCATCGGGCAAGACCAGGCTTCCGACCGGCACAGTCGCTCGGAGGGATCCCGTGCGATTCATCAGGAGGAACTGTCTCCCGCCGGAGGCTATCAACTCCTCCAGCAACGCGGCAGCCCATGGGCCAGGCTCCGGCGCACGAAAGACGGTGACAGGCCCGGATTTCGGCGCGTCATACTCGTAGTAGACATAGCCAGCATCTCGATAGTCATATACCGGACTGGCGATTGAATCTAATTCTTTGCATATTAACTCAAAGATGCGACCGCCTTCGTTGGCCAATATGACGGTAGAAGAGATCTGTATGTATTCTTTTCCGAACCTTCGCTGCCAAACGCGCCGACAGTTGACTTCCGGGCGAATCACCACCTCAGGGCTTGGGTCAAACCAATCTAAATCCATCACTATCTCCCCCGCGTTCCCCTTGTCTCCGGCCCCCGGAAGCTAGGCGGCTGACTTCGGCCAAAACCACCACTGATCCCGGCTGAAACCGAACGCCCATTCCGGCACGCGTCCGACCACTGTCGGAGCGAAGCGCGCCTTCAACGCGAGTATACCAGAAATGGTCAATGGTCATAGTCAGGGCGCAGCGTGGAAAGCACCGGACAGTGCAGCACCTGCATGCGCCGGGCCCACGGGGTAAGCCTAACCGGTGGGGGAACGTACATGGAATCATCAGTCAACTCTTCGACCGAGACTCAGGCAAAGACCGAGACTGAAACTGGGGCTGGGTCTGAGGCGGACACTGGGGCGCAAACTGGGGCGCAGTCTGGGCCGGAGACTGAGGCTGCGGCGCAGACTGAGGCCGGGGCGGAGGCCAGGTCTAAGGCGGAGGCGGAGGCGGAGACTAAGACCACCGCTACCTTCGTCTTCAACCCCTCCCGCGTCTACTTCGAACCACGGGCGCTGGAGTACCCCCTCGGCCAGAAGATCTACGAACAAGCCCTCAGCGCCGGGCTGCCCATCCTGATGGCCGGGTCGCACAACCGGATCGCGGGCCTGCCCGGCAACACGCCCCGGCGCCGGTTCCTCGAAGCCAAGCGGACGCTCGTCGTCGGGGTGCGCCAGGGCACAACCTTCCAAACTTCCAGGCCCTCAGCGGATTACGCGCTGCCTCTTGCCACCGGATGCCCCGGTCATTGTCACTACTGCTATCTGAACACCAACCTGAGCACCAAACCGTACGTCCGGATCTACGTGAACCTTGCGGAGATCCTGGAGATTGCCGACAAGTATGCCCGGGAAAGAGCCCCCCGGTTGACTTACTTTGACGGATCGTGCACTTCCGACCCGGTGGCTGTGGAACACTGGAGTCACGCCTTGCGTACCACCATTGAACACTTTGCCCGCTCCGAGTTCGGCCGTTTTCGTTTTGTCACCAAGTTTGCGGCCGTTGATCCCTTGCTCGGCCTCCGGCACAACGGCCACACCCGGATTCGGTTTTCTGTCAACACCAGGACCGTAGCCAGCCAGTTCGAAAAAGCAGTTCCGCGAGTAAGTGAACGCCTGGATGCCGCAGCCAGGGTAGCCTCGGCCGGGTATCCCCTGGGATTTCATATCTCGCCGGTAATCATCTACCACGGCTGGAAGAAGGAATACGCCGAGCTATTGGAAGAGATCAGGGCAAAACTGCCGCGAACCGCTCCCGAGAATGACTTGCGCTTCGAGATCGTGGCTCACCGGTTCACCCCCAGGGCAAAACAGACGATCCTGGAAGTCTACCCGACCACCCGCCTTGAGATGAACGAAAGCCAGCGGAAGTGGAAGTGGGGTCAGTTTGGCTACGGCAAGTATGTGTACGGCGAGGAGACCTACGAGGAGATCACCCGGTTCTTCACTGAAAACCTCCACCGGCTATTCCCGGAGGCCACTCTCGACTACGTCGTATAGTAAGTATAGCTTGTAGGTTCTTCCGGGCGTTCACGGACGCCCATCCACTCCGTTGTTCCGATCCTCCGGTCGTGCGGGCGTCCGGTTCACCGATACGGTACGCCGAAACCATCCGCGGGACTGACCCCTAGCTGGGGCTCTTCTGCAATGCCTGCAGGAATGCCTGCAACTGACGGCGACCGGCGGGGGTAAGCAGGTAGCGGCGCACTGCCGGGAGACCCTCACCCCGGTCAACGAAAAAGCTCCGGGCCGCCAGCGGGCAGGTCTGGCAAGCAGCCGGCACGGCCGGCCTGACCGCCCGAGCCCTGGTCGGCGGCGGGAACGCCCCAGACGCCACGGTGTCGACGGTTGCCGGAGCAGAAACCGCCAGCCAGCCCCGGCGGACCAGGTCGTCGAGGAGAGCATCCAGCAACGGCGGTGAGATACCGAGCCGTCTCAGAACGGTAGAACGGTCCACTTGAACTTCGTTCATCAAAAGCTGCAGCAAAGCAGCCGGCAGGTTCGTGCCTTGCCCGCCCGTAGCCCCGCTTGCCTTTGCCCTTCCTACCATAACCTGCTCGCCACCGCGTGCACCGCCCCGGCCACCACCAGGGACAAAGCGAGGCTCCCTGCCACTCCGCCTGCGAACCAGCGGCGATCACCGAGCTCCTGTTGCATTACCCGGGCGGTGGCCAGGCAGGGGAAATAGAGCATGAAGATCGTCAGGAAACTGAGCGCCTGCGCCGGGGTATAGGCCGCGGCGAGGAGCGCCGGCAACCCGGCGTCCCCCAGTCCCGCCGCTCCCGGCCCCGCCTGGGAAGCCAGGGCTACCGCCAACGTGGACAAAGCGGTCTCCTTGGCGATCGCCCCCGACAGCAGCCCGGCACTCATTCTCCAGTCCAGGCCGAGCCACCCGAGGAATAGCGCGAGCCCCCGCCCGAGCCAACCCGCCAAAGTCTCGTCTATGGGTACACCCCAGGGCAGGTGGCTTGCCAACCAGAACCCGGCGGTGGCAACCAGGATGATGCCCCCGGCCTTCTGCAGGAAATGGCGAACCTCGTGCCAGGTTCCGAGCAAGAGCGTACGCAGGGAAGGCCAGTGATAGTCGGGCAGTTCCAAAAGGAACGGCGTCTGGCGTCCGGAGAGCACCCGCCGGCGCAGGAAGTAGGCGGCTACGGCCACCAGCACCCCGTCCAGCACCAGCAGTCCCAGCAGTACTGCCGTCGCCGTTGCCGGGGGGAAGAAGGCGGCCACCATGAAGGCCATCACGCCGAGGCGTGCGGCACAGGGGATGAGCGGTTCCAGCAGGATGGCGGCTCGCCGGTCGTCCGCATTGTCGAGTATCCGGGCGGCCAGTACCCCGGGCACATTACACCCGTACCCCGACAGGAGCACGAAGAAAACCCGCCCGTGGAAGCCCAACCTCTGCATCCAGCGATCGAGCAGGAACGCCGCCCGGGCCAGATAGCCGCTGTCCTGCAGAAAAGCAAAAAGGAAGAAGAAGATCGCCATCAGCGGGAAGAAGGCGAGAACCGCCCCCACCCCGCCGATCACGCCGTCCCGCACGAACTCAATTGCGGCCGCCGGCGTCCCCAACTCCGTGAGGAGCTCTCCCGCCACCGTACCGAACCGGCCTATAGCCCTGTCCAGCAAGTCCACCAGCGGGCTGCTGGCGGCGAAAGTAAGCCAGAAAAACCCCGCCAATACCATTCCCAGGAAGAGGTATCCGAACCACGGGTGAAGCAGATACTCGTCCAGCCGGTCGGTGAAGGTCCTCCCATCCCTTCTCCTTACCACCGCCGCGAGGATCCTCTCGATTTCGGCGTAGCGACGCCCTGCCACCACCAGCGGGTCTTCTTCCCTACCGGCGTTGCCGGGCTTGGCCTCGTCTCCATCCCGGGTGGTGGCTCGGCCCGCCTCGCTTCTGGTGATCGAGCGAGGTGCCATCCGCGCCATCAGTTTGAGTTGGTCCCGTACGACTTGCATCAGCCGGGAGAGGCTTCTCGCCGTCCAGTCAACGGGAACCACCGGAAGCTGCAGCCGGCGAGCAAGTTCCTGTACGTCCAGATGAACACCCTGCTGCTTTGCGAGGTCCAGCATGGTCAAAGCTACTACGAGAGCGAAGGGACGATGAGCCGGCGTGTGCTGCAACTCCCGCAGTTGCAAAACCAGGTAGAGCGTCCGTTCCAGGTGGGTTGAGTCCGCCACGGCGATGACTGCGTCAAGGTTGCCTCCGACCAGCGCGTCCCGGGCTACTTCCTCTTCCGGGGAAACCGGATCGAGACTATAAGTTCCCGGCAGGTCCACGATGTCGCAGCTCCAGCCGTCGGCCGGAGACCGGAAAAGGCCGCTTTTGCGAGTGACGGTCTTGCCCGGCCAGTTCCCCACCTGTTGGTTTCCGCCGGTAAGAGCGTTGAAGAGCGTGCTCTTGCCCACGTTCGGGTTACCGGCGAGGGCCACCACCGGCCGCGACCTGGCCTGTGGTTCCGAAGTTTCGAGAGCCGCGGCTGCAGCCTCACTGCGGTCGGGGCGATGGCAACTCATCGCCGCATCCCTCTCACTCTACCCTCACCTGGCGGGCTTCCTGCCAGCGCAACCCAAACCTCGTACCTCGTACCGCCACCTCGATCAGCCTTCCCCCGGCCAGAACCCGAACTACCTCTACCTGGACTCCAGGAATGAAGCCAACATCCGCCAGCCGGCGCCGGAGATTCATGCCCCCACCGATCCCGACCACCCTCGCCTGCTCCCCCGGGAGCAGATCGGACAGCCGGCGTTCTTGCAGGCCACCCTCGCGGGCGGGCGGAATGGGCCTGCCGATCATCGGGCCCGCCGCAGGGGCGATCTGGCCAGACCCCGGGGCCGGCTGGCCTGTCCCGTCGCCGGACCGCCCCCGCCCTCGCCCCCAACCGCGGCTCCCGCCCCAGCCCCAGCCCCAACCCCGGCCTGAACGCTTAGCACCGTGCACTACCCGCACCCCATGTCCCATCGGACTGAGAAATCTTCTCAATCACTTTAGCTGGCCGGTAAGCCGTATGTCAAGGATCACTGCGGGCAAAGCGGAACTCCTCCGGGCTCCACGAATATCGTTCGCCCGAGGAGGTTTCCCGCTCCAGATCATATTGGACGGACTCATCGCGCCGCCGATATTCGCGCTGGATCTCCTCGACCCTGATGACCTCCCTCTCTCCCCCTGCCTCGCCCCGGTCGCCCTTCACGCCCGTCCCCCAGTTCACCTGCGCTTCTCGTGTGAGCCGGCGCTGGTAGGGCGGGTCCGGGCTATATGTCTCTTCCCATACCGTTCTCTTCCAGATGGTCCGCAACCCTTTCCCGTCCCACTTGAGCAAGCGGATCTGCCGTACGAAAGAGAGCGCTCCCACCCTGGCGTCGTACTCTTCACTGACTGCCAGTTCAACTGCCGGGTCTTGAACTACCTGAACTGCCTCCACCCGCCTGACCCGAGCCAGTTCTTCGCTGGTCCACGCTTCCCGGCTTGCTCCGGCCGCCCCTCCCGCCGGGCCGACCAAGACCCACCCTCGATCGGGGGGCAGCGAAACCGCCAGCACTCGCTCACGGCCGGGAAGATCGGGAACCACGTCGAAGTAGCCTTCGATGACCTCGCCTTCCTCCTGGATCAGCTTAGCCCGTTCCGCCCCCAGAGCACGCACCAACAACGTCAGCAGTTCATGCTCCGCCCGGGCGGTGGCCCAGGTCTCCCATCCGCAAGCACCTGCTACCACCAGCACCACCATCCCGGCGAAGAGGATTCCCGCACGGTGCCTGCGCCCGGAGTTTGCAGTGGCACGCTTGGAGCCCCGCCCCCGGCCGATCATGCCCCATCATCTCCGGTCATAATCGTACGTGCGCGGCCCGGGCCGGTAGACCAGGGGTCGCCACCCCGGCCCGTGCCTGGCCTGGCCACCCCCACCGCCTCGCCGCCGGGCGACGCTACGGCAAGCGCCCGGGCACACTCGGCGGGCAGTTCGGCCGGCCGGTCTCTCGGCTGCTCGACTCAGGACCCCACGCAGGTGATGAGGCAGGTGTTAACCCTTGACGCAGGGGTACCTCCGGTGTTACTCCGCCGCCGCGGGCTTCTCCGCCACCACCCGGTTGCGGAGCGTCCCGATTCCCTCGATGGTACACTCGACCAGGTCACCGGGTCGAATGGGCGCAATTCCCTGGGGAGTCCCGGTGCTCACGATGTCGCCCGGCTCGAGGGTGATGTGCCGGGTGATCGCCACCAGGATGTCAGGCAGGCGGAAGATCATATCGGCGGTGGAGGCGGACTGCCGAACCTCCCCGTTCACCCGCAGGGTCATCTGCAGCCCGTGCGGGTCAGGAATCTCGTCGGTCAATACCAAAGCAGGACCCAGCGGACAGAAAGTGTCGTAGCTCTTCGAACGAAACCACGGCTGCTTGGCGCTGAGGTCACGCTGTTGCAGGCTCCGCTCGGTGACGTCGTTCAGGATCGTGTATCCGAGAACGCAGTCGAGGGCGTTCTCCGGGGTCAACCCCCTCGCCCGGCGCCCGATTACCGCGGCCAACTCCACCTCCGGGTCGACCCGCTCTGCCCCCTCTGGATACACGATCTCCTCGTCCTGCCCGATGACCGCCGAGGAGGCCTTGACAAAGTAGAGCGGTTCTTCGGGCACGGGAGAGTCGGTTTCGGCAGCATGTTCCGCATAGTTACGGCCGAGGCAGATGATCTTCCCGGGCCGGGCGATGGGCGGGCCGAGACGGGGCGAGCCGGGAATGGTGAGCGTCGGCCAGAGGTGGTGACGATCGAGGAAGCTGACCACCTCCGCCAGGAAGATGGTGAACGGTCTGCTTCCCGTCACCACTCCGCTAGCCAGAAGCTCCGCCAGCGACCGGATGGGCGGTCCAGGGTCCCCCTCTTTCGCCAGCCGATAGACACGGATTCCTCGCCCGAGATCAATGAGGTCATCGCCCCAAACAAGACCAACCGTCTCCTGCGTACCATACCGGACTGATACCAGTTTCACCGGATCTCCCCCTGTTGGTCTACTGTGGTTTGGGGCACTATCCTTCTCCTTCCACCACTGAACTCCTGCCTACCGCTACGAACCCTGCGCTCCTTCCGCCTCCGGTCCGCCATGAGGGGCCGCTCCCGGTACATGGCGGGCACCGTCCGGTGTACCTTCCACCGGTTCTTGATTCCAGTGGGCTCGTGCTTGGACCAGTTCGGGATCCGTCGTATCCCGTTGATCGGCGGGCGTCGGATAGGACCGGGTGTTAGCCGTGGCCAGGGGAGCACCGCACTCGATACAGAATTTGTTGCTATCGTCATTGAAATGCCCACAATGCGGGCACCGCTGCATCTCGTCTACCTCCTCGTGGTCGGGGTCTCGCCTGACCGCCCGGCCGGCAGCGGCCACCAACGGTAGCTGCAACAACCACCAGCCACCAACGGTGCTCGCCCAGGGCGGGCAGGCGGGCCGCTCATGCTCATGCTTCATTATCCCCAGCTTCGTCATTGGCGAAGCGAACGGCCCCGACCCGAGCACAGCTCTAGCCAGCTGACGGGGTTGCTGGCGCATCTTGCACCATCCAGCTCGGGCGGGGAAGGTGAAAAGTACGCCATCGCAGAGTCGAAAGCCACCATCCGCAGGCCGAAGCCGGTGACACTGAGGTTCGCGGTTGCCACTGCCCAGAAGCTAGGCGAAAGGGTAGATGGTGCATCTTTCACCGCCCCGCTCCATCCGGGATGGTGAAAAGTGCACCATCTCTCCTAGCCTCAGGGCTCTCTCTTGGGCATCTCTCTCGCGGATCTCTCCCAGGGAAGCGGCCCCCTGAGCCAATTGAAGGGCTTCAGTGAAGGGAACGGCGAAGCAGGTAGAACACTCGATCCATCCGGGCCTCCACGGTCCTCGCGTAGAACGCTACCGGCCCGGTCCAGGCGATCTGCGCATCGGTATAGCCCATCTCCCGCAGGTCTCGCAAGCAGAGCCGCAAAAGAGTGCGGCCCACCCCGAGCTTGCGGGCGCGAGGGTCGGTCCCCATCGGCCCGAACCAGTTGCGGCGGTTGCCCGCATAGGCGGCAAAGCCGATAACCTCCTCGCCCGGCGGGGAGTCCGGCTGCAGGGCAATAAAGGCGGCCACCGGCTGGCGGTTCAGCGTGGCGAGGGTCTCCCACCTCCAGTTTTCACCAAAGGTGCGCGCAATCCACGTTCCTACCGCCTCCCGATCGCCCTCTTCCATGCGCCGGACGACGATCCCCTTTTCGGCCAGGTGTTTTTCGTCCGCGACCGTATCGAGAGGAGCAGTCGCCAGATCCACCCGCATGTTGACGGCATCCGAGTAGCGGGTATAACCCCGGGCGAGGAAGAAGCAGTAAGCCCCGGTGTAGCGGACGTCCACCCCCGGCCACAGGTAACAGGGAGCACTGCCGCTTACCCGGATCTCTTCCACCCCCTTTTCGGCCAGCCGTTCTTCCAGACGCGCGAGAAGTCCGGTGCCGATCCCCTGCCGCTGATAGCGCGGGTCGACCGCAATGAACTTCACATATCCGACCCGGCGCTCGGTTCCGCCGGTCGCGTCCTTCTCCCGCCTGATCACCCCGAAGATCGCTCCGGCCAGCTCCTCATCTCTCTCGTGAGTCACAAGCAGCGCCGGATCGAAATCCGGATCTTGCCAGACCTGTCCCATCACTTCCGCTTCGGTCAGCATGTCCAGCCACAGCGACCGGCGCAGTAGCGCCGATAGCCGGGAGAGCTTTACCTCTGCCTTGACGTCCATATGACCCATACCCGTAGTCACCATCCCTTTCTTTCGACCCGTCCGACGACGAAAACGCGTTCACTTATTGGCTGCGGGACCGTGATTCCCTTCCAGCTCCGAGGGTGATTTCCTTGCCCACCTCAAACCTCCTTCCCGAGCCGGCCGGGGGCTACCGGCGAGAAGGAGCCCGGAAGGGATTGAACGATCTTAAGTGAGATCCGTCTATCTGCATGGCGATAAGTCGCTTCGGGCTGCCACCGGCGAAAAAAGGGAGTACTGGCGACGGCTAGCCCTCTTTGCTAATCGTGGATCGGGGCATATAATTGCCTTCGGGCCGGCTCACCGTTCGGCTCAAAGGGACCGCCAGCCGGGCCGGGCGGCGAATCAACCGGAAAAACGCTGGCAGAACCGAAGAGGAGAGGATTTGGCGTGCGCATTTCAAAGAAATGGGCTGTCCTTGGGATCTCGCTGGCCTTGATTGCTTTTGTCGCTGCGGGCTGCGGCAAGAAAGAGGAGGCCGCCACTGAGGATACCACTACCACCACCGAGTCGACCACGACGGAGTCGACGACCACCGAGCCGATTACTACTGAAACCACTACTACCACCGACACCGGCGTGACGACCGACACGACCACCACTACTGACACGACGGCGACCGACACCACCGCAACCGACACGACCACTAGCGACACCACGACTACCGATACCGGCACGACGACATTCTGACGCCTGTTTTTGCACGGCGTCGCCAGTAGCAACCTGACCGGTAGCACGAGCGTTTCCGATGAGTCGGCCCGGACCAACGGCCTCGTGCTCCCGGTCAGTTGCTTTGTCTTCCCCCACTATTTTCCGTGAACTTTCGCCACCCTCCGTCGTCTTAGCACTTTGATCCTGAAACCAAAGGAGCGTGGAGAAAGATGGACTTTTTCACGTTCATCGGTGTAATCGTGGTCGCGTGGTTCATCCTCAAGCACCTCGGAAGCCTTTGATCCCAGTCGCACTTTTTGATACTGCAGGCGCGTTGTCGCACCCCGGGCCGGGAGCAAAGCCACTCGCGCGGGTTGCTACTGCTCTTCCGGCCCGGGCCGGATCTCTCGGAGCTGGAAGCCGGCGCTCCCATCTGACTCGATCGTGACCAGCCCCCACCCCTCGGGCTGCTGGCCGCGGGGAAGCCCGAAAGAGACGGCCGGGGCGACCAAACACGACATGTCTCCCAGGGTCAAACGGGCCGGACGGTGCAGATGACCCGCCAGGAGGAGACTGACCCCTGCTTGTCCCGGTCCCGGCCGCAGAAGCTCCAAGAGCTGGCGCCGGGGAATCGGGTCGATGTTCCAGTAATCGTCGCCCTCTTCGTCCGGGTGAACCAGAAACGGCGGCTGGTGGAGCAGCACGATCCTGGGGCGCGGTCGCGGGTCGATTTCCGGCGCCGGTTCGGGCAAAGCTGCCGGTTGCCCAAGTTCCGTCCTGAGAAAGTCCCATTGCTCCTCTTCGCGCGGGAGGCCGCTTCCCAGCAGGAGCGAGTTGAGTCCTATCAAGCGGACTCCCGCTATATCCACGGCGAAGAACGAAGGCCCCGCTTCCCTCTCGAACCTTGCTACCCGTTCAACCGAAACGTGGTTCTTTTCTCCCACGTCATGGTTTCCGGGCACGCAGAAAACCGGGATGCCTGCGCCGGCGGCAAGATGCTCCCACCGTTCTCGCCAGCGCTGCCACTCCTCATACTCTGCTACCTCGCCATGCTGGGTGAGGTCGCCTGCGACCAGGATCGCGTCCACGTGCTCCGCGGCCATTTCTCGAGTTACCTTTTCCAGATGCCGAGCGTAGCGGGCGCCGGTCTCGCCGGCATCTTCACCGCCCCGGGCGTGAAGGTGGAGGTCGGCGAGGAGCGCCAGGCGGGCTAGTTGCATCGTTCGCACCAGATGACTACCCCCTTGTGGCTGTAGTCGTTCGGCAACCGCCTGGCATTCCCCTGCGATCGCTCCGGGCGTCGCCCGGAGGAAAAGGCGCGTTTTGGTGCTGGTCTCTGGTGGGCTGCGCGCGGCGGACATGAGAAAATAGGAAGGAAGTACCCAGACAAGCGAGGTCTCGAGAGCGATGGAAGAGATCTGGCGAGCAAGACGAGCTTCGGTAACCGTTCGCGTAGGCGGCGCCGGGTCGGAGGCCGCTCACGGGAGGCCGGGAGCAGCGCGGCCGGCGGCGCGAGAGGTGTTGATCGGCGGCGGGCAGCCGGTAGTAGTTCAGTCGATGACCAACACCCAGACGGCCGATGTGGCGGCGACGGTGACCCAGATCAAGGAGCTGGCCGCGGCCGGCAGCGAAATGGTGCGGGTGACCGTCAACACTGAAGAAGCGGCGCGGGCGGTTCCGGAGATAGTTCACCGGTTGCGCGAAGAGGGCGTGGTCGTTCCGATAGTAGGCGACTTTCACTATAACGGCCACCTGCTCCTTACCCGTTTCCCAGGATGTGCCGAAGCACTTGACAAGTACCGGATCAATCCCGGCAATGTGGGTAAAGGCTCGCACCGGGACCAGAATTTTGCTACTTTCATCCGGGTGGCCATCGATTACGGCAAACCGGTGCGCATCGGGGTCAACTGGGGTTCTTTGGATAGGGCGTTGCTCGACGAGATGATGGAGGCGAACGCCCGTCGCCCCGAGCCGCTGGATGGGGAGGCGGTCCTGCGGGAAGCGATGGTCGAGAGCGCCCTGCGGTCGGCAGCGCTGGCCGAGGAGCTCGGCCTCGCCCACGACCGGATCGTCTTGAGTGCCAAGATGTCCCGGGTGCCCGATCTGGTGGCGGTGTACCGGGCTTTGGCGGCGCGCTGCGATTACCCGCTCCACCTGGGGTTGACCGAGGCCGGGATGGGTGTAAGTGGCATAGTAGGCAGCGCGGCCGGGCTGGCCATCCTGCTGGCCGAAGGGATCGGAGATACGATCCGGGTGTCGATCACCCCCGCGCCCGGGCGGCCGCGGACCGACGAGGTCGTGGTGGCCCGGACCGTCTTGCAGGTGCTGGGGCTACGAGCTTTCGCCCCCCAGGTAAGCTCCTGCCCGGGTTGCGGACGAACCAGCAATTCGTTCTTTCGTGAGCTGGCAGAGCGGGTCGAACAGCACCTCCACGATCGGCTTCCATCCTGGCGGGAGCTTTACCCGGGGGTAGAAAACCTGCGGGTGGCGGTCATGGGTTGCGTCGTCAACGGGCCGGGGGAAAGCCGGCACGCCAACGTGGGAATCTCGTTGCCGGGGACGTTCGAAGAGCCGAAAGCCCCTGTCTATGTGGATGGCAGGCTCTTTACGACGCTGCGGGGCGACGACGTCCACGACCTCGCCGCCCGCTTCCTTGAGATTCTCGATGAATACGTACAAACCCATTACGCACCGTCCGACCCGGCCTGACCCCTCGGGCCGGTCGCCCTCTTCACCCTTCGTCCGTTCACCATCCCCGCCGAGCAATTAGGAAACTCAACACAACAACCACTAAGACGGCTACTCCCAGTACCAACCATTTCGCCGGCCGCTTTGGTGTCTCTACTTGCCAGGGCACAGCCCACACCTCCCGTGGGACGGCTGCCGGCTGCGGCGTGCCAGCCGGGAAGCGTCGTGCATACTCCCTTTCTGTACGCGCCAGAAGAGACTGTATATACTGAACTCTGGTTTGATCATACTGGAGACACACCGCGCCGAAAACGAAGACCAACAACGACACAGGCGAGGCGGGCCTGATCACCGCGCTCCGGCCTGAGGGATGAGCGGCCTGGGATCTGGGGCCTGGGATCTGGGGTCCGGCCTGCGGCAAAAACGAAAACCGGCCGCGCTCATCCCGGGTGAGGCGGTCGGTTGCACCACTTGCTCCGGTCGAGCCATAGGTGCCCACGTTGGGCTCGGCCTTCATCGCACCCGCGTTTCGTGCATTCGCCACCCGTGTCCAATCTCCTCCTGGACCTCCAGACCTCTCTTGTAGCGCGACTGAAGCCGTGGCGCGCACCCAACGGCTCAGCTTAGAGGTCTCGATCCCCGTGGCAGTGAGCCTCGGCTTCGAGCTCGGTGCCGTCGTAACCGTGAAGCTAGGACTCAGGCAGGTGTGAAGTCTCGGGCGACGAAGCACTTAAAAGGAGAGAGGTGTAGGTAGACCGTAACCGGGGCAACCCGCGCGGCGAGGAGGCTTGGGGTATGATTCGGAAGGCCGATGAGATGGAAAAGGAAACGAGGGAGCACATGCGGGGTGGAGCTGGAACGGTCGAGTTCCGCCACCTCTTCCGCGAGTCCGAGCTCAAGGGCCGGGCCCGGCTCTGCGCCCACCTGCGGCTGCGGCCCGGTTCGTCCATCGGTTTTCACCGGCACGACGACGAACAGGAGATCTTCTACATCCTTTCCGGTCGCGCGGTGGTTGACGACGATGGCACGCGGCGGGAAGTCGCTGCGGGTGACGCAGTGTTAACCGGCGGCGGAGCCGGTCATGCTATCGAGGCTATCGGCGATGAACCGCTCGAGTTCCTCGCCATCATCATCCGGGCCTGCCCGGCGCCGGCCTGAGCGCAGCGCGATGAGCAAGATCAGCCCTGCCGCCGGCCCTGCCGGCCACTCAACCGGACCAGCGCCCCAGCTACCGGGGCTCGTGGAATTCGACCCGTCCACCCACCAGGTCCGTATCGACCGTTCCGCCCTGCCTCGCACTTCACCCCTCATCTATTGGGGACGCGGTACCGGTGGCCACATCTTGCCGGAAGCAGTGTGCGAGGCCCGCGTTCTCCTCATCGCCAGCCGCGGCGCCGCCCGGACTCGGGAAGGCTCGGTCCTTCTCGCCCGTTTGCCCGAGCCCCGCTCCACTTTGCTCGTAAGCGGCCACGCTGACCATGCGGCCATTCGTTCAGGCGTTGCCGCTGCCCGTGAAGCCGGTGCGACTCTGGTAGTAGGCCTGGGGGGCGGAACCGCCCTCGATGTGGCCAAATCCGTGGCCGCACTGGCTGGCCAGGAGGGTGAAATCGACCCTGCCGCCTACCAGCTCGGCGAACGACAAGTCGACGAAACGAAGGCCCTACCGTGGATCGCTCTCCCCACCACTTCGGGAACGGGCTCCGAAAGTACCGACAATGCCGTTATTGAACTGGGTGCCGAAAAGCGAAGCATCCGCGGCCTTCCCCCGCCCCGCCTGATCATCGCCGATCCGGCCCTCACGGATGAACTGCCCTTCGAGTCGACTGCCATCGCCGCCGTGGACGCCCT
>DUMU01000020.1 GCA_012839805.1 Bacillota bacterium | reverse complement strand
TACAGACCCGCCTCTGGGAGCTGTTCGAACTGGGCAAATACCAGGTACCTGGTTAGATACACTTCCCGCGTCTCCCTAAGCCCAGCAACGGCAGGACTTTCACCTACGAGTGGCGAAAGTCAGGTCAAACTGCAGACCGGCGTAAGATCATAACATAAAATGACCTTGACATGGACCAGGAGCGACCGTACGATCGAGAAGAACCGAATAAAACACCCTACATGGTATGTTTGATGCATTGGGAAAATCGCAGTAAAGGGGTTGCTAATTGCTGTACTTTTTGCTACCCGCCTACAACGAAGAGGCGGGTATAGGAACTCTCCTTGATAAGATCCGGGCGCTTGACCGGGATATCCCCCCGTATCAGGTACTGGTCGTGGATGACGGCAGTACGGATGACACCGCAGCCCGGGTGCAAGAAAAACAAAAGCAGATGCCGGTCAAGCTCATTAAACATAACGCAAACCAGGGGCTGCCGGCATCGCTCCGGGATGGAATCGCAGCTTTCCTTGAATCTGCCGCTGCCGACACGGATGTATTGGTAACCATGGATGCCGACGACACCCATGAACCGTACCTCGTCCCCGAAATGCTTCGTTCACTGGAGTTCCCGAGCAGTGTTGACCTGGTCATTGCCTCCCGCTACCAGAAAGGCGGGCGTGAAATCGGGCTGTCTTTCGCGAGGCGGCTGATGAGCCGGGCGGTGAACCTGACGCTGAAGACCTTATTTGACATACCCGGCGTTACCGATTATACCTCGGGCTTCCGGGCGTATCGGGCCGGGGCGTTACGGCGCCTGGCAAGGCAATACGGCGATCGACTGATCGAAGCCACTACTTTCAGTGTCACCGCCGAGTTACTGCTCAAGATGCGTGGCATTGGCGTCAGGGTGCGGGAGGTGCCCCTCGTTCTTCGCTACGATCAAAAGAAGGGCCGTAGCAAGATGAAGGTTCTCCGGACCATCTTCGATTACTGCCGCATGATCTTGCGAATGACAACCTCCGTCCGATCACGGCCGGAGCCGGAGGATACCGGCCAAGTATGAGAAACGTCCTGCGTCATGTACTGTTCCTCCTTGGCCTCTTCGCCCTCGCCTATTTCTTGCTGACCCTGGACTGGCAAACACTGCAAGAAAGCATGAGGCGACTTGACCCTCTCTTCCTGCTGGGAGCAGCGCTCGCTTCTCTTTTCAACATCGCCCTCAAGGCGATACGCTGGCGCCTCCTTATCCAGTCGGCGACGGCGGTAAGGATATCATTTACGTCGGCATTTGCTTCGATCTACGCGGGGGTCGCCTCCTCCAGTCTCGTACCCGGCAGGGCCATCGAGATAGCCAAGCCATTAATCTTAAAAGGTTTGTACCGCGTCCCGCTCACCCCGTCCACCCTCGCCATGCTGGTGGAACGGGCCTTAGACCTTTTCAGTGTCGTGGCCATCTTCCTTCTCTCCCTTCTGTTTCTTCCCGGCGCCGCAGGTTCCATGCACCTCCCGGCCAAAATTGCCCTCGTGCTTGTCATTTTACTTGCGGCCACCATGACGTTCCCCCGGATCTTCTGGCACGGCCTGCAGCAAGCTTCCGCTCGGTTACCCTGGCCGGAACCTTTCCGAAAGCAGATAGGCGAAATGTTGTTAGAGTCCGGCAGGAGCTTTCTAATATGGGGCGAACCCAAGCATTTTGGGCTGCTTTTGGTTCTTTCAATGGTGGCGCTCACAGCCGAGGTAGTAAGGTTTTACTGCGTATTCCGGAGCATGGGTCTTGTCGTGATTCCGCTAGGTCTGGCCCTGGGATACACGGCCTCAATACTCGTTGGTACCCTTTCCTTACTGCCGGGAGGCCTCGGTGTTACCGAGTCTTTCCAGGGAGCACTTCTGCCGCTTTTCATCATAGGGGAAGGAACACCTGGAGTAGAAAGAGGAGCAGTACTCCTCGACCGGATTCTATCTTATTACCTGGTGGTCCTGGTTGGGGCGATCGTTCTTTTCTGGTATCAGCGCGCCTTGCGGCACAAGATGGAATGCGAGATCCACGCTGAGGGAATATGATCGGGACTAAGGCTATGACTTACGACGTTCTCTTGATTTTCCTCCTGGGAGGACTTCTCTATTTACCCTGGGTGAACCTCCCAACAACCGACGCAGATACAGCCTATTACAGTTCGGCAGCGCAAAGGGTGGTAGACTCAGGAGACTGGATGACCTTGCGGAGCTCAGAAGGTAACCTCCTCGACAAACCTCCCCTCTCCATATGGCTCATGGCGATCTCCTACCGGCTCTGGGGCCGGCACGATTGGTCGACGCGCCTTTGGCAGATCATCTTGTCTCTGGGAACGCTGGTCCTCACTTATCTTACAGCGCGCCGCTTTTTTGGCCGCAAGGAAGCGCTGTTCGGCACTTTGATCCTGGCCACGACCCTCCTCTTTTTCTATTGCACGATGGTGGTTCAACAAGATATTCTCAACCTTTTCACGTATGCCCTCTTCTTCTATGCTCTGGTCCGGTTTTGGCAAACTCACGCTCCGGCGGCCTTCTACCTCGGCTGGCTGGCCCTCTCCCTCTCCTTTCTGAACCGCTGGCAGATCGCCCTGATCACCCCCCTCGGGGTACTGGTGGCATGGGTCGCCGTCGCGAGAATCCTCGGTCGCGACGACTTTCAGGTCAGGAAGCTCTTTGGTTCGCGGGAGGTAGCGCTGCGGCGAACCCTGCTCGGCCTGCTGATCTTTGCCGTTGCCGGCGGGACGTGGTATCTCTACGAGTATCTGCGTCTTGGCCGGCCTTTTCTCGAGCTTTTCTTCGGGCGGCGGAACCTCTCATTCCTCCAAAATCCCGGAGGCAGGCCGTTTTCCTGGCTGAATGCCACTTACCTCCCGCAGCTCGTTCTTGCCAGCATCCCCTGGGTGATCTTCCTTCCCGACGCCGTCGCTACCGTAACCAAGGAAGCCCGGCGTTGGGCAGAGCTGCGGAATCGAGAGTCCGACGGTTTCCTCTTTCTCGCCGTGTGGTTCCTCGTCGCCTTTCTCGTGCCGCACGGCAGCGCCTGGCGGGTCATCCGATACCTCCTGCCAACACTCCCCCCTCTTGCCATATTGATGGGGGTCAGTATAACGCGGAAGTTGCAGGCCCGCCGCGGTTTTGCTCTTTCGGCCGCAATGAGTGGAGTAATGTCGCTCCTTTTTCTTTTGATTGACGTCTATATTCTTGCCCAAAGACTTGATGCCGGTCTCGAACCGTACAAAGACCTTATTTTGCCGTTTTCCCTGGCATCCACCCTCATCTTCACCTCTTATACCATAGCCATATCATGCCGGCGAGAACGCTTTGCGATCTTTCTCTTTATTCTGTTCACCGTGACAAGTTACGTGGCACTCTTTGCCAGTGTGAACTACCGATGGGACCAGATTTCACCATGGCGATCTCTTGGTCTGGAGGCTCGGGCGAGACTCGGGGCCGGGATACAGCTCGCATGGTATCGAGCCGAAGAGAAGCTCCCGTACGGGATTCCCGGTGAGGAAGAGAAGGCCATCTACGAGTATTATGCCGGTCGTCCCGTCCTCTCCATCGGGCGACCGGACGAACTTGGCCGGATGCTGGTTCGCGGGCCGGTGCTCGTGGTAGCGAGGGATCGAACCCTCTTTGAACTCAAGGCGTGCCACCCGGAAGTAGAGCTCCAAACCATCAGGGTTCACCGCAGCGGATGGACGCTCGTACGGGCGGAAAGGCGTGATTGAGAGGCCAGCTGGGTCTGCCCGCTCGCGCGCAGCGCTTGCTGGTAAACGGGGAGGCTATCTCGGGCCAAAGGTGCAGGTACACCGGGCCGTCGGTCGCGCTTGGACGACTTGATTTATCACGCAAATAGGTGATACACTTGCTTGCGTGGAGGTGAGGCATGTGGAGTACCAGAATGTGACCCTTTCGCTGCCCAAGGAAGTGCTGCGCCGGGTAAAACATATCGCCATTGAGCGGGGTACCTCGCTCTCCGGTCTTCTTACCCACCTGCTCGAGGATCTCACGCGCAGGGAAGACGAGTACCGCCGGGCAAAGAAGTACCACCTGGCCATGTTGGACGAGTTTGACCTGGCGACAAAGGGGACGGTCTCGTGGACCAGGGGCGATCTCCATGATCGATAAAAACGGTAACCGTCAGTTTGTCGATACCAACGTGCTGGTTTATGCCCACGATACCTCGGCGGGGAAAAAGCACGACCGCGCTAAATCCCTGGTCGCAGAACTTTGGCAATCGGGCAACGGTTGCCTGAGCGTACAGGTATTGCAGGAGTTCTATGTGACGGTGACGCAAAAGGTCCATAGGCCGCTCGCGCCGGAAACGGCATCACGGATCATTGAGTACCTGTCGAACTGGCGCGTACACGCGCCGGATGCCTGCGACGTGCTGGAGGCCATTCGGATTCAACAAAGGTACGCCGTGTCTTTTTGGGACGCAATGATTATTCGCAGCGCCCAGGCACTGGGTTGCAGAGCGATCTGGTCCGAAGACCTGAACCCCGGACAGGATTATGGCGAAGTGAAGGTAATCAATCCTTTTGCATGCTAGTGCCGCTCCTGGATTGACATCGCGATGTCGCGACCCCGTCCCGAGCGCGCCGAGCCATCTTCTCCAACGTCTTCCCGGTCTGTCGAGGCGCCTCTTCCAACCAAAGCACCGCGCTCACCCTTGGCAGCAACCGTTGGGTATTGCAGTGACAATTCACGCGGCAGTTCAGAATTCCTCCTTCATCCTACTTCGGACTTTGCAATTGGGGACGGCACTAGAAGCAATCGGGTCACTGAGAGCCGGCCCGCCACCGCCTCAGATCGGGCAATTCCAGAGGGCGAACCAGCGGGTCTGGTCTTTTTCGGTAGGCAGTTCGGGTTCGAGGGTGGCGGCCGCCCGAAGCTCAGACTCGTATTCCCGGGTCTTCGCCGTCTCGGACCGGGGCACGAAGGGATAAAAGTTACCCCGTTTGTAGTTGTAGATCAGATAGGCACGGTTGGGGTCACCAGGCGCCGTCCCCGGGGCCGGCTTGCCGGAGGCTACCGGCGCCGAGGCCGAAGCCACGGCGGAGGCGGAGGCTGAGGCCGGGGCTGAGGGCTCGCCACGTTCAAACCGGAAGACGGCCGCCAGGAGCTGCGGACCGAAGCCGTTCTCGAGGAGCGTTTGCGTCGCCAGGTGAACCAAGTTCACCTGGTCATCCAGGTCCGGGTCGGCGATGATCACCCATAGAAACCCGAACTCATCGGCGGCAGTGCTCATCGCCCCGCCGGTCTCCTTGACTCCCAGCTTGACCAGATCCTCGAGCTCCTGCCGGGCTCGCTCGAAATCTGATCCAGGAACGGCCTTCAAGCATATACCGGCCCGGCCCGCCGTCCTCCATCCCAGTTCTTGCCTGATAGTGAGCCCCGCGGTTACCAGGGCAAAGATCCTGTCGGGTCTCGGCGGGGGCAGGCGACTGCGGCCCAGCAACGCGTCGAGAAAGCCCATTTTTCCGTACCCCCTGCTTCGCTCAGTCAAGCTGCTTCAGGTTGACCGGCTCGAGTTACCGCCCCGCCTCGTCCGGGATCAGGCCGGGCGGCCGGCGACGGCCGGCCTACCTCAGGCCCACCCCCGTCCCAGCTCTTGCTCCAGGCGCCGCAGCTGGGCCAGGCGCCGCTCCAAAGACGGGTGAGTAGAAAACCACTCGAAGATCGACTCGCCGCTCACCGCCGGGATGATGAA
Organism: Bacillota bacterium; assembly: GCA_012839805.1. GTDB lineage: Bacteria > Bacillota > Limnochordia > Limnochordales > DUMU01 > DUMU01. The sequence continues at coordinate 91,234 of DUMU01000020.1, read as the reverse complement.
GAAGGCGTTGAGCCCCTCCGCGGCCCGCAGGTCTCGGGTCGGGATCCGCTCCATCGCCCCGCTGATCTTGATCAGGGCCGATGCCAGGTAGGACGGGGCTCCCGTCAGTATCGCCGCCCCGCGATCGGCCGCGAACTCCCGGTAGCGGGAGAGCGCGTTGGTCAAGAAAAAGCTGATGATCCAGACGAGAAGAGAAACGAGGTACACCAAAGCCGCGGCATTCCCTTCCCGATCCCGGTCACGCCCGCCGGCGGGAACGCCGAACCAGAACGCCCAGCGGACGATCAGGGCCGCCACCGTAGCAAAGAAGCTCGCCAAGGTCATGATCGCCATGTCCCGGTGGCGGATGTGGCTGATCTCGTGGGCCAAGACTCCCTCCAGCTCCTGCTCGTTGACTCTGGACAACAGCCCCGTCGTCACCGCCACCGCCGCATGGCTCGGGCTGCGCCCGGTGGCAAACGCATTGGGAATGGGGCTCTGGACAATGGCCACCCGCGGCTTCGGAACATCGGCCAGCTGCGCGAGCCGTTCTACGATAGCGTGAAGCTCTGGTGCTTCTTGGGGTGATACCTCCCTCGCGCCTGCCGACAGCAGCACCAGGCGATCGGAGAAGTAGTACTGGATGCCCATGGTGATCGCCACGATCAGGAAAATGCCGCTCGAGCTCATTCCCGACTGCCACAACACCGCCACGAAGGCAAGGTAAACCGCGGCCAACAGGAAGAGCGTGATGAACATGCGGGTCGTCAGACCCCAGTCGGTTCGCAATTGCCTGCGCGGTACCGCCACCGCTATCCCCTCCATCAGGTGAACTCAGTTCACACTGGCATCGCTCCACGGGATGCAATTCATTTTACGACGATTTGGCCTCCTGCCGCCAGCCCCGGCCGTCTTGCGGACTGCGCAGGCAGCTCCCGGCATAGCGTTTCCTGAGGAGGGTTCGAACCATCGACGGGATTACCCGGCAAGTGAAACCCCCTGGAGAACTGGAACCGCGCCGGCAACCACGGCACCTTCGTCTATGGCAGCGGCCGCTTTGGCGCAGCACCGCCGCCCTCTCGGCCGTGGCCCTGGTCAACCGGATGGCGGGCATGGCCTACCGGGCCTTACTGGCCCGCCTGGCGGGGGCCGAGCCCCTGGGTCTCTTCGAACTCACCGCCCCCTGGCGCCGGATCGCCTGGCTCACCGCCACCCTCGAGTTGCCCATCGCTCTCTCCCAGCTGGTGGCCGCAGCCGGCGCCCGCCGTGACCACCATCGTGCTCTTGACGCCGCCCGCTACACCCTGCGAATTCTTCTCGGGACGACGCTCCTTACCAGCCTCCTTCTCTGGACGCTCCTCAGCCTGGGCGGCGGCCGCCTCCTGGCCGATCGCCGGGCGCAGGGAGCGCTCGATATGTACCCCCTGGTCTTGCTGCCCGCGGTGCTTGCCTCCTGGATCAGGGCCTTCTTGCAGGGTTACCAGTCCATGATTCCCACCGCCCTGGCCCAACTCGTGGAACAGCTGGCCCGGGTTCCCGCCGTTCTCTTCCTCGTCTCCCTGCTGCTACCCGAGGGCGCCGCTCGCGTCGCCCAAGGGATCATGATCGGCTCCGCCATCGGGGAAGCCGCCGATCTTTTCACCCTGCTCTTCCTGGTACGCCGCCGCCGGGCGGGCCTGCCCTCCGGCATCGACCCGACCTCGGGCGCGGGCTTTATACCGGGCCGGAGCCGGCGACCGTCCCGACGGGCTTCCCGGTTGCCACCTGTCCCGGAACCATCCCCGGTGGGGCGCGGTCTTTTTCGCCTGGCCCTGCCCCTGGTAGCGGCCCACGTGTACGCGAGTCTTTTTCAGATCGCCTATCTTGCCGTCATTCCGCGCCGGCTGGTCGCGGCAGGAGTTCCCGGCCACGAGTTCACCCGCTTTTACGGACAGATGAACGGTATGGTCTTCCCCCTTCTTTACTTCCCCATGGTGCTCATAAACCCGTTGGTCCGCGTGCTGCTACCGGCTACCGCGGCCGCCTGGGAGCGGGGCGATCACCGGCGCTTGCGTCGTCTCCTCAGCCTGTCGCTGTCGACGGCCCTGGCCCTCGGACTGATCGTCCTCACCGGGGCCACTACCTTCGCTACGCCCATCGTCACGCTCCTCTACGGAATGGAGCAGGCGGGAGCCGCCCGCCTCCTCTCCCTGCTCGCCTGGGCCGCCCCCCTGGCCTTCGTCTACCACATTTTGATGGCCGTTCTTAACGGCCTGGGCCGTACGGCACCCGGTTTCGTGATACTGATAGTCTCGTCCCTGCTACGCCTGGGCGTTGCCTACCACCTGGTGGCCGACCCGGCCTGGGGCCTGGATGGGATCATCATCGCCATCCTGGCCGACGACGCTATCTCGGTAGCGCTGGCAGCCCTGGCCCTCGCCCTGGTTCTGCGAGCGCTGCCGCCGTCACTCCCGGTTAAACCAGCCCCTCCCTCTCCAGCGAGGCTATCACCTCTGCGAGCAAGCGGCCGGAACGTTCAAAGGCCGCTTTCTCCTCGCCGCTGAGGGGCAACGGCAAGACTCGCTCCACTCCCGAGCGCCCCACCACGGCCGGCACTCCCAGGAACACGTGGGGCGCTTCCGGCAAAAGCTCGGGGCCTGCCTGGGCCGAGACGGTCAACACCGAATGCTGATCGCCTCCGATGCTTTCCACGATACGGGCGAGGGAGGCCGCGATGGCATAGTAGGTGGCGCCCTTCCGCTTGATGATCTCGTACGCCGCGTCCCGAACCTGCCGGAAGATGTTTTCCCAAACCCGGGGTTCACAGGCCCGCCCGCAGCGCGGGCACATCTGTCGCAGCGGCACGCCGCCCACTGTAGTCAAGCTCCATACTGCCAATTCGGAATCGCCGTGCTCCCCGACGATGTAGGCGTGAACGCTACGAGGATCGACGCCGCAATGACGGCCGAGGAGAAAGCGCAAACGGGCCGAGTCAAGCAGGGTTCCGGAGCCAATCACCCGGTGGGCCGGAAAACCCGATAACTTCCAGGATACGTAGGTCAGCACGTCCACGGGGTTGGTGGCAATGACCAGGACGGCGTGGGGGTTTACCGCCGCGAGCCGGGCTATGATGTCCCGGAAAATCTGCGTGTTCTTGCGGACCAGATCCAGCCGGGTCTCTCCCGGCTTTTGCGCCGCCCCCGCCGCTATGACCACCACGTCGACGCCCGCCAGGTCCGGGTAATCCCCGGTGCGGACGACGGCCGGCTGGGCAAAGGGCAAAGCATGGTTAAGGTCCATCACGTCCCCTTCTGCCTTGTCCCGGTTGATATCCAGGATCACGATTTCGCTCGCGAGCCCCCGCAGGACCACCGTGTAGGCGAAGGTTGCCCCGACGAGGCCACTGCCGATGAGTCCCAGCCGCAAGCGGGCCGCCCGGGCGGCCGATAGCATTGCATCTTCATCGCTCGTGCCCGCAGGTACGGCGGCAACTGGAGCAGGTCTTTCCTCCACCTGCGATCCCTCCCTGGAAACCGTTCTGGCTTTCCCGCCTCCATTCTACCCAAGCCGGGCCGGTACGATCGAGTCTTGAACTGCCCCTGCCCGGCGAGCGGGCGGCGCGCGGCCGCTACCGCCGGCGCTCGCCGAGGAGAAGGGCGCCCCTTCCTTTACGGCCTTCCTTGACGTACCATGAATAAGAGGCGGGGCCAACCAGGCAAAGGAGAGGTACGCATGCGGCGCTGGCGCGGGTGGAAGTGGGTAGGACGCGTTTTCCTGGCCGCCACCGTGGTTTTTCTCGTTTACCTCTTCTTTCCCCGCGTGATCCGCCTGGAGCTGCTCGAAACCCGCTATTCCGAGGTCGCTGCAAGGCAGGACCGCCCCTCGTGGAAGATGGCATACGATGCCGGGGAAGAAGCGTTCGACGATTACGGAATTCCCGTTCCCGCTCAAGTCGACTTCCGCCGGGTCAACGTGGTGATCAGCCACGGGCGGCCGCTTCGCTTCATCACTTACATCCCGTTCAGCCGGCTCACTTCGCGCTATCTCTACTTCATCGACCTCTACCTGGGGCATCCGTGGTATACCGGGAGTTTCGAAAGGGGCAAGGTATACGTCTATCGGACCAAAGACAAACGGTACGTCTACTGGGGAAACGAAAACAATGCCCCGGCCGATCTTTGAGTTGGAGATTGCTTACCAGGGCCGCCCGTTGATTTTGCGGGAGCTTGAGCCTTCGCTTCCTGATGCCGGTGAGCTCCTCGAGCTGACCAACCGGGTCGCCGCCGAAGGTTGGCTCGGCATCCCGGTTCTGGCCGAAACGGTTGACGGGGTGGTTCGCTTCTTGCAGCAGGCCCACCACCGCGGCGCCGTGCTCTTGGGGCTCTTCGACGGGGGAGCGCTCATCGGCCACGCCGGAATCGACCCCGTGGAGGCCGGGGAGACGGACTGGCCCGGTACCGGTGCTCTCGTGATCTACCTCGACTCCCCCTACCGTAGCCAGGGCTTGGGTTATTCCTTGCTTGCCGCGAGCATAGGGGTGGCTCGCCGTCGCGGCTTTCGCCGGCTGGTGGCCGCCACTCGCACTGGTAACCGGGCGGCGCTCGCCCTGTACCGGAAGGCGGGTTTCCGGCTGGTCGCCCGGATGGACGATCCGCAAGACGGGGCGGTGTTCCGGCTCGAACTGCGACTGTGAGGGGACTTCAATGGTGAAAAGCCTGGCCAACCATACGATGAACAAACTGGAAAGATTCCGGGCCGCTATCGCCGGCGAGGAAGTCGACCATCCTCCGGCCAGTGTCTGGCTCCATTTTGCGAGCGAACACCTTTCCGGCGAGGAGACCGCCCGGCTGCACCTGCGGTATTTCACCGAGTACGATTGGGACTTCCTGAAGGTAATGAACGACTATCGTTACCCCCTCCCCGCCGGTCTGGAGACGGTAGCCACCGAGGCTGACCTCAGAAGGTTCGAACCGCTCTCGCTTGCCGAGGAACCCTTTGCCCGGCAACTTACCTGTATACGGTACCTACGGCAGGAGCTCGGCCCCGACGTCCCTATTGTGGAGACGATCTTCAGTCCTCTCCAGACCGTGGTTCGGGCTGCCGGTGCGGCGGTCTGGCCGGTGATCCTCGCCCACCCGCAGGCGGGGCTGGCCATGCTGGCCGCGGTAACCCGTACGCTGGTCGCCTACGTCGCAGCATGCCGGGAGGCCGGCGCTACCGGCATCTTTTACTCCATCAACGGGGCAAGCCGGGTCCCGGCCCCGGGCACTGACTCCGCCGGTTCCGGCACGGCTTCGGCCGGCGCGCGCAAGGCCGGGCGATCCGAAGCCCCGAGCCCGTCCCGGACCACGGCAGAGCAATTCGAAAGGTTTATAGCTCCTTTTGACCGGGAGATACTGCGCGCCGCCGGCCAGGCCGGCCTGGTCCGCATAGGCCACGTGCATGGGGTAGACCTGGACTTTGACCGGGTCGCCGGCTATCCGGTAGAAGCTTTCAACTGGTCGCACCATCACACCGCCCCCACCCTGGCCGAGGTGCGCGAGCGGACCGGCAAAGCGGTAATCGGCGGCATCGACGAACTCGTCATCTCCTACCAATCCCTCCCGGAAGTGGAGGCGTCGATCCGGGCGGCGCATACCGAGTGGGAAGGCGGCCGGGGAAACAGCACCGGCGGATTCCTGGTGGGGCCCGGCTGCACCGTTCCGCCTGATACACCCCGCCGGACTCTGCACAGAATACGCGAGGTGACATTGTCGGGGGCATCCGGGCCATCCGGGGCGTCCGAGCCGTTCGGGACGGCGAAAACGCTCGCCAAAGGAGGCAGCGTGGTCTGAACTCACTACTCGGGTCGCTCCTCTTTGCGGCGCTCATCGCGTTTCCTTTTTCCGGGACTTTTTCGGAGGCCCACGACCTGCAACGTCTGACCAGCGGCCTGGGTTCTCTTTCGGCCCCGGTGACCCCGGATCAGGACCAGACAGGGACGGCGCCGCCGGCGCACCAACCGGAGGGCGAGACGGTGCGGGACGGAGAAGCGGCCTCCTTTCCCGTCGCCCGCCCGCCGGGTTCACGGAACCTCCCGATCATCGTCGTACCGCTCCTTGAAGTGTCGCCCCTACCCAGACCTGCTCAGCCGCCCTGGCACAGGACCGGCCCGCCCGTGGCGGCAGTGCAGGTGTACTTGCCGGCAGTTCAAAATCACTCGAAATACCGGTAGTATTCCTCTCTCTTCCAGCATCCCGTTCACCCGGACCAACTGCCCGGCCTGCTGGTGGGCAAGCGGGCATCCTGAAGAAGGGGGAGGAATATCTGCATGGTCATGGGCATACCTTGGCTCGAACTGGTCGTCGTATTGCTATTCTTGGGTGCGTTCGCATTCCTGACGCTGAGCGGCTACCGGCTGGAGTCCCGCTACTGGGCGAGCAAGGCCGCCGCAACGGCAAACATCAGGAAAGACGACAAAAACGGGCAGGAGGTGGAGCGCCGGAAGCGAACCTAGAGCTGGAAACGGAGTTTCAGCACCTTGGGGGTGACCGGTATGGCCACGTTCGAGCAACTCGAGAAGCAGTTCGCACTCGAGTTTCGCGGCACGAGCTACACGCTGAAATGCATGCGGTGCGACTCATACCTCGATAAGTATCGTACCCGTCCCAACGCTCAGGTACCCCACCGGGCGCTCATCTACCGGTGTCCCAAGTGCGGCTCGGTAATACGGTCCATGCGGCCACTGCATACTACCAAGGAAACACCGATCATCGATTAACGGCGCAGGAGACACCCCCGGCCGGATGGGAGCCGCCGGGGGTGTCGTCCGGCCCGGGCGTTACGCGAGGGGCGGTAGAGCGGGTTCTTCCCGCGGATTCTCCGAATCCCGCTGCCGGTCCTCCCACGCCGGGACATAGAGTTTCTCGTAGTACTCATCGAGCATGCGCTGGGCGGAGAAGGGTTCGGCCAGATCGAGGCTGTTTACCATCATGCGGACCCAGCGGTCGGGATGATCGTAGTAGACCGGGATGACTTCCTCCCGCAAAACCCGGTAGAGGGCGGCGAGGTCTCGTTCGTCCTGATCGCTCCCCTCGTAACCATCACCGAATTGCCACCCGTTCTCCCCGTGCCGGCAGGCCTCCGGCCACCAGCCGTCGAGGGTGCTCAGGTTGAGCACCCCGTTGGCAGCTGCCTTCATGCCGGAGGTGCCTGACGCCTCGAGAGGACGGCGGGGGTTGTTGAGCCAGACGTCGCAGCCCCGGGTCATGAACCTCGCAATCTCCATGTCATAGTTTTCGAGGAAGACGACGGAACGGGGATACCGGCGGGCCATCTCGGCCAGGCGCGCCACGATGGCCTTCCCGGTATCGTCGAGGGGGTGGGCTTTGCCGGAGAAAACGAACTGCACCCGCTGGCTCTCGAGCAACGGTTCGATGATATCCGGCCGGCGGAAGACCAGGTCGCTGCGCTTGTAAGGGGCGGCTCGCCGGCCGAAGCCGACGAGCAGGCGGTCGAGCGCGAGGCGGATCCCGGTGCGCCGTTCCACGAAGTCGATGAGCTCTTGCTTGAGCTCCTGGTGCACCTCCCACAGCCGCCGCGGGTCGACGGGCCGCGCCAGAGCGGCGATACGCCGGTCCTGCCAGGTGGGCAGATGAATGCCATTGGTGATGCCAACGATGGGAGCTGCCCCTTGAACCCCCTGCCACATCTTCTGGGCGGTCTCGGCATGTAGCTGCGATACGGCGTTGGCCCGGGAGGCCAGGCGCAAACCGGCAATGGTCATGTTGAACGGCGCCTCCCCTATCCGCTCTAGCTGCCAGTGGGTAAACCCAAGATCGGCCCCCATGTAAGAGATCGCTCCGTACCGGTGAACTTCGTTCCCCTCCGGCACCGGCGTATGAGTGGTAAAGACAATCCGGGGGCGCACTCGCTGCCAGGCCCGGCTGAACGTGGCCTGTCCCGACCGCATCTCCTCCTTGATCAGTTCCAGCCCGGCAAGGATGGCATGCCCTTCGTTGAAATGGTAAATGTCGGGATGGATGTCCAGGGCCTGCAGGGCCCTTACTCCGCCCACCCCCAGAACGATCTCCTGTGCCAAACGCTCCTCCTCGAACCATCCGTAAAGTTGCCCGGTTATCCAGCGGTCCTCGTTCTCGGGAAGGTTGGTGTCGAGGAGGATCAAAGGCACGTTGCCAAAAGCCTCGGTTTTCCAAACCCGGCAGCGTACCGCCCGCCCCCGTATTTCGACACGCACCTTCACTCCGGTGTCCTCCAGGAAACCCTGAGCTTCGTCGTAGTTTGGGTAGGAGTCATACGGCTGCCCGTTCTCTCGCAGGCGCTGCCAGGTGTATCCCTGGCGCCAGAGGATACCCACTGCGACCAGCGGATAACCCCCGTCCCGGGCAGCTTTGACTATGTCTCCGGCCAGGATTCCCAGGCCGCCCGCATAGATGGGGAGCCGGGCGTCGAGCCCGTACTCCATACAGAAGTAGGCCACGAGGGGCCGTCGCCGGCCGGCGGCGGCTTGACCCGCCTGCCTCGCCTCCGGTGCGCCGGCCACGTTTGCCCCGCGAGCCGCGCCGAGTTCACCCACACCTATCCCTCCCTGGTTGGCACGGAATATAACCTGCCCGCTTCCCCCACTTTGCTTGCGAAGATTCGGGACCCCGCCTCGCGGCTTCAAGTTCAACGGTACGAACCGACCTTCCAGGCTTCGTCCAGAGCGGCGAGGAAGTTCTCTACCGGGACGTAGTTGGCGACAGTGTTGCCGGTACCAAATGCATAACCCCCGCCGGGCATACAGACCTCCATGATCTCCCGTACCCGGGCGCGAATCTCATCGGGAGTCCGGCGGCAAAGGAAATCCATGTCCAGTCCGCCCAGGGCTGCCATGCGGTCACCGTATCTCTGCTTGAACTCCGTCACCGGCATGATCTGGTCCTCGAACGAATGCTTGGCATCTATGCCGCAGGCAATGATGTCCTCCATTACGGCTTCCAGGTTGCCGCAGGAGTGCAGTATTACCGGCTTACCAGCTGCGTGCGTAGCCTCCACGAACCGTTTGTACCAGGGAAATACATATCGTCTGAGGGCGGCAGGTGAGATCAGCGTCCCGCTCTTGAACCCCAGGTCGTCACTGATCTCCATCGCCCCGACCGCGTCCATCTGAGCGCAGTTTTGATAACAGTACAGTTCCAATTCGCCCACTCGCTGGAACACCGCCTCTACCAGGTCCGGTTGATCGGCCAAAGCGAAGGAGAGGCCTTCGAACCCCATCAGGGCCATGGGGCTTTCAAGCTGGTGCCCGCGCAGTACGATCAGTTTCATCCCTTCAGGCAGGAGCCGCGCGGCTTCCTCGAGCGGGGAGAAGTCGATGTTCTCCGGCTTGGGCCAGGGGTAACGCTCGAAGTCCTCCCAGGTCCGGATCACGCCCATCGAGGCGGTGTGAAAGGCACGCACCGTGTGAGGAAGCGGCGCCGTATCCTGAGCGAACCCATATCCCTCCGTGGGAAGATCGAACCCGGCTACATCGACTTTGACGAAATCATAACCGAGACGGTACTGATACTCGATCACATCAGCGATGGAATTGACCGGTCGCCCCAGAATCGCAGCCATGATTTCGTTATCGGCGAAGAGCTCGAAGAACGGCACCCGATCGGGCAGGCCGTCGCGAACCAGCACCCGCCGGAGCCTGCCCTCGAAATCGGGCTGGGGCCTGATTTTCAGCTCTACTTCCACGACCATACCTCCCCCTTTCCCCCGCCCGTACTTGCGAATGACTTCGCCGGGATCGCCAGCTTCACCTCCGCCGGTTCGCCGGCCCCAACCTACGCTCACGTCCCTCGAGCCGGGCGGCCGGCAACTTGGACCCGAGAACGGACCCACGAGAGTCCTACCTCCAAGCAGAAGGAGGCAGGGGCCTCTCCGGCGAAAAATCCCTGCTAGTGATACCACTGTTCCAGGGAAGGGGCTGGAAACATGAAGAACGGAGTTTTGTCGTCCACGGTTGCCCTGGCTTTGCTGGCAGTCGCGGCGATCGTGCTCGTGGCTACCCCCGCGGCCGCTGAAAACAGCATCGGGGCCGGTATGAGCTTGACGCAGACCAACATCCTCGGTGTATTTGCCGAGCTGGATGCGGCGCCCGGGCTCGCCGTGCAGGCGAACCTCGGTATCGATCGGGCGCGGCAGTTCGAAATCACCGGGTTCGGTGTTAAAGGGATTTACGAAGTGATCCCTGCCATAAGCGTCGTCGGAGGACTGGCCCGGTGGCAGAATAGCCATGTGGTGTTGATCGGCGCCCGCTATACCGACCGCGTGGCCGGGCTCACCGTCTACGCCGGGGTGCTGCACCAGTACGTCCTTGAGAGCAAGAAAGCAAACGCAGGCGTGGAAGCCGGCTTCAAGCTCGTCGTCTCGCCGCGGGTCTTTCTCGGGGCCGAGGGCGGCTACCGGGTGATGGAGGACGGGACGCCCGGAGTCTCCGCCTATGTAGGTTACACCTTCTGAACGGCAACCCTACCGGCTCACAGAAGAAAAAGGGCCGGCTCCGCCTTCCCCTCCAGAAAACGGGAAAGAAGGCATGAGCCGGCTCTTTTCATCGCCCTCATGGGGCCGCAGGCTTCCGCCCGGCCGCGGCGACGGCCGGAGTGCGAAGGGTGTAGGACTACCGAGGGTGTGCGAGTATCCTAGATACCCTAGATCCGGTTCCTGGTCCAGAACATCACGAGCATCAGCGCGATTCCGTAGCCCAACACCCACGGTGCAGCTGCCAACAGGCGATCGCTGGCGGAAAGCTTATAGACCTCACTCGCCCTGCCGCCGGCACCGGCGGCCTGGCTGCTGCCGCCCCCGGACCCGGCCGGCCGGCGACCAACCCCTATCCCCATCCGGCTGAAGAGCAGTCCCGTTCCCACCGCGCCCAGCACGGCCTCGGGGATCGCCAGGTACCAGCCGGCGCGGAAGGCCCATTCGGGGAAAATCTCGGCTCGGAGCCCCATCCCGAGAAGCCAGGGGGTCGCCAGCACCAGATTGAGCACGGCGAGCCCCTTTTCCAGGGTGAACAGGTGTTCGCGGTCCCACAGCAGGATGGCGATGAAGAGCGCCAGGGGAGCGAGTACCCAAAGGCCCATGCTTGCCGACACTCCTTTTGCCCCTCGGGGCGGTTCTCGAAGCCACCATCGGACCGGTGATGCCGCCCATACCACCTCGGCGGTGGCCACACCGGCGGCTTACGGCGGCGGCGCTCGAGCCTCGGGCCGCCGGCCGCACCTCAACGGCCGGCGCCGGCAGGGTAAGACCAAGCCCGGCGTCGCTCGTACTCCGCGATGGCCGCTTCGTGCTGCAGCGTCAGCGCGATATCATCCCAGCCCTTGAGTAGACACTCGCGCCGGAACGGATCGACGTCGAAGCGGGCCACCAGGCTTTCTTTCCCCGTAGCCTCCCTCACCTCCTGCTTCTCGAGATCCACCACCAGCCGGTATCCCTCTTGGTGCGCCCGAACTTTCTTGAACAGTTCGTCGATCACTTCTCCCGGCAGCACCACGGGGAGCAACCCGTTCTTAAAACAGTTGTTGTAGAAAATGTCGGCAAACGAAGGCGCCAGGATGGCACGGAATCCGAAGTCGACGAGCGCCCACGGAGCATGTTCCCGGGACGAACCGCACCCGAAATTGCTCCTCGTAAGCAGGATGGTCGCGTTCTTCCATGGGTCCTGGTTGAGCACGAAATCGGGATTGGGACTTCCATCCGGCAGGTAGCGCCAATCGTAGAAAAGGAACCGGCCGAAGCCCGTCCGCTCGATTCGCTTCAAAAACTGCTTGGGAATGATCTGGTCGGTATCCACGTTCACCCGGTCGAGCGGGGCCACGATACCCTCGACCACCCTCAGAGGCTCCATCTCACCCTCATGCCCCTTTCTCCCATTACCTCACGCCGGACGTTCCTCAGACCGGCTCACGATCGGCCACTCCCGCACATCGACGAAGTGCCCGGCCACCGCGGCCGCCGCGGCCATGGCCGGGCTTACCAGGTGCGTGCGCCCGCCGCGCCCCTGACGGCCCTCGAAGTTACGGTTGGAAGTCGAAGCCGCCCGTTCGCCGGGTTGGAGGATGTCCTCGTTCATGCCCAGGCACATGCTGCAGCCCGACTCCCTCCACTCGCATCCCGCATCCTTGAAGATGCGGTCAAGCCCTTCCGCCTCTGCCTGCCGTTTCACCGCTTGTGAACCGGGTACGACCAGCACCCGTACCCGCGGATGAACCCTGCGCCCCCGCAGCACGGCGGCGGCCGCCCGCAAGTCCTCGATGCGGCCGTTGGTGCAGGACCCGATAAAAACGCGATCGATGGGAATGTCAACGATGCGAGTCCCCGGCTCGAGCCCCATGTAGGCCAGGGCGGCCGCCGCCGCCCGCCGGGCCGGTTCACCCGGGAAGAGGTCACGATCGTCAGGATCGGGCACCCGGCCCGTCACCGGCACCACCTGCCCCGGGCTGGTACCCCACGTTACCTGGGGTTCGACTTCGCCCGCGTCAAACTCCACCCGGCGGTCGTAACGTGCCCCCGGATCGGATACCAGCGTTTGCCACCGCGCCCGCGCCCGCTCCCATTCCTCGCCCTTTGGCGCGTACGGGCGTCCCTTCAAGTACGCGAAAGTGGTCTCGTCCGGGGCGATCATCCCGGCCCGGGCTCCTGCCTCGATGGACATGTTGCAAACCGTCATCCGCCCCTCCATCGACAGGGTGCGAATGGCCTCCCCCGTGTACTCGATGACATACCCCGTCGCCCCGTCCGTGCCGATCCTGCCGATGATGTAGAGAATCAGATCCTTGGCCGTCGTTCCGGCCGGGAGCTTTCCCTCGACCCGGATCTCCATCGTTTTCGGTTTGGCCTGCCAGAGCGTCTGGGTGGCCAGCACGTGTTCCACTTCGGAGGTCCCGATCCCGAAGGCCAGCGCCCCGAAGGCCCCGTGGGTGGCGGTATGAGAATCTCCGCACACGATGGTCATCCCGGGTTGGGTCAGCCCCTTTTCCGGCCCCACGACGTGCACTATGCCCTGATCCGGAGAATGCAGGTCCCACAAAGTGATACCGAACTCCCGGCAGTTGCGCGATAGGGTCTCCATCTGTTCACGAGAGATGGGGTCGGCTACCGGCCGGGAACGATCGGTAGTGGGAACATTGTGGTCCATGGTAGCAAAGGTGAGTTCAGGCCGCCGCACCCGACGGCCCGCCAGCCGCAAACCCTCGAAGGCCTGCGGTGACGTGACCTCGTGAACCAGATGCAAGTCTATATATATGAGCGCCGGTTGCCCCGGCGGCTCCACCACCACGTGTTCTTCCCATATTTTCTCGAAGAGCGTCCGCGGGCGATTTACCCCCGCCCCGGGACGCCCTCCCGATCGTCTCGTCTCTTCTTCCATCGGCCCCGATCCCGCCCCTTTGCCCAACGGCGAGTTTTCTATCCATCATAGCACTTCCATAGCAATTCGCATCCTCGCGTCACCGGGGGCGGTCGACACGTGAAACCAAATCGAAAGGGAGGCGGTCTCTCCTGCCTCCCCTCCCCAAACCAGCCAGCATGCTTGCGAGCGTCCGGTCCCGCCAAGCTTGCCGGTAGCTCCGTCCGGTCCTGGTGGGCCGGCTCGCACCGGCGACCAGCCCTCGCGGGACCGTCCGGCGCCGGATCAAGCCCGGCGGGCCCGGCGGACGATCGGACGGAAGCTGACCTGCAATTGCTCCAAAAGCTTGATTACCTCTCCCGCAGCCTCATACGAGTCCTGGTTGTTCCGCTTGGCAGCTTCGATCACATTCGAGATGGCGGTGCGTACTATGGCCTCTGGATCCTTGATATTGGCGCGCATTTCTTTACCACCCTTCAGCTAAGGTTGGTCCCGAGATATCTTAACTCCCCTTAGCTCCCCAGTCAAGCAAAATAGACCAAGATCATGAGATTCCCCCTATCTACGGCCACCAAAGCAAAAGGCGGGAGCATCCCCGCCGGATTCCCGCCTTCTGCTTTCACCCTCCCCTACAGGAGGAAGCCTTCATTACACACGCCTTGCCATGTCGCCGGCCATCGCCCCGGCGCCCGTTCCCACTCCCATCGTAGCCTGTGCCTGCATGCCTTGCTGGTAGGTACGGGCGAGTTGTTGCATGTATTGGGGATCGGCCTGCGGGGCCGGTTGGTACCAGTTGTTGGCCCGGGATAGCTCGAACAGCTGCCACTGGGTCTGTTCGCACTGGTTGCGAAGATTCAGTAGTGTCTGCCGCAGCTGCGGGTTGGCAGCTTCTATGGAAGCCAGGGTGAACATCTGTACACCCTGTTTCACCGAATTGAGCATGTCGGAAGCAATATCCTTGTCGTTCACGACGCAAGAACCTCCTCCTTGTGGTCGTAGCCGCTAACGGACCGGCGGCCGGGGCTACTGCAGGAAGCCCACAAGTTGCTGGGCCGCCTGCGTGGAACGGGCCGCGATCTGCTGTAGCATGTCCTTCAGCTGCGGATTGGTCGCCTGCTGGGCGTACTGCTGGGCCTTCTTGGCGGCCAGCTGCTCGGCTCCGATCAGTTCCCGCAAGTGCTGCAACTCGAACTGGGTTACCGGAACGTGGGGCATGCTCCCCCTCCTCTCGACAGTTTTTCACCGGGAATCCCCCGGCGCGTCCGGGAAGAAGCTTTTCCTACCTGGCCAGAGGGTATGCTAGGGGGGGAATACTACCGGAGAGGTGGGAATAATTGGTGCAGCAAGTCTCCTGTTCCTGGTTCACGCTGGCGAGGCGGATGGTGACCCGGATCGTCCCCCTGGCCGACAGTGAGCTTTCACGCTGGCGCGCGGCGGCCACGGCCATCCCCGACCCCGAGCTTCGCTACCAGGCCCTGGCCAGTTTGACCCAGAAACGCTTCCATGCCGTCGGTGGCAGCGCCTACAGCCTTTTCCTGCCCCCGGGCGACGAGATAAAGCTGATTCGACCCATCGTGGCCTTCCAGACCATCAGCGACTACCTCGATAACCTTTGTGACCGGAGCATCCCTGCCTCGCAACTGGATGCCCGGCGTTCCGGAGTGGACTTCCGGCAGCTACACTGCGCGATGCTGGATGCCGTTCACCCGGGGGCCCGGCGGCGACCCTATTACCGTTTTCATCCTCAAAAGAATGACGGCGGTTACCTGGAAGCGCTGGTACATACCTGCCAGGAGGCCCTTAGCGAGTTCCCTGGGTATAGGTTGGTGAGAGCCAGGGTGGCGCAGTACGTCCGGCGGTATAACGACTTGCAGGAGTTCAAGCATATCGCGCCCGCCCAGCGCATTCCTTCCCTCGAGAAGTGGTTCGGCCGCTGGTGCTCCCGTTCTCCCGGGCTGAACTCGCTCTACTGGTGGGAATTTGCCGCGGCCTGCGGTTCTACGCTGGGGATCTTCGCCCTGTGGGCAGCTGCCGCCCGGGCAGCGAGCGACGGCGCTGCTGAACCGTGCTACCGGCTAAAGGAGATCGCCGACCAGATAGACCACGCGTACTTTCCCTGGATCTCGGGCTTCCACATCCTGCTCGACTACTACATCGACCAAAGCGAAGACCAAGAGAACGGCGACCTCAACCTGGTCTCCTTTTACTCCGACCCGTCTGAACGGCTGGCCCGCCTTTCCTTCTTCTACCAGGAAGCATCCCGGCAAGCGGCGGGGCTGGTGTCAGCCCGCATTCACGGGTTCATCGTGAACGGCCTGCCGGCCGTCTACCTCACCGACCCGAAAGTCCCTCTCCAGCATTACGAGAAGGAACGGAAAGTACTGCTATCCCGTACCGGCCGGTCCACCCGGCTTCTCGCGGCCTTGTGTGCGCTATTGCGCCATGTACCGGCGCTGGCTGAAGGAAGAGGGTTCGGCATGCCCGCCCGGGCGACCGACCGGTGAAGTTAGGGGCGACGAACCAGCAGGTGAACTCGGGCCCACCCCCTCAGGCTAAGGAGCCGGAAAGTGACCGCCGATACCGTCACCGGACGGAAACAGGCCGGCCACCCGGCCGCGAGCTGGGTTATAATCCGAACCAGCTGATCGGCGGCTGCGTCTGAGGACTTAGAGGAGCGATCAAGGTTGGGGCCGCATGATGAGGTTTCTCTGCTATGGCTGTTGGTGGGCTTGCTTGGGATCTTGGTAGTCGCCCTGGTACTTTCGACCCTGAGCCTGGCCCTGCGGATCCGCAAGCTACGTTCCCGGGAATCCATCGTACCTTTCCGGCTTCAGCAGCGCTACCGTCGCCTGGTGGAGCTCACGCTCTTTGTCGTGGGCGGGATCGGCATCGGCCTTGGCGTTGCCTTTTTGCTTCGTTGAGGCGAGAACCCACAGACAAATATCGTCTTGTCAGGCAGGAATGCACGCGCCGGAGGCGAATGGACAATGGGTTCGCTTCCGCCGCCAAGACAGGCCGAGCCCAATCTTCATTTGATCTCGGAGGTGGTATCCCGTGCGTAAAGTGGTTCCCGTCTTGGTCGCTGCCCTCGTCGTGTTGGGAGTCGCCGCTGCGGCCAGCGCCGAGCAGGGCCAGCTCTCGCTCGGCTATTGGGTCAACGATACCAAAGTGACTTTCCCGGGTAACTTGCCGGCGCAGGAGGTAAGCAGCCCGGCCATCGTAGGATCGGGCTCTTTCGTCCTTATGCCGAAGGTTGCCATCAACGGTGAGTTCGCCCTGGCTAGGGAGGTGGAGGGCAAACAGGGCAGCGATAAGTTCAAGGTGCAGGGCTCGCAGACGCTCGTCTACGGTTCGTACCAGCTCCTTGAGCAAAGCGGCCTGTCGGTTGCTCCTGCGGTTGGCTTCGTTGCCGCCTCCAACAACTATGACTGGTCGCCCAGTACTACGAAGTACGCCGTATCGTACTCCGGCGTGCTGGTGGGCGGCGTGATAAAGATCGATCTCGCTTCGGGGCTACAGGGCAAAGTGATATTGCTCTACGGGCCGAAGGTCGGGATTACCGACGGATTTGATAACTCGACGTACACCTCCACTCTAACCAGCGTAGCAGCGTCGCTCTCCATCAACGTGTACCGCAACGTGGCCCTCGAGGTCGGCTACCGGGGTCTCTCACAGGCCGCGAAAAAGGATAACACCGAGAAGTGGGATCGCTCGACGACCGGATTCTTCGCCGGCGCCAGCATCAGCTTCTGAGCCGCTTCCGCGCGCCGGCCCCTGGCCCGGGGCGGTGGCCCTTGACGGTCCTTGACTTGAGCCGCAGTCCCCGAGTTGCAGCAATCAAGATTGAAAGGCGATGGTAGCTTTCTTGGCTACCATCGCCTTTCCATTCCAGTACGAGCGACGTATCACCGGTGATCCCCCCAGTCGTTGCCGGGGCCGGGGTGGCCCGGGCAGCCAACGCGATAGCGCGACAGCATCCTAGCCGGGTTTACGGAAGATCAGGATATACTCGTGAACCTTGTTGATCCGGAAGACAGAGGGGTATCCGAGAGGCCGCAGGTGGTTGTACTCCTGACGCCGGTCCCAGATGATGAGGTCGTCGAAAACATACCCGATCCCCTGCAGCGCCGAAGCCAGGTCGGCGTGAAAAGGAAAGAAGCGGCTCCTCTGCCGCAGGTCCATTACTACCACCAGGCAGTAGCGACCGGGCCGGAGCACGGTGTAAACGTCGCGGAAAACCAACGCCAGGGTCTGGATGAACTCTTCGTAGCCGGGAATCCGGCTCAAGTCTGCCGGATTCTCTACGTAATCCCGGATTGCTTTGCCATCGGAGGTTCGCTTGCGGGAGAGGACATTCCAATAAGGCGGCGACGTGATCACCAGATCCACACTGTTCGGCTCTACGAACCGCAACAGTTCCCTGGCATCGGCCTGGTAGATCCGGGCGCGTCCGGTAAGCGCTCCGGCTTCGCTCACGAGACGACGGCGGGCGAGTTCCACATACTCGGGAATTAGCTCGAGGCCTATTGCTTCCTTACCGAGCCCCACTGCGCCCACCAGGGTTGAACCGCTGCCCGCGAACGGGTCGAGGACGACCACTTCCCCCGGCGGAGCGAAGCATTGGATAAGACGACCGACCAGCTGAACCGGGAAGATAGCCGGGTGACCCAGCTTGATCTCCGCTTCGTTTTTGCGGATGTCACTCCATACGCTGATCGAGTACCGGGTCCAGGTACGGCCGTCCAGTTCGTTGGCCCGCCGCCGGGTTCGGCCTTGCCCCTTGGTTTGCGTCATGCCACCGGTATTCGCCGTTCCCCCCGGTGCTCCTCCCGCCCGCGCCACCATCGGGCCACCGGCCGGCCGGGACCGGTAGGGTCTAGCCACCCTGTCCCTCCCGGCCCGGGGGGATCACCGGAAGTATCACACAGGAGGGGTGTTCCGGGTCGTGGTAGATCCGCTGCTCGGCCACGACCATCCGGGTTTCCGTGGCAATGGGCCCGCCGGTATTCAGATTCCGGTCGTACTTCGGAAAGGCGCTCGATGAGATCTCGAGCCGGATGGCGTGGCCCCGGCGGAAGACATGCGAAGTATTCCAGAGATCGATGTTGAAGCGGTAGATTCGCCCGGGCTCGAGAAAGACCTCCCGCTCGAAACCTTCGCGGTAGCGGGCGCGGACGATACCGTCCACCAGGCGCTGGGCAAACCCGTTGGGCCAGACGTCGAGCAACTTGGCGGTAAAATCGGTGTCGACCGCGGACGACGATGCGTACAGCTCGACCTGGATCGGACCGGTCACCTCAAGGTCCTCCTCCAGGGGCGCAGAGGTGTAGACCAGGACATCGTCTCGCCGCTCCACGGCGGAATAGTCGTCCGGTCCCCCGATCTGGCTCGAAGTGGGATCGGTGATGAAGGGGACGGGGCGGGACGGGTCATAGAGGTAGCAGTCAGGAGGCTCGGGTGCCGCCACGGGTTCGGGCTCAAGGGGCGGTGGCCCATGCCGGCGAGCGGCGCCTGCCGGCGGGTCGGTCGACAGCCACCCGTCCCCGAAGCGGCTGTTGGCCCGGCCACGGCTGTGCAGGTAGTAGCGGGTCCACTGCGTGCGGGCCAGGGGCCACTCGTTTTCGTCTCGCCAGCGGTTCACCCCCATCACGAAGATGCGCACCGGCGGTTCCCGCATGATCCCGGTGTCGATCCCCTTGAGCCAGTAGTCGAACCACCGCAGTTCATACTGGCGCAGGTCGATTATGGCCTGAGGCCCGAAATCGATCTCACCTATCTTGCGCTCCTTGTTCACCTGGTGCGTCCAGGGGCCCATCAGCAGCTTCTGCGCGGCCCTGGCGGCCGCCGTCCGCCCGTTTCGTGTCATGCCGATGAAGTTCCGCAGTGTACCGATCTGCTCATCGTCGTACCAGCCGGAGATGTGTAAAACCGGGACGTCCACCTCGTGGAACTTATCCTGGTAGCAGATGGGCTTCCAGTACTCATCGAGGGTGGGATGGGAGAGTGCCTCCCGCCAATCGGGGAGTGAACGGCCCAGAGCTTCGTCCATGGTAAGGAGGGGTAGATGCTCGTAGACCTTCATCCAGTCGACGACCTCGAGGTTTTGAACCACCCGGCCGCTCACGAGATGCCTCCAGCAGATGTGCATGGGGCCTTCCGTCCCCGTGGGAACTTCCACGAACGGATCGGAGGGGCTGACCAGGGTGATCATGGCCCGCAAATGCGGTGGCCGGAGGACCGCGGTCAACCATTGGATGCGGGCCAGGTACGACCCGCCCATTGTGCCAACGTTACCGTCGCACCAGGGCTGGCGGGCGCACCACTCGATGGCATCGTAGCCGTCCTGGCCATCGTGGCGGTAAGGAACGAAGCGGCCGTCGGAGTCACCCCGCCCCCGCACATCCATCCAGACCACCACGTAACCGTGGGAGGCGAAGTACGCACCCAGTTCAAAAGCCTCCCGGCTCGTCTTGAGGTATGGGGTTCGCAACAAGATCGCCGGATAGCGCTGGACCGGTGAACCGGGAGCCGCCGGCCGGCCCGCATCTTGCGGCAGATAGAGATCCGTGGAAAGCTCGACGCCGTCCCGCATGGGCACCCGGACGTCGTACTTCACCGTTATCGACATGGTTGACTTCGCTCTCCTCTCGCCGGCAGGCTTACGCCATCGGCGCACCCGTAAAGCGGCACCCTGCCGGCTGCCCGCCACTCTTCGGCGCGAGAGGACGGTCTCCTGCCACCGGGTGAGCAGGAGGAATCCCATTACCAACAACGAAGGATGATATTGGCTGGGGCAGCCGCTGACCGAAGTGTCCACACGCCCGGCGCTTTCCGTGGCCGTACAGATGGCCGGCCTACTGTTTTGTTCGTGTCTGTGATCGTGTTAGTACGGGAAGCATGCGAGAAGAACCACGCTAAGGCAAACTGCAGTTCGGTAAGGAGGCATTCAGGATGAAGGTTATAGGGAAGGGACTTGCCTTCTTGGCCGTCGCGTTGGTTGCCGCTCTCCCGGCTGCCTCGATGGCCAGGGCCGCCGAACCGACCGTGCTCTACTCTGAAGAATTCGACACGATGCCGGCAGGCTGGGTGCCGGTCGAGGGCGACTGGGGTATTGAGAATGGCCAACTGGTGAACTATGACACCTACTCCACTCTAACCAACATTTACTTCCCCATTGAGCAAAAAGGGAAGGTCTTGATCTACGAATGGGAAGTCTCGATGTATGACGCTGTGTCGTCGTGGGCGCCCCTGGCGGGAGTCCATTTCCTGGCCGATTCCGGCGAGGACGGTAACCACGGTAACTCCTACTTCCTCTTCCAGGCCAGCACGGTTTTGAAGCTCTATAAGTCCGAGAACAACAAGCTGGTCGCCCAGTGGGATATGCGCGAGTATGCAGCGGTGGTAGGTGAGACCTACCGGTTCAAGGTGATCTTCGACACCACCACCGGCAAGATGCAGGTTTACCTCAACGACGAGCTCGTAAAGGAATGGGTGGATCCCAATCCGATCCCGTCGGGGAGCTTTGTGGCTTTCCGGACCAACAACACTAAGGCCGGCTTCTCCTACCTGCGCATATCGGTGCAGGAGTAGGCCCAAAGCCGAGCCGGGCCAGGCAGGTAGGCGATGGGGATTGAGCTCAAGCTCAGCGGGGCTGCCCCAGCCCCCGGGACGGGTCCTCATGGTGGTCTCGTATGCCAACCGGGCCGGCACCGAGCGCCATATCGCCACTCTCGGTGGAGAACTCGCCGGCCGGGGATGGCAGGTGGCCGTGCTTAGCCCTCCGGGGCCGGCTACGGAGTGGTGGCAGGAGGCGGGTCTTTACGTACTGAACTACGACCCACAGGCGGCCGGGATTCGTCGTATGATCGGTTCCCTGCGCCGGCAAACGGAGCATTGGCTGGCAAACGACGTGGACACGCCTGGTCCCACCGTGATTCACGTCCACGGTTCCCCGGAGTCGCTCTTTTTCTTGCGAGTCTTCCGCCGTGCGGCAGATAGTAGCCGCGCCAGCTCGCGGCCTGTCTTCGTCTTCACCGTCCATGGCTTCTGCAGCCACCTGCCGGCCTGGGATTACTGGTTTGCCGCCCGGGTCTGCCGGCACTGGGCGGACCTGGTCATCTGTGTTTCGCACGTGGAGGCGGCACGGCTTGCACGTTACTGGCACGAGTTGACCGGTGGACCTTTGGCCACCCGGCGGGGGCACGTCGTTCACAACGGTACCACGATGCCCACCGGTCTCCCCGAGAGGTATGCCGGCCCTAATCAGGAGCGGGCTACCGCCCGTCCCGGTCCCGAGACATGGACCGTCGGCTTCGCCGGACGGCTGGTTCGCCAGAAAGGCCCGGAGTATCTCCTGAAAGCGGTGGCGTTGATGGCCAAGCAGCTTGCCACCGGTAACGGAGCGGTCCGGAGAGTTCACCTGCTGGTAGCGGGAGAGGGGGAGGAGCGTCCGAAACTGGAGGCACTGGCCCGTGAACTGCAAGCGGAGAGCCCGGACCCGGCCTGGAGGGTCGAATTCCTGGGTTCGGTCCCGGATATGGCCGCGCTGTGGGATCGTCTGGACGTCCTGGCGCTACCCTCCCTCTCCGAAGCCTTGCCGCTTGTAGTCATAGAAGCGATGGCCCGTGGCCTGCCCGTGGTGGCCAGCCGGATCCCCGGGCTCGACGAAGTAGTGGTTGACGGCGAGACAGGGCTGCTCGTGCCGCCGGGCGATGTGGACGCCCTGGCCCGGGCCCTGCTCCGGCTGGCTCAGGACCCTACCTTCGCCCGCCGCCTGGGGGCCGAAGGCGCCCGGAGAGCCCGTTCTCTCTTTTCGGCGGAACGGATGGCCACCGAAACCGAAAAGCTCTACTGGCAAGCCTGGCATAAGGTATCGCCTCGAAACAACCCCAGCTGAAGGGCTTCCTGCTCCAGCTTTGCCCGCGCGATCGCGATGTAAGCCGGATCGATCTCGATCCCCAGGTAGTGGCGACCGAGGCGCCGGGCGGCCAGGGCGGTCGACCCCGTGCCCATGAAACCGTCAAAGACCAGATCACCTTCGTCCGACGCGATACTTATGATTCTTTCCATCAATCGCAGGGGCAGCTGGCAGGGATGCTCGTCCCGGTCCCGCCGGTGTTTGATCCGGTGCACATCGGACCAGATGTCGTTCAATTCTGCTGCCGGCACTTTCCCCGCCCGTTCCTTGACGCATTTGCCGCGAAAACAGTATCCACGCGGCAGCACCTGGGCCCGCCCGGGATGAAAATGCCGTGGCAGCGGCCCTTTGCTATAAAAGAGCAGCGCATAATGGGCCGGCATCACCCGCCCCCGCGGTTCCGAGAGAGCATCCCAGGCAATCCAGTTCAGCCGTCGCATTTCGGGCAGACCGTCAAGAAAGACCGCGTGGTGAACTGCCCACTTCGGGAGGTTCAACACGAAAAGCGAACCCCCCGGCTTGAGGAGGCGCACGTACTCTTGCAGCCACTGATTGCACCAGGCCAGGTACTCCTCGTCGTGCCGGTCGTCCTCGTACTGGTTGTACCGTTTGTCCAGGTTGTAGGGCGGGTCGGCAAAAGCCAGGTCCACGCTCTCTGCCGGTAGCTGCCGGATCACCTCCAGAATGTCGCCGAGCAGGATCGTATCCCGAGGTACCTCACCCGTGCCGGGTCGCTCTGGCAAGCCGCCGTTCCGAGAGGCAGGCGCCGCGGCGGCCGAAACCGGCATGATCAGCCGGGCGAGCAGCGCCCGGGGCGGGCAGGACGACGAAGCAGGAGCGGCGAGGGAGAGGAGACGCCGCAGGACCTCCCGCCGCCAATCATGGCGATCCTGCCAGGCGTCGAGCTGCAGCCAGACATCGGAAATCACCCGGCCGGCAGGATTGCGGCTTGCTTTCTTGCCGCCCCAGTCGGCAAGCGGTTCACCACAGAAGCGGCAATACTGGTGCGGTATCCTCACCTTGGCAATGGTGACGCGAGCAAGGCGGCGCACATAATGCAGGACTCCCAGGTGAACGGTGGGAAGCCCCCCGACCGCCGGGGAGGTCTCCATCTGCCATTCCACGGCATACCAGTACTTGAAAGTAAATCCTCGCTTCTCGAGCTCCAGGCCGAAGTGGGGCAGATGCGAAGGTGGGCCGGCGACGAAGAGGCTTCCTTGGGAGGAAAGGTTGCCGGCCAGCAGGTCGAAGAGGTGGGCCGCTGAGGGTGGTAGACCCGGTAGGGCAGGAGCAGACCACCCGCCCTCCGATCCGGCCCGGCCCGGAAAACCGTAGACCAGCAGGATGGTATGGTAAGGCTCGCTCCCTTCCCCGAGCGGAAGAGTCAACGGAGAAAGCACCTTAACTTGCAGTTCACCCGGGGTGAGGGCAAGCGTGAGGATGTCCAGACCCGCATAACCGGCTGCGCGTGCCAGCGATTCCAGCTCCTCCCGCTCCAGGTCATCGGAAAACCAGAACATCCAGGCAGCGTCCCTCCGGCGAAAAGCTCGTGTGTGCCATGGCCGGGCGTCATCACCGGCCCGGCCCACCTAACCTTCCGCACCTTGCGTCCTAACTCCTGCCTCCCGGCGCTCGCCGGCAGCTTCCCTGCAGAGGACCGGCCTGGCAGGGCCCTACGGCGCGCGGCGGCGTCAAGGAGCCTTGAGCAGGAGAAGATTCTTTGGCCGTCGTACTGACGCCTAGAGAAGCCATACCCCGTCCAAGGTAGGAGTGAACCCCGAAATGCCGGGTTATCGCGTCGATGTCGTGGTTGCCGGCGGCGGTGTGGGCGGCTGCGCCGCGGCTCTGGCCGCCGCCCGCCTGGGCAGGACCGTGGTCATGACCGAGGAGACCGATTGGATCGGCGGGCAGCTCACCGCCCAGGCCGTTCCGCCCGACGAAAACCCATGGATCGAGTCTTTCGGCTGCACCCAGCTTTACCGGTCGTTCCGCAACGGCGTGCGGGACTATTACCGGCGGCACTTCCCCCTGACGCCGCAAGCCCGGGCCAAAGTCCACCTCAACCCGGGCAACGGCGGGGTGAGCCGCCTGTGCCACGATCCCCGGGTGGCGCTGGCCGTTCTCCAGGAGATGCTGGCCCCCTACGTGGTCAGCGGGCAGGTGACCATTTTACTGCGGCACAAGGTAGTGGCCGCGGAAACGGCCGGCGACCGGATCAAGTCGCTTGGGGTGCGCAGTCTCGAAACCGGGAACGAACTGACGCTGGAGGCGCCGTACTTCCTGGATGCCACTGAGCTGGGCGACCTCTTGCCTCTCGCCGGAGTGGAGTACGTAACCGGAGCAGAATCACAGCGAGAGACCGGTGAACCCCATGCCGTATCCGGCCCGCCGCAGCCCCTCAACATGCAGGCGATCACTTTCTGCTTCGCCCTGGACTACGTTCCCGGCGAAGACCATAGCATCGAGCGCCCGCGCGACTACGACTTCTGGCGGAACTACCAGGCGCCCTTCTGGCCGGATAAACAGCTGTCCTGGGTGACGCCCCACCCCATTACCCTCGAGCCCCGGCGCAGCGCCCTCTTCATCGAAGAAGCGCAGAAGCTGAACGTGATGAGCCTCTGGTACTATCGCCGTATCCTCGACAAGAACAACTTTGCCCCCGGTTTTGTGAAAAGCGACATCACTCTGGTTAACTGGCCACAAAACGACTATTGGCTGGGGCCGATAATCGAAGTACCGGCCGCCGAGGCCGAACAGCACCTGGAGGCGGCCAGGCAACTCAGCCTTTCCCTGATCTACTGGCTGCAGACCGAAGCCCCCCGCCCGGATGGCGGCACCGGCTACCCGGGACTGCGCCTGCGCAAAGATGTGGTTGGAACCGAAGACGGCCTCGCCAAGTACCCGTACATTCGGGAATCGCGGCGCATCAAGGCAGAGTTCACCGTTCTTGAACAGCATGTTGCTTCCGATGTGCGGGGTGACAAAGGGGCCGAGAAGTTCGCCGACTCGGTGGGTATCGGTTATTACCGCATCGACCTGCACCCTTCGACCGGTGGTTTCAACTACATAGACATCGGGGCGCTCCCCTTCCAGATCCCCCTGGGGGCGTTAATCCCGGTGCGAGTTGAAAACCTGCTGCCGGCCGCCAAGAACCTGGGGGTGACTCACATCACCAACGGGTGTTTCCGCCTGCACCCGGTGGAGTGGAACATCGGTGAAGCGGCGGGGTATCTGGCGGCCCACTGCCTGGAGCACGGCCTTACGCCCCGCCAGGTACGAAACGATGCCCGCCAGCTCCAAACCTTCCAGGACTTACTGCGCAATATGGGCGTCGAGCTCGACTGGCCGCGCCTTCCCTAACGGCCGTGGCCTCCCTCACCCCTTGACCACGGCTACCGTGCGCAGCTTTTTGACCGGGCGGACCAGGTCCTCTTCCTGGCTGATGACATAATCGATATCCTTGTAGGCTTGCGGTGCTTCTTCGAGGATGTCCTTCCCCTTCGCCGTTGTTCCCAGGACGACGTCGCCGAGGGCCCGGTCGAGGGCATCCCTCGTCAACCGCTCCTTGGCCTGGTTCCGGGACATCCGGCGCCCCGCTCCGTGGGAGGCGGACCGGAAAGATAGGGGTGAGCCCAAGCCCTCGACGAGGTAACTCGCAGTCCCCATGGAACCGGGGATGATACCCACTCTCCCCGGATCCGCCAGGATCGCTCCCTTGCGGTGAACCCACACCCGCCGCCCCCCGTGCTCTTCCAGCGCCGCGTAGTTGTGGTGGGCGCTCGCTTCCTCCGTCCAGACGAGGGGGAATCCCTGCAGCTCGGGCGAGCTCGCGACCACCTCCTCGACGCAGGTCTTGACCGCGGCCACGATCCGTTCCCGGTTTTCGCGAGCAAAACGCAAAGCAAGTTCCATCCATTCTCGGTAGGCCTGACCCGCCTCTTCGGAGAGCGGCAGATACGCGAGCTTCCACTCTTTTGGAACGGGGCTCTTCCACTGCTGGTTTAGGGCCTGGGCGACGCGGTCGAAGTAGTTGCAGATCTTGTAGCCCAGGTTGCGTGAGCCGCTGTGAACCATGATCGCCAGCCGTCCCTGCTCGTCTTCTTGCAGTTCAATAAAGTGGTTGCCGCCTCCAAGCGTCCCCACCTGCCGGTAGGCCTCCTCGAGCTCGGGAGCGAGGCTCGCGAGCCCGTGGCGGTCTACGCTGGCAAAGCGGAGAGCTTCCGGGGAAAGCGGGAGTTCATCCAGAACGCGGCAGGGCTGCTTCTGCTTGTGGTGTTCGAAACCGAGCGGCACGGCGCGCATGATGCGGTGGACTATCTCCTGGATGGCCGAATGGCCACCGCCACCCCGCCGGTCGCCACCGTCGCTTCCGGCGTGAGCACGGCGCAGAGCCTCCACCGGGAGGTTACTCCCGACGAACTCCATGCCGCAACCAATGTCCATACCCACGGCGGAAGGAACGAGCACGTCGTCGGCAGCCAGAATCCCGCCTATGGGCATGCCAAACCCCGTGTGAACGTCCGGCATAAGTGCTATGCTTTCTACCGCAAAGGGAAGGTTGGCGAGGTGGATCGCCTGCTCCAAGCATTCCGGCTCGATCTCGTCCGGCCGTTCGAGCCAGACCCGGATGGGCAGGCGCTGTCTTTCTCTGTCATAGAGAACGAACATTGCCCTTCACCCCATGTCTACCCGCTTATTCCGCTTGCCAGACCGCGCCTCTCCGGGGTACGATGCCGCCGGCAGGCGGCGGTTCACCACGCCACCTTTGCGTTTTCATTATCATTTTAGCGTTTACCGCCATCCCGGCATCCATCCAGCTCGCTAGGAGGAAAGCGGTTGCAGACACGGGCGATCCTCTTTGACATCGATGGGACGTTGCTCGACTCGGAAGAGACCGCTATGCGTTCACTACAGCGCTTGCTCCGTGAAGAGCACGGGCGGGAGTACTCGTACGAGGAGCTCGTGCCGTTCTTCGGTTATACGAGTGCCGACACGCTGCGAGAACTCGGATTTGCCCGCTTGCCGGAGGACGAGTTCACGCGGCTTTTGCTCCGATGGGAGGAGTACTACCGGGAGGAGGCGAGGAAGGCGCAGTTCTTCCCCGGGGTCCGGGAACTGCTAGAAGAGTTGAGACGCCGGGGACTGCTCCTGGGTGTGGTAACCTCCAAGAACCGGGCAGAACTCGAGTTCGAGCTGGCCTCGCACCCGGAGATCGCTCGACTGGACGTCCACATTTCCTCCGAGGACGTAAAACGACCCAAGCCGGCGCCCGAGGCACTCCTGCTCGCGCTGGCCCGCCTCGGCGTACCGGCGAGCGCCGCCTGGTATGTCGGAGATACCCTCTTCGATCAAGAGGCCGCCCGGGCGGCCGGGGTGCGCTTCGCCCTGGCCGGCTGGGGAGCTCGTTCGGTCAACGGCTTAGATCCCGATGCCTGGCTGCGCACCCCCGGAGAACTGCTCGGGCTGCTGCTTTGAACTACGCTTGGGCCGGGGTCTTGCCCCACACTTCGACCGGACGGCGAGCTTCCGCCGAACGATAGATCGCGTCCAGGATCTGAACGACTACCGCCGCCTCCTCAGGCTTTACCAGCGGCTCCTTGCCCTCACGAACGCACTCGATGAAGTGGGCGATCTCACGATGGTGCAGGGAGTCGCTACGGCCCGGGTTGAACGTCTGATCCACCAGCCGTCCCCGCTCGTCGGTATTCACCCGTAGTTGACCGTCGACCAGTTCGGCCCCCGCACGCGTCCCGGCGATGATGGTTCCAAATGGGCTCTCGCGAATATTCAGCGCCCAGCTGGTCTCGACCGAGACGACCGCCCCGCTTTCGAACGTAATCAAACCGAAACCCGAGTCTTCGACCTGGAATTTGGCCGGATCCCAGGGCCCCCACAGGTTGTACCCCGGACGATCCGCGAGCTTTCGGAAGGTCGCGCCCAGAGCCCATACGGGTCGACCGATGCCCGGGCCCATCAGCCAGAGCGTGAGGTCGAGAGCGTGGGTACCGATGTCGATGAGCGGACCCCCGCCCTGCTTATCCTTGTCGAGGAACACGCCCCAGGTAGGCACGCCCCGGCGGCGCAGAGCCAGCGCCCGCGCGTAATACACCTCTCCCAGTACTCCGTCCTCGATCATGCTCTTGAGCAACTGCGCGTCGTCCCCGAACCGGCTCTGATAGCCGATGGTAAGGATACGGTCGTTGCGTTTGGCCGCCTCCACCATCGCCCAGGCTTCCTCCGGTCGGATTGCCATCGGCTTTTCACAGATGACGTGTTTACCGGCGTCCAGCGCCGCAATGGTGATCTCGGCATGAAGCGCATTGGGGGTACAGACGCTAACCGCATCGATGTCATCCCGGGCCAAAAGTTCCCGGTAATCCTCGTACGCTTTGGCTCCCGGGGCGCCGAACTCCTCGACTCCCTGCTTCGCCCGTTCCGGAATGATGTCACAGAACGCAACCAGTTCAACATCGGGAAGTTTCTGGTACCCGGGGATGTGCGCCCCCCGGGCAATGCCGCCCACGCCGATGATTCCTACCCGCGTTTTTCTCTTGGTAACCATACCTCTCAACGCCATCTTGCTCACCCGGATTTCCTGGAATTGCGGTCTCCTTCGCTTTTATCCGACCCGATTCCTTCCCGCCCGGCCGCCGATCCCCGGCCACCGATATCGCCTGCCCGGGCCAGGGTCACCGCCAAAGATGCTCCAGGGCGGCCCACTCCGTCGCATCCGTGGTCCACTCTGCATACAGCGCGTAACCCAAGTCAACTGTGGTCCGGTCGTCATGATTGCCGGGACCCTCGCGCCCGAGATCGGCGAAGGCCGCCACCAGCGCCTGGCTCCCTGCCGCTACGTTCTCCGCCGACGGCCAGTGGCCGAACCGTCGCTCTTCGTAGCTCGGTACCCCGAAAAGAAGACTAAAGGTTTCCGGCAGAGCCGGGATCGAATCCGGTGATTCGCCTGGCCGGCTCTTACCGGCGACGGCCTGCTTGACGACCGGAACGATCCGGCGCACCTGCCCCTCCACCCACCGTTGGTAGAGCCCGGGCAAAGGCATCGCCGTGTCGTAGGTCATCACCGCAATTTGGTCCACCCGCCGGGCCACTTCGCCCATATACTCCGGCGTGTACATGGCCGGCAGGACAAAAGCCGGAATCCAGGCGGGCCGCAATTGGTAAGTGGCGACGGAGAGCATCTGCCCGGACGACAGGGCACCTTTCCGGACTTCCTCGAGCAGCAGCAGGAATTCCCGGTCA
The DNA here is from genome assembly GCA_012839805.1 of Bacillota bacterium. Lineage (GTDB taxonomy): Bacteria > Bacillota > Limnochordia > Limnochordales > DUMU01 > DUMU01. The sequence goes on along the minus strand of DUMU01000020.1, from coordinate 61,721 downwards.
CCGCTCCGGATGGGCTCGATGTCCAGGTGAACTCCATCCATCGGGTTTTGAGCCAGTATAGCTGCAATGGTCTCAACGATCGCGTGCCGGGTAGAAGGGTTATTGAGGTCTAACCCCGGACCGAATTCGGCGTTCTTCCCCCCCAGCCAGGCCAAGATCCTGACGGGCAGGCCGGCCACCGTGAAGGCCGCCCGCAGCCGTACCGTCCCCGGCCCCTGGATGTCCACCACCCGGCCGGATTGGTCAAGGGGACCGGAGTGAACGAACAGGTAGGCGAAATGATTACGCTCTGCCCGCTCGACCAGCTCGGCCAGTTCAGCCTCGGTGAACATCCCGCTAAACCACCGGTGCCCCAGCCACACGGCGTTTTGTTGAAGGGAGGCGGGAGGCGGCACCACCGCTCGCAATGGATACTGTCGATACGACCCATAAGCCAGACCCAGAGCCGTGCCGGTGGTAAGGAGTAGAAGAATGGTGGTCAGGAGCCGAATGCGTCGCCTCCATCCTCTCAAGCCGCCCCTCGAACGGTCGGCCGCGGTCGATCGAGGCGGAGGCCCGGCCTCGCCGGGTTCCCTATCCCGCCACTCGTGCCGGCCGGGCTCTCGCCGCCACCACGCCCGGCGCGGCTCGAAGCGCCGGTGCCGCGGTCGCCAGCGAGCGCGGCGTCGCCGTTCGACCCGGTTTCCGGTCGAGCCCGCCGCCGGGGCTACCGGCGGACCTCCGGCCGAGCTTTGTTCCGGGCAGCCGTTCCTTTCGTTAGCTTCCTTGTCTTTGGTCGTAAACGGCTGAAGCACTTCTTCGTCCCCCGGGCCCGTCTGCCCCGCCAATGTACCGGGTGTACCCCGGTCGCGAACTGCCTCCCCCGGTCCGGCTTCGCCTTTCACCCGGGGCCGGCTCTCGCTTCTCTTTCGGCGCGCCGGGGTAGCGTCCTGCCCGGACTCGGTACGTGGTGGAATATCTCGCTATATCTCCCCGGGGTTCGAGTCCCGGGAAGGAACTGCGACCGGGCACGGCCCGGGCCGGGTCAGGACGGGACGGTGTCGAAAAAGGGTATGTCCCCCGGGGCACCGGCATGGTATGGTGGGACGCGGTGACTTGCGATCGCCGGAAGGAGCGTAGGGAGGATTATGCCCGCAAACCAGGCCGAAACTTTGGGCCGGGAAACCGGCAACCGGCCGGTGGTTACCCGGTCGGAGATCGTGAAGGGGTTGCGCGAGCTGGGAATCGAAAAAGGGGATCAGGTGCTGGTTCACTCGTCGCTCAGCAGTTTCGGGTATGTCGAGGGGGGCGCGGCCTCGGTCATCGAAGCCCTGCTGGAGGCGGTTGGTACAGGCGGAACCGTCCTGGCGCCGACCCTGACCGGGAAACCGAGCGACGGTCCCGACTGCCCGCCCTGCTTCGACGTCCGCTCTTCCCCGGCCTGGACCGGCCGGATCCCCGAGACCATGCGAAACTGGCCCGGAGCCGTGCGCAGTGTTCACCCCACCCACTCGGTGGTCGCTCTGGGGGCGCAGGCACGGTCGCTCACGGCCGGGCACGAGGAATGCTGGACGCCCTGCGGAGAAGGTTCACCCTGGGTCAAGCTGGCCCGCCTCGGGGGCAAGCTGGTCTTCCTGGGGGTCACACTGGACTGCAACACCACTTTCCATGCCGCGGAGGAACTGGCGGAGGTGCCTTACCACCTGCAACCCCGTCCCACCCGCTGCCGCATCACCGACTGGCACGGGCACACCTTCGAACGTGAGTATCTGCTGCACCAATGGGGCACGCCCCGGCGCTTCACCGCTATGGAGCACATCCTGGAGCAAGAGGGATGGCTCCGGCGAGGCCAAATCGGTGCGGCCCGCGTACTGGTGGTGGAAGACGGGCCCATGCTGGACTACACCGTCCGGCTGCTCCGCCGCGACCCGTGGGCGCTGGTCGCCCGGTAGCGGGCATCCCCCTGCCGCGGCAGGTCCGGTGGTTTCCGGCGGGCGGACGATCAAATGGTACAATGGGAAAGCGAGGAGGGGCGAGGTTGACAAAAGGACAAAGGAACGGTGGCCATCGGTCGCCGGGTACCGTCGTCTTGCTCAGTCTGGTCATAGTCGCCGGTACCGCTTTGGCCGCGTTCTGCGCTCGGGTACACGAACCCGGCCCGGGCCGCACTCCTTTCCTCCTCGTGTGTCCGGCTGGCCGGGCAGCCGCGACCAGGGCATTACGCACATGGCAAAGCCAGGCGGGCAAAGCCAGCACGGCCGTAGAAGCTGGTACAGCCGTCCGCCTGGTGGTGGCGGGTGAAGAAGAAGCCCTGCGCCGGCTCGGTCAAGGCACGGCCGCAGCTTACCTTGCGGTTGGTTCCGACCTAGTTCCCGCTGCCCCCGGCCAGGCGCCCCGTTTGCCCGTTGGTCTGGCCAGTAAGGAGCTCCTGGTCGAACCCATCTTGCTCTTTTCGGACTTCCCGACTCCCATGGCCGAGATCAACCTGGATCTGGCCCGGCAAGTGGTCAAGGCGATTCAGGAGACGGGACGTTCTCCTTTGCCGGGGCTATCCCTGGGTACACTGGCCGACCGGCGTCCCGACCGGCAAGCCTGGACCGTGGCGGGCGTCTTCCCCGGTGCCGCCACCTGTCTCGATGGCTCTTACCGTCTCGGTCACCCGGTTCGCTTGATCTTTGATCGCGCCCGCGGCCTGCCGCCTTCTCTCCAAAGCTTTGCCCGATGGCTCACGACCCCCGCGGGCCGGGCCAGCTGGCTCGGACTTGACCCGGACCAACCGGAGATTCGCCTGGCCGCCGTGGGCGACATCATGCTCGACCGGGGGGTGGCCCGGGCCATGAAGTTTCACGGAGTTTTTTACCCCCTCTCCGACCTGGCCGAACGTCTTGCCGGCTACGACCTGACGGTAGGTAACCTGGAATCGCCTTTTGGAACAAGCGGAGAGCGAGTCCCCGGCAAGGGCATCTGGTTCCAGGCCGACCCCGGGGCCGTGAAACTGCTCCTGAAGGCTGGATTTGACGCGGTAAGCCTTGCCAACAACCATACCCTCGACTACGGCGAGGAGGCCTTTCTGGAAAACCTATCCGTACTCGATCAGGCCGCCGTCGGCCACTTCGGCGGCGGCCGCGACCTGGCCGAAGCCCGCCGGCCACTGGTGCTCACCGTGTGCCCGCGCTGGATCGCGTCGCTCATGCTTAATCCCCGGCCTTATCTCCGGGTAGCTTTCCTGGGCTATAGTGAACTGGCCGACGTCTATTGGTCCCGTGAAACCCGCTGGAGCTTCGCCGCCACGCCCTACCGGCCGGGAGTAGCACCTTTGCGACCCCACGATTTCGCGTCCATCGAAGAAGACATCCGGGCGGCCCGCCGGCAGGCCGAGGTGGTGATCGTATACTACCACTGGGGCCGGGAGTATGAGGATCGTCCAACCCGCGTTCAGAAGGAGCTCGCCCGCCGTACCATCGCTGCCGGGGCCGACCTGGTGTTGGGAGCACACCCGCATACCGTGCAAGGAGTGGAGATCGTTACAACGCCCGAAAGGCGGGGTCTCGTCGCTTACAGCCTGGGCAATTTCATCATGGACCAACCCTGGTGGGCTACCCGCCAGAGCATGATCCTCGAGGTGGATCTGGATCGGACCGGAGTCCGGGGTTTTCGCATCGTGCCGCTGGAGATCGATGAGGCGAAGCCCCACCCGCTCGAGCCCGGGAGGGCGACGGTGGTGGCTTACGCCTGGCATACGCTACTCTCGGCCGCGGCCGCATGGAAGGAGGCAGGACAGCCCAATGCCTGATGTCATCCGTGTGCTGCTGGTACACCCGCTCGGAGAGGAGACGGTCCCGGTGGAGCTCCCCGCCGGTGCTACCATTCTGGAACAACTCGACCGGCTCCTTGCTCACGATCCCGTTCCCCGGCGCTCTCCCGTTCTGGCGGCCAAGGTAAATAACGCCATGAAGAGCCTGCACACGCGCCTGGCCGATGGTGACCGGGTCGAACTGGTCGACCTCACCAGCGAAGACGGCCTGCGGGTCTACACGCGCACCTTGATCCTGGTCCTGGCCCGGGCCGCCCGGGAGGTGATGCCCGGCTGCGTCGTACGGGTCGAACATTCTCTGGGCAACGCCCTCTACGGCGAAATCCACTTCCACCGTCCGCTTAAGGCGGAGGACGTAGCCCGGATCGAGGCCCGCATGCGCGAGATCGTCGCCGCCGACCTGCCCATCGTGCGCCACCGCTATCGCAAAACGGAGGCGGCCGCCCGGCTTCGTGATAGCGGCCGGGCGGATACCGCTTATCTCCTGGAGCGTTACGTCCCCACGGCTACCGTTCAGATACACACTTGCGGCCCGTTCATCGATTACGCTTACGGAGTACTGGCTCCCCGCACGGGTCTCCTCAACCTTTTCAAGCTTCGTTTTTACCTGCCTGGATTTATCCTGGAGCTGCCCCGCCCCGACGATCCGACGACCATTCCGCCCTACGTTGAACAGGGAAAGCTCGCCAACATCTTCTACGAGGCGGAACGCTGGGGACGAATTCTCGGCGTGCGCACCGTAGCCGACTTGAACGACACTATCCAGTCGGGCCGGATCGGCGATCTCATCCGGGTCGCCGAAGCTTTTCACGAGAAAAAGATCGCTCAGATCGCCGACCTCATCGCCGCCAACATCGACCGCATCCGGATCGTGTTGATCGCGGGGCCTTCCGCCTCCGGTAAGACCACCTTCGCCCACCGGCTCGGCATCCAACTGCGGGTGAACGGCATTCTCCCCGTCCCCATCTCTATGGACAACTACTTCGTCGAGCGGGAGAAAACCCCCCGGGACGAGGAAGGACGGCTCGACTTCGACTCCCCCGACGCGGTCGACCGTGAACTCTTCAACGACCACTTGACCAAACTCATCCAGGGTGAAGAGGTGGAACTTCCCACCTTCGATTTCCTCACCGGCAAGCGGGTTTTCAAGGGTGAGCGAGTAAAGCTTTCCCCGCGGCATCTCGTGGTGGTAGAGGGTATACACGGGCTCAACGACGCGCTGACGGCCTCCATTCCGGCAGGACGAAAGTTCAAAATATACGTGAGCGCACTCACTCAACTCAATCTCGACGACCTTAACCGTGTTTCTACTACCGACGTGCGGATCCTCCGGCGTATAGTGCGGGATAATCAGTTTCGTGGCCGTTCGGCGGTGGATACGCTGCGCGCCTGGCCGATCGTGCGGCGGGGCGAGAGGCGCAACATCTTCCCGTTCCAGGAGGCGGCCGACATCATGTTCAACAGCGCCCTGGTATACGAACCGGCGATACTGAAACCCCTGGCCGAACCACTGCTCGCCCAGGTACCCAGCGACGTCCCCGAACACTCGGAAGCCCGCCGCCTGCTCCGTTTCCTTGGCTACTTCCTTCCCTGCGGGGATCGGGACGTGCCGGCCACCTCGATCCTGCGGGAGTTCATCGGCGGCGGGTGTTTCCCTACCTGACGCCTCCGCCACGCCCGCCGGACTGCGCACCGGCTCGTGCGGTCACCGGTTACCGGCCGCCGGAAGCTGCCGGCCCTGCTCCAGCTGGCGCAGCTGCTCGCGATGGATGCGGTAATCGGGGTCGGCCCGTTCCACCAGCGCCCAGAAGCGGGGTGAATGATTGAACTCGATGAGATGGGCCAGTTCGTGGATGCAGACGTACTCGACCAGTTCGTCGGGAGCATCCAGCAGGCGGTAGGAGAGGTTGATGTTGCCCCGGCTCGAACAAGAGCCCCAGCGCCGGTTCTGCTCGCGGAAACGAATCTGCCCGATGCGAAGACCGAACTCGGCAAAGCGTTCACGAGCGATCCGGTAGATACGCTCGCGCAAGGCAGGAAGGCGGCGGGAGGCAACCAGGCGCCGGACCAGGCGGTCGATGTGGCGCTCCCGCTCCGCGGCCGACAGGCCGGAGGCTAGCTCGAGGGTGATGGTCCCCGGGCCGGTGAAACGCCCGGTCGAGGTGCGGCGCGAACTGCGGGAGGTCGTGATCTCGACCCGATACCCGAATAGCGCCCGGGTCTCGGCCGGGCGGGAGCCGCAACCGGTGGCCGCGGCGGCCGGCGCCCCCACGGGTGAACGGCCGTCACCGGTGGCGGCCCGAGGAGAGTGCTCGTCGTCTCCACCTGCTCCTGCCATCAGGTCCTCTAACGCCCTGGCCAGCAGGTCCAGGTCCGTAGTGAGCAGTTCGGCCAACGCCACCCTGGCGTTACGAGCAGCCGGTGTCTCCCCGGGGAAACTGCAGGCCAGGACAGATGCGACGTGCCGCAGGTCTCCCATTACCTGCTTGATCTTGTCAGCTCCCGGACTGGCTCCCACGGCCAACGGCAAACCCCCTAATCCATACTCCATTTCCATACCCGGTTTCCATGCTCTGTCCCAGGGGGATCTCGTCCCGACGATTCTACCACGACGATATCAGCTTTGCCGAGAGGACGGGGCGATCCTGGGCAGCAGGATGCCGGCTGGCTGAACGGTCTGCCGGTTGCCCTTGCCAGCATGCTGAAATAACATCAAGGAGAATACTTGAGGAAAGCGGGAAAGCTTTCCGAAGGGGGCTTTTAGGAGCATGCCGGATACGTTCGTCCCCGTCGCACCCTTCGTAATCCTCATGCGCATCCTCTTCTGGATCGTGATCGCCTGGTGGGCGATCTGGGCCACCCTCGCGATCATCACCCGCGCCCGGGCCGTGCTGGTTTTCCTCCTCGCCACCGGCGTGATCTGGGGGGTTCTGGGCTGGCCCCTGACCCGCACCTTTTGGTTCATCCCGTTCCTGGTTCTGCCCATCGCCTTCCTTCCCAGCATGGTGAGGATCATCACCGAATACCAGCGAGGAGTGCTCTTCCGGTTCGGGCGGCAGGCGGGCGTGCTGGGGCCCGGGCTCAACGTCATCTTCCCTTTCGGGATTGACCAGGTCCGCAAGATCGACCTGCGTACCTTTACCATCGACGTCCCCCAGCAGGAAGTGATCACCCGCGACAACGTCCCCGTGCTGGTGGATGCCGTCGTCTACTTCCATGTCTCTGACCCCGTGCTCGCCGTCGTCAAGGTCGCCGACTACGTCAACAGCACGACACTCCTCGGGCAAACCGTCCTGCGATCGGTCCTGGGCCAGCATGACCTCGACGACATGCTGGCCAAACGGGCTGAACTCAATGCCACGCTCCGGCAACTCCTGGATGAGGCTACCGACCCGTGGGGTATCAAGGTCACCGCGGTCGAGATCAAAGCGGTCGAACTGCCCGAGACTATGAAGCGGGCCATGGCCAAGCAGGCCGAGGCAGAGCGCGAGCGAAGGGCGAAGGTAATAACTGCCGAAGGCGAGTTCCAGGCTTCGGAGAAACTGGCTGCCGCCGCCCGGGTAATCGCCACCGAGCCGGCCGCCATCCAGCTGCGCTATCTGCAAACCCTGACCGAGATCGCCGCCGAGCGAAACTCCACCATCCTCTTCCCCTTGCCTATGGAGATCCTCAGTCTTTTCACGAAGAATCTCGCCAGCCGGGAAGGCGGATCGGAACAAGCCCCCGCTCCCCCCGGAGATTGAGCCGGCGCACGAGGTCCTCGAAGTTACGGGTGATGGTGGCCGGCGTCACGCGGAAGGCGGCGGCCACCTCACTTTGTTTGAGCGATTCACCCCGCAGCGTTCGCGAAGCATACACCACCGTGGCCGCCCAAGGCGGGGCCTGGCGCAGGCGGGGTTTGGCCATGTACACGTAAGCAGCCCAAAGAGCAAGAGCGCCGCAAATCTCTTCCGATTTCCAACCGATCCGCTGCAAGGAGTCCTCCACCAGCCGGCCCACCTCGGCGGCCATACCTTCGAGCAGCGGACGGGGATCGCGATGGGCCAAGAGATCGATGGCGGTTTCGTTGCGGGTAGCACCCACGAGCTCGCCGCCAAAGAGCCAGTTATCGAGGAAGCCCCGGAACATGTGAAGAGACTCGGGAAGCCCCCCGGGCCGAGCCTTTCTTTCTTGCCAGGCTTTGGCCAGCGTGGTTTGTACCTCGGTAAACTCCAGCTTTTCCACTCGCACCACTTCGTCCGGGAAGTACGGCAGAAAGATGAGTTGGGCCATCACCGGGGGTGGGAAGAGGCGTGATACGTAACCGTCCACCAATTGGGGAGGCTGCGGCCGGGCCGAGCGGCGCGGTGTTCGCCGGCGCAGCAAAAAACCCGCACTCTGCATCAGCCCGCTGCTGAACTGCCAGACCACATGCCAGCTCTCCGCCTGGCTACCCGGCGGCCCGGACACCCGAAACGTTCCGGCATACCGGGGCGTAGCAAGTTCCTGGAGCGCAGGACTGTCCGGCTCGATCCCCTCCCGAGCCAGCCGGATCAAAGCCCGCCGGGCCTGCGCCCGGACTTCGACCGTTTCGCCTCCCACCGCCAGCGCCGCCAGCACGTTGGCTGCCGCCGGCGCCCGGGCGGCCGCTATCCGCGGGATGATGTTGAAAAGGTCGTCGCCCACCGCCTCTTGGATGGTCAGAGCGGCCTCGATGGCCTGTTCGACCAGGACCGGGTGACCGATCTCCTCGACCAGCCCCAGGACGCTCTCCTGGGCCAGCGAGTAAAGAATCGTGCCGACCTCCTCCGACAGCAGCCCGAACTCGGCCAGTTGCTCCTCGAAACTGGGGCGTTCCCCGCCCCGGCCGGCCAGCGTCATCACCACCTGCGCGGCCTTCACCCGCACGATATGGCTACACTTCTGGTCGCGGGCAAGGCGGGCAAAAGCCGGCCGGACCTCTTCCGCCGGCAACTGCTGGGCAACCCAGGCCACCACTCCCAGTTCCTTTACGGATATCTCGTCCCGCAAGTACGCGGCCAGGTGCTCCGCCAGCGCTTCCCCCATCTCACGGTGAAGCGCCCTGATCTCGCTGCGAACTGCGGCCGGCTGCCTCTCACCCCGCTCCAAACTCCGCAGTAGCGCGCCCAACCGGGCCGCTCCCGCCCATTCGGGCTGTTCTCTCCGGCCTCCCCCGCGCTCTTTCGTTCCCAACCGTCTTTCCCCCCACGCCCGCTCCCGGGTTGTCCCGCTTTTTGCCATTAACTACGCCGTTTGTCCCGGTCTTCCTCTCTAGTACCCCTTGATCCGGGAGAGACGCAACTGGGCCATGACCAGATTGTAGTAGATGCCACGCTTCTGGATGAGCTCTTCGTGCGTCCCCATCTCGGCGAGACGTCCTTTCTCCAGCACTACTACCCGATTCGCGTTCCGCAGGGTCGACAGGCGGTGGGCTATGACGAAAGTGGTCCGGTTCTTGACCAGGCGAGCCAGGGCCTGCTGGATCTGCATCTCCGTCTCCGAGTCCACGGACGCCGTCGCCTCGTCCAGGATGAGCAGGCGAGGATCGCGCAGCACGGCCCGGGCAATGGCGATACGCTGGCGCTCGCCAACCGAGAGCAGCTGACCCCGTTCACCCACCCGGGTGTCATAACCGTTGGGAAAACGGATGATGAAATCATGGGCGTTGGCGATCTTGGCCGCCCGGATAACCTCTTCGAGGGTCGCGTCCGGCTTCGCATAAGCGATGTTTTCCAAAATCGTACCTGAAAACAGGAATGTCTCCTGCAGTACCACACCGATTTGTGACCGGAGGGATGCTTGCGCGAAATCCTTCAAGTTCACCCCGTCGATGCGGATCTCGCCCTCATCCGGATCGTAGAACCGGCATATCAGGTTGATCAGGGTGGACTTGCCGGCACCCGAGTGCCCGACGATCCCGATCATCTCTCCCGGTTCGACCGTGAAGGTGATGTCACGCAGGACGGGGTGATGTGCCTCATAGCCGAAAGTGACGCCGAGGAGCTCCACCCGTCCTTCGATCCTCCGGTGAACCGGTTTCGCCGCCTCCTTCACCTGCGGCTCCTGATCGATCACCTGGAAAATCCGCTCCGCCGCCGTCATGGCCTCGGTAAACCAGCGGGGGATGAAGCTCACGAACTGAAGCGGCCCGTAGATCATGGCCGCATACGAGCTGAACTGCACCAGCTCCCCCAGGTGAAGCTCCCGCTGCAGCACGAGATGGCCGCCATAGTACAGGATGATAAATTGGCCCAGGCCTATGATGAAGCCCAAGGTGGGGAAAAGCGTATTCCACGTCTTCTCGTTGTTCGCCGTGATATCCCTCATTTCAGCGCTGCGTTCGGTGAACCGCCGGACTTCCTTCGCCTCCTGGCCGAACGCTTTGACCACCCGGATCCCGCTCAGGATGTTTTGAAGCAGCGAGTTCGTCCGGTCCCAGGCCCGCCACTGCCGGTGGTACATACGATGGATGGTGTGTCGCACCCGGGCCGACCAGAAAACGACGACGGGGGTGGGCAAGAGTACAAGCAGGGCCAGCCGCCAGTGGACCGCGAAAAGAATGACCACGACCCCCAGGAAAAGCAGTGTATTGCTGACGATCATCCCGGCATGGTTCTGGATGAACTGCTGGATGGTCCCGGTGTCGCCTGTAACGCGGTTCATCAGGTCGCCGGTCTTCTGCTGGCTCAGATAGTTGAGGGAGAGCGCCTGTATCTTGGCGTATACCAACTCCCGCAAGTCCCGGGCGAGGCGAACCCCCATGGTGTTCATAATCCGGCCCCAGAGGATGCTGGCGAGCTGAGTCAAGAGATTGAGCAGGCCGATCAGGGCGACGTAGAGCACGAGTTGCCCGATGAGCCCACCGGCACCGGTCACGGTCGCACCTGCTGCACCCGCTACTCCGGTTGCCGCCGAGATCGCCGCGCCGGTCACAGCTCCGGTTGTCGCGCCGGTCACCGCCGGGCCCGCGGCCGGAACCGTGCTGACTGCCCCCGCTCCCCCCGGCCCGAAAGAGGCCGATCCGGCGCGCAGTACATCGTCGATGAGGATCCGGTAAAGCTGCGGCAAAAGCAGGCGCAGGCCCGTTACCAGCCAGAAGGTGAGAAGGCCGAAAGCAAAGAGCCGGGCGTGCGGCCGGGCCACGCCGAGGAGTCGCCGGAAGACCGACCATTTGTCCACGCAGAACGGGCAGAGGCTAACGCCCTCCGGCAACACCCGGCCGCAACGGGAACAGACCCTGGCCGGGGGCGGCTCGATCCGGGCCGGACGCCTCCCCCCGGCTAATTGATTCAGGTACTGCTCCAGCCGGCTGAAGTAGGCCAGGTGGCGGGCGGTGTAGGCGGCCAGCCGCACCGGTTCACCGTCGATCTCGGCGGTGAACTCCCCGGCTCCGACGAGGGTTGCCGCCTTGAAGTTGGCGGCGCGGCCAAGATCGACTTCACGAACCACTTCCCCCTCCCGAACCACCCAGAGGAAGCGGCCGGTGGCCAAGACCCACCCCGAGCAAAACCGCCCGTCCGGCGTGAGGTCAAAGGGGGCACTCAGGAGGATTTCGCCCTCACCTTCGGCCGCGAGCTGCTCGAGGCGCTGCTCCAACACCGGTGGAAAGGTTGGGGGCAACGGGAAACCCGTCGTGGTCGTCCGGGCGGTTTCCGCCCGGCCCTCGTACCGGCCGGGACCCGTCCCCACGGGACCGCCCCGCCGGGCCGGCTTACGTCGCCCCCGCAGCGGGATCACGGGCCTTGGTAAACTCACGCCCCTGCTCCCCCCTTTCTTTGCCCTGGCTCGTTTCCGCACCTGCTCGTTGGCGCACCGGCCCGGTCTTCGCTTACAGCATGGACTCGATCTGGCGGTACGCCGCCGGCGCCAGGCGCCGGTAATCGGGGATGGCGAAGCGGTTGCCGTCCACATCCACCAGCATCACGCTGCGTTCACCCACGGGCAGCACATTCTCATGGCTGTTACGGACGGTGAACCGCCGTGCTCCCCGGTCGGTCTCCACCTCCCAGTAGCTGTAACCAAACTCTTCTTTGACCGAGACCACCCGGGTTATGAGCGGGGTAAAATAGCGTCGCTCGAGCTCCTCCTCGACCAGGCGGCGCATCTCGGCCGGCAGATCCCCGAGGTTTTCGATCATGCCGATCTCTTTGCCCTCGGAATCCCGCACTGAGATGTACTGCTCGGGCCGGGTCAAGGGAAAGGCCCGGTAGACCGCCACCGGCGAGTACTCTTCTCCCGCCCTGTCACCCGCACCGCGGGCCCCACCGGCATCACCACCCGTAGCAGCATCCGCGGTCATGCCGGCCCGAGCCGCCTCGCCGGCCGTACCAGCCTTGCCGGCGGTGCCGGCCTCGGGGTTGATGGTAAGTCCCAGGAAACCGCCGGGAGTTCGGAAGAAGCGAATTCGCGCCGGGTCGAGGTAGTGGATCTCCATATACTGGGCCAGCCCGTTTTTCCCTTCCTCTGCCACCCCTTTCTCGACTTCCTCCAACATGGCCTCATCCACCCCCCGGATCTTCAACGCCTCCCGCTGCATATTGAGCAGCTTGAAATAGGTGCCTTTCTTCGCCACCAGTTCCTCATGGGTGCCGGATTCCACGTTCTTACCCTGCTCCAGGACGAAGAGACGGTCGGCGTCCCGCAGCGTGGAAAGCCGGTGGGCGATGGCGATGGTCGTCCGGTCCTTGACCAGCCGCTTCAGGGCCTGCTGGATCTTCTGTTCGGTCTCCGTGTCCATCGACGAGGTAGCTTCGTCCAGGATCAAAATCCGGGGGTCCCGCAGGATGGCCCGGGCGATCTCGATCCGCTGCTTTTCCCCGCCCGACAGATCTCGCCCGCGGTGCCCGATCACGGTGTCGTAGCCATCCGGCAGCATCACGATGAAGTCGTGGGCGTTGGCCGCCTGCGCCGCCCGCAGGATCTCCCGGGGCGTGGCCTCCGCCCGGGCATAGGCGATGTTCTCGGCAATCGACCCCGAAAAGAGGAAGGGATCCTGCAGAACCATGCCGATCTGGGAACGAAGGTCGGCAATGGCGATTTGCCGGACGTTCGTGCCATCGATCGCGACCGTGCCCTCGTCTACGTCGTAAAGCCGGGTGATTAGGTTCGTCATGGTGGACTTGCCGGCGCCGGAATGGCCCACCAGTCCCAGCATCTCGCCGGCGCGCACGTCCAGGTCGATATTGTGCAGAACCGGTTTGTGAGGCTCGTATCCGAAAGTCACGTGTTCGAGCCGGATATCTCCCCTGAGGTGCGGCAGGTGAACTGCCTGCGGCTGGTCGGTGACCTCCGGTACGGCGTCCAAGATTTCGAAGATACGCTGGGCGGAGTTCATCGAGAAAGACCACCAGTCGACCACGTGGGCCATGAACTCGAGCGGACCATACAGCATGCCCAGGTAGCCGGCGAAGGTCATCATGGTGCCGAACGTGATCTCGCCTCGCAGCACCTGCGCTCCCCCTAAGCCCCACACGACCAGCCCACCGAGGCTCATGATGAACGAAAAGGCCGGGAAGATGGTCGCGCCGAGATTGCCACTTTCGAGCCCTACCTGGTAGAGCTCGGCATTGCGCACCCCGAAGCGGCGAATCTCCGCCTCTTCCTTACCGAAGGCCTTCACGACCCGGACGCCGGTGAGCGCATCGTTCATCAGGGCGTTGAGGGCGCTCGTCTTTCGATACCGGCGGGAGAAAAGCTCCCAAAGCCGCGGAAACACCCGGCGAACCACCCATATGATGGCGGGAGCCGGCAGCAGCACGAGCAGGGCCAGCTGCCAGTTCATCAGGAGCATAATGGTGAAAACACCCAGGAACATCAGCACGTTGACGATGAAGAAGGGGAGCCCATCGTGGAAGAAATACTGCAGCTGCATGGCATCGTGGTTCACCCGGGTCATCAGACTCCCGGTCTGGCGAGAGCTGAAAAAGCGCAGCGAAAGCCGCTGCATGGCCGCGAACACCTGGGTTTTCAGGTCGAAGATGACCTGAGCGGTCATGACCGAGTTGATCCGACCATGGGCAATGCTGATGAGCAGGGCTAGAAGTTGGGTGCCAAAGATTGCCAGTACGATCGGCCCGACCTGCCCCTCGTAGCGGCCGCCCGGGGTGAGCACCTCGTCGTAGAGGATGCGGCCGCCCAGGAAGGGACTGGCAAGGCGCAGGGCGGAGCTCGCGAGCATGCAAAGGAGGATAAGAGCTATGGGCCGCTGGTAGCGGGGAGCAAAGGAGAGCACCCGCAAAAAGAGGCGACGCCGGTCGATGCAGCGGGGGCAGACCGGACGGCTGGGCTCGGGGTACATCAGCCCGCAGCGGGGGCAGTACGAGGGGACCTGGTCCTCACGAAGATCGCTCTCTTGAATGGCCTCGCCCTGGCGCAGTTTTTCGAGGAGCCGGGCGAAGAGGCCGAACTTGCGCGCCTCGGAGTTGGTGAAGCGACAAAGGATCAGCGGTTCCGCCACCGGTTTCGCAGCACCGCCGGCGACCGCCTGGGTTTGTACCGGGGCCTCGGCCGCGACCGGCGGCGCTGACCCCGGTGGGGACAGGGGGGCTGGCGGCGGCAGCGATGACGGTGACGCCGGCTGCGAGCCGGGCTCCGGCGACCGCCGGCGACTGGCAACCAGCAGGGCGTTACCGGTCAGGCTCTCCACCCGGATGTTTTCGAGTTCCGAGAGGGGTAGGACGTAACGGGGTTCACCGAGCTGAACGTTATCCGTGCCGCCGGCCGAGAGCAGCGCCCGGCCAATCCGGAGCGGGGGCGGACCGGTCCGGCGGGCCAGGAGAGGCACGCGCCGGCGGCGGACTCTCCGAGGAGCGTCGCTCCCGGCCGTTCTCTCTTCGGGAATCACCCAAAGGGTTTCCCGGGTCGCCAGCACCCAGCTACGACGAAAACGGCCTTCCTCATCGAGGTCGGCCGATGCCAGTAGCTCCACGGAGTCCGGAGCGATTCCATGCTGCTCGAGCCAGGCACGCAAATAGGAAGGGGCGGGTTCCAGACGCTCCACGGCCTCGCCTCCCGTCCCATCTTTCCCTCCCAGTATACCGCATCCTTCCCCGGTAGGGCGGGTATTCTCGTTGACCCCTGGCGGGGCCTGGCATACACTACAGCCGAAAGGCAGGTAAAGGCGTGTCTCATTCGCACTCCCATTCCCGCTCCAGTTCCCCAGGCCGTCACGCGCTGGGTCAGGTGCTCGCCCTGACCTTCCTCTTTTTCCTGGTTGAACTCGTGGGCGGCCTTTGGGCCAACAGCCTGGCGCTGGTGTCGGATGCCGTTCACATGGTGAGTGATGTTAGCTCCCTCGGGCTTTCGTGGCTGGCCATGTGGCTTTCCCGGCGCCCGGCTCCCCCCCAAAAGACCTTCGGATACCGGCGGGTCGAGATCCTGGCCGCCCTGCTCAACGGGTTCATGCTTCTTTTAGTCACGGGGTTCGTCTTCCGCGAGGCGTGGGAGCGCTTCCTGAACCCGCCGCCGGTTCGCAGCGGATTCATGCTGGTAGTTGCCCTGGTGGGTCTGCTGGCGAACCTCGCCGGCATCCTGCTCCTGCGGCGCGACGACCCCCGTGCCAACCTCAACGTCAAGAGCGCCTATCTGCACGTCCTGGGGGATCTGCTCGGGTCGGTAGGAGCGGTGACGGCCGGAGTGGTGATCGCCCTTACCGGCTGGTATGCCGTGGATGCCGTCGTCTCGGTCGTAATCGGCCTCATCATCCTGCTGGGTACGATACGCCTGTTGCGGGAAGTGGGTAACGTGCTGCTCGAGGCGACCCCGGACGAGGTCGACCTCTCCGACGTCCGGGGGGCGATCCTGGCCACGGAGGGAGTAAAGGGAGTGCACGACCTGCACGTGTGGACCATTACCTCGGGGATTCTTTCGCTCATGGCCCACGTGGTCGTGGACGGCAGCCGGCCGGCCGGCGAGATTTTGACCGACATCCTCCATCGCAGCCGGGAGTCCTTTGGTATCGACCACGTCACCGTACAGCTGGAACGAGAAGAGTACCCATGCCCGGGGTGCGTAGCACAGGCCGATTCCGCCTCACCGGCCGCCTCGCCCACCGCCCCCGAGCGACCTTGCCGGCCGCCCCTCAGAAACGGTCTTGAATGAGATCACAAAGCTTGCGGGCCACCTCGTCTTTGGTCATGAGCGGCCAGGGCTCTACCCGGCCGTCCGGGTACAGCACGGTCACGGCATTGGTATCGCTACCGAAGCCCGAGCCCGGCTGGCGAACGTCGTTGGCTACCAAAAGATCGAGGCCGGGTTTGCGCGCTAACTTCTCACGGGCTCGCGAGACAAGATCTCCGGATTCGGCGGCGAAACCCACCAGGATGGGCTTGGGCATCCCCCGTTCCACTTTGGCGCGGCCCAGGGTGGCCAGGATGTCGGGGTTAGGGACAAGTTCAACCACCAGCGTCTCCTGCCGGCCGGGATCGCCGCCGTCGACTCCGTGGCCGCTGCCGGCACCGTCGCCGCCACTCACGCCGCCACCCGTGCCGCTACCGCTCCTTACTCTTTTAATCTTCTCAACCGAATAGGTTTTGGGCCGGAAGTCGGCCACGGCCGCGGCCATCACCACCACGTCCTGATCCAACCCTGAATCCATTACCACGCGGAGCATCTCCTGCGCCCGTTCCACCTCGACCACCGCCGGCGAAGCCGCCCGCGCCGCGGCCAGAAAGCGCTCCTTGACGGCCTCATCGACCGTGCCCATGACCACGGTCACCTGTGCCCCCCGCCGCAGGGCTTCGGCCGCTACGGCCAGGCCCATCTTCCCCGACGACCGGTTGCCTATGAACCGGACCGGATCAAGCGGCTCCCTGGTCCCTCCCGCGGTTACGAGAACCTTCCTCCCGGCCCATGGTGCCACGGCCGCCGTCCCCCCGACGGGCGCCCCCCCGGCCGGCCCTCCCCGCCGTTCCTCCCGCTCCCGCAGGGCCTGCTCCACCGCCGCCAGGATCTTTTCCGTCTCGCTGAACCTCCCCGGCCCCCGGTGCCCGCTCGCCAGCCGCCCCTCTTCCGGCCCGACGAAGATGCACCCCAGGCTCCTCAGCCGGGCGATGTTGGCCTGAACTGCCGGATGCGTATACATGTTGGAGTTCATGGCCGGAGCGATGATCACCGGAGCTCTGGTTACGAGGTAAGTAGTGGAGACGGGGTCATCGGCAAGCCCATTGGCCATCTTGCCGATCATGTCGGCACTGGCGGGGGCAACCACGAACGCCGCCGCCTCCAGCCCCAGCTGCACGTGGGTTATCACGTCTCCCGCCGTCTCCGGCGCAAAAAGGTCGGTGACCACCGGCGCCCGGGAAAGCTCCCGCAAAGTCACCGGGCTGATGAACCGTTCGGCGGCGGCGGTCATCAACACCCGCACCCGCGCCCCCCGCTCCACCAGGCGGCGAACCAGGTCCACCGCTTTATAGGCCGCAATGCTGCCGGTGATGCCGACGACGATTAGCTTCCCTTCCCAGATGTTCAACAACGTTTACCTCCGGTTGAACTGCCTGCCTTCTTGTCCCTATGTTACCGCGATCACGCCCAAGCGGCCATACTTAGCTTTTTTCCCGCTGCCTGGCCGCCGGCCCGTCCTGGCGCGCTCAGGTGCCGGAAGGGCCGAGGCCGGCCGGGTCGCCGCCACCTCTCAGCTCCCCGTCTCCGCTCAGATCCACTTCTCGGACCCCGCCGCGCCTATCGTAGCGGGCCTCCTGCCGGGCGAAGACCGTTCGCCAGGCCCCGCTCGCAAACCGCCAGCGGACGATCCCGGCCCGGATCACGAGATCGAGGAGCATGGCGACCCAAACCCCCTCTAACCCCCAACCCAATCCCAGAGCCAGGGCGAAGGTCAGGGCCAGGCGAATCCCCCACTGACCGGCCACGGTGGTGTAAAGCACGAACCTGGTATCGCCGGCCCCGCGCAGCGACCCGCTGGTAATGAGGACAATGCTGAACGGTATGCTCGCCACCGCTACGATCCGTACCGTACTCACCGCCAGCGCGATCACCTGAGGATCCGTCGTATAAAGGGAAACGAAGGGCCGGGTGAACACTCCGAAGAGCGCGGCAATGGAGGCCATGAGCAACGTCCCGAGCTTGTTCGTCTCCCGGGCGTAGCGAGCGGCCACTTCCGGGCTTCCGGCGCCCAGGCTCTGCCCCACGAGGGTAGTGGCGGCAACGGCAAACCCCGTGCCCGGCAACATGGCGAGAGAGTTGACGTTGGCCGTGATCTGGTGGGCCGCCAGCACCCAGGTACCCATGTTGACGATGAAAACGGTATATATGGTCTGGGCAGCCAGGCGGGCCAGTTGTTCACCGGAAGCAGGCAGACCGATGTCGAGAACCTGGCGGATCGTGGACCAATCCGGACGGAAGCCGCCTTGCCACCGCAGGCGCAGGACCGAGTACGGACCGGCGACCCATCCCACGGCAAGGGCCGAGCCCAGGACACGTGCCACCACCGCGGCCAGGGCGGCCCCCTTGAACCCGAGGGCCGGGAAGGGCCCCAGCCCCCGGACCAGGAGCAGTGCTCCGGCCAGGTTAACGAGGTTGACCACTATCATGATGTAAAGGGGTGTACGAGTATCGCCCGCTCCCTCCAGCGCCCCGTTGATCATGAAGAGCAGCACGCCCACGATCATCGAAAGCGAGACATACCTGAGGTAAAGGGTGGCCATCCCGATGACCGCCCGGTCGTGGTTGCTCAGCATCAACGCGTCGATGAGCCGCTCGGCCAGCATGAACACCACGGCACTCAGCACGCCGGCTACGAGCACGCCCGCCAGGAGCGATTGGCGGAGCACCTCCTCCGCCTGGCCCACCCGCCCCGAACCGATGCGGCGGGCCACCAGGGCCGTCGTCCCCACCGAAAGCGCGGCCAGTACCCCGATCATGATGAAGATCACGAGATTCCCGAGTCCAACCGCGGCAATGGCGGCCGGGCCGAGCGAGCCGATGATCATCATGGTGAACATCCCGACCAGGGTCTGCAAGGCGAGGTTCGCCACCGAAGGCCAGGCCAGGATGAGGATGTTGCGACGCATCTCGGCCGCGGTCAGGTTTTCTTTGAAGAAACTCCTGGGAACGGCACGACGCCGGTATTTTTCCACCCGAACGTTTCAACCTCCGTCGGCGCTGCCGGCCAACCGATCCAGCGCCTCGGCCAGCAGGGTGAGGTCGCGAACCAGAGCCTGCAGCTTCTCCTCGGTCATCCCCGCGGCCGCTTGCGCCAGCGCCTCCCGGCGGTATCTACCGAGCCGGGCCATGACCCGTTTCCCGGCCGGTGTCAGCGCAACCGTTACCACCCGGCGGTCTTCGTGGGAGCGCTCCCGGATCACCAGGCCGGCTTCCACCAGGTCGTCCACCAGCTCGGTCACGGTGGATGGTGCAAGTCCCAGCCGTTCCTGGAGCGCGCTCATGGTGAGGACACCGCAATGTCCTACCATTTTCAGGGCGTAAAAGCGCGGCAGCGTCAACTCGAATTCGGCAAGCCGCGCGCGGGTGATGCGGTTCAACTGGCGGGATGCCTCACGTAGCGCCGCTTCCAGCCGGTCGAGAAGATCGTCGGCCATGTTCGAAACCCCGCCCTATCCTTCTAGTCCCGAATGTTTCGCTCGCCGAAGAATCTGCATCATCTTATCATGCCCCTGCCGCTCGAACAAGGTTCGGCCGGCTTAAGCTGCCGGGCCGGCGGGTCGTTTCCTTGACTGCGAACTGCGGGAGAATTAAACTGCTGGCGATGGACATGCCTCCCTTCTCACTCTCTTCCTGCAGGTGGATGTAGCAAATGACAAGTAACGAGCGCCAAACACCATTCGATGGAGTTTTGTGGCGCCTTCTCGCTCTTCTGGGCCCCCTCGGTCATACCAGCCTGATCATGGTCTTGTTCCTTTTAAGAAGCTTGCGAAACCCGCGCGCGTTCAGGACACGCCATGGGGCGAACCTCGCGGGGCCTCCTGCTCTCCGATGGCTGCTGATCAGCCTGGGGCTGCTCGTCACGGGCACCCTTATCAGTGCAGCCGCGGCCTCACCCCACCGATGGGTCAATTGGACCACGGTAGCCGGTTTCGCTCTGGTGAACTTCCTTATGATCAAAGAAGGTGCTGCTTTCGCTTACTCCCTGCACCGAAAGACGCTCCCCGAGAGACCGGGCGAAACTGCGGACACGGATGGCCCGAGCCCCCTCGACTCCCTCCTGGCTTGGGTGACGCTGGGAGGTCTGCTCTCGGTCGCCTGGGGGATCGGGCTCATGCTGGTGCGACATCCGCAACGGGTGTTCTCCCCCTTCCTGGGAGAGAATGGGTACGGAACGCTGCTCATCCTTTCTGGAGGGCTCGGATTCGGTTACCTGACCCGGTGGGTACAGGTTGAGCTTTCCCGGACTGGCGGTCCTCAAGCCGGCCCGGGGGTGCGTACCACCCGGGGTCGGCTGGGTTTGAGCCTCATACCCTGGCTATACCTGACTCTCACTATGGTGGTTCTTGCCGCCACCCGTTCTCGGGGCGCCTGGCTGGGGTTCACCCTGTTCCTCCTCGTCTTTGCCGCCGGGCAACCTCACAAGCAGCGCCTTGCCACCTCCCTCGCCTTGCTCGGCTTCCTCCTCCTGCTCAACGTTCCGCCGCTGCAGGCGAGGTTTGATTCGATTCTCTCTCTGGAAGCCAACGACGACCGGGTGCAGATCTGGCAGGCGGCCGTCGACATGATCCGTGCTCATCCCTGGCTGGGGGTGGGCCCGGGCAACTTCGGGATCGCGCTCTCCCACTACGGCGGTCCCGGACTGGCCGCCGCCACCGCCCACAACCTGTTACTCAACACCTGGGCCGAGTACGGTATCTTCGTCTTGATCCTGCTGATCGTGTATTTGGGCAGCATCGTCTGGTTCAGTGCCAGGCTGGTCCGCCACGATCCCCCAAACCCCCTCCCACGGGCTCTCCTTGGCGTCAACCTGGGTGTCCTCCTGCACCAGATGGTGGATCACACGCTCTTCTCCCTGGAGATCCTCGGCTTCTTCATGGCCGTCAACGCCGTGGCCATCGCCGGCCTCACTCCTCCGCACCCGCCGGCCGGATCTGCCGTCCGGAGTGGCGGTTAGAGTTAGTGCTCCTCGTTCCCCAACAAACAGGAGCGCAGGCGCCCGCTGACCTGCGGGTCACACACCGCCACCAGCACATCGTCACCGGCCAAAACGGTGGAACCTGAGGGAACGATCACCTGCCGCCCCCGCCGCACCGAAGCGATGACACACTCCGGGGGTAGGTGAAGCTCGGCCAGTCGCTTGCCCGCCGCCGGCGAATGGCGGGGCAGACGGATCTCGAGCACGTCCGTGCCCGTGGCGAGTCCTAGACGCACCGCTTCGGCGCGCTGCTGGTACGACGTCCTGCGGATGATCGCCAGGTTATAGGCGTGGATGATGTCGCTGCGCCGGATGATTCCCAGCACCCGCCCGGGATCGTCCCGTGCCACCACGGGGAGACGCCCGATGTCACGCCAGCCCATACGCTGCAGGGCAACCCACATCGTTTCATCCGGGAATACGGTCACCACGTCGCGGGAGCAGACGCTCCCGACGGTCGCGGGCCGGGCGTCACCCACCCCCTCACCCTCGTTCCGATCACTTGCCAGGGCCCGCTCGATATCGCCCAGGGAAAGGATACCGTAGAGTTTCCCCTCCTCATCGAACACCAGGCCGGCATGATGATGGGTGGTCTCCAGGGTGTGCAGCGCTTCCGCTAGGGGCGTGTGGCGGCCGAAAGAGACATAATCCTGGCTCATTACCTCGCCCACCATGATTCCCTGCATCACATCGATGTCCTGACCGCGTACCAGGTGCACTCCATGCCGCCGCAAAGCCAAATGATAAACACTGGCTGCGAGCAACCGGTCGCCAAGGAGCACTGCCGCGCCCACTGCCCCCAGGAGCGGCAGTATGATGCGGTAATCCCTGGTCATTTCGAACAGGATCAAGGTGGCGGTAAAGGGAGCGCGGATAGTCGCGGCCAGGACCGCCGCCATGCCTACCATCGCATACGCGGCCGGGATGGCGACCGTTCCGGGCAAGAGCAGGTTGAGGAGATGGCCGTAAAGCCCGCCCAGCATTGCGCCCACGAAGAGAGAGGGCGCGAAGACACCACCCACGAATCCGACCCCAAGGCTCCAGGCGGTAAGACCGATCTTCAAGATGAGCAGGGCCGCGAGGAGGCCTACCGAATGGGCCTCCCCCGCCAACAACCGGCCTATGGTCTCGTAGCCCACCCCGAAGAGTTCGGGAAAGCCAAGGCCCGCTACCAGTCCGATCACGAGCCCCCCGGCCGCGGTGCGAAGCGGCATGGCCAGACCCACCGCCCCTAGCCGGCCCCCGGGCCGGGCGCTGCCCCAGCGTTCGGCCGCGTCGATACTGCGGGCGTAGATGGTGGCTACCACCGCCGCCAGCATTCCGAGCCCCACATAGAGCGGTAGTTCCCATGGTGAACGGAGTTCATAAGGAGGCACGAGAAAAGCCGGCTGGGCCCCCAGGACCGACTGTGCCACCACTGAAGAGAGAACCGCCGCCAGCACTACCACGCTGAAAGCGCTGGTAGTGAACTCACCAAGGATTACCTCGAGGGCGAAAAAGACCCCGGCAATGGGCGCGTTGAACGCCGCCGCGATCCCCGAGGCCGCTCCGGCCGCGACCAGCAAGCGGACGTACTCGTCGCCCAGACCGAGCTTTTGGCCGAGGGCCGAGCCGAGGTTGGCACCGATCTGGACGCTCGGGTCTTCGGGGCCTACCGACGCTCCGCTACCGATAGATAGGGCCGCGGCCAGAGCCCGTCCCGGCGCCCGGGTGTACGGTAACCGGCCTCCCGCCAGGGCCGTCGCTTCGATGATACCTGCTACCCCGGGCGGTATCTCCACCGGGCGCGCCGCCGGCGAGCCAACCGTACTGCCCGGCGACGGGCGTCGCCGGCGCCCGGACAGCAGGACGATAGTCCCGACCACGAGTCCACCCAGAACTGGAGGCAGCACCAGTGCCGCCCGATCCGCCCACGACCAGGGCAGGTGGGCGGCCATCCCCCGGGCCACGGCCCCGAAAAAGAAGCTCTGCGCCAAGGCGATGAGCTTTCGAAAAAGGATGATCCCGGCGCCCGTGCCCGCGCCGACGGTCACCGCCAGGAGTACTGCCAGGGCGTCGGCGGAAAGGGGGGGCCACCATCGTTCACCCGGCCGGCCGTTTCCTCGCCGCCGGCGGCCACAGAGAGTACCGTTTCTCAATCCCATCCCGGCTTGCTCGTGCAGAACCTTGCCGCTTTCCATTCTATCAGACCTGCGTACGCACTCCAGACTAGCGCGGCTGCTACGACACTCTTGCAGGTAACCCGTCCCCGAGCTCTAATATATATACCCTAGGGAGTATCATGGAGAGGGTGGCTCACGTGCGCATCAACACGATGCTGAACCGCCTGCCCTGCTTGCGCCGGTTCCGCCGGGAAACCGCCGGTAACCTCGAAACGGTCTGCCCCGTTAGGGCCGGCCGTCGCGATCGCCTGCTCTTGCTCGCCTTGGCCATGCTGGTGGGAGCGGGTATCGCGGCCGCGGTCTACGTCCACGTTTATGCCGCTGCCCCCAAGCCCCCGGACTTCGCCCTGGAAGGCCTCGATGGCAAGGTGTATACCCTGGGCGAGCTCAAAGGAAAGAAGGCGGTAGTGCTCAACTTCTGGGCTTCCTGGTGCCCGCCGTGCCAGATCGAAGCTCCCGAGCTGGTGCGGCTCTACGAGAAGTACGGAGACAAGGTCGAGATCTACGCCATTGATCAGCTCTTCGCTGACGACATCGACAACGTACAGGAGTTCGTAGAGTTCTTCGGGTACAAGTTCCCGGTATTACTGGACAAGAAGGGCACCGTGAGCCGCCAGTACGGAGTCTACGGTATTCCGACGTCTTTCTTCATCGATGAGTCCGGCAACCTCGTCACCAAGCTGGTCGGAATCACAAAGCCAGAGAACCTGGAAAAACTTTTTGCCAATCTCGCCGGAGCCGGCCAAGACTCGTGAAAGCCGCCGCCGAGTCCTGGCCGGCCGGGGCATTGGCCGACCCGCGATATCATCGACGCCCGAACCCGGGGGGGAGATGAGTGACCCTGGGAACCGACGCGACCGTATGGCTTTCGTTCGCAGGGGGCTTGCTCTCGTTCCTTTCCCCGTGCATGCTCCCGATCTACCCCTCCTACCTCTCCTACATCACAGGGGTCTCCGTGCGGGAGATGCAAGGGGGCGGAACACCTCTCCTTTACCGCCGTGCGGCCCTCCTGCACGCCCTTGCGTTCGTTACCGGCTTCTCCATGGTCTTTTTCGTTCTCGGCCTGTCCGCAACCCTGCTCGGCCGGCTCTTCATCGCTTATCAAGTCTACATCCAGCGCATTGGCGGCGCCGCGATCCTGATCTTCGGCCTCGTCGTCGCCGGTTGGCTCCAACCGCCGGTCTTGCTGCGTGACTTCCGCTGGGAACTCCGCCGCCGCCCCGCCGGCTACCTCGGCTCCTTCGCGGTCGGCCTGGTCTTCGCGGCCGGCTGGACCCCCTGCGTCGGCCCGATCCTGGCCTCGGTGCTGCTTTTGAGCGCCACCGCGCCCGCCCGGGGCATCCCCATGATCCTGGCCTACATCGCGGGGTTCGCGATCCCCTTCATCGCCCTCAGCTTCGCCATCACCCGGCTCCGCTCGGTTCAGCGGTACTCACCCCTCCTCATGCGGGTTGCCGGCACCATCATGGCCTTCATGGGGCTTCTCTTGCTCACCGGGCGCATGGGAACCGTTACCGTCTGGCTGGTGCGCCTCTTCGGCGGCTTCAGCGGTTTCTAAGTAGCCGGTCGCCACAGATAGCAATTAGCGCCGAGCCCGGAATACCAGCCGGTAGTGCCGGCATATCCAGGCTCGGCGGCTCGGGTTGGACTGTTCTCCTCTCGTTTTTCCGCTAGGGCACGGTTGGGAGACCGTGTGTCCGGGCAGCCCCGACCTGGGTAAACTCGATCCGCACGATCTTCCAGGCGTCAACCACTTTCTTCAGGCTGATCTGAACTGGAGAATCCTCCAACGTCTCTCCTCTGTTCCGTGTGACCAAGCTAGCACTTACAGCGGCATCGCGATTGCCGCTTGCGAACGTGATCTTGAGAATCCGGACCTCCCATATATCGTAATCCTTGCCGGCCCATTCTTGCTCCACCGCGTCGAGAAACTCCTGCTGAGTGTAGGTATGTTGCTGGCCTCCCTCGATCACCACGATGCTGTCGGCAATCACTCTGCTGAGGACCTCACGGTTCTCTCCCAAATAAGCGTGCTCCACCATGTCCAGAACGGCCCGGACCTTCAGTTCTTCGTCCAGCGAGAAGATCCGGTCCAAACATCCAGTGGCGAAGACCGTCGTAAAGAGCAACAGCACACCTATGGCCAGATAATGGCTTCTCTTGCTCCTGAGCCAGGCACGTAACGGTTTCCCGGATTTGACCATCGGACAACCCCCCTTTGATAGGTCTGACGATTCAGGCATTGAAAGCCGGTTCAGATTTCGCCATCGAACCGGAAACTCCTTCCGGCTACCAATCCACCGCCGCCACGGCCGCGTTGGCCACCAGGGGCCGCAGGCGGAGGTGATGGTTATTTTCCCGGCTGGGGTGCACCCGGTTGGTGAGCAGCACCACGTAAAGATCGCGTTCCGGATCGATCCAAAGGGATGTCCCGGTGAACCCGGTGTGGCCATACGCCCGGGGAGACATGAGATCTCCGGCCGACGAGAAGACTCCGTCGCCTCGTATCAGCCACCCGAGCCCGCGCTCCTCTTCTAAGCCCGGCGTGTAGGAACGGGTGGCCGCCTCGATCACGGCCGGGCTCAAGACTCGCACGCCCTCCAGCGTCCCGCCCTGCAGATACATGCGGCAAAACCGCCCTACGTCCCGGGCCGTGGAGAATAGCCCGGCGTTGCCGCTCACTCCTCCCATGGCCCGGGCGTTTTCGTCATGAACCACCCCGATCAAAACCTCATCCGTACCCGGTTTGCGTTCGGTGGCGGCAATACGTTCACGCAGGCTCTCCGGCGGACAGTACATTGTATCCGTCATACCCAGGGGGCCGAAGACCTCCTCGCTCAAGAACTGGTCGAGGCGGAGCCCGGTCACCCGCCGGGTGATCTCACCCAGCAAGATGAACCCGAGGCAGCTGTAGACCACCCGCTTCCCGGTCTCGTACTCCAGGGGCATGGCACATATCTGGCTGACCACCTCTTCCGGCCCCTGCCCTTGTGAGTACAGGTCTTTCCACGCAGGAAGGCCGGAGGTATGCGTGAGGAGATGACGCAGCCGGACCCTATCCTTGCCCTCTCCTTGCCATTCGGGTATGAAGAGGGAGACCGGGTCGTCGAGACGTACTTCACCCCGGTCCAGGAGAATGAGCGCCGCGGTAGTCGTTCCGATGACTTTGCTGCAGGAGGCCATGTCAAAAAGCGTATCCTCTCGAACCGGCCGTTTCTCCGTTTCCGGTTCGAGCACGGCCCATCCGTAGGCCACCGGCCCGTACTCCTCACCTTCGTACCCGATGAGCAGCACCGCCCCGGGGATCTTCCCCTCGTCCACGAAGCGCTTCACTACCGCCGCTGCCCGCCCGAAACGAGCACTTATGCTACCTCCCACCGGACAACCGCTCCTTTCTCGGACTACTGTTCGGCACTCTCCAACCCACCGGCGGGGGCATCGGACCGCCGGCGCCGGTAGCTGCCGGTAAGACGAGAGAATACCCCCGGCTGCTTCCCCGACACCGCTTCGATGGCGATTAACACCGCTCCCACTGCCGGTTCCACCGGAAGGGAGATCAGCCGGCAACGCGGCCCGTTCCACCGCCGGTCGAGTTCCTCCTGCACCCACTTCCACATTGGTGAACCGTTCGCAAAAAGCCCTCCCGACGCCACCACTTTATCGACTCGCCCCGGCTCGTGGCCCGAAGACAGTTGCGAGAGCGCGGTGATGACCAGTTCGGCAAGGTCGGCCGCGCCCGCCCGGGCGATGGCCAGTGCTACCGGGTCTCCCTGGACTGCAACCTCGACGACGACCCGGCTCAACGCGGCGATCCGCGGGCGGTCAAACCCGCCCCGATAGACCAGGGAGGGGATGGCAAAAGGATCGGAAACGCCCATGGCTTCGAGGATGCGGGGCGTGAGTGCCGTCCGCGGTCCCCGGCCATCGGCCTCCCGCATTACCGCTATCAGAGCGCGCCGGCCCAGGTCATAGCCGCTTCCTTCATCGCCGATGATGGGGCCCCAGCCGCCGACCCGGACCACCTGTCCTTCCGGGGTCTCGGCATAGACGATCGAACCCGTTCCGGCGACCAGCGCCGCGACCGCGCCCTCGGTCCGGCCGGCGGCAAGGACGATGGCAGCGTCGTTCACCCAGATCAGCCGGACCTCCGGCCAGCCGAGCCGGGCCAGGGCCTCGCCGAGTTCCCGGCGTTCCTCGGGCCGGTCCGCTCCGGCCATGCCCAAGCAGATCGCTTCCAGCCTTTCTCCCTGCCCGCGGTGTGCCGCTCGGTGCTCCGTCCGGGGCTGTGCTACATCCAATGCCGCCGGAGGAGCCTCGTCTTGGTCGGAGATTGCCCGCCCAGCCTCGTCCAGCGCCTGTCGCAGAGCTTCGTCCAGCGCCCGGGCCGCGGCCGGCACGCCCACCGCCATGCAGTTGGAAGGGCCGCTTTCACCCCGTCCGAGGAGCTCCCCGTCCGCCGTCGCCACCCAGGCTCTCGTCTTCGTGCCGCCCCCGTCGATGCCGGCAACCCACCCCGGTGCGCTTTTCGCTCTCGGTTCCGCCTTCGCTTCGAGCGTTTGCTTCCTTGCCACTGCTGGGTGAACCCCCCTCGATCCGCGGCCGGTCCGCCGGCCGCCACCGGAAGACGACCATCGACCGCCGCCCGATGGCCAGAGATGACCGGCCACCGCCGTAAAACGACCACAGACGAGCAGTCACAGCCGTAAGAGAGCGCCTTAATGATAGAGCTGGAACTCTCGCGCTCTCTCCGCGAAGGTCTCCGCTTCCTTCTCCCACTCGCCCAGGAGCGCTTCCGCCGGCTCTCCCGCGTCCAGCCGGCGCCTCAACCCGTCACCGCCGGCGAGCAAGTCTATGAACGGGGGCCGCCCTTCCTGCCCCGGCTTTCGCCACTCGAACTGCGGAAAAAGGCGGCGGGCGGTGGCGAGCATGTGCACTCCCACGTCAACTGCCCGCACCGCGCGCCGTTCGACGATATGTACCTGAACTCCGCCACAAAGCTGCCCCTGGTGCTTGCTGAACGTGGGGACGAACCAGACCGGCCGGAAGCGCACTCCGGGCAGCTCCAGTTCGTTCAACCGGTCGGCCCACTCGTAAGGATCGATGCCCGGCGCCCCCACGATCTCGAAGGGCCGGGTGGTGCCTCGACCTTCGGAGAAGGAAGTCCCCTCAAAGAGGCACGTTCCCGGGTAGAGGGTCAGGCTCTCCAGCGTCGGCAAATTGGGCGAAGGCATCACGAAGGGTAGCCCCGTGTCGTCGTACCACATCTCCCGCCGCCATCCCGCCATCGGCACCACGGTTAGATCGACGGCGGCTCCGCTTATCTCGGCCGCAAAAAGCCGCGCCAGCTCCCCTACGGTTAGCCCCGTCCGTATGGGGATCGCCCGGTCACCCACGAAAGACCGGAAGCGGAGATCCAGGATGTTGCCCTCGGTCACCAATCCACCCAAAGGGTTGGGCCGGTCGAGGACCACCACCGGCAGCCCGTACCGGGCGGCCGCCTCCAGCAGGTAGGAGAGAGTATAAAGATAGGTGTAGTAACGGCAGCCGGCATCCTGCAGGTCGAAAAGGATCACGTCGAGCCCTTCCAACATCTCGGGCGTAGGCCGCCTCGTTTTCCCGTAGAGGCTGTAGACGGGCAAACCGGTCCGGGGGTCCGTTTCGCTTGCCACCTCTTCACCGGCCTGGGAGGCCCCCCGCACCCCGTGTTCCGGGCCAAACAGCGCCTGAAGCTGCACCACCGACCCCCGGGCGAGGAGGTCGACCGTGCTCTGCAACCGGCGATCCACCCCTGTGGGGTTTGTCACCAGCCCGGCCCTGGCCCCCCGGAACCGCCGCGCCGCCTCGGTCTCCCCTTCCAGGAATACTTCGAGCCCGCTTCGTACCTCACCCATTCTCATCCCTGTCCTTCCTCGTCACCGTCACTGCGCCCGCTTCCCCCACCTGCCTGCTCCTTGCTCCCCAAAAGAACCACCGCCTGGGCGGCCATTCCTTCACCCGTGCCGATCCATCCCAACCCCTCACCCGTCTTCGCCTTTACACTCACCTGCTCCCTGGCTATTCCCAACGCCCGGGCGAGCTGCTCTTCCATGGCGACGAGATACGGGGCGAGCTTCGGTTTCTCGGCGAAAACCACCGCATCCACGTTGACCACCCG
Source organism: Bacillota bacterium (assembly GCA_012839805.1). GTDB lineage: Bacteria > Bacillota > Limnochordia > Limnochordales > DUMU01 > DUMU01. The sequence goes on along the minus strand of DUMU01000020.1, from coordinate 32,517 downwards.
GATCTCCCGCGCCTCCAGCCACGTTCTGACCTGCGCCAGCAGTTCCAGACTGGATACGCCCTCCCACCTGGGATCATGGTCAGGGAAATGCTGTCCAATATCCCCCAGAGCCGCAGCCCCGAGGCAGGCATCGATGATGGCGTGGGTGAGCACGTCGGCGTCGGAATGCCCGAGCAACCCCTTTTCAAAGGGAACGGTCACCCCGCCCAGCACCAGCTGCCTCCCCTCCACCAGACGGTGTATGTCTGCGCCCAGCCCTACCCTCATTTCTCCCGGCTGAACCACCTGCCGCCCCTCCCGTTCTCGCTTTCCCTGCCCTCCTCGCTTCCGTTCGCGCTCCTGCTCTTGCTCCCGTTCCGCCAGGATCAAGGTGGCCAGCTGCAAATCCTCTGGAAAAGTCACTTTCAGGTTGGTTCGCTCGCCCGGCACCAGCAAGACCGGGAATCCGGCCGCCTCCAGCAGTGCCGCCTCATCGCTTCCTACCACCCCTGCCTCCTCGGCCAGGAGACGGGCTCGCTCGTACCACCGGAAGCGGCAAACTTGCGGGGTCTGGGCAAGCCAGAGCCCTTGCCGTTCCACCGTGCCGGCGACCCGTGGCCACTCCCCCTTTTCCTCACCGCCGGGACTTTCCCCCGGTCGCGCCGCCCGGGCCGCCGGGGCCTCTCGTTTTACCGTCTCGTTCACCGGGAGGGCGGCCATGGCGGCGCCCGCCCCCGGCTGCATGGCGGCGCGGATGACACGGCGGAATAGATCAACCGTAACCAGAGGTCGGGCCCCGTCGTGAACTGCCACCCACCCTTCCCGCACCGCCGGCACCGCCTCCACCAGCGCCGCCACGCCCCGTGCCACCGATTCCTGCCGGGTCGCGCCACCCGGGACGACGGCCACCAGCTTCCCCGCCCAGGGACAGGGACGAGTCTGCGGCCAGCTCTGGCCTGCACGCGCGCCGCCGGCCTCAGCCAACCACCCCGGGACCGGCCCCATGCCCAGCCAGTCCGGCAAAGGCCACCCGGCCGGCAGCACCACGACCAGCGCCTGTATTTCGGGCACCCGGGCCACCGCCTCCAGGGTCCAGGCCAGGAGCGGTCGCCCGGCCAGCGGCACGAACTGCTTCGGCACCGCTCCACCGAACCGCTCCCCTCGCCCGCCGGCCACCACCACCGCGCCCACCAGTTCCGAAGCCAAACCTGCCCTCACCTGCCCGGCCATTCTCGTCCCGCCCGCCTACCGCCCGCCGCCCACGTGTCCACGTATCATCACCACGCCCGTGAGTTCAGGCCACCGGCGGCGTCTGGACCGGCGCGCTGGCCATGAGCTCCGCACGCGTGCCACCACCGCAGGCCGGTCGCGATCTGCGCGCGGCCGTCACACCGGCAAGGCGCCGGCCGCTACATCCCCCTGGACAAACCAAGGACGGGTGGGAGCCGCTCTCGGCTCCCACCCGTCCGGTGTTCGCTTCCGTTTACGGTTTCCCTGCCCGAGTTCACCCGCTGGCCGCCTGTACTCCGGAGACCGTAACCCCTTGCTCCCGCACCTTCGGGCGGGCGAAGATCATGCGGCCGGCCGAAGTCTGCAAGACGCTGGTAACGGTGACCCCCACCGTCCCTCCGATGAACTGCCGGCCGCCATCCACCACGATCATCGTGCCGTCGTCCAGGTAGCCCACGCCCTGCCCCTGTTCCTTGCCGTCCCGGATCACGCGTACTTCCATCTCTTCCCCCGGCAGGACCACGGGCCGGGTGGCATTGGCGAGGTCGTTGAGGTTAAGGACCGAAACCCCGTGCAGTTGCGCCACCTTGTTGAGGTTGTAATCATTGGTCACCACCTTGCCCCCGAGCCGGCGCGCCAGCCGGACCAGGGCCAGGTCGACGCCTCGTCCCCCGGTATCGTGATCCTCGAGTATGTCCACAGACAAGGTCGGATCCTTGCGCATCCGGTTGAGCAGGTCGAGCCCGCGACGCCCCCGGTTGCGTTTAAGCTCTTCCGACGAGTCGGCCAGGCGCTGGAGCTCCTGGATCACGAACCCGGGGATGATCAGCGGGCCTTCCAAGAACCCGGTCGCGGCCACGTCGGCTATGCGACCGTCGATGATAGCGCTCGTATCGAGTACCTTCGGTACCCCCGCCCTCCGCTCCGGTTCGCGGCCGGCCCGGCGGGCCGGTTTCCACGGGCTGAGGCGCAGAAGCTCGTCTTTCTTGCGTAGGGCCAGCGCTGCTCCGAAGTAGGCACTAAGGACGGTGACGACGACGGGAAGGTAACGACCAATCCAGGGGATGAGCGGCAAGGGCAGGCTCACCAGGAGAGCAACCACGAGACCTACGACCAGCCCTCCCGTAGCCACGATCAAATCCTCACCCGGGGTCTTCTGCAACCGGGAAAGCAGAGCCTCGAGCCCGTGCCACGCCCGCCAGTAGAGCCAGGGCAAGGCAATCACGCCCAGGGTGGCCCCAAAGAAGGCCCCGATGATCCATAGCCTGAATCCGGCCAGGAGCGACCAATCGCGGAAGAAGTCAGCGAGCACGCTGGCGGTGATCCACACGCCCAGGACCGCGCCGAAAAGCAGGGAGGCCAGGCGCAAGAGATTCTCCCTCACTGTCTACTCCACCTCCTGGTAGCGATCGCATCCTGACCCTAGTGTCCCCGCGCCCGGCACATTTATCCGCCAGATCCCCGAACCTCGTGAACGGTCAGAATGCGACGTACCTCCCGGCGGCCGCTTGGCAGTTCATCCGATATACTCCTTTAACTCCGACAGGATCTGCTCTTCTGTGCAATTGCAAGCCAAGACCAGTTCACTTATCAGTATTTGACGGGCACTCTCGAGCATCCTGCGTTCTCCGGTCGACAACCCCTTCTCCTTATCTCGTTCGGTGAGGTTTTTTACGACCTGGGCTACTTCAAACACATCTCCACTGCGGATTTTCTCGAGATTAGCCCGGTAACGCCGGTTCCAGTTGGAAGACATATCGGTCGTCTGACCTTTCAGGATATCTATTACCTTCTTGACGCCTTCTTCGTCGATTACTTCCCGCAGGCCCACCTCTTCTGCCGTATCCATAGGAATCATAACCTTTAACTCGCCTACGGGCAACCTCATTACGTAGTATTGATGCCGTGTACCCAGTACTTCCTTTTCTTGAATTCCCTCGATGACCCCTGCTCCGTGCATGGGATGAACCACTTTGTCTCCAGCTCTGAACATGCAAGAACCTCCAACCGCTAGAGATCAGGCAGACGCTCTCTAAAATGTATTTTCGCACACCAGTCGTCTCCTGTCAATTTCATCTCTTCGCGACATCTTGACGCACTTTTGCCAGCCACCCTATAATGGTCGCGCGCGGCCCTGACACCAACGGCCGCCTTCTGCCTGCGCCCGGTGGGCCTCCTCTTACACCACTCAGGAGACGCCCACCGTTCCCTAACTCCAGGATCCGGAGGAGAGCGGTCCGTATGGAGCAGCAAGACCTGCCCGCCCTGCAAGCAGCCGTCGCCCGCAACCTGGTCCGTCACCGCAGTATCCTCGACATTATGTCCAAGCTCGACGAGTCTGGCGCCAAAATCAATCGGGCCGTGGCCCGGTCGGTCACCATGTGTGGCTGCATCCGGGTCAACGCCGGCAAGCAGACCTTCAACGGCGACCTGGCCCATAGTCTCGAGTCAGTCGATGACCACGTACTCGGTGAACTCTGCGATGGATGTCGCGAAAACCTGGAGACCGAGATCGGCCGGCATCTCTACTATCTGGCCGCCCTCGGCAATGTCCTGGGTATCGATCTAGAGGAGGTAGTTCGGACCGAGCTCCGGCGTCTCGCCGCGCTCGGTCTTTTCACGCTGGCCTGAAGCGGGCGCCGGCTCCGGTCGCCCCGGCCGCCGGTTAATCGGTCTCTCGATTGCGCCGGCGAGGGCCGGGGCCTAGCGCGGTGACCGGATGGAGGAGGGCGAAGGTCGGCATGCTGGCGGACCGACTGGTAGCCAATGCCAAGGCCGCGCTCATTCACATCCGACAGTTCTACGCTTTGGTCCGGATTACTGCTAGAGCCGCCCTTCTCGCCTGGCAGGTCTCCCCACGGTATACGGTAGCGAGTGTATGTCTCTTTACCGCCGCCGGCTTGCTCCCGGTGGGCCAAGCCTGGCTGATCAAGTTGATCGTCGAACGGGCCCAGGCGATTCTCTCCGGCGAGCCCAGTAGCACAGCGCCCGGGTTGGGCTCCCTCCTGGCCGCCCAGACCATCTTGCTCATTGCCCGTAAAGTCACCGGCCAGTTAAACCTAAACGTTCGCGAAATTCTGCGGAGCAAGATTAACTTTGAAGTACAACATTGGATCCTCGCCAAAAGCGCCAGTAACGATCTCTCGCAATTCGAAACGGAGTCTTACTACGACCAACTTGCCCTCGCAAAAAGAAATGCCGGAGAAACCGGCCTTACCGTGGAGTCCCTATTGCTGCTGCTGCAAAATGCCATTACCATGATGTCCATGGCAGCCGTAGTTGTGCGACTCAATCCATGGGTGGCCGGCCTGGTGTTTTGCCTGACCTTACCGCAAGTACTTCTCCAAGCCAAGTACACACTCTACAACTGGAGTATGATCCAGCATCAATCGCCCATGACAAGAAAGATAGAGTATTACTCTAATCTCCTTTCGGACAGGGCCAGTGCCAAAGAGATAAAGGCGTTCGGTATCGCAGATTTCCTGCTCATGCGGCGCAAGAAATGGCAGCTTGATCTGTTCAGAGAAAACGTAGGCCTCTTGATTAAGAGAACAACGTGTGTGCTCTCTTTTAGCGCATTCAAGATCGCCGGCGTAATCATCGCATGGTACTACGTTCTTTCACATCTTGGAAGCGGACAGATAACTATAGGCGACGTTCCTTTGTACATAACTGCGATACTATCCCTCGCGGATGGTTTCGAGAGTGTTTGGGAGTCAACTGCCTTGGTACATGAGAGCGGCATGTCCATCAAGGCCGTCTTTGATTTCCTGGATCGCCAATCTAGAACGTCGAAGGACCAGATGCACGAGCCTACTGCTAGTAGGGATATAGTACAAACCGGCACGTTAAAAGAGGCCAACCATGCTATCGTCCTCAAGGATGTTTGGTTCAGGTACCCTCAGACGGAAAACGAGGTGATCAAAGGGGTTAACCTTGTAATCGCACCGGGAGAAACGGTAATGCTTGCGGGCCTGAACGGAGCCGGCAAGACAACATTGGTCAAGCTTATACTTGGCCTGTACGAGCCTTCCCGTGGAAGAATCGAGCTCAACGGTCGCGACCTGCGGGCATACTCAGAAGAGGAGCTCCGGCGATGCTTCACCGCGGTCTTTCAGGATTTCGTGTGTTACCGGATAACGGTGGCCGAAAACGTCGCGTTCGATCAGGCCGGGAACCGCGACGAAGTTATCTAAGCTCTCGAAAAATCAGGCGCCATGGAGTTTGTGGCAAAGCTGCCGCAGGGTATAGATACGATCCTCAGCAAGGAGTTTGGCGGGGTAGATCTCTCCGGAGGCCAGTGGCAGCGCATCGCGCTGGCCAGAGCCTTCTTTCGCAAGTCACCCATCGTCATCCTGGATGAACCGACCGCCGCTTTGGATCCCGTGGCCGAGGAAGAGATATATCGCCGGTTCGTGGAGCTGAAGGAGGGGAGAACGGTCATCCTGGTCTCGCATCGCCTTTCGGCGGCACGATTAGCCGACCGTGTAGCCCTTATGGTCGATGGTTCTATTCGCGAGTGCGGTCGACACGAAGAGTTGATGGCGCTTGACGGCGAGTACCCTCGACTCTTTAAACTGCAAGCCGGCAAGTACCGGCTTTAAAGGCGGCGGTCGAGGACGGCCTGGTCCCGCAGGCGGCGCAGCCCGTCCTTGATGCTCTTGGCCCGCACTTCGCCAATGCCGTCCACGGCATCGAGCTCTTCGACGGTGGCGGTGAGCACCGCCGGCAAATGCGAGAAAGTTCGCACCAGGTTGTCGATGACCGGTACCGGCAGCCGCGGGATCTTGTTGAGCAGGCGGTAGCCCCGAGGGGTTACCGGTTGGTCCAGGTTCGGTACCGCCGGCCCGTATCCCAGGGCCCGGGCTACCTGGACCGGGTCGACCACCTGTTCCGAAGGCCATCCTTCTAGGGTCTTCCAGATTTGCTCCGCCGGTGGCGCCTCGTCACTCGCCCGGTAATCCTTCACCGTCAGCAGGCCCTCGTTTTCCAGGCCGTTCAGGGTCTCCTCCATCTGGAGGTCGACGAGACGACCCTCAGAGCCCAGTTCCACCACGTATCTTTGGATCTCTCGCACGATCCGGTCGACCATTTGCGCCCGCTGGATTACCGTGACCACATCCTGCAGGGTAACCAGACCCTCAAACTCGAGGGCACTCAACTCGGTAAGGGCTTGCTCCAGCACCGCCTTGTATTTCTCCAGCGTGGAAAGGGCCTGGTTGGCTTTGGTGAGCAGCACGCTCACCTCGGGAAGGAGGTATCTCCAGTTTCCCTGGTAGAGGGTGATCACGTTCCTTCGCTGGGAGATGGCAATCACGAGCTGGCCGGTTTGGCGAGCTACCCGTTCCGCCGTGCGATGGCGAGTTCCCGTCTCCTGGGTGGGCAACATCGGATCCGGCTGCAACTGGACGTTCGCCAGCAAGATCCGGCGGGCGTCACTGGAGAGGATGATGGCACCATCCATCTTGCAGAGTTCATAGAGGGCCGAAGGGTTGAGTTCGGCATCGATCCGGAAGCCTCCATCCACGAGGGCCAGGACTTCCGGGGTATCACCCACCACGATGAGCGCGCCGGTACGGGCCCGCAGGACGTTTTCCAGCCCCTCGTAGAGCACCGTCCCCGGCGCTACCATGCGCAAGGCCCGTAGCATTGCCTCGCTCAAACGCTCCTCTGCCATTCTCCCACCCCTCGGCTTTCCCCGGCTTAGACTTCCGTCAAGCCGCCACCCAGGCCAGTGCTTCCTCCACTTTGCTCACCGGCTCTACCTCCAGGTCGGCCCGGAGAGCCAACCGGCGGGCGTTGCCGGCCGGCAGGAGCATGCGCCGGAATCCCGCCCGCGCCGCTTCGGCCACCCGCTGCTCGGCCAGATTCACGCTGCGTACCTCGCCGGTGAGCCCCACTTCCCCGGCTACGACCAGGTCGGCGGGCACCGGGACCCCCCGCAGGCTGGAGGCGACCGCCAGCGCCACCGCGAGATCGGCCGCCGGCTCTTCCACGGGAAGCCCGCCGGCCACGTTGACGTATACATCGGTAGCCATCAGGTTGAGCCCGGCTCGCTTTTCCAGCACCGCCAGGACCATGGCGGCCCGGGCCGGGTCAATGCCGGTCATCAGCCGCCGTGGTGTTCCCCCGAAAGGGGCCGCCGTGACCAGGGCCTGCACCTCGACCAGTACCGGGCGGTAGCCTTCCGTGGTGGCCAGTACCACCGACCCGGGGGCATCCATAGGGCGTTCACCCAGGAAAACCTGGGAGGGGTCGATAACTGACGCCAACCCTTGTTCTCCCATCTCAAGAATACCCACTTCCTGGGTGGAACCAAACCGGTTTTTCACCGCCCGCAGGAGCCGGAGCGACGAACGGCGCTCACCCTCAAAAGACAGGACGACGTCCACGATATGTTCGATCACTTTGGGGCCGGCGAGCAGACCGCTTTTGGTGACGTGCCCCACTAATATGATCGTCGGCCCGCCCCCTTTGGCCAGGGCCAGAAGATCCACCGCCACCTGCCGGACCTGTGCCAGTGACCCGGGAGGAGCTTCGAGTTCGGGATTGAACACGGTTTGGAGGGAATCGACGAGTAGCAGGTCGGGTTTCAGTCGCCCGGTGGCCACGAAGACGTCGGTGAGGGAGTTGCGGTTGAGCAAGAAGAAGCGATCGGCTCTCGCCCCCAGCCGCTCGGCCCGGCTGCCGATCTGGGGTGCCGACTCTTCCCCGGCCACGTACAGCACACCATGCCCCTGCAGGGCCAGCTGGTTCCCGGCCTGGAGCAAGAGGGTGGATTTGCCGATGCCCGGTTCACCGCCCAGCAAGACGACGGATCCCGGGACGATGCCGCCGCCGAGCACCCGGTCGAGCTCCGAGATCCCGGTCGGCCACCGGGGCTCGACGGCGCCGATGCATTGGGAAAGGCTCCGTAACCCTTCGATAGACGCCGGGCCGGCAGTTAGGGCCGTTGGGGCCGCAGCGGAAGCCGGGGGCGAGACCAACTCCCAGGCGGCGCTGGCGCCGGCTGCGGCCTGGGCGTCCTGCCATGCCGAAAGGAGCTTGCGGGAGGGGCGGACGGGTGCCTCGTCGACCGCCGGTGAACGCAAGGCGAAGCTGTTCCAGCTACCGCAGGCATGGCAGCGACCCTGCCACTTGGGCGCCACCTGTCCACAGACCTCGCAGACGTAGACCGCCTTCTCCCGCGCCATCCTTGCCCCTTTTTACCTCCCGGTTTTCAGCGCCGGTCTTCGCCCCCGGAACCCGGGCCTTCGCTGACCATCGCCGGCTCGGGTTGGGGTGGCTCCCCCTCCTTCAGCGTCTCGGGCGGTGTATCCGAGAAGACGATCTCGCCGTCCCGGACGTCGGCGTAGACGGTCGTACCCTCCTTGAACCGCCCTTTCAACACCTCTTCGGAGAGCGGGTTTTCCACGTAACGCTGGATCGCCCGCCGCAGCGGACGCGCCCCGTATTCCCGATCGAATCCTTTGTCGACCAGGAATTCCTTGGCCCGATCGGTGACGACCAGGCTCATCTCCCGCTCTTTCAGCTCGCCCTGGATCTCCCGCAACATGATGTCTACGATCTTCTTTATATCGTCCCGGGTGAGCGAGTGGAAGACGATGATCTCATCGATCCGGTTGAGGAACTCCGGCCGGAAGGTGCGCCGCAGTTCATCCATGACCTTCGACTTCATCTGCTCATAGTTGGAACGCTCATCCTCGGTCTTGCGGAAACCGATGGCGGTAGAGCGCTGGATCTCATGGGCCCCCACGTTGCTGGTCATGATCAGCACCGTGTTGCGGAAGTCGACCGTCCGTCCCTGGGCATCGGTGAGCCGGCCGTCTTCGAGCACCTGGAGCAGAACGTTGAAGACCTCCGGATGCGCCTTCTCTACCTCGTCGAAGAGAACTACCGAGTATGGGTGCCGGCGCACCTGTTCGGTCAGCTGCCCGCCTTCCTCGTATCCGACGTATCCGGGCGGTGCTCCCATCAGCCGGGAGACGGTGTGCCGCTCCATGTACTCCGACATGTCGAGCCGGATCATGGCGTCTTCGTCACCGAAGAGCGCTTCCGCCAAAGCCCGCGCGAGCTCGCTCTTGCCGACCCCGGTCGGGCCGAGGAAGATGAACGAACCGATGGGGCGCTTCGGGTTCTTGAGCCCCGCCCGGGCCCGGCGAATCGCCCGCGCCACCGCCTCGATCGCCTCGTCCTGGCCCACCACCCGCTGGTGCAGGATCTCTTCCAGGTGGAGCAACCTCTCGGTCTCCTCCTCGGCCAGGCGCTTTACCGGAATGCCCGTCCAGCTCGAGACCACCTCGGCGATGTCCTCTTCGGTCACCACCGACTCCTTACGGCTGCGGTCGTTCCTCCACTGTTCACGCCGCTGGTTGAGCTCGTCCTGGAGTTTTTGCTCCCGGTCCCGGAGTTCTGCCGCCTTCTCAAACTCTTCGTTCTTGATGGCAGCCTCCTTCTCCAGCCGGGTCTTTTCGATCTTCTCCTCCAGCTCTTTGAGCTCGGGCGGAGCTACCAGCGCCTTCAGGCGCACTTTCGACGCCGCCTCGTCCACCAGGTCGATGGCCTTGTCGGGAAGGTAGCGGTCGGTAACGTACCGGTCGGAAAGGCGAGCGGCCGCCCGCAGCGCTTCGTCGGTGATCTTGACCCGGTGGTGCGCCTCGTAGCGATCACGAAGTCCTTCGAGAATCCGTATCGTCTGCTCCACCGTCGGCTCTTCCACCATGATGGGCTGGAAGCGCCGTTCCAGGGCGGCGTCTTTCTCCACGTGCTTGCGGTACTCATCGATGGTGGTCGCCCCGATGGCTTGCAGTTCACCCCGGGCCAGAGCGGGCTTGAGGATATTCGAAGCATCGATCGCGCCTTCGGCCGCCCCGGCCCCGATGATGGTGTGCATCTCGTCGATGAAGAGGATGACGTCCCCGGCGGTGCGGATCTCGTCCATCACTTTCTTCAGCCGCTCCTCGAACTCGCCGCGGAATTTCGAGCCCGCCACCAGCGCGCCCAGGTCCAAAGCGACCACCCGCTTGCCGAGGAGCGTCTCCGGTACGTTGCCGGCCACGATCTTCTGAGCCAGGCCCTCCACGATGGCGGTCTTGCCGACCCCGGGTTCACCGATGAGCACGGGGTTATTCTTGGTCCGCCGCGAAAGGACCTGGATCACCCGCTGGATCTCCTTCTCCCTCAGCAGAACCGGGTCGAGCTTGCCCTCCCGCGCCTGCTCGGTCAGGTCCCGGCCGTACTGGTCCAGGGTGGGCGTGCGCCGGCCCCGAGCACTTTGCTTGGCGCCGGCGGCAGCCGCACCTCCGAGGAGTTCGATGACGGTGCGCCGCACTTTGTCCACGTCGGCTCCCAGGTTCTTCAGGACCTGGGCCCCAACCCCCTCGCCTTCCCGGATCAGTCCGAGCAAGATGTGCTCGGTCCCGATGTAGGTATGGCCAAGGTTCCGAGCCTCGTCGAAGGCGAGTTCCAGCACCCGTTTGGCCCGCGGGGTGAAGGTGGGCTGGGCGACCGGGTTACCCTCGCCCCGGCCGATCACCTTTTCGACCTCTGCTCTCACTCTATCCAGGCTGATTCCCAGCGACTGGAGAGCCCGCGCCGCCACTCCTTCCCCTTCAGCACAGAGCCCGAGAAGGATGTGCTCGGTTCCGACGGCGTTATAGCCGAGGCGACGGGCCTCTTCCTGGGAATAAACGACGACTCTTTGCGCTCGGTCCGTGAACTTGCCAAACAATCCCTCCACCTTCCTTCCACCAACTGATTTGCAGTCAGCTCAGACCTGGCCGGCTCAAGCCTGGGTTTGCTCCCCCAATGCCCGGGCGATCCGTCGCCTGATCCAGCTTGCCCGGACCACGTCCCGCTCCTCCGCCGTCATCTCGTGATGAGTGAGACGCTGCAGGTGGGCCGGCCGGATCTGAACCAAAAGCTCCTGCAAGATAGTGGGAGCAATGCCGGTGATAAGGCCCAGGTCGATTCCCAGACGAACGTCGGAGAGGTGCTCCAACGCCTCCGTCGTGCTCAAGCGGCGTGCATAACGAAGGGTTCCTAGAGCCCGCCATACCCGGTCTTCAAGGGCGACCCGGTTCTGCTCCAGCATGGCCTGGCGAGCCCGGCGCTCCTGCTGGATGACCTGGCGCGTCACCTCTTGCAGGTGCGAGAGCACCTCGTCTTCGGTGGGCCCCAGCGTCAGCTGGTTAGAAATCTGGTATATGCTGCCCGCCATCTCGCTTCCCTCACCGTAGAGCCCCCTTACCACCAGTCCGACCTGGCCGAGACCGTGGGCGAGACGGCGCATCTGTTCGGCCATGGTAAGAGCCGGCAGGTGAACCATCACCGAAGCCCGTAGCCCCGTTCCGAGGTTGGTGGGACAGGCGGTCAAATACCCGAGCCGCCCGTCGAAAGCGTAACGCAGCTCGGAAGCGAGGAAATCGTCGAAGCGGGTGGCCAGCTCGAAAGCTCGCTCCAGCTCGAGCCCGGGATAAAAGCCCTGGATACGCAGGTGGTCCTCCTCGTTGACCATGATGCTGACCGCCTCATCATCCCGGATCACCACCCCGCGCCCCCGGCCGCCATCGGCCTGCTGTGGGCTGATGAGGTGCCGTTCCACCAGGATCTGCCGGTCCAGCGCCGGAAGATCGTCGAGGCGGAAGGGCTGGAGGTTTCCCAGGCCCCGGGCCCGCTGCGTAGCGCTGCGAACCAGCTCGTAAACGTGTTCCCGTTGCTCGTCGCTCGCCGCCCCGGGGAAAGGAACGTCCTCCAGGTTACGGGCGAGCCGCACGCGTGAACTCAAAACCACGTCGCTTTCGGCGCCGCTGCCGCCCATCCAACCCACGCCGCCATGGCGGATCAGATCCTCCACCTCCATCGCCGGTCCCCCCTTCACACCGTTCGCTGCGGGCCACGACCCGCCGAGGGCTCTTGCTTGGCGTGCTCCTCCTGCTCTAAACGGCGGATCTCATCCCGCAGGCGGGCGGCCTCCTCGTACCGTTCTTCCGCGACGGCCTGCCGCATCTCCTCCCGGAGGCGGGCTATTTGAGCCGCCCGGTCGGTTGCTTCCGGCGTCGCCGTCGCCGCCATGGCCGGGGTTGCTCCCGCTCCCGCCTTGCCGGCCGGCGCCGGCGTCACCGCTCCTTGCGGACGCCGCCCGCGGTGCGTGTTCCCTCCCTGGACCCGCCGGATCACGGATTCCAGGGGGCCGGAAAACTGCCGGTAACAGTGGGCACATCCGAGCAACCCGGTGCGCCGGAAGTCGGCCAGGGTGGTCCCGCATACCTCACACCGGTCCGAACGGGCGGCCCGGCTACGGGGCTGGGAAGCAGCCGCATTCCCCAGCCCGCTCCGTTCGGCATCGAAAAGGCTGCTGAGCAGGTTTTGGAAAGCGAAGACCGCCGATTGCGGGTTGAACCCGAAAGTCTGCAACTCCTGGTGGGAACGGGCACACTCTTCACAAATCCACTTTTCGCTCTTGTGCCCGTTGATCTGGGTCACCACGTGAACCGTCGCCGGCCTTTCGTGACACTCCTCGCATAGCATTTCGACCCCTCCCATCTCCCGCCCGTTAGCGCTCGCTCTTGTCGTTCGCCCCCGTCGTTCGTTCCTGTCGTTCGCCCCTGCCGCCGGCTTTTGCCGTCGGCCTTCGCCTCAGGCGCCGCCCAGGACGACGGCGAGAAGGCTCCTTAGCAGTGCCGCCCGGAACAGGTCCTGCCACTCCGGCTCGAGGTCCCGCAGGGAGGTTGTCTCCCGCTCCAACATATGCCGGGTTACGATGGCCTGGCGTTCGTTGATCCAGCCTCGACGCACCAATTCGGCCAGGAGGCTATCCGCCCGGCGCCGGCTGATCGTCTCCCCGATCTGCTGAAGCACCCAGGACCAGCGGCTCTCCGCCGGTGCGGGTTCCACCCGCACGATGCGGATGTAGCCGCTACCTCCCCGCCGGCTTTCTACTACGTAACCTCTGTCCGTCGTGAACCGGGTGGTGAGCACGTAGTTGATCTGGGAAGGCACGCAGGAAAAGTGCTCCGCCAGATCGCACCGGCGTACCTCGATCATGCCCGCCGCCTGGTCCAGCAGACGGAGCAGATACGCCTCGATTCGATCGGCCAGTGCTCGTGTTTCCCGCATAGACCCTTTGCCTTCACCGTCTCCTTTTGACCTTTCTTGACCTTCCTTCGCCATTATACCATACCCCAGCCGTGCGCGCGTCAATCAAGAAGAAAAAGTGGACGACCCCGGCTCGGGCCAGGACGCCCGGCTTCAGCCCTCGAGATGCTGCAAATGTTCATCCAGCCTCTCGAGGAAGGCGGGAAGCTGGCGGATCTTCTCCCAGTGGTTCAACCGCAGGAAAGCAAGGAGGTTCTGCCTGAGCTCGTGAACTGCCTTCGCTACCTCCCCTCCCGCCCCGTGTACCGCCCCCGGAGTCCCCCCTGCCGTTTCCCTGGTTACTGCTTCCAGAACCCTCTCGAGCCTGGTCACCCGGGTAGATAACTGCTCCACATGCGAATCGAGGCGGGCCAAGCGGCCGGGCACCTCGGCCAGGACCGCCCACACCTCGTTCTCATCTTCGTTGCTCTCATCTTCGTTCTTATCGTTCTTGTGCGAGCTCGTGCCGCTGGCCCGGTCAAGGGCGGGACTGGGCGCGTTTTCTCCCTGTAGCATGGAATGGTACCGCTGACGACACTCGCCGGGGGTGACCCCGCCCAGCACCTCGGCAATCTCCTCGAACGACACCCCGGCCCGGGCCTGCCGCCACAAGAAGGCTTCCCGTTCCGGTGTCCAGGGGGCCTCCCCTCGCCGCTGGGTATCCTCTACTGCCGGCCGCCGGAGACCGCCCGGCTGCGGACCCGGCGGCAGGGCGGCTTGCGCTATCTGCGCCCGCTTATGCTCGTCCGGAGTTATCCCCATTTCCCGGAGCAGGAAGTAGTATCGCTGGGCTACCGCCGCTTTCGTACGGCCCAGATCCGCAAGGAGTGCCGGCCTTTTCTCCTTTTGCCACCATTCGGCGAGTATCCGCCGATCCTCTTCGGGGGTGTAGCGCTTCTGCCCCCGGGTTGCTCCTCCGCCGATCTCTACGGCCGAAGACTCTGCCGGAATCGCGTTCATACACTGGTTGCCCCCTTCTTTCCCGGGTTCTCCAGTGCAATTAAGTTACCCGGTTCGGGGGCGGTAAATGAATTACGAATTGGGCTTGATGCCTACGTGGAGAGCCGCGATCCCGCCGGTCAGGTTGTGGTAGGTGACCGGATTCAATCCCACGGACGACATTAGCTGAACCAGCTCCTGCTGAGCCGGGATGACGGCAAGTGATTCGGGAAGCCAAACATAAGGCGGAAGACCGGCGCGAACCCGTCCTGGGGCCGCCCGGCCGGGCATGGTCGCCGGCTCTTCCAGCAAAGCGAGACGGCGAGCGGCCCAGCGCCCCAAAAGCGGGATGACGTAACGGACGTAAGGTCGGTAGAGGGCAGAGAGCCAGCGGCCGTTCGGGTGGGAGAGTTCGAGGCAGACGACACGCCCTCCCGGTCGACAAACCCGGGCCATCTCGGCCAGGGCCTTTCGGATATCGGTCACGTTCCGCAAAGCAAACCCCGTGGCCACGCAGTCGAAGCAATTGTCGGCGAACGGCAGGGCCAGGGCGTCACCGTATCGCAGGTCGACGATGTCGCGGTAGCGGCTCTTCGCCACTTTCTCCCGGCCCACGCTCAGCATCTCGGGCGATAGGTCGATGCCGATGACCCGGCCGGTGGGTGCGACCTGCCGGGCCATGATCAGGCTCAACTCGCCGGTGCCGCAAGCCACGTCCAGGGCCGCCTGCCCCGGGCGAAGGCCGGTATGCCGGGCAAAGGCCCGCTGCCACCGCCGGACGATGCCACAGGTCATGATGAGGTTCATCCGATCGTAGCGATCGGCGATGGCCGCAAAGACTCGTGTCACGTATTCGCGTTTCTCTTCCGCCGAGCGGAACGGCGCTTCTTTCAATCTGTCCCCACTCCTCGACCTGACGTGCACCACGATAGCGCTTGCGGGCCACCCGGGCAAGTACCATAACGGAGGAAGCGACCGGAGGTAGGAAGGGAGCGAAGGAGCGACGCCGAAGCCAGGAAAGGTGAAACCGACCGGGGAGGAACGCAACCGCCAATGATAACCGCCGGATTACCGCGGGTAGCCGGAGTGCAGCCGGCAGCCGCAGCCCCACTGGCAGCAGAAGCTGCGTCCTGGCTCGACCGCGTGGCGCAGGGCAGCTGGCAGGTCCTGGGTGCCCAGATCGGCCTTGGCGTGGTCCTGGGCTTCGCGGTCGGCTATACCGCCAAGAAGGCCTTGCGCGTGGCCCTCGTCATCCTGGGCATAGCCGTGATCGCGGGCGTGTACCTCTCGAAGGCTAATCTGGTGACCGTTCACTGGGACGCGGTGGAAGGTGCCTACCAGCAATACGTCCAGGGGCGGGGCGGCATCGGCACTCTCCTCAAGGAATGGGCTTCCTCACTCAGCGGGTACATACCGGTCACCGGTAGCTTCCTCGTGGGGTTTTTACTCGGCTTCCGGGCCGGTTGACGGGCTTAGCATGCCGCGGCGGGCGGCCGCTTGGTTGGCTTGCCGGATGGTCTCGTACGCCTCCTCCATGGACCGGCTGAACCTGTGCTCGGCCAGGAAGAGGACGATCCCCTGCGGGGCCTCCCGGCTCCGCCCGGCCCGCCCCGCCATCTGTACCAGCGCGGCCCGATCGAAGATCCTTTCCTGATCCGCTCCCCAAACCACTACGTGAGCTCGGGGAATGGTCACACCACGCTCCATCACGGTGGTGGTTACCAGCACTCCGATCCTTCGCTCCCGGAATGACTCGATCTTTTCCTGGCGTTCCGGGTCATGAGCGTGACAGGTCTCTACCCGTACGCCCGCCACCCTGTTGGCCGGGAGGCCCGCGACCTCCGCCAGGGCCGCACGTATGCTCTGCGCCACTTTAGCCAGTTCCGAAACCCGCGGAACGAAGACGAAGACCGGATCGCCGGCCAGGGCCTTGCGCCATAAATCGGCCAGGGCTCGGGACGCGGCCGGAGAACGGCGTTCAAGCAGCACCGGTTCGGGCAAGGGGTGGCCGTGGGGCCGGGCGGTCAAGCTTACGTGCAGGGTTCCCCCCTCGCCCGTGGTCAGGGAACGGCAGACCTCCCGATCCGGCGTGGCCGTAAGGTAGACGAGCAGGCCATCCGGGCGGGTGGCCCGGCGCAGCGCCCGTTCCAGCAAAGGGTTGCCTCGATAAGGGAAGGCATCCGCTTCGTCCAGGATGGCCAGGTCAAAGGCTTGCCGGAAACGGAGGAGCTGGTGAGTGGTGGCTACGGTGAGGCCGGGCGGTCCCTCCCACCGGTCGTCACTGCCGCCGTAGAGAGCGACGATATCCAGGCCCGGCAGATAACGCCGAAAGCGGGAGGCGAGTTCCACCACCACCTCACGGCGGGGGACGGCAAAGAGCACCTTGCCTCCCCGCTTAATGACCTCCAGGATGGCCGGCAAGGTGACCTCGGTCTTTCCGGCCCCGCAGACCGCCTGCACCAGTCCCCGCCGCGAGGGACCTTCCGGGCCGGTGGCCGCCAGTCCAGCCGGTTCCCGGCAGAAAGCCAGCAGAGCTCGGGCGGCCTCTTGCTGCTCGGCGGTCAGTTCAAAAGGAAGCTGGACCCTCGGGGGGACAGTCCCGCCGGCCGGGCCGGTTGCCGCTCCCTTCCTCACGGGAGCATGGTAGAGCAGTGAACAAAAGCGGATGGCCCCCAGCGCCGCGCACTCCCGGCAAACGAGACATGCTCCCTCAGAGCGACCGCAGGCCGGGCAGAAGAAGGCCGGTTCACCCGGGGAGCCGCACCGGGAGCAGCGCCAGGAGTTCTGGTGGAACTCCATGCCGGCCTGCAAGCGGACCTGGCCGCGGAGTACCGAGAGCTGCAGAGCCGCCGTGAGGGCTCGAGCCGAGAGGTGGATTCCCGCACCTTCGACCTCCCGCCGGATCTCGTTCCAGGTCAGGACCCTGCCGGCCAGAAGGCGAACGAGCTCCCCCGTGGCCACGGTCTCTTCGGCGGGCGGAAGATCCTCCCAAGTGTCGGTATCCGCGTCGCTGTCGCCGTCCCAAGCTCGTTCCCCGGCCGGAGCCCGTCCCCACCCCAGCGCGAACGGGAGTTCGAACTGGCTGTGGGGTCGCACCCCGATGCGCCAGCGCCACCGCCGGCTGAACCACCACCGTCGCCAGTACGGCCCGTCGTAGCAGGCCCGCAGCTGCTCGGCCGGCACCTGCCGGAGCCTTTGAACCATCCGCCCCGCCTCCGCGGCCGGCAGGGGGCCGGAGAGGAAGATGGGAACAAACCCGCGACGCCGCCAGTACTCGCGGTCAACCGCCGCGATGGGGGTAAACCACACGGGCGACGACCCGCCACCCCCTGCCGGCCGGCGCCGCCCCGGCGGCGGCGCCGGGTCTTCTATCACGTATACCCTGACCGTAACCGGGGCCTTGGCCTTCACAGCCTTCCTCCTCCGCACCCAGGTAACTACCATGTAATGACTCTGCTACCTTAGTCTACCACAACCCCCGCGAAAAGGGTGTCGGACGGTGTCGACAGTGGCGTCCCCGGATGCTCCAGGTCACTACATCAGTCATAGAGGAGGTAGGCACGGCGCCGGGCGGTGAAGCGTTCGAGTTCGGGCCGGAAGAGGGCGAGAATGGCGGGCGCCGGCGTACCGGCGGTCACCTGCTGGCGCAGTAGATCGGTGCCGGCTACCAGATCGAACATGTTCCGGCTACCGGACGGGTATTGTACCCGTCCCGGCCATAGCTTCTGCAGGAGCGCGAGCAGGTAGACCCCGGCTTCGGCGGGACGGGCAAGACGCGGGTCCACCAGGTGTATCTCGACGGCACCCAGCCGCCGGCCCGCAAAGCGATACCCGAAAGGAACAATGTAGGTCGGACGGAAATAGAGGCCCGGTAAGCGCAGCTCGTTGGCGGCCGCGGCCAGCCGGAAGGGGTCGATCCATTCGGCTCCCAGATAGGAGAAGGGTTTGGCCGTGCCCACGCCGTCGCTGAGGTTCAGGGTTTCTCCCAAGACCCCGCCCAGGCCGAAGAGCAACGCAGACTCGGGCGTAGGGATCTGGGGCGAAGGCGAGACCCAGGGTAGCCCGGTATCGGACCAGAGCATCCACCGCTTCCAGCCCTTCATCGGAATCACGGTCAGGTCTGCCCCCAGCTTGAACTCACGGTTGAAATAAAGGGCCAGTTCCCCCATGGTCATTCCGTGGCGGAGTGGAATGGGGTAGATACCTACGAAAGAAAGGAAGTTAGGGTCGGCCACCGGCCCTTCTATGATCTCACCGCCGATGGGGTTGGGGCGGTCGAGCACGAGTACCGGCAGGCGAGCTTGGGCGGCGGCCTGCAGGACGTGGGCCATGGTTGAAATGTAGGTATAGTGCCGCCACCCAATATCCGGAAGGTCGATGATGAGCAGGTCGAGCCCCTGCAACTGCGCAGCCGTAGGAGCATGGCTCGAACCGTAGAGGCTGTAAACCTTCACCCCGGTTACCGGGTCGATCTCGTCCGGGATGCGCTGGCCCGCGGGTCGATCTCCTCTCAGCCCGTGCTCGGGAGCAAAGAGAGCGACCAGCTTGCCGGCACCCAAGCGCGGAAGGGCGCTCGCCAGCCGGTCCGCCGTCGCCTGCAAATGGGCATCTACCGCGGCCTGGTTGGTCACGAGCCCGACCCGCTTGCCCTTTAGGCGGCTCTGCTCTTCTTCCAGGAGCACGTCGATTCCCAGCCGAACCACCGGGCCGGGCACGCTTTCCTTCGCGGAGGCTGGCACCAGGACGGCACCGGCGCCAAGTAAAGCAACCAGCAGGGCGGGCGAGAACCAAGCGGGGAAGGCGGCGGGAAGTAACCCCACCGTCCACCGGCCCGGTAACCGCCCAAGAGGTTGCCCGCCACGGCCATGCTTTCTATCCGGCATCGTAATCCCTCGCTTTGCCTTCCTTGCTGGTTAGAACCGACCCTTTTGCTGTACACTGGAGAGAGAACACGTTGCCCGGCGAGGCAGGTGTAGTGGAATGGCTCAGGCTGTTGGGCTGGAAACTACCGCCAGGGCGAGACCCGCAGTAAGGGTTACTTTCGAACAGTTTCTAGAACTGGCCGGCGAGCCTTCGCACTCAGAGTGGGTCGACGGCGAGGTGATCATCCTGAGCCCCTCTTCTGACCTTCACCAGGAGATTGTCGAACTCCTTCTATTTCTTCTCAAACCTATCGTTCAGAGACACGGGTTTGGGCGCGTTCACGTCGCCCCCTTCCCCATGCGTTTGCCCGGCTTAGACCGCGCCCGCGAACCCGATCTTCTGTTCGTCCGGCAGGATCGCCTGCACCTGCTCAAGGAGACCCACCTGGACGGAGCCGCGGATCTGGTGATCGAAGTAACTTCGCGGGAGAGCTTCGCGCGGGATCGCGGCGAAAAGTTCCTTGAATATGAGACGGCAGGAGTAAGCGAATACTGGTTGATCGACCCGGACCGGCAGCAGGTGGAGCTTTACCGGCTCGGCCCGGGCGGAAGGTACTCGCCGGCATCCCTCACCGGGGACGGGCGTCTCTAGACATCGCCCGGGAGGTCGGGGCAATCTAAGTTCTGGGCAATGATATGGGCGCCGGCATGCTCGCCCCGGTCAGGCGTACATCTTGCCGTAGGGCCGGGTCCCGCGAGGCTGCAAGCGATAGTACGGGCCACCGGCCAGGAGTTCCCGGTCACGGTCGGTCAAGGAGCCTTCAAAGATCGTCGAGAACTGCTGAATTGCCTGCTTCAAGATAGGCTCCGTGGAGAGATCACTGACCGGAACGACCTCGACCTGGGGAGCAAGCCCCCGGCGATCGAACTCGCCCCGTATGTAGATGCGACCTCCGTGCATGCCGGTGGCAAGGTAAAGGATGCGGTGAACGAGGACGACCCCGCCCCGGCTTTGGCCGTCGCCGGCGTCGCCCCGGAAGTGATGCCCGGCACGGGTCGGGTTCGGGTAATGGCCGAGGCCGAGGAGCACGGCGGTGCCCCCCGCCATATACTCGCCGAAGAAGTCCTGGGCCGTGCCGCCGATGACCACCAGCGGGCCATGCCCCTCGTACTCCTTCATGTGCAGGCAGCCGCGGTACCCGATGTTGCCGCGTACGAAAATCTCGCCGCCGCGGGCGGACATGGCCAGGATGTCGCCGGCGTGACCGTGGACGATGATCCGGCCACGGTTCATGGTGTTGCCGACCCCGTCCTGGGCGTTGCCCATCACTTCGATCTCAGGGCCGTCGAGGAAAGCACCCAGGTCGTTGCCGGGAGTCCCGTAAAGTTCGAGCCGAAGCAGGTGGTCAAAACCTGACAGGTTCGTCCCGAGGTAGCGCTGCCCGGTGAGCCCCCCCACCCGCAGCCGGCGCGCACCGGCCCGCACGTGGCCGAGGAGAAGCGCATTCAGTTCACGAGTGCGGTAGCCGTCCGCATTGATGCTCACTTCGGCTGCAACGGTATCGGTTGAATCCACCATGTTCATTGTTCCGTCCGCCCCTGACTACGAAGCCCTCTGGCGCGCCGGGCCGCCGCTCGGGTCTTCACTGCCCGGCGCCCTTGACTCCCAAGACGTCCATCTCCCACTGTTCTAGACCCACGGCTCGCAGGTGATCGCGGTTCCCCCGCAGGCTTTCCAGGGCGTTGACGCCCATGCCGCCGAGCATCTCCTTGATCTCCGCGCTCCAGCCGCGCACCAGGTTGACCAGCCGCTCCGCCGCCAGGTCGGGGTTGAGCCGGCGGGCGATGGCGGGGTCGCTGGCGGTGATGCCCCAGGCGCAGCGGCCCGTGTAGCACTTCTGGCAGAGGGTACAGCCCATGGCGACGAAGGCGGCCGTTCCGATGTAGACGGCATCCGCTCCCAGCGCGATCGCTTTCACTACGTCCGCGGAGTTGCGGAAGCCCCCGGCCGCTATGATCGAAACCCGCTGCCGGATGCCCTCCTGGCGCAGCCGCCGATCGACTGCGGCCAGCGCGAGCTCGATGGGAATCCCAACGTTATCCCGGATGATCTTGGGCGCCGCCCCCGTCCCGCCCCGGACGCCGTCGATGGCGATTACGTCGGCGCCCGCCCGGGCAATGCCCGAGGCGATCGCGGCGACGTTGTGAACCGCCGCCACCTTCACCCCCACCGGCTTCTCGTAACGGGTGGCCTCCTTCAAGGCATGGATGAGCAGCGCCAGGTCTTCGATGGAATAGATGTCGTGATGGGGGGCGGGCGAGAGCGCATCCGTACCCTGCGGGATCATCCGGGTGCGGGCAATGGGGGCGTTCACCTTCTCGCCGGGAAGGTGCCCGCCAATTCCGGGCTTGGCGCCCTGCCCGATCTTGATCTCGATCATGGCCGCATCGTTCAGGTACTCGGCGTCCACCCCGAACCGCCCCGAGGCCACCTGCACGATGACATTCTTCTTGAACCGCCTAAGCCCCCGCGGCCAGCCGCCCTCACCGGTGTTGGCCAGCGTACCCAGCTGCTCGGCCGCCTGGAAAAGGGCGAGTTGGGCCTGGAAGCTGATCGCACCGTAGGACATGGCGGAAAAGAGGATCGGGGTGTCGATCCGCAGCGCCGGCGGCAGATCGCCAGCCACTCGTTCTGGCTTAGCTCCCAAGTAGGTGCGCAGTTCCATCGGTTCGCGCAGCGGATCGATGGAAGGGTTGGTCACCTGGCTGGCGTTCAGCAGCAGGTGATCCCAGTACACTCGCAGCGGCTTGTCGTTGCCCATCCCGGTCAGCACCACGCCGCCCGTCTCCGCCTGCCGCTTCAAGTCGAAGAGGAACTCCGGTCGCCAGTTGGCGTTGGGCCGGTATTCGGCGGGGGTTCGCCGGATGGTGATCGCCCCGGTCGGGCAGAAGACAGAACAACGGTGGCAGCCGACGCAACGTTCGTCGACCGCCTCCACCCTATCCGCCGCCGCATCGTACCAGTGAACTCCAAACGTGCACTGCGTGATGCAAACGCCGCAGCGGATACAGCGCTCGTCGTCCCGTTCCACCCGGAATTCTGGTTCAAGATAGGTCTTCAGCACCCTCTGCCACTCCCCGAGTCATCCGGCCGCATACAAGTTAGACGACGGGCACCCGGCCGGCTAAACGGCGGCGGCGACCGGCGACGCAGTGACCTCTGTCCCCGCCTCGACGGCCGGCCCGGCGAGCCGCGCCACCACCGGTTCACCACCACGCGGAATCCAGACGTGTTCGACTAACGGTTCAACCAGGCGGATGGCTGCCTCTTCACTGGAGACATACACCCGTGACCCGGCTTTCGCCGCCACCAGCGGCCGCAGCCGGATGCGGTCACCGAGCCCGATCATCTCGCCGGTGCGGGCGATGATGACGGTGAAGGGACCGTTTAGAAGCAGCGGCGCATATACTCGCCGCAGCGCGGTATACCGGCTTTTCTCCGGCTCGGGCAGCCGGTCGATGACGCTCCAGAGCGGCGCGGCCAGCACCGCCGCCGCCTCCTCCACCGCCAGCCGGTGGCGGCGCATGAGCAGGTCAACGGCGTAGGTAATCACTTCGGTGTCGGTATGTAGCGTGCAGTAGTACCCGTACATTTCCAGGAAACGGCGGTTGGTTCCGTACGACGAGATTTCACCGTTGTGAACCACCGTCCAATCTAGCAACGAAAAGGGGTGTGCCCCGCCCCACCAGGCCTGGGTGTTGGTGGGAAAGCGCCCGTGGCCGGTCCAGAGATACCCGTCGTATTCGTCGAGCCGGAAGAACTCCCCGATCTCCTCGGGATAGCCGACGCCTTTGAAAACCCCTAGGTTCCGGGCACAAGAGAAGACGTAGGCACCGGGAAGTTCACGATTGATGTGCATCACCAGCTGAACCAGATACTCCTCTACCGGTGCTGTCGTTGCCGGGCCGGCCGTCGCCGGCCGCTGCTGGGGTATCTCGAAGTCTTCCGGAACGTCGAAGAAATAGCGCCAGAGCAGAGGAGGGTTGGTGATGCCCCGCACCCGGCGGGTGGGGATCTCCTCTTGATGCCGCACGTGAACTTCCCGCCGCAGGTACTCATCGAGCCGGTCGCGGCTGGCCTTGTCCTCTAGCATCACGTGGAGCGCGTACCGGTCGGCCAGCTCGGGATAGATGCCGTAGCCTGCGAACCCGCCCCCCAGGCCGTTGCCGCGGTCGTGCAGGTTGGCCATGGCATCGATAACCACGCGCCCCGAAAAACGTTTCCCGGAGGTATCGATCACCCCGAAAAGCCCGCAGGCGCTTATCTCTTTGTCATCCCCGTACGGGTTCACCAGCTTTTCGAGCTCTTCCGGCCTCACCATTCATCCCTCCCTGCCTCCCAAAGCAGTTCCCGCCGGAGCGAGCGGGGCAGGACGCTCCAATCCCATTTTTCGGCCAGGGCTTCGCCGGTGGCCGGATCGTTCAGGGTCAGCCCGCGGCGCAAAAGCCCGGCGATCGCTCCCGCCCCGGCCACGGAAGGACCGGCGGCCAGGAGACCGACCAGGCGTCCCTCCCGAAAGACCAGCTTGCGGTAATCCCAGCCGCCGCCGGCCAAAAGCTGGGTCGCACCGGAACGGTCCGGGGTCGGCCGGCCATTCCTCCTACCGTTGTCACCCTTACTTAACTCCTTTGACCAGGCTACCACCTGGTAGCGGTCGTCTCCGGGCGGCGGATTGGGCAGGCCCGCCGAGACTACGGAAAGGCCGAAGAAATGGGCTGCGTTCAGCATCAGTCCCGGGAACGGCCGCCCGGGGGCCGGTCGCTCGGCGGGACGGCGGCTCCCGTTGCCTCCCAACCCGTCATCCCGCCCTGAGTCCGGCGTTGAGGGATCGATACCGAGGAGCCGGGCGGCCATTTGGCGACCGGCTTCCCGGCCCTGCAACACGGCGTTGGACCAGACGGGCAGCGGGCGGAGGGCCTCCGCCGCCATGTCCCAGCCCTGGGCGACATCGCCGGCCGCGAAGATCCCCGGGATGCTGGTTTCGGTACCCCTGACCAGCACGACGCCCCGGTCACAGGCAAGGCCGGCGGCCCGGGCCAGCTCGAGCCGGGGCCGGACGCCCGCGGCCAGGATCACGAGGTCGGCGGCCAGCCGGCGGCCATCGGACAGGACGACGCCGGTCAAACGGCCGGCGTCGTCCCGCTCCACGGCCGCGGCCGCCACCCCGGTCCAGACCCCGACCCCAGCCCTGCGCACCAGGGTCTCGACCCGGGCCGCCGCCGCTTCATCCAGCACGGGCCCGAGTAGCCGGGGCAAGAGTTCGACAATCTCGACCTTTACCCCCAACCGGACCAGGGCTTCCGCGACCTGTAACCCGATGAGACCGCCCCCGACCACTACCACGCGGCGTGCTCCGGCGGCTACCGCCCGCCGCACCCGTATGGCATCGTCGAGGGTGGTAAAGAAGGACAACCCGTCCGGCAGCCCCGCCGTCGCCGCCACCGCCGGGGCGGTGCCCTCCGCTACGCCCGAGAAAGTCGAAGCCGCACGGTCGCCGTTGGCGGGGGCTCGGCATCCGGGATCAGAAATGGGCGGCAGGATCGGTTGCCCCCCGGTCGCCAGGAGCAGGGCTTCGTATCCGATGATGAGCTCTTCGCCCGGTGCGGCCGGCGATTCGTCACCGGCCGGTTCGTCGGGAAGGCCGTCGGGAAGGCCTACCGGCAACGGCCGGGGTCTTGCCACCCTCCGCAGCCGTGCCTCCCCGGCGGTCACATCCAGGGATACCACCCGGTAGCCGAGATAGGCCTGCACATCATGGCGCGCCCAGAAGTCGGCCGGCCGGTAGGCCAGGAGGTCGCCTTCACGTTCACCCGTGAGGTAATAACTGATGAGGTGGCGGGCGTAGGGGGGATACGGTTCTTCCGACACCACCGCGATGCTGCTCCTTCGGGTCGCGCTCCGCCCCGCGCGGCGGGCCACCGGCGGCCGAGCAGCCGGTCCCCCGGCCCCTTGTTCTTCCCAACTCCGGATGGCTTCCACGGCCGCGACGGCTGCGGCCGAGCCCCCCACCACCAGATGCTGCACTCGCACTGCCTCAGGCAACGCTCTTTGCCCCCTCCTGAACCGGTTCCGCCCGGAACTGTTGATCCAGCAAGGTGGCCACTTCACGCCACCGGACGGGAGGCTCTTCGGCCAGCGCCAGGGCGCCATTGGGACAGGCCTCCACACAGGCCGGCGTCTCCCGCCGCCCCTGGCACAGGTCGCACTTGACGCTGGTTGCTCCGGCTCCGGGCCGGATCGCTCCGTAAGGGCAGGCGAGCACGCACGTCCAGCAACCGACACACCGGGCGGCCTCGACCCGCACCAGGCCCCGTTCATCTCGATAGAGAGCTCCCGTGAGGCAGGAGTAAAGGCAGAGGGGCTCTTCACACTGATGGCAGGTGGAAGCAAACGAGAATGAACCGTTCGCTTCTTCCACAACCCGGAGCCGCGGCGCCGGCAGGAGGCTTTCGTTCCGGTAAGCAACTACCGGGTTGGAACTGCTACTTTGCGCCACAACGCAAGCAAGTTCACAAAGATGGCAACCGATGCAGACGTCTTCCCAGGTGTAGATGCGTCTCAAGCTCGCCGCGCCCCCACCCGTGCGAGTATGGCTTTTCTGAGTATGGTGCCACTGCTACCAAGGGTCTACTGTCACTGAGTGAATGTCGTGGTGTTACTATGCTACAACGGGAGGGTTCTCCTGTCAACTGCTCGCCGCGAAGGTGTCTGCCAACTACCTGCGGGCGAACCCCATATCGTCTGGAGGCTGAGAGGATGAGCGCCCAGGCCCTACTGGAGGTCGCTTTTACACCCAGCACTTGAGCGCGTGGGGGGCGGTGAGATTCAGACCCGCCGCCGGTATCAGTGTAAGGCCTGCCGTTACCAGGCGTCACTGACGGCCGGCACCGTCTTCCATAAGACGCATATGCCCCTGCAAAAGTGGTTCTAGGCCATTTTCCTGGCAGCACGACAAGGGCGGGTGCTTGGCGGTCCGTCTTAGTCAACAGCTCGACACACGCCTGGAGACGGCCTGGCTGATGCTGCACAAGATTCGGGCGGCCATGGGTCAACGGGATGCCGAGTACCGGCTAGGAGGGTTGGTGAGGCTAGACGACGCTTTTCTTGCCAACCTGGAAAGAAAAGGCAGTACCGGTCGCGGTACGGCAAGAGTCAGCGTGATAGTGGGGGTCTCGGAGACCGAGGATGGTGAAGCCGGACGCGTGAAGATGAAGGCAGCTAAGTCGCTGACCAGTGCCACGATTCGGGACGTAGCAAAGCAGATTTTGAAACCTGGGGCGACCGTTTTGACCGATGGCCTGCTGGCTTACGAGGTCCTGCGCAAAGAGGGTTTCAACCACGAGTTCGTGGTCGTCAGCCAGGGCGCCCGAAGCTTGCGTCAATTCGCCTGGGTGCACAAGTTCATCTCGAACGCGAAGGCCTTCATTCCGGGAACCTGCCACGGACTGGGGTAGAAGCATTTGCAGGCGTACCTGGATGACTTCTGCTACCGGACGAACCGCCGGCACCGGCCCAAGCAACTCTTCTTCCCGCTACTGGAGGCATCTACAGGATGATGGTGGTCCTGTCGCCTTCGACGATCTTCACCCGCCGACCGTAGGCATCGTGTTGGTATGAAGAAGGTGTTGCGAGGGCATCTCGCCTAATGTGACTGCTGTGCGGTCTATGAGGGGAGGGCCCGTTGGCATCGTAACGGAAACCAGCATTGTCCGTCCAGATCTCTGCCACCGGGCCTTCGAAGAAGCCCGGAATCCGGGCGAGCTGGTTGCGTTCGTTGTACTCAAAGCTCACCGTCGTGCCGTCCGGATACCCCATGCTGGTGGGGCTTCCGGCATCGTCGCGAGTATGGCAAACCTCATAGCGAGCTCCGCCCATCTCCCGGGCTGCCTACGACACGCGCCGCCGGAGGTTGTTGCCGGTCTCTCCTGGGCAGGGCACTCCGTTTTCAAGGAGCTTTGCGGCAGTGATGTGGCTTACCCCGTCCCTTTATCGACTGCAGCAATGGCTCTCTTGGAGACCCCGAAGCAGCGCAACCTCCTCTCATACCTCTGAACGACCCGCCCGTACCACTAACTCTACCGGGCGGGTGACGACAACGCGACCTCCCGTCCACTCCCAAAACTCCATTGCGCTAACACCTGGCCTTACATCCAAAGGGGTGTCGCTATACCCAAACATGAACTCTAGCTCATAGGTACCCTCCGGAAGGCGAAACACCGGTGGTCGTGCGATGATCCGCACCGGTACTACTACGGTGTCTCCGGGGCCCACTTCCACCAGTACCGGATCGTCATTCCAAGGGATATAGTAATCTACTACGTAACCCTCTCTGCCGATGACCTTGAGGTCATGCGCCAGACTCCCGGCCACTTGTGATCGCTTGCAATTGATCAACTCTGGACGAAGCGCTACTTTATCACCAAAGGTCAACACGAAACCACGCTTGGATCCGAAGTTGGAAAACCTCACCCAAACCGTGGCTATCTCCTCATCGCCGAGGGTGATCAGCGAATTCATAGTTTCGGCCACAATAACCGGCTCTTCTTGCTTTCCACCGTTAATTCGGGGAGCGTCTCCAATTACCATAACGCAGCTTTCATCTATCCTGACTCGAATGGGTGAACTTTCAACAAGTGTTGCCCATTCGAAAAACTGACCCGCGGTAATGTTTTTGTCTGCGAGCGCCGGATGCCGCCCGAATCCAACTACAACTATGAGGTCATACTCGCCCATGGGTACATACCTCAGCGGCGCTACGCGTGCCTCAAGTTCAATCGTCTCGCCGGCGGGTATCAAGTGGAATACCGGTGAATAGTTGTACACATGGGGCCATTCGACGTCGATCGGAATACCATACTGCACCAGTAATGTGCTTCCTCTCTTAAACGCTTGGTAGGCAAAATCCTTGTCTTTTATACCCATGACATACAGTGGCTCAGCGGACTCGTTGTGCAGCGTTAGCGCAACGCGCAGTCCATGATGCTCATCAACGGTTATAGTAGCTGCCTGCACCGATACCGTTAAGCTGGAAGCCGCGGCCGTCACTGTGCACATGGTAGTAAAAGCCAACGGTGTCAGAGCAAAGGTCAACACAAGTGGTAGAATCCCAAACGCCGTGCTTTTATACCATATCGACGCGGTATTTGCGTAACGGCAAACCAACATCTCTCCTCACCTCATTCTCGTAGAAATGTACGGCGCGATTGTGATTAAGTTGGTTGGCTTCATGCGGAGGCATCTGTAGGTATTCTTCCCAATGCTCGATCCCCTCGAAACCTTCGCCCAGTTCGTGGGCAAGGATTACAAAGGCAGGTGTGTCTATATACTCGTTATTGACACCTATGAGCGGCTTGGGCACTTTGGAAGTAGCAGGCAGGCTGTCGCCCGACATCGTTATTGTGACCAACTTGTGCTTGAAATCGATCGATGTAGAACCGTACCAGTGCGATGTTCGCGGATCAACTGATGGGGCTGGATGCTGAAGGACGAATGTCACCTCTGAGTCTTTGGTCGCTCTTACCAACATATCTTGGAAGAAAGGAGAACCATTTGGATTTACGCCTTCTTTTACCAGGTAGAGCCGGCCCTCTCGGTCCCAGCCCCATAATCCCGTAGCCCCCTGGTTGATGATAACGATCATTCTACTCTGGTGCAGAACGTCTGGGCATCGGACTTCACGGCCATCTGGATCGATGAAAGCGATGGGGTTAGACAGACAGTACTCATACGGGTTCAAACCGCTCGTCGCTTGATCACGGGAAATGAACCTACCCGCTACCGGGTCGTAGTAGCGGTCATTGAGATAGTAAAGTTCGATATCGGAGTCCTGCGGCTTCCCGGTGAACTTGTGAACCTCGCTGCCCGCCATAGGCCCGGTCGCGCTGGTCGTCACCCCAAACGGCTCATACTCAAACCTGGCTACCACCTGGCCCTGGGTGTCGGTGATTGCCCGGACCGAGCCCACCAGGTCAACGTGGTAGAAGTATGTCTGGGGTTGATTCGTGCCTTTCTGAACCACTTTTGCCAGATACTTGCCGTTGATCGCCAGGTACTTCGTGGTCACGGTTGGCTGGCTGGGTTGCAGCTTCACCTCGTAGACGATGTCATTGCCCGAGTACAGTGTGATGGCGGTGGTATCGCCTTGGACGATCTTCACCCGCCGGCCGTAGGGATCGTAGAAAAACTGGGCGACGGGCGAACCGTTCACCCGGACCTGGGTCATGAGACGCCGGGCATTGTAGTCGAAGTTCGTCTCACCGCCGAGGACATTGGGCTGGTCGTCCTTGAGGATGAGTTGGCCATAGGTGCCCCAGCTGTAGCTTGTGCTCCCCCGTTGGACCAGGTAATTGCCAGGTCGGTAGCCGTAGTTGATCACACCCCGGGCGTCCGTCCAGGCCTCTTTGATCCGATTCCCCAGCGCGTCGTACACGTACTGCACTGTCTCAATGCCCGTGGGCATGTGCACCTGGGCCGAGATGAGACGGTTTGCTCCGTCATAGCCGTAGGTAAGCGTGAACGGTTCTCCGCTGCTCGCGTCCGTTATGCCGGCCACGTTCCCGCCCGGGGTGTAGACGTAGGTCAAGGTCAGAGGCGGGCTTGAGATCTGCTTCAGGCGGTTGCGCTCATCCGGTTGGAACGTCGTCTCGATCCCGTTCACCGAGCGCATGCCGATCAGGAAGCCGTTGGCGTCGTAGCGGAAGCCCGCTGGTGTGGACCCAGCACCCAACTGCGGAGCTTCCACCGGATTTCGACGTTCCAGATGATCCCGTTTTCAAGGAACGATAGTAATGTAGTTTATCCTGTCTCCACTAAACGTGTAGTCGACGCTGGTCCCGTTTGGACACTAACCCCTTGTGACTTCTGCGACCGGACGAACCGCCACGACCAGCAGATGTGGCTCCTTTGCCGGTCATCGAAGGCGTTTGCCCGGTCACGGAATGTTATCAAGCGAGAACTGCCAACTCGCGACTACTGTCGCGGACCAGATGGTCACAACCTGACACCTACCCTCACTTTTGCGATGAGTCTGCATGCACCACTAACTCTATCGGTGGTGTGATGACCAGGCGACCTCCCGTCCAGGACCAGAAATCCTGTACGTACACGCCTCTGGCAATATCCAGCGGAACGTCACTATATCCGAACACTATCTCCATCTCGTACCGACCTTCTCGTAGCTTGAATGCGATAGGCCTCGGAATGATCCGCACCTCTACCACGCAACTCGCGCCGGGATCGACCTTAACCAACACAGGATCTGTGTTGTCAGGAATGTACTTGCAAAGTATGTATCCTTGCCCCTCGCTTTGCTCATCGTAGGATACACTCGCGAAAACTTGTACTCGCTTTAACACAATCCTTTCAGGCCTGAGAGCAGTTCTGCCTCCAAACATCAGAACATAGCCCGGTTTGCTCCCGCAGTTGGTCAACCTTACCCTAATTGCAATTATTTCTCCATCCCCTGCACTGACCGACGTGTCTATTGGTTCCGCCACAATGATTGGCTCGTCCTGCGTTCGACTTTCCCTGACTGCCCCAACTCCAAGGACCTTCAAAGTTTCGGCGTCTATCGCTACCCGAACAGGCGGACCTTCAACGAGAGTAGCCCACTCTCGGAACTGCCCCACAGAAACGCTGCCACCGGTTACCAACGGCTGCCTACCGTACCCGAACACTACCACAAGGTCGTACTCTCCGGGTGGTAAGTCCCAGTACCACCAAACTACCGGAACCTCAACGTCCACTACCTTCCCCGGTTCTATCTCGTAGAACACCGCCTCGGGATTATACACGTGCGGCCACTCAACATTAATCCGCATGCCGAATTGTACCCAGAGATCGTTTCCTCGTAGGAGCGCATAGTATCGATATCTCTCGTCCTTTATCCCCATAACATAGACGGTTTCTGCAGATCTATTGCGTATTTCGAAGATCAAACTTAGCGGGGAATACTTTGTCATGACTATCTCATCGGCACGTACTAGTATCTCCAGAGATGCCGCCGTGGCCGCCTGCGACCTAGAGGACGGTAGGAGAGATGACGCCAGCAAGACTGACAAAAAGACTAATGCGTTAGCTGCCAGTCTCCTACTCAGGCTTGTACTCGTACTTACGCAACGGCAGGCCAACATCTTTTCTCACCTCGTTTTCATACCATTTTATGGCCCTACTATGGTTCAGAACCAAAACCTCTGCTGGATCCATCCCTACGTACTCTTCCCAGTGATCCAAGAAGACGAATCCCTCTCCCAGCTCATGCGCAAGGATTACGAAAGCAGGAGAGTCTATAGGCTGGTCATCCATGCCCACGGGCGCCATCGGTGCTTTTGACGTAGCTGGCAAGTCCTCACCGGACATGGTTATCACAACCAAATCAAGACTAAGGACGGACATCTTGCCATACCACTTGTCCGTCTGGGGATCAACCTCCGGGCCAGGGCACTCAATACGGAAGGTCTGAGGCCGTCTAGTCGCTTCTACCAGCATTTGTTCGAACGTGGAAGAGCCCCTTGAATTAACAGTCCGTATTCTCTCTCTAAATAGGGAGCCCAGTATCCCCTTCCAAAGTCTAGCGTTGGCTTCGCTCGGGCAGAGAACGGTATTAAAGAAGCAACTAGAAACAAGGTGAGGACAACAAGATTCATTCGGTCCACCAACCGCGCGGGCCCTATCTTAGACATGAGTCCACCCTCCCTCGCTGACCTGGGATTAGTTAATGCTATCTAAGATTGCCCTTTCTCTGCACTCCTGACGGCCTCCAAGATGCTGTTACCACTCCCTATATCTCCAGAAAGGTCAACCCTGGATCCCTTAACAACCCGCGGGGCTACCAGAATGACTAACTCCGTTCGCCGGTTGCCTTCCTTGCTTGCGCCAAAGAGTGACCCCAGTATCGGAATCTTGCTGAGTCCCGGTAAGCCCGCCTGTTCCTTACTCGTCTCGTCCCGGATCAGTCCGCCGATCACCAATGTCTCGCCATCGTTGAGCCTGACGGTAGTCTGGGTCTCGCGTGTGCTCATGATCGGATACCCCTCACGCGAATACCCGGTGATCGTGCTGATCTGCGGCAGCAGCTGCACCACGATCGCCCCGTCGGCATCCAGCCGGGGCGTCAGCTCCAGACGGACGGCAGCATCGATGAACTGGATCTGCTGCCACGTTCCGCTGCCGCTGCTCTGGGTGACCAGAATGGTGAACCGGTCGCCGGTTACCATCCGCGCCGTCTTGTTCTCTAGGGTAGTGAGGGAAGGCCGGGCCAAGACTTTGGCATAACCTTTCTCTTCCAGCATCTTCAGCTGGGTGACGATCTGT
>DUMU01000019.1 GCA_012839805.1 Bacillota bacterium | reverse complement strand
TCCCGATCCATCTCCTCCTCTCGGCCAACCGTGCAGATGACCTTCTGCCTCACCTTGCCGTTGCGTCGCTCATTCTCCACGAGCTGCCAATAGACGTACTCTTTGCCGGACTGGCGAACGATCTTACGCCGCAGGAACACCCGGGGCGCCTCCTTCCACTACGGATTGTAGCACGTCCGCCATACCCGAGCAACACGTTTCCTTAGTGATAATAATCACAATCTTGGCACTACACTTTCCGCCGCGCGAACCTCCCCCCCGACTAACTGAGCAGCAGTTCTTCTCCAGGCAGTCCCCGAAACGGGCGTTTTCCTGTCAAACTGCAGTTGGGCTTTGCCGCTGCCCCGCTTAGTAAGCCACGCCGTAGTGATCGCAGATGCCTTTGTAGATGTAATAACCTTCACGCCAGGTGTAGGCGGCGTCCCGCAGCCGTGCTTCCTCATAGGGATTCGAAATGAACGAGGCCTCGGTCAGGATGGCCGGCATAGTGGTGTATTTTAGAACGTAGAAGTTTGCGGTCCTCGCACCCCGATCGGGCAAGCCGCCCCAGGCGAGTAACTGGCGATGCACTTTATTGCGTAGATCGAAGCTATAGGAGCTAGCATACGTGTAGCAGTACGTCTCTGTACCGTTGACCGAAGGATCGCTGGAGGCGTTGTGATGTATCGAAATAAAGCGATGTGCCCCCGCGTTGTTGGCGATTTTGACCCGATCCTCCAGGCTTACGTAGATGTCGCCGGAGCGGGTCATCACTACCTGAGCGCCGCCATACTCCACGAGACAATTACGCAAGACCGTACCTACCCGCAGGTTCACGTCCTTCTCCTTCAGCCCGGTAGGTCCGACTGCTCCCGGGTCAGAGCCGCCGTGGCCCGGGTCGACGGCAAAGAGCTTGCCGGTCAACCCTCCCCCGGCCCGCGCCGCGGACGCGACCGCCAGCACGGCGAGAGCCATAACCAGCATGACGAGACCGATCCGCATGACCCTTCCGTTACCTACCATCGCTGATACCCTCCTCTTGAAAAAGGGAGTTGGCGGGTGCGAATGCCGCCGGGTTTCCGCTTCCCACGGGGGAAGGTCTCGCCGGCATTCCCCCTTACTAGACTATCGGACGGAACAAGCGTTGACTACTGGTTCCAAATGGCAGGAGCCGCCGGGCATCGGGGGATCAGGTATAATGAGACGGCCGGCAAGAACGGGTATCGACCGGCCGGGGGACGGGCGGCGCAAGTACGAGGGGGAGGAGGACCGATGGCCGGAACGGGCCGGCCGGAAACCAGGATGGAACTTGCTGGATCGGCCGCGGCAGCGGCTTTGCTTGCTCAACTCAATCCCGAACAGCGCCGGGCGGTGGAACATGGTGAAGGGCCATTGCTAGTCATCGCCGGCGCCGGGAGCGGCAAAACCCGGGTGCTGACTTACCGGATCGCGCACCTGATCGGCGTCCGCGGTGTTCCCCCGTGGCGGATCCTCGCGGTAACTTTCACCAACAAAGCGGCCCAAGAGATGAAGGACCGGGTGGAACACCTGATCGGAGGAGCCGCAAGCGGGCTTTGGATCGGCACCTTCCACGCCGTCTGCGGCCAGATCCTGCGCCGCGAAGCAAGCCTTCTGGGTTACACCTCCCATTTCCTGATCTTCGACACCACCGACCAGCTCGGGGTCATCCGTGAAAGCATGAAAGAGCTAAACATTGACGCCAAGCGCTTCGAGCCCCGGTCGGTGTTGGCCACTATCTCCCGCGCCAAGAACGAGCTCATCGGCCCTCTCGCCTTCAGTTCGGAGGCACGCGACTACCCGGCGCAACGCATTGCCGACATATACCTGAACTATCAGGAACGGCTCCGAAAAGCCAATGCCATGGATTTCGACGACCTTCTCCTCAACACGGTTTTGCTCTTTCGCAATCACCCGGACGTTCTCGAGAAGTACCAGAACAAGTTTGACCACATCCTGGTGGACGAATATCAAGATACCAACCATGCACAATATATTCTCGTAAAACTTTTGGCTGCCAAACATCAGAACGTATGCGTGGTAGGTGACGAGGATCAGTCTATATACTCTTTCCGCGGTGCAGACATCCGTAACATTCTCGATTTCGAGCGGGATTACCCGCATGCGACCGTTATCAAGCTTGAAGAGAACTACCGGTCAACTCAATCCATCTTGGAAGCGGCTAACCAGGTGATATCCCACAACCTCAGCCGCAAATCTAAGCGCCTATGGACAAGAAATTCCCGGGGCTCACCGGTTCGGCTGTTCGCCGCTCCCGACGAACAAACCGAAGCCGGCTTCGTCGCCGCCGAGATAGAACGGCGCATTCGTGAGGAAGGAAGGGAGTTTCAGGATTTCACCATCCTTTATCGAACGCACGCGCAATCCCGGGTGTTCGAAGAGGTGTTCATCCGGCGCGCGATCCCCTATCGCATCGTGGCGGGCCTGCGGTTCTATGAGCGCAAGGAGATCAAAGACATCCTGGCTTATCTGCGGGTGATCGCAAACCCGGCCGATGATTTCAGCCTCCGGCGCATCGCCAACGTTCCTCCGCGCGGGTTGGGAGAGACCACCCTCGACCGTCTGGAGGCCTGGGCAGCTCTGCGAGGCTTGCCCATGTACGAAGTGTTACGTTTCATCTACGAAGATGAGAAAAGCGGCCGGCATGCGGAAGAATCTCCCGCTGAACTGCCCGCGATACGGGGGAAAGCCAGGCAGGCAGCAGTTCAGCTGTACGAATTGTTGGAGTCACTTCGTAGGGCGGTCCCGGGCCGGCAAAGCGCTTCAACAGAGGGTAATGCCCCCGGTTCGAGGCTTTCTAAGTTCGTTGATCAAGTATTCACTGATTCTGGTTACCGGGAGTATCTCGCGAGCGAGAAGACTGAAGAAGCCGCGGGACGACGCGAGAACGTGGAAGAGTTTTTAAACATGGTAAAGCAATTCGAGACGAGCAACCCTGAAGCGGGGCTCGATGAGTTACTCGAGCACGTGGCGTTGGTATCGGATGTAGACGCCTACGACCCCCAGGCGAACACGGTCACCATGATGACCTTCCATGCGGCCAAGGGCCTGGAGTTCCCCGTGGTTTTCATGGTAGGGATGGAGGAGGGGATCTTTCCTCACTCCCGCTCTCTCTGGGGCGACGGTAAGAGAGAAGGAGACATCGAGGAAGAACGGCGGCTTTGCTACGTAGGGATGACCCGGGCGAAGGAGGATCTCTACTTCACCTATGCCCGCTCGCGCACGCAATACGGCGGGTTCTCGTCACAGCTGCCCTCGTCTTTTCTCAGCGAGATCGACCGGGGGCTGCTCATGCCGGTGGACTTCCACGGTCGTCCCACCGGCGAGGAGACCCGGGCCACTCCGGAGTGGATGCTGGAAGCCGGGTGGCGGGGCCGGAGCCGGTCGGAGCCGGAGTTGCCACCTTCGACCGGAATCGGGCACCCACCCGGACCCGAGCGACGGACGACGCTCCGGGCCAGGTCACGAACCAGACCCGGAGCCCGGTCGAGCGCCGCTGCCGGGGCGAGTACGGGCTCGACCGGGGAGGCGACGGCGTCGCCGGATGTACCGGAGCTGGCACCCACCGATCTGCGCCCGGGCGACCATGTCCGGCATGCCCACTTCGGAGCGGGAACGGTGGTTTCGGTACAACCGGTCGGCACTGACGGCAAAGATGCCTTCGTGATGGTGGCTTTCGAGGGCAAAGGGGTCCGTAAGCTCCTGCTCAGCATGGCGCGCCTTACCCGCGAGGATCACTCGTGACGCCGGCGGGTGGTCAGCGGCCCGAAAACCAGCGCCACAGGCGTCTCCAGAAGGAATCCGGCCCCACTCCGGTGGTGGTGACCAGGGGAACGGAAACAACTTCCTTGCCGTCGCGAAGAAGGAGCAGGTGGCCGGCAGGAGCGCCCCGCCGTACCGGCGCCGGGAGCGGTTTGACCTCCAGGCGCACCTGGTAGCGGCCCGCCTGTGAGGTGCGAACCGTGAGCACGAGGTCGCGGGTGGGTGCTACCGGCACGGTGGTGACCGGCTCCCGGCGTGCCCCCACCACCGTGGCCTGCGCCACCGGTTTTCCCCGGGAGGCGGGACGAAGGATAGTAAACTCGCTGAAGCCATACTCGAGGAGCCGGGTGGTGTCGCCCCAGCGGTTGCCGGAGTCCATGACCACGCTGATGAGCTGGCGACTGTCGCGCTTTGCCGCCGCCACCAGGCAGTTGCCGGCTTTACCCGTGGTTCCGGTCTTGATGCCTTCCATCCCGTCGAAGCTCCAAAGCAGGCGATTGGTATTGTACCAGAGAGCTCCCGGGATGCTGGGCGGCGCATACTCTTTGGTTGCCACCAGCCGGGAGAATAGCTCGTAGCGCATGGCGGTACGGGCGATCACGGCCAGGTCGTGGGCGGTGCTGTAATGCCCGGGATGGTCGAGGCCGTGCGGGTTGACGAAATGGCTGTTGGTGGCACCGAGCTCGGCGGCCCGGCGGTTCATGAGGCAGGCGAAGTTCTCCACCGAGCCGGCGACGGCCTCAGCGATGGCGACGGCGGCGTCGTTACCCGAACGGATCAAAAGCCCCGCCACCAGGTCGTGCAGTTTCACCTCCTGCCCGGCATGCAGGCGGATGTCCGAACCGATCACGTTGGCGGCCCGCCGGCTCACGGTTACCATTCGGTCCAGCTGGCCCTGCTCGATGGCAAGGAGAGCGGTGAGGATTTTGGTGGTGCTGGCCGGGGCTCTCCGGGCATTCTCGTTCTTAGCGTACAGGACGGTCCCGGTTTCGTTGTCGACCAGGATGGCGCTGGCCGCGCTCAGCCACGGGGTGCGGGGGAGGTCGAGCCGGGTGGCGCCTTCGATGTAAGTGAGATCGGCCGGGTTTAGCTTGCCACCGCCGGCGGGATGAACTTCCCCCTTCCACAGTCCCTGAAAGTAGGAGGCCAGGATGGCTAGTTTCCCGAACCACGGAAGCGGAAGGGGAGACCAGGCAGAGAAGGCGACGGCAAACAAAGCGCCGGCGAAGAGTAGCCCTCCCGTGGTGGCAATCACCCTGCGGCCGGAGGGAGGTCGGACGATTACTATCCTCATATTGCGGCCACCTGCATTCGACCACCCGGCTGAATATATGCGGGCCCGGCCGGCAGCTAGACCGCTGGCTACCGGTCGCTTGGCCGGTTGCGTCCACGCCGCAATACGGCAGGAGCCGAGGAAAGCACCAAAGGACAGGTGGTGCAGCCTTACGGGGGCAGCGGGTTAGCCGCAGGGAAAGGGCGCGCCGGCGAGAAATACCATACAAACGGTTATGGGCGGATATGAGAAGGTGTGTGAGGAAGGTAGAGAGCGATATGCCAGGAGCCAGGGATAACATGGAAACCACCGGCGGAGGCAGTGGAGGAACCGGCGGGGGAATCAGCGGAGGAGTCTCCCAAGGGGAAGCGGCCAGGGAGGCGGCCCGGCAGCGCCTCGCCAGGCTTCGCGAGGAGATAAACGAGCACAACTACCGCTACTACGTGCTGGACAACCCCATCATCAGTGACGCCGAATATGACCGGCTGATGCGGGAGCTCCTCGACCTGGAGGCCCGCTTCCCGGAACTCGTCACCCCCGATTCCCCGAGCCAGCGGGTGGGAGCGCCCCCCTCCGAGGCTTTTGCGACGGTCTATCACCGTGTTCCCTTGCTCTCCCTCGACAACGCCTACAGCGAGGGTGAACTGCGCGCCTGGGACGCGCGCCTGCACCGCTGGCTGGATCTACCGCCCGCCGAACCGCTGGAGTTCGTGGCCGAGCTCAAGATCGACGGCCTGGCCGTGGCCCTTACGTACGAACGCGGCCGCTTCGTGCGGGGGGCGACCCGGGGAGACGGTGAACGGGGCGAAGACGTCACGGCCAACCTGCGTACCGTCCGCTCCATCCCTCTCGTGCTGCGGACGAACGCTTGGGTAGGAGGAAGTTCACCGGAGGACGGGGCGCCCGACCGGGATTTCCCGTTCGTACTGGAGGCGAGAGGCGAAGTCTACCTCAAAAAGGAAGCGTTCGCCCGGCTCAACGAAGAGCGGGCCGAACGGGGTGAGCCCCTCTTTGCCAACCCCCGCAACGCCGCCGCCGGATCGCTTCGCCAGCTCGACCCTCGCGTCACCGCCTCCCGCCCCCTCGCTTTCTGGTGCTACGCTCTGGGTTATGTTGAACCGCTGCCTTCCCCGAGGGCCGCCGGGCTCAAGTTGCCGGACACCCATTTCGGGCGGCTCGAACTGCTGCGAGAGCTCGGCTTTCCGGTCAACCCCCACATACGGGTGGTGCGGGGCGTCGACGCCCTCCTCGCCTATCTCGAGGAATGGGG
Organism: Bacillota bacterium; assembly: GCA_012839805.1. Classification (GTDB taxonomy): domain Bacteria; phylum Bacillota; class Limnochordia; order Limnochordales; family DUMU01; genus DUMU01. Next base: position 8,691 of record DUMU01000019.1, on the reverse strand, counting down.
CGACAAGCGGCATGAGCTCGATTACGCCACCGACGGGATCGTCTTCAAGGTGAATTCCATTGCCTTACAGGAACGGCTGGGCGCTACCGCACACGCGCCGCGCTGGGCCATCGCGTTCAAGTTTCCCGCCGAAGAGGCGACCACGGTGATCCGGGAGATCGTGGTCCAGGTGGGGCGGACCGGGGCACTGACGCCCACCGCCGTCTTTGACCCGGTGGAGATCGCGGGCTCGACCGTGAGCCGGGCCTCCCTTCACAACGAGGACTACATCCGGGAGAAAGACATCCGGATCGGCGACACGGTGCTGGTGCACAAGGCCGGGGAAGTGATCCCGGAAGTGATCAAAGTCATCCCGGAACGGCGAACGGGTAGGGAAGTGCCGTTCGTCATGCCGGAACACTGCCCGGTTTGCGGCGGGGAGGTTCGCCGTGAGCCCGGAGAGGCGGTAGCTCGTTGCGTCAACCGTTCCTGTCCCGCGCAGCTGGAGGAGGCGCTCCTGCACTTCGCCTCCCGGGACGCCATGGACATCCAGGGACTCGGGCCCAAGCTGGCCCGCCAGCTCCTCGAACGGGGCCTGGTTCGATCGGTGGCCGATCTTTACCGGCTCCAAGCGGAAGATCTGGTCAAACTGGAACGAATGGGCCGCAAGTCGGCGGAAAACCTGCTTGTGGCGATCGCCGCGAGCAAAGGACGGGGGCTGGCCCGGCTCCTGTACGGCCTGGGCATCCGGCACGTGGGCGAGGAGACGGCCCGGGACCTGGCCCGTCACTTCGGCAGTATGCAGGAGCTTATGGCGGCCACGGAAGAGGACTTCCGCCAGGTGCCCGGCATCGGCCCGGAGGTGGCGGGGAGTCTCGCCGCCTTTTTCAGGGATGAGGCGAACCGGCAGCTCGTCCGGGAACTGGCCCACCTGGGGCTTGAGATGCGGGCCGTAGCGGGTGGCCGAGCGGCCGAAGTGGCGGCGAGGCTCGCGACTCGCCTGGCCGTGCCCGGCGGCGGCGAGATCGCGGGTAGAAGAGGCGAGGTGGGGCCGGAGGCACGGCCGCTTCCTGGGGAGCTTTTTGCAGCCGCCGCGGCCAGAAAGCCCCTTACCGGGAAACAGATAGTGGTTACCGGTACTCTTTCCGGGCTCACCCGGGAAGAGGCGGAAGCCCTGATCGAGCTGGCCGGGGGCACGCCCGCCGCCTCCGTCTCCCGGAAGACGACCTACCTCGTGGTGGGTGAAAAGCCCGGCGAAAGCAAGTTGACAAAGGCCCGGGAGCTGGGTACACCCATACTGAACGAAGAGCAGTTCCGCCGGCTGATCCTGGGAGAGGCGAGGCCCTGAGCCCGGCGGGCAAGGAAAGGACTGGCATGAGTGCAAAAACTTTCTAGCGAACAAGTGGCCCACGTGGCCCGGCTGGCCCGGCTCGCCCTGAACGAAACGGAGCAGGAGCGTTTTGCCGTGCAGCTCGGCCAGATCCTGGCGTATGCGGAGAAAATCCGGGAACTCGACCTGGAAGGGGTCGAGCCCACTGCCCATGTTCTCGGCCTGACCAACGTGACCCGTCGGGACGAGGTCCGCGCGTCGCTAGACCGGGACGAAGTACTCCGCAACGGGCCGGAGGTCGAGAACGGCTACTTCCGCGTGCCGCGGGTGGTCGAAGAAGCCTGAGGGCAGGGCAGCCCGATGGTAACCCTGACCGGGGAGGGGTGGGGTTGGAAATACACGAACTGACGCTCACCGAGGTCCAGGACTTGCTGGACCGGGGTGAGTTGAGCGGCACCGACCTCGTCGAGGGTCTTTACACGAGGATCGATGCGGTCGAAGACAAGGTGCAGGCCTTCCTAGAACTGGATCGGGAACGGGCCCTGGCCGAGGCCAAAGAGGCCGGTAAGGCACAGATCGCCCGGGAGGCCGACCCGGGGCCGCGTGCCGGCGTCCCCGTGGCCGTCAAGGACAACGTGTGCACGATGGGCTGGAAGACCACCTGTGCCTCGCGCATCCTCTTTAACTTTCGCCCTCCCTACGATGCCACCGTGGTGGCCAGGCTCCGGCAGCAGGGGCATACGGTGCTCGGCAAGACCAACATGGACGAGTTCGCGATGGGTTCCTCCACCGAACACTCGGCTTTTCACCCCACTCGCAACCCCTGGGATCTTACCCGCGTCCCCGGGGGTTCCAGCGGGGGGTCGGCCGCGGCGGTAGCCGCCGGGGAGGCGCTCTTCGCCCTGGGCTCGGATACGGGTGGCTCCATTCGCCTGCCGGCCGCTTTCTGCGGCGTGGTGGGCCTGAAGCCCACCTACGGCCGGGTGAGCCGCTACGGTCTCGTGGCCTATGCTTCCTCGCTGGACCAGATCGGGCCGATTACCCGGACCGTCGCCGATTGCGCCCTGGCTTTGGGCTGGATCGCCGGCCACGACCCGCTGGACTCCACGTCCCTGGCCGCTGAAGTACCGGACTACCGTACCTTCCTGCGGCCCGAAGTTAGGGGTCTTCGTATTGGTCTTCCCAAGGAATACTTCGGGGAAGGGCTCGATCCGGAGGTACGGGGGGCGGTGGAGAAGGCAGTTCAACAGCTGGAAGAGGGGGGGGCGGCCGTCCTGGAAGTTAGCCTCCCCCACACCGAATACGCCCTGGCCGCTTATTACCTCATCGCGCCGGCGGAAGCCAGTTCCAACCTGGCCCGCTATGACGGTGTGCGTTACGGGTTCCGGGGCGAGGGCAGCGACATTGTGGAGCTTTATAGCGACACCCGCCGGCGCGGGTTCGGGGACGAGGTGAAGCGCCGCATCATGCTGGGCACGTATGCGCTGAGCGCCGGCTACTACGATGCCTATTACCTGAACGCCCTGCGGGTACGCACTCTCATCCGGCGGGATTTCGAGGCCGCTTTCCAGAAGGTGGACGTGCTGGCCTGCCCGACTTCCCCCACGGTCGCCTTCCGGCTGGGCGAACGGACCGACGATCCTATGCAGATGTACCTTTCCGATATTTATACAGTTCCCGTCAACCTGGCGGGCCTGCCGGCCCTTTCCGTTCCGTGCGGGCTCAATCACGAAGGGCTTCCTATAGGCCTTCAGTTGATCGGGCCTCCTCTATCCGAAGGCCGGCTCCTGCAGGTGGGTTACGCGTATGAAGAGCGGCGCGGGCCTTTTCCGCGGCCGCAGCTTTGATCCGGGATCCGGCAGGGCCGGGAAAGGCCGGTCCGAAAAGGAGTTTGGGCGATGGAAGTAGAAAACGGTCCCGGCTGGGAAATAGTAATCGGCCTGGAAATCCATGTAGAATTGCTCACCCGCTCCAAAGTCTTTTGCTCCTGCGCTACCGGCTTCGGGGGCGAGCCGAACACGCGGGTCTGTCCGGTCTGCCTGGGCCTGCCGGGCTCGTTACCGGTCCTCAACGCGAAGGCCCTCGAGTATGCCGTAAAAACGGGGCTCGCGCTCAACTGCGAGATAGCGTCCTTCAGCAAGTTCGACCGGAAGAACTACTTCTACCCCGACTTGCCCAAAGCATATCAGATATCCCAGTACGACCTGCCCCTCTGCCGCCACGGCTACCTCGAGATCGAAGCCGGCGGGGTGAGACGGCGCATCGGGATCACCCGGGTGCATCTCGAAGAGGAAACGGGGAAGTCGCTCCACGCGGGGACGAGTATTGTTGATTCCCCGTTCACGCTGCTCGACTATAACCGTGCCGGAATCCCGCTGGTCGAGATCGTAACCGAACCGGATATACGTTCACCCGAAGAAGCTCGCGTCTTCCTTGAAGAGTTGAAGCGGGTGGTAGAGTTCGCGGGAGTCTCGGACGTGAAGATGGAAGAAGGGTCCCTGCGCTGCGATGCCAACATTTCCGTGCGCCCCCGGGGCGCGAGCCGGCTGGGCACGAAGACGGAAGTGAAGAACATGAATTCTTTTCGCGCCGTGCAGCGTGCCCTGGAATACGAGGCCGCCCGGCAGATCGCGACTCTCCGGGCCGGCGGCCGGGTGGTGCAGGAGACCAGGCACTGGGACGACGCCGCCGGCGTCACCCGCGGCATGCGCAGCAAGGAGCAGGCCCAGGACTACCGCTACTTCCCCGAGCCGGACCTTGTCCCCATCGTGCTATCACCAGAGCAAATCGAGCAGTGGCGCCGTGAACTTCCCGAGCTCCCCGCGGCCCGCCGGGAGCGGCTGGCACGGGAGTATGGGTTGCCCGCCTACGATGCCGCCATCCTGACCGCTTCGAAGAAGCTTGCGGACTTCTTCGAGGAGGCGGCACGCGCCTTCCCCGACCCGAAGATGGTGAGCAACTGGGTGATGGGGGAGCTCCTGCGGCTACTCAAAGCCGAAAACAAAGAACTGGACCAAGTCCCGCTGCAACCGTCCGACCTGGTAGGGCTGCTCTCGCTGGTTCGCGACGGGGTCATCAGCGGGGCGACGGCCAAGGAAGTCTTCGAGGAAATGTTCCACACGGGGGATCCGGCGGCCTCCATCGTCGATAGGCGCGGGCTGCGCCAGATCTCCGATGAAGGGGCCTTGCGGGAGATAGTCAGGCGGGCCATGGCCGCCAACCCCGACGCGGTCCAATCATACCGGCAGGGGAAAGAGAAGGCCCTGGGGGCGCTGGTGGGAGCGGTCATGAAGGAAACCAGAGGAAAGGCCAACCCGCAACTGGTGAACCGCTTGCTCCTCGAAGCACTCCGGGAGGCGAAGCCGTAGGGGCAGCCCGCGGTAGCAAGCACGGGTCCAACCTCGAGCGGGCCTACAGCACGCAGGGGGCGGGCCTCGTTGACAGCCGGTGACAAGAGCGTGTATACTTTCCGCAATAAATATGCATTAGCCAGGTCACCCCGCCCGGTTCCCAGCGGGGTGATTGATTTACCTTACATTTCCGGGACGCCAGACCTTCGGGGATACAAAGGGCCCTGCGCCTCGCCCTCTGGTGGCCCGGGCCGGAAAGAAAGGAGAGAGGCTCGTGAACTCGATGACCTCCTTCGGCCAGCCCGGCCGGCCGGCCCGGAAGCTGGTTCACGTGGACGAACCCAATCTCTTGCGGGAGCAATTCCCTTACACCCAGCCGCCCCGCATCCTTTTTGACGGGGTGGAAGTTCCCCTCGATCTGCCCGGCGAGATTTTCATCACCGACACGACCTTCCGCGACGGGCAGCAGGCAAGGCCTCCCTTTTCGCTCGCCCAGATTCTGGATCTTTTCGACCTGCTCCGGCGCTTGAGCGGCCCGAACGGCGTCATTCGCCAGACGGAGTTCTTCCTCTATACCAAGCGGGACCGCGAAGCGGTGGAGGCGTGCCTCGAGCGAGGCTACCGGTATCCGGAGATTACGGCCTGGATCCGGGCGGCAAAGAAAGACCTGCAGCTCGTGAAGGCGATGGGTATCAAGGAGACCGGAATCCTCACGTCGTGTTCCGATTACCACATCTTCCTCAAGCTCGGCTGGAACCGGGAGCAGGCACTCGCCCGGTACCTGGAAGTGGTGGAGGAGGCACTGGCCGCCGGCATACGTCCCCGGTGTCACTTCGAGGATGTCACCCGGGCGGACGTCGAGGGTTTCGTGATCCCGTTCGCGCAAGAACTGATGCGACTCCAGGAGCAGTCAGGGATCTCCATCAAGATCCGCCTGTGTGACACGATGGGTTACGGGGTGCCCTATCCGGGGGCGGTGCTGCCCCGCAGCGTGCCGCGACTGGTACACGCCATGGTTCACGAGGCGGGGGTGCCCAAGGCCCAACTCGAGTGGCACGGGCACAACGATTTTCACAAAGGCCTGATCAACGCCACCACCGCCTGGCTCTACGGGGTGGCAGGGGCCAACGGCACGCTCCTCGGAATCGGCGAGCGAACGGGCAACACCCCGGTCGAAGGACTGCTCATCGAGTACGCGAGCCTGACCGGCAGCTTCAACGGTGCCGACCCGACCGCCATCACCGAAATCGCCGAATACATGGAGAAAACGGGCACCATCATCCCGGCCAACCAGCCTTTCGTGGGAAAGCACTTCAACATCACCTCTGCCGGGATCCATGCGGACGGAGTGCTCAAGAACGAGGAGATCTACAATATCTTCGACACCAGGAGGCTCCTGGGACGACCCATCGGGGTCGCGGTAACCGACAAGTCGGGGCTGGCCGGCGTGGCCTGGTGGGTCAATCACCGGCTGGGGCTCCGCGACGAGCATCGTCTGCCGAAAGATCACCCGCTGGTACAGGAGCTTTACCGGTGGGTACAAGAACAGTACGCGGGAGGCAGGACCACGGCGATCGACGACGAAGAGCTCCTTGCCGTGGCGCAAAAAGCGGCCCCGGAGCTCTTTGCCGGCGTTGCGGTAAGCGGCAGCCACTGAGCCGCCGCCCCTATTACCATGGGGCGGGCACACTCGTGCTGGTCGCCGGCTACGGCCAGGAGCGATCCGCAGGGATCATTACGAACGGCCGGCCGGTAACCATCACTTTACCGGGAGAGGGAGAAAATGGCTAGCTTTTCGCTGGTAGCAAAGGGGTTGGCAGCGGTCGTCCCCGTAGTGGTCGTCCTGACACTGATCGTTCTCGTAGCGGGCATGGCCGGAGCCCCGCGGATGGCTTTAGCTGCGCCCGGCTCGGTTAATAGTGCCCCGGCCGGCGAGGCCGAACGCCGGGAGCTGCTCTTTCACGGGCCAACCCCCACCGTCGATCCGGGTTTCGCCTATTACCAGGGCCGGTCGGCGGAGAGCATTGCCGAGGAACTGGCACTGCGGGGGTACAAGACGGTTCACCTGGTGATCACGAGCGAAAAGAACGTCAACGGTGCTCTCATCGATGCCCTGCACCAACAGGGCATCGCGGTCTGGGGTATGGTATGGGCTGGCGGAACCTACAGCACCACCGGTTTTCCGCCCGAATGGCCCGATTGGCGCCAGCAGCTGATCACGCCCGCCGCCCCCAGCGGCTTTATTTACCTCTCGCTCTTCCACCCCGGCTACCGGGCGTGGAAGAAAGAGGCCCTGGCGGAGCTGGTCCGCAACTACCCGATCGACGGCATTGAGCTGGTAGAAGCCTTCTTCCCCAACTGGGACGGCCTGCGCTCGGGCGTTTACGGCGACATCGGGCCCTATGCCGTCGCCGCCTTCCGGCAGCGATTTGGCGAAGATCCGCCGAACTTCACCGACCGGCGTGACCCGCGTTACTACACGAAGGTGCCGGAGCTTTATCGCCGGTGGGTCCAGTTCCGGGTGGACGCCGTCACGGACTTCCTGGACGAGCTGGTAAATGGGAAGGGGGGCATCCGGGAGGCCCGTCCGGGAATACCGGTGGCCACCTGGACCCTTGCTACCGATTGGCCCGGGGCCCTCGAGAAGTCCCGGGTTGATCTCGGGGAAGACACGGCGGCCATCGTGACGAAAGTGCGCCCGGACATCCATTTCTTCCAGACGAACTGGCCGGACTGGATCAAACCCAACCTGCTGCCCGATTACGTGCGGCGTTACGCCCCCTTCATCCAGGAATTGCGGCGGGTGGCTCCCAACCTGCCCGTGGGGGTTCAGGCCGACATCGGATCCCTCCAGCAGGTGCGCCGGGGTTGGGACTGGATCGCCGCCTTTGAGAAGGCCGCCTGGGAGACCGGGTTTTCCACGTACACTCTGTACGAGTATCATATCGGGCTTTACATGTACACGGAGAAGCCGCGTATCGTAAGGGTGCGGCGGGGAGGACCCGGATGGGTCATACTATCCTTCAACAAACGGGTGGACGCGACTTCCGCTCAAGACACCGATCACTACCAGGTAGTGACCTCGGCGGGCACGCCGGCCGAAGTGGATCAGGTTTTCGTGGACGGCAACCGGGTCATGCTGCACCTGAACATCCCCGACGGTCTCGACGCCGGTCCTTTGACCATACGGGTGGAAGGCATACAGGATGCGGCCGAGCTGAGGCTTTTGAAGAACTACCCCGCGCTCACTATGGAGCCACAAGAGATATCGCTTTAGCGACGACGATCGAGCGGTGGGTCGATGGTGTGATGTGCCGGCGGTCGGTACATCCGGTGTCGAGCGCGACGGGAGTGAGGCGAGACTATTGGATGACTGGCTGGCAGAAATCCGGCGGGCGGTAGAGGCCCGTGACCAGCGGCTCACGCCGCAGCGGCAAGTCGTGCTCCAGGTGCTGGCCGCCGGAGGCGACCACCATCTTTCGGCCGAGGAAATCCACGAGCAAGCCCGCATTCGCCAGCCCGATATCGGTCTTGCTACCGTTTACCGCACGCTCGAGCTTTTCGAGGACCTCGGAGTGGTCTCCCGACTGGAAGTGGGCGGGGAGACCCGTTTCGAGCTGAACCGCGAACGAGACCTCCACTATCATCATCATCTGATCTGCCTCAATTGCGGTCGCATTCAGGAGTTCCGGGAGGACTTGCTGGACGAGGTCGAACGCCGGGTGGAGGGCGAGACCGGATTTACCATCATCGACCACAACCTGCGTTTCTTCGGTTACTGCCGTCACTGCCGCGGCCGTAAGAAAAGCTGACCTGCCGGTTGTTCAAGAGGTGCGTGGCCGGGGGCAACCGCCTCTTGCCGTTCTCCGGTGGGCAGGTTATACTACCGCCAAAGCGATGAAGGAGAGGAGTAAGCCGGCCGGAGCAGCGAGCGAGACGGGCTCGGGGGGTGGAAGGCCCGTTCTGTTCACCGGCTGAAGGTCGCTCCGGAGCTGCTGCTGCGAAACGACCCACCGGGTAGCGAGGGAGTAG
>DUMU01000018.1 GCA_012839805.1 Bacillota bacterium | reverse complement strand
GTGAAGCCGGAGCCGCCGGTCTACTTTCCAGAAAGGCGGGGCCGTCTCAACATTTATGAGCCTGGTCAACCTCGTCTACCGGGGCATATTACTGCTGAGTCACAACCGGTGGCCGCGGGAAAGAGTCATCCAGCAAAGTGAAGCCCGGTTTCGCAAGATGGTCACTTACGCTTATTCAAACTCTCCCTTTTACAGGGAGTACTACCAAAGCCACGGGATAACTGAGAAGGATCTCTCATACGTGACTCCCGGCGATATTCCGCCCATCGACAAGGAGCGCGTGCGGTCGAACTTCTACGGCATCGCACCGGATCCGCCCAAGCCGAACGAGGTCGAGCAAGCGCTGCAGGAGAAGGGTCTGCTTTCCCGCGCTGGTAAGTACTTCCTCGTGCACTCTTCGGGAAGCACCGGTGAACCCACCAATTTCATCTATAGCGAGTCAGCCATTACAACCGTCGAAGCTAACTTCATCCGGTTAAGTCTCGGAGGAGAGAACGCTATCACTCTGAACGATTTCCCGATACGGACTCTGTACGTTGCATCGGTAGGGAGCGGGTACGCCAGCACCGCTTTGGCGCTCAAGGGGCTTGGGGAGTACCGTTCCAAGAGCCTGATCTTGAATATTCAGGAGCCGATGCAAAACTGGGCAGAAAGGATCCGATCTTTTAAACCCAACTACCTTGCCGGATATCCGTCGTGCGTGAGGATCATAGCGCATCTTCAAGAAAAGGGCAGTATTAGCATACATCCCAAGAAAGTTATCACGGGAGGAGAACCCTTAACATCGGAGGACAAAGTATATTTACGCTCGGTATTCGGTGCTGACGTTATCGACTACTACGCTTGTTCTGAGTCCTTGCTTCTCGGAGTGGGCACGCAGTGGTATGAAGGAATATACCTTTTCGACGACATGAATTACGTTGAAGTCGACAAGCACGGCCGGCTTATAATAACCCCCCTTTATAACCATGCTTTCCCGCTAATTCGCTACCGTCTGAACGACGTAGTCCTTGGTTTCACTCGCGATAAAACAGGCCCATTACCTTATACGCACATAGACAGAATAGTAGGGCGTAGTGAGGAGATGATGTGGTTCAAGAAACCGGACGGGCGGTGGGATTTCCTCCACCCCCTTTTCCTCGATGATCTCAACGTTCCCGGGATAAAGCAGTATCAGTTCGTCCAGACCGGCGATGCGTCGTTCATTCTACGAGCGGTCCCGAGACCCGGTGCTCCCTCGGAGGTTCTGAAGAAGGAGGCCCAGGCACAGGTATATTCCTACCTGACTAAGAAGAAGCTGGAGCAAATCCGCTTCGGGATCGAATTGGTCGATCGCCTCGAGCCCGACCGGATCACGGGCAAAGTGAAACTGGTCGAAAAGCTCGACACCGCAAGACCCGCGAACGGAGGCTGAGGCGGCACGCCCCCCCTGGCCCTTGGACCGGGTGGCCGGGGGCGGGGGGCGCCCCGGAGGCCGGTAAGTAGCCCATCGAGTGGCAGTTGCGAGGCCGTCGCGCCCTGACCCGGCCTCAAAGCAGGACGGCCACCTGCCGGGCCCAATCGATCAAAGGCTGCGGGTAGAGACCTAGCAGCAGCACCACCAGAGCGCTGGCCGTCACCGCCGGCCCGATACCCAGGAGGCCATAGCCAGCGGCCGATTCCGGTTCCGGTGCGGCCTTCGCTCCTTGGAGTTCTTGTTCTTTGAGTTCTGGTTCTTGAGCCGGTTCGAGCCACATCTCCCGGACCACGTGGTAGTAGTAGGGCAGCGAGAGGACGGAGTTAATCACCATCACCACCGCGAGCCAGGTGTAACCCGTGTGTACGGCCGCGTAAAAGAGGTAGAACTTGCCAAAGAAGCCGGCAGTGGGCGGTATGCCGACGAGCGAGAGGAAAAAGAGCGTGAGGGCCATCGCATAAGCCGGTGATTCCCGTCCCAGACCCCGGAAGCGGGTTACCTCCTCGCCCCCGCGCCGTGCCGAAACCAGGATGATCACGGCAAAAACCCCGAGATTGGCAAAAACATAGGCAAGCAGGTAATAGAGGGTGGCCGACAGGCTCTCCGGGGTGAAGACGGCCAGACCCGTCAGTACATAGCCGGCGTGGGCGATCGAGGAATATCCCATCATCCGCTTGACATCGGTTTGGGCCAGCGCGGTCAGGTTACCGTAGGTCATGGTGAGTACCGCCACCACGGCGAAGACTGTCTGCCACACCTCGGAAAGGGCGGGGAACCCTACTACGAAGACCCGGAGCAGCGCGGCGAAGGCGGCCGCCTTCGACCCCACGGAGAGGTAAGCCGTGATGGGCGTGGGTGCGCCCTGGTAGGCGTCGGGGGTCCACATGTGGAAGGGTACGGCCGCTACCTTGAACCCCAAACCGACCAGGACGAGGGCGGCCGCGGCCCACCCGAGGGGCGACGCCGCCACGCGTCTTGCCACTTCGGGCAAGTAAGTCGATCCCGCCAGCCCGTATACGAGCGAGATGCCGAATAACAAAACGGCCGACGAGGCGGCGCCCATCAGGAAATACTTGATCGCGGCCTCATTTGACCGGGGATCTTCCTTCATCGTTCCTACCAGGGCGTAAAACGAGACCGACGTCAGTTCCAGGCCGACATAGACGGTAAGGAGCTCGCGGGAGCTGGCCATGATGGTCATGCCGGTCGTGGCCAGGAGGAGCAGCGCGTAGAAGACGCCGCTTCCCAACCGGCGGGCGCGTACGAACTCCGCCGATTCAAGCAACACCAGGATCAGCGCACACGAGAGCAGCACCTGGAAGAAAAGGCTGAAGGGGTCGAGGAGCCACATTCCCCCCCAGAACTCACCCTGTCTCACCCAAAAGGGCAGCACCACGACCGCCGTCACCACCGCCAGCGCGCCCACCAGCGCCGCCGCCCAGGTAGAAAGCGCCCGTTCCCCGCGCTGCCGGCCGGCCGTGTCTACCAGGAGCACGGCGAAAGCGAAACCGATCAGAAGCAGCTGGGGAAGGAGAACCAGGATGTTCCGTTCCACCTCAGAATCCTCCTCCCAGGCTGGCCAGCTGAACCATATTCTGTAAGCGCAAGATGGCATCGTTGAAGAAGGCGAAGGTAGGGGCAGGGTAGACGCCAAGGAAGAGGATCAGCGCCATGAGGGGCACGGCCACCAGCAGTTCCCGGCGGCTGATATCCGGGAGCAGCCCCACGCCTCCCACCGTATTCGCTTCCCCCATCAGCACCCGCTGCATCATCCAGAGGTGGTAGGCGGCCGTGATGACCAGGCCCAGCGAGGCCGCGATCACCAGGGTCCGGAAGACGTCAAACGACCCGAGGAGCGTGGCGAACTCACCCACGAAACCGGAAAGGCCCGGCAATCCCAGATTGGCGAAGATCCCGAACGCCAGCACCACCGCGGCCACCGGCATCCGGTTGTAGAGCCCGCCCAGTTCATCGATGATGCGGGTGTGGGTGCGCTCGTAGAGGACCGTTCCGACCAGGAAGAACATGAGGGGTGAGATCAGACCATGGGAGAGCATCACGAAGACGGCACCGCTCAAGCTGCGCGGGGTCATGGCCGCGAGCCCCAGCATCACGAAGCCCATGTGGCTGATGGAGGAGTAGGCCACCATGCGCTTCAAGTCTTGCTGGGCCATGGCCACGAACGCGCCGTAGACGATGTTGATCACGCCCAGCGTGGCCAAGGTCACCGCAAAGGCCTGGGTGGCATCGGGGAGAGTGGGGAGGCTGATCCGGTAAAAGCCGTACGCGCCCATCTTCAGCAGAATGCCGGCGAGGAGCATCGACCCTCCGGTCGGCGCTTCGACGTGGGCGTCGGGGAGCCAGGTGTGGAAGGGAAAAATGGGCACTTTAACTGCGAAGCCCAGGAAGAAAGCGATGAAAACCCACCACTGCAGGTGGCTGCTGAGTGAACGACCTGCCTCCTGCAGGGCAAGCATATCGAAGGTGCCGAGGCCGGATCCGAAGTAGAGGGCCAGTATGCCGACGAGCATGATCACCGAGCCGGCCAGGGTGTAGATGAAGAACTTGAGGGCCGCATACTGCCGCCGCGGGCCACCCCAGATTCCGATCAGGAAATACATGGGGACGAGGACGAGCTCCCAGAAGACGTAAAAGAGCACATAGTCCAGGGCGGCGAAGACGCCCAGCATCCCCGTTTCGAGAAGGAGCAAAAGGACGTAGAAATCCTTTACCCGTTCGGTGATGGAGTACGAAGTGATCGCCGAGAGCAGCGTTACCAGCGCGGTCAGCACCAGCAAAGCGAGGGAAACACCGTCGACCCCCAGGTGGTAACTGATCCCGAGAGACGGAATCCAGTCATACCTTTCCGTGAACTGCATACCCGCCTGTCCCGGTACGAAGCGGGCGACCAGAAGCAGGCTGATCAATAGTTCAGCGGCGGTGAAAAAAGTAGCCACTCCCCGCAGCGCCCGGTGGTTCTCCCGGGGCAAGCAGAGCAGGATCAAGCTGCCAAGGAGCGGTAGGAAGATGAGTGCGGTCAGCATAGAAAGCCTCCCTTATTACCTGATCGCTACGATTGCTATCGCAAGCAGCCCGGCTGCCATCGCCCCCAGCAACACCCAAAGGTAGGTGGTCACGTAACCGGTCTGCGCCCGGCGCAGGAGGTGGCTACCGGCAACGACACCCTGTCCTACGCCGTTGACCGCGCCGTCGATCACGGTCTGATCGAAATCCCCGGCCGAAAAACCTATCTGCGCTCCCAGCCAGCCGAGGGCGTTTACCGCGCCGTCCACCACGTAGCGGTCGACCGCCCCGGCGAGCCACGAGAAGGCCACCGTGGTGCGCACGAAGAGCCAGGCGTAGAGTTCATCCAGGTAGTACTTGTGCTTCAAAAGAGCGTACAAGGGGCGCAGGGCGGCGATCACCGCCTCCCGGGAGATCACCCGCGCTCCGTACACCAGCCAGCCGAGGAGAATCCCCCCGAGGGCGGCGAGCAAAGCGACCAGCTGAACGAAGACGGACGGGCTCAGTTCCGCAGGATGGAAAGCGGGGGCAGTGGCCGCCATGGTTTCTTCCATCCACCGGGTGAAGGGGTGCCCGAACCAGCTCGATCCCACCAGCCCGGCGGTGGCGGCAAGGAAAGCCAGCACCAAAAGGGGCAACCGGAAGCGCCAGTCGCCTTCGTGTACGTGGTGTACGTGCTCTCCCCCACGGTGTCCCGGGTGGTCCGGGTGAACTGCCTCCTTCCGGGCCCGAGCGGCGGATCGCCCTTCACCGAAGAAAGCGAGCCAGGTGGCCCGGGTGATGTAGAAGGCGGTGAGGAGAGCAGTGATTACTCCGAGCCAGAAAAGGACCGGGCGGCCGCTGTGGAAGGCGGCGAGCAGCACCTCGTCCTTGCTCCAGAAGCCGGCGAGGGGCGGGATTCCGGCCATGGAGAGGGCCCCGATGATCCAAGTCCAGGTGGTGACCGGGAGCCGCCGGGAAAGCCCGCCCATCTCGTGGAGGTTTTGGGTGTGCAAGGCGTGGATCACGCTGCCGGAGGCGAGGAAGAGCAGGGCCTTGAAGAAGGCCTGGGTCATCAGGTGAAAGCTCCCGGCGACCAGCGATCCCGAACCCAGCCCGAGGAACATGTAACCCAGCTGGCTGATGGTGGAGTAAGCGAGGACCTTTTTGATGTCGTCCTGGACGAGAGCGATGGTGGCAGCGAAGAAGGCGGTGAAACCACCAACCAGGGCTATCCAGTAGAGGGACGCGGGCGCGCTCAAAAAAAGTGGAAAGGCCCGGGCCACCAGGTAGACGCCGGCCGCGACCATGGTGGCGGCGTGAATCAACGCGCTCACCGGGGTAGGGCCGGCCATGGCGTCGGGGAGCCATACGTGGAGCGGGAACTGGGCCGACTTGCCCACCGCTCCGGCAAAGAGGAGCAGCGCGATGGCGGTCAGGGTACGGGAATCGACGAGGCCGGCCGTGAGGGAGGGGAGTTTGGCCCAGAGTTCCTGATACTGAAGGGTCTCGGCCACGCTGTAGAGGAGGAAGATGCCGATCAGCATCCCGATGTCGCCCACCCGGGTGACCAGGAACGCCTTCACGGCCGCGGTGCTATTGGCTTTTTCTTCGTACCAGTGCCCGATCAGGAGGAAGGAGCAAAGGCCGACCAGCTCCCAGAAGACGAAGAGTTCGAGGAAGTTGTCGGCCAGCACGAGCCCGAGCATGGAGAAGGTGAAAAGGGAGAGGATCGTGTAGTAGCGCCCGTAGCGAATGTCACCTTCCATGTATCCGAGCGAGAAAACGTGAACCATCAGGCTGACCAGGGTGACTACCACCAGCATTACGCCGGTGAGCGCGTCTACCTGGAAGCCGAACTGGAACGTCCGGTCGCCAAAGGTCGCCCACGGGTACGAGACGTGGAGGTGGACGCCGGCGATGGTCTCGAGGAAGACGCCGGTGCTCACGAGGAAGCTCGCCGCCACCGCCGTGATACCGATCCAGTCACCCCGGCGGCGCAGTGCTCCGGGAGCGAAGACTTGTACGACGAAGGAAAGGAGCGGCAGCGCGGCTGCAACCCAGGCTAGCTCGGCCAAACCGGTTTCACCCCTTCATTTCGGCGGCCCGATCGACATCGATCGATTGCCGGCGGCGAGAGAGAACGAGGATGATCGCCAGTCCCACCGCCACCTCGGCGGCGGCCACGGTCATGACGAAGATGGCCCAGACCGCTCCCCGCGGGTCATGCGGGTAAAGGTAGCGGGTGAAGGCGAGGAAGTTTACGTTCGCCGCGTTCAGCATGAGTTCGACAGACATCACGACCCGGATCGCGTTGCGCTGGGTCAAGACCCCGTAAAGTCCAGTGGCGAAAAGCAGGGCTCCGAAGACCAGGAAATATCCGAGCGGCGGCATCGCTTAACCCTCCTCCCTCGCGGCGAGCACCAGCGCCCCCAGGAGCGCGGCCAGAAGCAGAACGGAGGCAGCCTCCGCCGGAAGTGCGTACTCTCCGAAGAGCGCCTGCCCGATGAGCTTCACGGAAAAGCCTTCCCAGAGACCGCCGGCCGGGGTGCCGGCGCCCGGGGCCGTGGATAGCGTACCGGCTGCCGGTAAGGAAGTCCAGGCCACGTCACGGTAGAGGAGTATGAGCGCCAGGACGAAAGCGCCGGCGGCCAGCACCGCTACGGGAGTTCCCGGTCTCTTCGCCCGCCCGGGTAACGAAAGCAGGGGTGGCTCTTCTTCTTTCACTTC
Source organism: Bacillota bacterium (assembly GCA_012839805.1). Lineage (GTDB taxonomy): Bacteria > Bacillota > Limnochordia > Limnochordales > DUMU01 > DUMU01. Next base: position 12,626 of record DUMU01000018.1, on the reverse strand, counting down.
GCCTATGTCCGAAAGCATGATGCCGAAGAGGATGATGGTGGTGATGGCGCCGACGTAGATCAGAATCTGCACGCCCGCCAGGAACTCAGCCGTAAGCAGCAAGAAGATGCCGGCCACCCCTACGAAGCTGAGCCCCATCCAGAGACCGGCATGCATGATCTGGGGGTCGGTCACCACCCGCCAGGCGGCAAAGAGGCTGACGGCCGCAAGGGCAAGGAATACGAGGAGGGTCGTGGTCATGGCTTCGCTCCTTCCGGCGGGGAGGTTTTGGCCGCCGGCGCCGGGGACGCGGCGGTCGCGGCCGGCTCGGGCCCGTAGCGCGGACCTTCGGTCTTGATGCCGTAATTGATGATGGGGCCCCGGCGCCGTCTCCCTATCTCGGCCAGCCGGTCCTTGTTATAGATCAACCGGTCCTGCTCGAAGTCGGCGAGCTCATAGACATCGGACATGGCGATCGCACCGAAGGCGCACACCTCGGCACAAATCCCGCAGAACATGCACCGGCTCACGTCGATGTCGAACTCGTCCAGCACCTTCTTCTTGTTCTCGTCCCGGTGCGCGCTGATGTGGATCACCTGCACCGGGCATTCGCGCGCGCATACCTCGCAGGCCGTGCACAAGAGCTTGCCCTCTTCATCACTGAGCAGGACCGGGATCCCCCGCGTGCCCACGGGCAGCTCGGGCCGGACCTGGGGATAGCGATAAGTGACCGGCCGGCGGAAGAGATTCCGCAAGGTAACTACGTGACCCTTGATGACTCCGGTAACCCCCTCCGCCACCTGCCGCCACACAGCCATCATTGCTCACCTCCACCACACGTCACACCGTCACACCATCAGTCCGCCCGGATGCTACCGGCCCCGCCGGCCGGCGCCGGGCGTCCCGTTCACCGTCGTTCACAAGGCCACTATGGCTCCCGTAACTACCACGTTGAGCAGGGCTACCGGGAGCAGGAGCTTCCAGGCGAAGTTCATCAACTGGTCCACTCGCAACCGGGGCAACGTGAAGCGCACCCACATGGCGATGAAGACGAACACGTACGTCTTGAGCAGGAACCATACGAAGGGCGGAAGCCACGGTCCGCTCCAGCCGCCCAGGAATAAGGTGGCCGCGATCGCCGAGGAAGTCAGGAGATTGGCATACTCGGTCAAGAAGAAAATGGCAAACCGGAAGCCCGAATACTCGGTGTTGAAACCAGCCACCAGCTCCGACTCGGCTTCCGGCAGGTCGAAGGGGGTACGGTTGAGCTCGGCGATGGCGGCGATGAGGTAGACGATGAAGCCCACCGGTTGCAGCAGGATGAACCAGGTCCCCTGTTGCTGGGCTCGTACAATATCGTTCAGGCTGAGCGATCCGGCCCAAACCACTACGGCGAGCTGGGCAAGGAGAAGCGGTACTTCGTAACTGATAAGCTGCGCGCCGGCCCGGAATGCCCCGAGCAGCGACCATTTGCTCCCCGATGACCAGCCGGCCGTCAGGAGAGAGGGAATGATCAAGCCGCTCAGGGCGGCTACGTACAGGACCCCAATGCTCAGGTCCCGGGCCTGCAGTCCCGGACCGAAGGGAACGACCAGCCAGATCATCAGGGCAGGCACGAACGCGATGAAGGGAGCGACGATAAACGCCCAGCGGTCGGCAGCCGCCGGGATCACGTCCTCCTTTACCAGCACCTTAAGAGCGTCGGCCACCGTCTGCAGCAGGCCGAAAGGCCCGGTGTAGACGGGGCCCAGCCGGTTTTGGAGGTGGCCGCCCAGTTTGCGTTCGAGCCAGATGAGGAAGAGGACGTTGAGCAGGATGAAGACAAGGATCAGCGCTACCTTGACCGCAGCGACCAGGATGGCGAAGATCCAGGGCGGCAAGCCCAGGTCAAGGAAGAGCTGTTGCGCCCGGGTATAGAGGTTGCCGCCGGCCAGTGCCGGCGCGGCCAGCGCCAGTGCCACTACCTATCCACCTCGCCCATGACGATGTCGATGCTACCGATAATAGCTACCATGTCGCCCATGAAGTGCCCCTTTGCCATGATGGGCAAGAGCTGCAGGTGAACGAAGGAGGGTGCCCGCCAGTGGAGCCGGTAGGGCCGCCGGTCGCCGTCGCTCACGATGTAGCACCCCACCTCGCCCCGGGGCCCTTCCACGTGACCGTAGTAGTGACCGGGCGGTAGCTTGATGATGCGGGGCGCTTTACCGAGGAAATCGCCCTCGGGAAGACCCTCCAGGGCCTGTTGGACGAGGCGGGCGCTCTCGCGCATCTCCTTTAGTCTCACCCGGTAACGGGCGAGGACGTCACCTTCAGTGGCAGTGGCGACCTCGAAGCTGAGCTCGTCGTAGACGAGATAGGGGTCGTTTTTACGCAGGTCGTAGGCAACCCCCGAGGCCCGCAGGACCGGCCCCGACGCCCCGTAAGCGATGGCGGTGGCCGCGTCGATGCGACCGATGCCCCGGGTGCGCGCCTTCAGGATGGGGTTTCCGGTCAGGAGGTCATCGTACTCCTGCAGGTACGCCGGGAACCTCCGCAGGAATTCCCTAACCTTCTCCACCCACGCGGCGGTTATGTCGTTGCGCACTCCGCCGACCCGCATGTAGTTATACATCATTCGAGCTCCGGAGACCTCTTCAAAGAAGTCACTGATGACTTCCCGGTCACGGAACGAGTAGAGGAAGGGGGTGGTCGCGCCCAGGTCCAGGCCGAAAGTGCCGAACCAGATAAGGTGCGAGTGGATTCGCTGGAGCTCGCTCATGATCACCCGGATGAACTGGGCCCGCCGGGGCACTTCGATCCCCAGGGCTTGTTCCACGGTGAGGACGAAGGCGAGCTCGTTGGTCATGCCGCCCAGGTAGTCGGCCCGGTCGGTGTACGGGATGATCTGGGGGTAAGTGAGCTTCTCGCTTACTTTCTCGAAGCAGCGGTGAAGATATCCTATGTCGCAGTCGACGCCGGTGATTCGCTCTCCGTCCAGGGTGAGCACCGCCCGCAGTACGCCGTGGGTGCTGGGGTGCTGCGGTCCCATGTTGACCATGATCTCTTCGGTGTGGATCTCCTCACCGCCGGCGGTTCTTGGCTCGATTTGTGTGTCCAATCTGGTTCGATGCCTCCCAAGTCAGGCTTAACGGACCGGCCGGGGCAACCGCTCCCGGGGCGGTCGTGTATCCTGGTAATCCTTGCGGAGTGGATGACCGATCCAGCCTTCCTTCATGAGGATCCGCCGCAGGTCCGGATGTCCTTCAAAGCGGATGCCCAATAGATCCCAGGCTTCCCGTTCGTGCCAGTTCGCGGTCGGCCAGATGGACGTCACCGAGGGGCAGCGCGGGTCATCCCGCGGGATATTCACCGTGACCACGAGCCTTTCCCCGGAAGACAGGTTCTGCACGTGCAAGACGACCTGGAAGCCTTTGTCCTCCCAATCCACCCCGGTGAGCAGCAGCAGGTAGTCGTAACCCAGGCGATCGCGAAGCATGCGGGCGACCTCGAGCAGTGACTCCCGCCGAACTGAGAGCTCCAGCCAGCCATCCGTCCGGACCTGGGGCTGGAGTTCCAGCTTGGGGTCGAGCCGGGCGGCGGCTTCTTCGATCCGCCGGGCCGCTCGGGCCAGCGCTTCGGCATCCTGCATTCGGGTGGCGGGAACGAACGGAACCAAACTCACCGGTCTACTCACCGCTCTTCCTTCGTTGTTGTCTTTTCCCGATGGCTAGGCCGTCCGTCCCATTCCCTCCTGCATGATCCGTTCCTGCAAGCGCAAGACGGCGTGGAGCAGGGCCTCGGGACGAGGCGGGCAACCGGGAACGTAGATGTCGACCGGGACGACCCGGTCGACACCATCGACCACATTGTAGAGGTCGTGGTAGGGCCCGCCGTTGGTCGCGCATGCGCCCATGGCCAGGACGTATCGGGGTTCGGCCATCTGGGCGTAGAGAGTACGAATGACGTCCGCCATCTTTTCATTGACCGTCCCCGCCACGATCATCAGGTCCGATTGACGGGGGGAAGCCCGGAAGATCATCCCGAAACGGTCGAAATCATGCCGGGCCGCTCCGGTGGCCATCATCTCGATGGCGCAACAGGCAATACCAAACAGCATGTACCACAGGGACGACTTGCGGCTCCAGTTGATCACCCGGCGCAAACTCGTGGTGACGACACCGGGGATTACGGGCGTGTTATCACCAAAGGAGCCCATCTGGATCACAGCCATTCGAGCACCTTCTTCCTCCAGGCGTAAAGGAGCCCGCCGAAGAGAAGAGCGAGGAAAACCGTGGCTTCCGCCCAGGCTATCCACCCCAGGTCCCGCAAGGCCACGGCCCACGGGTAAAGGAAGAGGACTTCAACATCAAAGACCAGGAAGACCAGGGCAAATATGTAGTACCGTACCTTGAAGCGGACTCTTGCCTCTCCGAAGGGGGTCTTGCCGCATTCGTACGTGCTCAGCTTCTCCTTATCGGGGTGGTGAGGCCGCAGGAGCCTGCTGAGCAGGAGGGAAACGGCGAGAAACAAAATGCCGGCGCCGAGGAAGACCGCCATATCGGTGTATGCGTTCAGCATCTGCGGCGCTCCTTACGAGGTTGTAGAAGTTAGTTCAGTCAAAAGTTATTATAGGAGCGGCCGGTTCCGAGTGTCAATTTCCAGCTCCATGCCAGGAGCCCGCACCTCTGGCGGTGGCTTCCTTCCGTGGCGCCCGGGCCGGGCTGGGAACGAGATCGGGACTGGCTGCTCAGCAAAGTCATATGGACCCAGGGCAAATGCCCTAGGGTATCCAACTGATTATAGAGCAACGGAACGGGGTTGTCATGCCGAGAACAGAGGAAAACGCGACGCCGGCCCGGGGCGAGCGGGCCAGGGTGGGGCTCGTCTCCCTGGGCTGCGCCAAAAACCGGGTAGACAGCGAAGTGATGCTCGGACTGCTCCGGGAGGCCGGATATGGGATCACGGCCGACCCGGCCGAGGCCGACGTGATCATAGTCAACACTTGCGGCTTTATCGGCCCGGCGAAGAAAGAGTCGATCGATACCATTTTGGAGATGGCGCAGTTCAAGAGGGAGGCCGGGGACGGGCGGGGACACGCGCGAGCGTTGCTGGTCGGCGGATGCCTCGCCCAGCGCTACCCGGAGGAACTGGCTGCGGAGCTTCCCGAAGTAGACGTTTTCTTTGGTACCAACGAGGTTGATAAGGTAGTACGTCTGGTGGAGGCGGCGCTGGCCGGCCGCGGCGGGAACGAGCGGCGTGAGGGCGGCGAGAAGGGCGAGAGGGAGGAAACGGAGGAAACGGACCGGAGGGGCGAGAGGGACGAGAGGGGCGAGCAAGGCGAGCCGGTCGGGAGGAGCCCGCGGGTGACGGTGACCCGCGTGCCCCGATTCCTGTATGACGACACGATGCCCCGCGTCCTGTCAACGCCTGCCCCCACCGCCTACGTCAAGATAGCCGAAGGCTGTGACCACGCCTGTGCCTTCTGCATCATCCCCCGGCTCCGGGGGAAGCTGCGCAGCCGGCCGCCGGATTCCGTTTTGCGGGAAGCAAGGAGGCTTGCCGAGCAGGGCGTGCAGGAGCTCGTCCTGGTAGCTCAGGACGTAACTGCTTACGGGAAGGACCTGTACGGAGAGCCGAAGCTCGCCACGCTCCTGCGGGAGCTCGACCGGGTGGAGGGGCTGCGCTGGATTCGCCTCTTATACACTTATCCCACCTCAATCACGGACGAATTGCTGGCTGCCGTGGCCGAACTGCCCAAAGTGTGCAAGTATATCGACCTGCCCCTGCAGCATGCCGACGATCGGGTGCTGGAGCGGATGCGGCGTCTCGGCCGGGGGAATGGGGTGGCCGGGCGGCGCGCGGACCTGGAACGCCTGGTCGATCGTATCCGCCGGCGGATTCCCGGGGTGGCGCTCCGAACTTCTTTCATAGTGGGCTTTCCCGGGGAGACCGACGAGGCCTTCGGGCGGCTTCTAGAGTTCATGCGGGAGATGGAGTTCGACCATGCCGGCGTCTTCGCCTACTCCCGGGAAGAGGGAACGGTGGCCGCCCTCTACCCCGACCAGGTGCCGGCGGCGGTGAAGCGGGCGCGGCGCGCGGAGGCCATGCGCCTGCAGCAGGCGATAAGTCTGGGGCGGCGCCGCGCCCGGGTGGGCCAAGAGGTCATGGTCGTGGTGGAGCACCGTGGGCCGCCGGGGCGGGGCCGCCTCATCGGTCGTACCGAATGGCAGGCCCCGGAGGTGGATGGGAAAGTCTTCATCCGGGTTCCCGGCGAAGAGACGGCCGGCCCCGGCGCAGCTCCCGGGCAGTTCGCCCGGGTCCGGCTGACCGGGGCGCGCCCCTATGATTGGCTGGCCGAACTCGTTCGCTGAGAGGCTGCCCGCCCGCAGGCTTCTACGGTGATTTCTTGGCTCGCTGGAGCTCGCTCAGCTTGTTTTGAACCTTTTGCACCGCCTCCGCTATCGCTTGTGCAGGGCTGGCCGTACCGTCGCGCACCTTCCACATGGCGGTGGCGAAGTCTACGGCGTCGTATACTTCAAACTGCGAATCGGTCCAGGCGTACTGGAGGTTGGCGATGAATCCGGCCGACCAGGGACGGTAAGTGTCGTAGTAGCGGGATTGGAAATCGTCACGATTGACCGGTAGTGACTTGGTCGAGAGAGCGTGGCCGAGCGGAGTGACACCTTCCACCGGCTCCAGCGCGAGCCACTCGAGAAGCCGCCAGACTTCATCCAGATGCTTGCTGTTCTTGTTCACGCCATATGCGTGGGCATAGTGGAGCGCGCCGTAACCGCCGGGTCCCTTGGGATAGAGACCGACGCCGAAGTTCTTGAGGTAGTCGCCTTTGTAGCTAGTTCGGATGATACCCGCCCACCACAGGTACCCGAAGCCCAGGGCTATGTCTCCTTTGAAGAAGCGTTCCAGCTGGTTCCAGCCTTGGGCCATGAAGCCCTTCGGCCCGATCCAGCGGGGAACCATCGCCAGGAGATCCCGGAAGGGTTGACCATCCAGGGCGAGCTTGCCCTTTTCGTCCATGATTTCCCCGCCCAGCGCTTTGAAGGTAGCCCACCCGAAATGGTTGAAGCTCCACCACTCACCATGCTCCACGAGGGCCGGCCGATCGAGTCGCCCGTCGGGGTCGAAGCGAGCCAGCTTAGCGCCGGTTCTCTCCAGATCGGCCAGCGTGGGCGGCAATGAGGCAATTCCGGCTTCGTCCAGGACCGTCTTGTTGAACCAGAGTCCGGTTACCATGTTCTCGGTCGGTACCCCGGCCAGTGTTCCGCCTACGGAGACGGAGCGGACGAGCACCGGATAGAACTTCTCGCTGATTCTCGAGGCAAGCTGTGCCGGTACAGGGGCGAGAAACCCTTCCCGGTACAACTGCTGTACGTACCCGGTGCTGTGCTGGATGATATCGGGGGCGTTCCCGGCCACGAACAAGGTGGTGAGCTTGTTAACATCCCACTCCGAGCCTAGATCTTCGATTTTCACTCCTGGGTGCAGTTTTTCATACAGGCGCAGGTAGTCGTCGATTATGGTCTCACTGGCTTCAAATCCTGAATACATCCGAATGACTATGGGCTCTGCTGCCTGAACGTAGGGCAGGGCCAGGAGGAAAAGCGTGACTAGCACCAGCGCGGTCATCGTTCGTGCCCCGGCTCTCATCGGGGCCATCCGCCGTACGTTCCCGAAACTGGTTGACACGGCCAACACCTCCATCAGGGGAGAAAAAGTTTGAAAGCGGCTCCGCCGCCGCGGCTGCCCGGTGTCGTGTCTACGGCTAACGGCGCCAGGCTGCTGGGCGGGCTGGGATCGCTCCCAACCCATATTTCGCCACCACTGCCGTGACTCCTGCCAGGCTCAGCCCAGGTGCCGGAAAAAGGTGTGGAGAGTATGGGACCGGATGATTGCACAGGCCCGAAGATGATATCACTGAGTGACAATTGCGACAGTTCCCGTTACAATAGTGCAGAGGAGGTGGCCACGTGAACCGGAGGGCGATGCGCCTGCCAATGGTGGTGGGCTTTGGCCTCATCTTCCTGGCGGCGGGGCTTGCCGTCCAAAGCCTCTACCAAGAGTATTTCGTGAGGAGGCCCCTGGCCGAGGCCATCCAGCACCTGGCCGGCGTGCAAAAGGTCGCGGTGCAGGCCGGTGACCCGGTGGCCATCCGCCTGTGGCTGGGGCCCGATGCGGACCTCCCCTATGTCTTGCGCCGGGTCAGGGAGATAACGCTGAAACGCGCTGGTATGCTGCCGGGTAGTACCGGTAGCGCGAGCAGCAGGGTAATCGAGCCTCGTACCGGCCGGGCGGCCGCCGCCCTGGTCGAAATCGTGGACCGGCGTACTCCGCGTCTTCTGGCGGCCTACGAGCGTCTTCAGTTTGACATCCAGGAGGCGATGGCTACCGGGCGCTTCACGCGTCTCCCGGCGGCCGCCCGGGCCGAAGCCCGGCGGGCCGGCCTGGGCGAGGCACGGGTCTGGGTGGATGAGGAGTACGTTTACGTGCGCTTGCAGGAGCGCAAGGTGGGACGACCCGGTGGGAAGAGCGGCGGGGGATGGCTTTACGGGGTGATCCCCCGGCGTCCCGGAGGTGGAACCGGTGTGGAAGCGTGAGATGGCGGCGGGTGCCGGGCTCGCGTTGCTCGTCTTCCTTTATCTCAACGGGCTGAACCTCTTTCCCTACTTCGTCCTGGCAGGCGTGGTAGCGGGCGCGTTCCTCTTCATGCGAGAGGGCCTGCCGGGTACGACCGGCCGCCGCTTTCCGGCGATAGTGGGAGGCGGTTCACCCGGGCAGCGTATTCCCACCGTCCGCTTCGACGATATTGGCGGTCAGGAGACCGCCAAGCGGGAACTCATCGAGGCGCTGGAGTTCGTGAAACGGGCCGAGGAGGCCGCCCGGCTGGGGATTCGCCCGCTCAAAGGGATTCTGCTGGCCGGGCCGCCGGGGACGGGGAAAACACTCCTAGCCAAGGCGGCAGCCAACTATACCGATTCGGTTTTCGTTGCTGCGAGCGGTTCAGAATTCGTAGAAATGTATGCGGGGGTGGGGGCACAGCGGGTGCGGCAGATCTTTGCCGAGGCAAGGCGCGCGGCAAAAGATGCCGGGCGACAGAGTTCTATCATCTTTCTGGATGAGCTCGAAGTGCTGGGCGGGCAGCGCGGCCGTCACACCGGCCATCTCGAGTACGATCAGACCCTTAACCAGCTACTGGTGGAGATGGACGGGCTACGCAGCGACGACCGGGTGCGGGTGCTGGTGCTGGGGGCGACCAACCGCCCGGATCTCCTCGATCCGGCCCTCCTGCGGCCCGGTCGCTTCGACCGGGTGGTGCGGGTGGAACTGCCGGACCGGGAGGGGCGCCGGCACATCCTGGCCATCCACGTCCGGGGGAAACCGCTGGCCGCCGATGTGGATCTGGATGAACTCGCAGCTGAAAGTTACGGCTTCTCCGGCGCTCACCTCGAAAGCCTGGTGAACGAAGCGGCCATCTTTGCCTTGCGGGCCGGTCGCTCCCAGATCACCCGAGCCGACTTCCTCGAAGCGATGGAAAAGGTGATGATGGGCGAGAAGCTGGACCGGCGACCCTCGGAGGAGGAGCGCCGGCGGGTGGCCGTTCACGAGCTGGGGCATGCGCTGGTGAGCGAGATGGAGAAGCCCGGGTCGGTGGCGTCGGTGACGGTCACCTCCAGGGGACAGGCCCTCGGCTACACCCGGCAGCTGCCGCCCGGCGACCAGTACCTTTGGACGCAGCGGGAGCTCTTGGGGCAGATCGCCGTCTGTCTTGGCGGTACGTGTGCGGAGGAACTGGTTTTGGGTGAACGGAGTACCGGTGCGGCCGGCGACTTCGAGCAGGCGAGTGAACTCGCGAAGAAGCTGGTTTGGAGCGGGATGTCGTCTCTGGGTATCGTCAGCAAGGAGCTGCTCGGGAGCGAGCGGCTGAGCTCGGCGGTACAGGAAGTGTTAAACGAGACGGAGAAAAAAGTGAAGCAAAGGCTCGAACCGCACGCGGGGTTCATCCGGGAGCTGGCGGAGGAGCTGGTAGAGAAAGAACGGATCTCCGGCGAGCGTTTCCGGGAGCTGTGGCAGGCTCAGGAGCGGGCACGGCCCGGGGCCACCCGCCCGGCGCCCGGGGCAGCAGCCTAGGGCTGCTACGGTCCGGAGGACGGCCGGCCGGATGGCTAAGGACCGGGCCGGCCGGCAACGGAGGCGAGGCAGTTGGAGGCAGAGATCGTATCCATTGGTACGGAGCTATTACTGGGTGAAATCGTGGACACGAATGCACCGTTCCTGGCCGCTCACCTGGCGGAGATCGGGATCAACTGCCATTTCCGGCAGACGGTGGGCGACAACCTCGGGCGGATGGTGGAGGCGCTGAAGCTGGCCGCCGGGCGAGCGGACGTGGTGCTTACCAGCGGCGGGCTGGGGTTGACGGCGGATGACATAACCCGGGAAGCCCTTAGTGAACTGAGCGGGCGGCGGATCGAGCCCGATCCGGCCGCCCCCTACTCTTTACGCAACCCGGTGGGCTTTGCCCCCGGCATCTGGCTCGAGGTGGGGCAGGTGGTTTTCGTCAGCATGCCGGGCGTACCGGCGGAGTTGCGGGCCATGTTCGTAGAAGAGGTCCTGCCGCGCCTGCGCCGGCGGATGGCGGAGAGGGGAGAGGAGGGGGTCATCGTCTCCCGCCTCGTGCGCTTCACCGGTATTGCCGAGGCGGCTATGGAGGCGAAGGTGCGGGACCTGGTCGAAGCCGGCACCAACCCTACGCTCGCTCCCTATGTAGGAACGGGGGAGTGCTGGCTGCGGATCACCGCCAGGGCCGCCGACCGGTCGGCAGCCGAAGCCATGATTGCCCCGGTGGAGGCGGAAGTGCGCCGTCGCCTGGGGGAATGGGTTTACGGGACGGATTCAGATACACTGGAGTCCGTGGTGGGGAGGCTCCTGGTCGAACGGGGTGAGCGGCTGGCCGTGGCCGAAAGCTGCACCGGAGGGCTCGTGGCCGGTCGGATCACCAGCGTAGCCGGCAGTTCACGATACTTCGAACGCGGGTATATCACCTACAGCAATGAGGCGAAGAAAGCCTGCCTGGGGGTGCCGGAGTCGTTGCTCGCCGCGCACGGAGCCGTAAGCGAACCGGTGGCCAGGGCAATGGCGGCCGGAGCGCGCAAGGCCGCGGGCGTGGAGTGGGCGGTATCCACCACCGGTATCGCCGGGCCGACGGGCGGGACGCCGGAGAAGCCGGTGGGGCTGGTCTACATAGCGGTAGCCGGTCCGGATGCGCACACCGTTACCTGCAGCCAACACCTGTTTAGAGGTGATCGGCAGACGGTTCAACAGCGGGCGGCGGCCGCCGCGCTCGACGCCTTGCGGCGCCGGCTGATCGGTGCCCGCGACGGCCGGGACCGCCCCGGTGGTAGCTCCGGCAGTACGGGCCGGCACGGATGCCCGGAGGAATGATGAAGGTGCAAGCTAGAGCGCCGAACCGGGGTGGGGCGGGAGCGCCGGGAACGGCCGGCGCCCGCGCGGGGGGACCGGCCGAGGAGGCAGCACCGGCCCCGGTGACGGTACTGATCGTGGATGATCACGAGCTGGTACGGCTCGGACTTCGGTCGGTGCTGGAGGCGGCGGGGGAGGTCCAGGTGGTGGACGAGGCCGCAACGGGGGAGCGAGCGGTGGCGTTGGCCACGCGACTGCACCCGCGGGTCGTGCTCCTGGACCTGGACCTGCCGGATATGAGCGGAGTAGAGGTGTGCCGGCAGATCCACCAGCACTTGCCCGGGACGTCGGTGATCGCTCTATGGTCGGGGGAAGATGATACCGCCCACGCCGATCAGGTGCTCCTGTCGGTCATTCGGGCCGGCGCTGACGGGTGCATCTCGAAACGCACGGGCACGGGCAAGATCCGGGAAGCGGTGCGTACCGTGGCAGCCGGGGGCGCCTTCCTCGACTCTGACGTGGCGCGCCGGGTTCTCAAACTCCTGCGCGAGGGTCCGAGCGGCGAGACCCCTGCCACCGAAAGTGCCGCTCTGGCGGGCCTGGCGGCGTTGACCCCGCACGAACTGCGGATTCTTCGCTTTATTGCCACGGGCATGACCAACCGGGAGATCGCCGAGCGGCTCTCCCTGGCGGAGAAGACCGTGCGTAACTACGTAAGCGGGATTCTACACAAGCTCGGGTTGAACAACCGGGCGGCGGCCGCGGCCTTCGCCGTTCGTTCCGGATTGAGCGGTGGAGAGCCGCTCTAGGGTGTGGGCGGGGAAAGGTGGTGGGGACGCGTGACGGGCGCAGAGCGATCCGCGCGGGGTGACCCCTGGATGCCCGGCCTGGGCCCTGACGAACTGCGGGCGGGAATCGATGTCTATCTGAACCTGCGCTGGCTTTTCCTCGGCCTGCTCGCGCTGCTCGTCGTCGGGGTGGTGACCGTTTACCCGTTCATCCTTGGCTTTTACCCCGCCTTGCTTCTCTCGCTTCTCGTGGCCGCCGGGCTTCTCCTCAACGCCGTCTACCTGATCTGGCGTCGCCGCGGCGGGCGCTTGCGGGAATTGGCCGCCCTCCAAAGCCTGAACGATGCCGTGATCCTCACCGGTCTCGTCTACCTCACGGGGGGAATGGAAAGCCCGCTCCTTTTTGGCTACGGCATGATCATCCTGAGTGCGGGAATCCTGCTCGGG
>DUMU01000017.1 GCA_012839805.1 Bacillota bacterium | reverse complement strand
CCGGCGAGGAGCACCCAGGGATCGAGCTGGTAAGAGAGGGCGAGCTGGGCCCGGGAGGCTTCGGGTACGTTCCGGGTTTGCAGGAGGAAGAGCAGCCGGAGACCGGGGTAGGTGAGGATCGCCCCCAGCAGGCCGCCGCCGAGGCCCAGGGAAAGGGCTTCCACCAGAGATTGGCCTACCAGTTGCCGCCGGGAGGCCCCAAGAGCTGCGGCCAGACCAATGTAGCGCTGGCGCTGCAGCACATGGGCCAGGTTGAGGTTGAGGACGTTGATCGCGCCGATGAAGAGGGCGAGTGATGCCAACCCGGCGAGAGCGGCATAGGACCGCCACTGCTCGCGACGGGCCTCCGCCACCTGCTCAACGGGGGCGAAAGCTTGAACCCGGTCGCGACCGAGCCGGGTATCGAGATATGCTTGGATACGCCTGGCAAGGGCAGCCGGAGAAATACCCGGCTCGGGCTGGAAGACCAGGGTGTAGTAAGTCACCTGGCGGGGGTCGATGGCGGCCGGTTCGTCGGGGTTCGAGGTCTGAGTAGGGTTCGAGCTCTCACGGTTACCGGGTGCCACGGCGGTCGAGTCCGAGCTTGAGCTCGAGCCAGGAGGCGAGCCCGAGAGCGAGGCCGGAGACGAGCCCGAAGTCGGGCTCGAGCTCGAGCTCGAGCCCCAGCCCAAAAGCGGCACCGCCAGGCGGGCCGTCGATACCGCGGTCGCAGGAACGTAGGCATTACCGTTTACCGGCCGGCCCCGAAACCGGCCCCCTCGCCCCCACCGCCTCACACCGGGCGAAGCGGCGGACGCCAGCTCTTCTTCTTCGGGATCAGCCACTACTCCCACGATGGTCCATGTCCGCCCGCCGGCCCCCGGCCCACCGAGCGGGGCAGTTACAATCGTATGGCCGATCGCCTGGGCGGGAGAAGACAATTCGGGGAAGAAACCTTTCACCCAGGATTCATCCACCACCAGGAGCGGGCGGGCCGCCACTAGGTCGTCCCAGGTAAAGAAAGCACCAGCCAGCAACCGCATCTCATCGGCTCGAAATCGATCGGGCGTAACCTGTCCTAGCACTACGTGAGTGTCTGGGACCGCCTCGTCGTCTCTCGCCACGGCGGGGATTGCCGCCGGCCCTTCGTTCAGAAGTGCATAGCGGACTCCCGGCACGTTCTTCCGCACGTCCAGCAAGTCGGCCAACGTCAACGGCTCCGGTCTCTGCGCGACGTCAAGGTCGGTCACGGGCCACGCCACCGGGGCTTCCGGCCCCATGACCTCGGCCGCCCGCTGCTTGGGAGTGACCATGACCTGCTTGAAGAAGGGTTCTCTTTCCACTATCCGGTTGAACTCCCGGAGGCCTTGGACCAGCTGGGTGGCGACCGTCGTAAGGACGGCCACCCCCAGCCCCAATCCCAGGACTATGAAGAAACTTTGCAGCCACTGGTAGCGCAGGCGGCGCACCGCCCACCAGAGACTGCCGTAGATATAGATGCGACTACCGTTCATGAGGCCCCTCGGGCAGTAGGCGTTCGCCAATGGCCTGCAGGAACGCCGCTTTGGCAAGGTTGTAGTCCCAAACCGCCCCGACGGCGTCCAGTTCGGCCTGGGCCAGCGCGGTCTGGGCGTTCAGCAGCTCGAGAAGGGGGCTCAAGCCGTTGTTGTAGCGGGCCTCGGCGATGCGCAGGGCATCCCGCGCCCGCTCCCTGGCTCGCACGCTGTCTTCCACCGCAGTCTTCGCTTGCTCCAGGGCGAGATATTTCTGGCGCACGTCCAGGATCACCCGGATTTCCGCCTGGGCCGCGGCTATCTGCGCCCGCTCCAGGGCCATCTTCGCTTTGCGTAGCTCTACGGGTGGCGTGTAATCGTTATCCGACAGGGCCACCTGCTTTTCGGCGTTGGCCACCGCCCGGCGGGCGGCAAGCAGGTCCGAGCGCCGAGCCAGGGCCTGGTTCAGGCTCTGAGCCAGGTCCACCTCGAGGGGGGCAAAGGGGAAGCGGTCCTGCAGGATGATCTCCTGATCCTGCGGAAGCCCCAGCAGAAACTTGAACTGGAGCTTGGCCAGGTCCAGGCTGGCTTGCGCCTGGTGGAAGCTGTGCTGCTGCTCGACCAGCTGGTCCTGAGCGGTGAGGTAATCCTGCCGGCTGATCAGCCCGGCCTGGTAGCGGGCTTCCGTCACTTTGAACTGCTTTTCGGCTCGCTCGAGACTCTGCCGCTGGATGTCGAGGAGTTCGGTGGAACGAAGTACCTGGTAGTACTGCTGCTCGACCGAGAGGGCCACACTCTCCCGGGCATCGGCCATTGCCTGCTTCGCCTTCTCGAGTTCGAACTGGGCGGCGGCGAGTTCAGAAGCGGGACGGCCTTCCAGCTGGCCGATCTCCGCCTCTTTCAGGGCGATCTCTTTCTCCGCCACGTCGAGCGCGGCCAGGCGAAGTTCGGGGGCAACCTCCAGCGCCCGGGCGATCGCCTGCTGCAATGTGAGGACCAGAGCTTGCGACTCACCTGAGCCCTGCGGGGCCGGGTTGCCTGCAGGCAAGTTGCCCTCCTCGCCGGCCGCCCAGGCCGGGGTCACCACCAGCGCCGGGGTCGCGATCATGGCCGTAAGGGCAGCCAGGCCGATGAGGCCAACCATCAGTTTGTGGCCGCGCTGCGAAATCCAGCTTCTAATCGATCTGCCGTTACATTGCCTCATGCCCGTTCCCTCCGTCCTGATTTGTGGTTGTGGTGTGATCATGGCCTGCGGTCCAATTGATCCCCGATACCGGGTCGTAGCCGGCGCTCTTCCGGGGCGATCGGCCTATCCCCCACCACCTGCCCGTCCTTTAGCTCGACCAGGCGCTTGCCGTAAGATGCGATCCGCCAGTCGTGGGTAACGACCACCAGGGTCATGCCCTCATCGTTCAGTTCCTGGAGAATGGACATGATCTCCTCCCCATGGGCGGTGGGCAGGTTCCCGGTCGGCTCGTCGGCCAGAAGGAGCGTCGGCCCGTTGGCCAGCGCCCGGGCGATGGCTACCCGCTGTTGCTCCCCGCCGGAGAGCTCGGCCGGCCGGTGGGTCATCCGGTGGCTGAGGCCGAAGCGCTCTAGAAGCCGTTCCGCACGGCGCCGTCGCTCCGTCGCCCTCACGCCCGCGTAGATCATAGGCACTTCCACGTTCTCGAGCGCCGTCAGCTCGGGAAAGAGATTGTAGCTCTGGAACACAAAACCAAAGTGCCGGTTGCGAATGCGCGAGAGCTCCCGGTCGGGCAACCCCGTCACCCTCACCCCCTCGAGCAGGTACTCACCGCGCGTGGGCACGTCCAGCGCTCCCAGGATATGCAGCAAGGTTGACTTGCCAGAACCGGAAGGTCCCATCACACTCACAAACTCGCCGGGCTGGATGTCGAGGTCGATACCGTTCAGCGCGGGCACCGGGGTCTTGGTCGTGTAGTAGATCTTGGTGATTCCTCTCAGCGAAATAAGCGGAGTCTCCTTCTCCTGCTCCGCCATGGCGGCCGGCGTCGCCGGCGTCTGCGTCAACGGTTCACCCACCGTAATTACCTCCCGTCCCGGAAAGCTTCCACCGGCTGGAGCCGGGAAGACTCCCACCCCGGATAGAGTACGGCCACTACCCCCACCACCAGCGCCAGTAGCAAGCCCAGTGCTGCGGCCCGCAGGTCAAAATACGCCGACAGCCGCCAGGGTGAACTACTTGCCAGGGGAGACCGTGCCGTCCACAAGAGGGTCTGCAACAGGAAACGCCCTACCGGTTCACTCAAGGCTACCCCCAGCACGCCGCCTGTTCCTGCCAGCACGATGGCCTCACCCACGGTCTCCCGCAGGATCGAGCCGCGACTTGCCCCCAGCGCTCGCCGCAGGCCGATGGAGTGCCGCTGTTCGGCCAGATTAACCAGGGTGACCGTGAAGAGCGCAATGCCACTCACGATCAAGGCAATCATAGCCATGCTGCCGAGGTAAAGGCCGCCCGTCGTCGCCGCTTCGACGGCCCAGGCTTGCGGGGTCTCGACCCGGATCTCTCCCGGCGGCGGCTGCGACGGCCGCGGCGGCTGCGGCGGCTGCAACGGCTGAGCTCCAACTCCGCCGCCGGGCACGGGCTCTTCGGCCTCGCGCTGCCGAATAAGGGGCGTTAAAGTCGCGATGATCTCCCGGCGCACTTTCTCGATGTCACCGGTCTTGGCGCGCACGTAGAACGTTCCTGTGCCGGCGGCCGTTGTCCCGCTGCCGCCGACCGCCCTCGGGGAGGGAAAGAGCAGGTCGGCATAGACTTCGAAAAAGGCATACCGATCCCGCACCGGGGGCATCTCTACGACACCGATGACCTGGACGCTGCCGTGGGCAAACGAGGAAGCGGCGCCGGCCAACTCGGTCTTCCCGGCCCGGGTGGGAAGGGTTATGGTCTTCCCCGTCGCCGGCTCGTTTCCGAAAAGGACCCGGGCCAGTTCTTGGCTGATCACGACGCTCTTGACGGTGCCGGACGGGTCGGCCGCGGCCTGCCTGAAGTCGTCATCGCTGAAGAAACTACCCTCAACCGGCGAAACGCCCAGGAGCTTGAGGTAATCCGGGCCTACCCGTGCCACCCGCTGAACGATATACCGGCGTCCCTCTACTTCCACTTCCACCTGATAGGCGCTCTCCGGCGCTTCGGCGGCCGCGACCACGCCCGGCAACTCGGACTTGAGGAGCTCCAGGTCCTCGTACCGGAAAATGGGCTCGATGCTGATCACCTTTCCTATCCCGGGTTCGTTCAACTCCCGTTCGTACCGCACCGTGAGTATTTGCGGCCCGTCGTCGCCTTGCCAGAGGACCGGCAGCACGGTGGATCCGATCGCGGTGATGGCAGCCACGCCCGCCGCCACCTGCAAGACGGCCAGCAGGTTCCACCACCGCCGGGCCAGGCGGCGAACTGCCCAGCTATGCACGGGTGCTCCCCTCCTCACTCCGAGCCGGACTCCCTGCCCGGCTCCCAGCCCGACCCCTGGCCCAACTCCCGGCCCGGTTCCCAGCCCACCACGGTGCCAACGTCAAGCCCCAGTGCATCGGCAAGCCGTAACAACGCCAGCCGGTACTCACCCTCCGCTGCCTGCCGGCGGTTTACCGCCTGAATCAGGGCGATCTCGGCCCGGCGCCGATCGTTCCAGGCCACCAGCCCGGCCTCGTAGCGGGCCAGGGCCACGTCCCGGGTGGTAGTGCTCCGCTCGACGGCGAGCCTCGCGTCTTCTATCGCCCGGAAGGCATTCTGTACTCGTTGCCAGGAGTCAACCACCTGCTGCACCAGTTCTTCTCGTTTTCCCGCCACCGCCCGCCGGGCTTCTTCAAGACGAAGACGGGCTGCTTCTTCGTCCAGGGCGAGGGCCGGGTCATGAATTGGATGCGCCAGCGTGATCCCGGTCTGCCACGTCGCCACGGGGACCCGGCCCTCCTGCAGGTCAAGGCCGTAGGAGGCAGACGCACCTACCCGCCAGCCCCGGGCCGCCCGGGCGGCGGCCACGCCCCTTTCCGCCTCTTCTAGCGCCTCCATCACCTGCAGCCCGCTACTGCTACGGGCCAGCAACCTCTCTGCCAGATCCCCGGGCAAGAGCGAGGCCGTCGCGACGACTTCACCGGGGAAAGCGTTCACCCCCAGCTCGGCCCGGACCGCGGCCTCCACCGCCGGCCAGTCCAGGTCGTCCAGCCACCGCGCCGGCCGCAGGCGACCGGGCGGTCGCCCGAGAAGTGTTTCCAAGCGCTGCCATGCAGCCAGATGCCGGGCAAAGGCGCTGCGCTCGCTCTCCTGGGCCTGGCGGAGAGCATCTTCGGCGGCCAGCAGTTCACGAAGGGAGCCACCCCCATCGTCCCGCCGCTTCCAGGCCGCCTGGTACTCCCACTCGGCCACGGCTAGCAACTCCCGTCGAACCGCCCACTCCGCCTCCGTGGAACGGGCTGCGTACCACGCCTCCACTACCTCCAGTACCGCCTGGTTGCGCCGTTCCCGGCGGGCCGCCTCGGTTTCGCCGCCCTCCACCTCCTTGGCCGGGGAAGGCCACTGCCGGCCGATGCCGACCGAAAGCGCACCCGAACTCCGCGGGCCGCTGCTTTCAACTCCCGCTGATGCCTGCAATTGCCAGTCCCCGGGCAGCGTCCAATCCAGGCGGAGGCCGGCGGCCAAGTGTGGCTCAAAGTCCGGCGCAGTCAGAGAAAGCGACGTCGAAGGCATCGAGGGCATAGCTGTGGCTAATGATCCCAGGCCGGCGGAAGCTGAGAAGGTGACGCGGGGCAGGCCGGCGGCGGCCTGGCGGCGCTCGGCCAGGGCGGCCATCTCCTCGTCCCGGCGGAGGGCGGCAAAGGCCGGCCCCTGCTGCCGTGCCTCGGCCAAGGCCGCCGCCAGGGAGAGTTCCTCCTGCCCGGCCCCTCCGGCTCCCGGCCCGGCCGGTATAGCTTCGCTCCCGGCGCTCGCCGCACTCGCCGGACTTACCTCGGGCGGCGTCAAAACCCCGAGGACGCCACACATCACGAGGCGGACCAGTTTCGCCGCTCGCCGGTGGCTAAACGTGCCAAGCTCAGCCATCGCGACTCACCCCGTTTCTACTCCGACGCGACCAACCGGCCCCCTTCGGCCGACAGGCGCACCTCGCGCCGGTCCCGGAAACCGTCATAGGAACTGTAGATAACCTTGTCCCCCGGCTTGAGGCCCTCCCGGATGGCGATGGCCGTTCCTTCCACCATCCCGTACGTAACCTCCTGCCGGCGGGCAACCCGTTCCTTTTCATCAATGACGTACACAAAGCCACCCTCACCGCTGCTCAAGAAAGGCCCCCGCGGCAGGTACGGCTGATTCCGAAGCCGCCCCACTTCCACCTCGCAGGTAGCCTCGGTGAAAGGCCGCACCCCCAGAGAAGCCGGTGTCCTCTCCCCGGTGAACTGAAAGAGCACTTCCACGGTGGCCGGCTGCTGCCCGGAAGGGGCGGTAGCCTGCGGGGCTACATAGGCCACCCGGGCGGGGAGGCTCGCTCCTGCCACCCAGACCGTGGCGGGCTGGTCTTCGTGAAGGAAAACGGCCTGTTCTGCGGCTACACTGCCGCGGACGTGCATTTGCCGGATATCGGCCATGCGAAGGAGTTCGGCGCCCTCCGTCACCTGCTGCCCGGCCTGAACCGGTATCGCCAGGACCCTGCCGGAGAGCGGAGCGCGCACGGTCAGGGCTGCGTACTGCTGGTCTACGACCTGGAGATCTTGCCGGGCCAGATTGACCGCGTCCTGGGACGTGGCCACCGCCAACGCGTGCCGTTCCCGGGCGGACTCGAGGTCGGCCTGGGCTTTGGCCACCTCTTGCTCCCGCTGCCCCACCAGCTGCTTCGCCCGTTGGAGTTCCTGTTTTGATATCCCGCCCAGGCGATAGAGCTCTTCCTGAACGGGAACATCATTTTGAGCCTCGGCCAGAGCGGCACGCGCCTGGTCCAGCGCCACGGTGAGCCGGGCCAGCTCCGCCTGCTGGTCAAGCCGGGCTTTTTCCAGATCTCGCATCGCCTTGGCCAGCGCTCGCTCGGCCTGCTCCCGCTTTTCGGCCAACTGCGCGGAGCTCAGCCGGAGCAGCACCTGCCCGGAAGTCACATCGGTGCCCGGTTTCACCAGCACCTCGGCTACCACCGCCGCCCCCGGGCTCTTGACCGATACGATGGCCAGGGGTTCGACGGAGCCGCTCGCGGTAATGGTCTGGCGGAAATCCCTGACCCCCACGACGGCGTACTGGTACGTGTCGAGAACGTACGGCTTCTCCCTGGGTGAAAGATAGTACAACGGAACGCCCACCAGGATGGCCAGGACCACCAGGGCGAAAATGACGAGCCGGGCCTGCATGCTGAGCCGGCGCCGGGGCCGCCGCAGTTCCAACGCCGGGGGCCCGCTCTCACGCCCCCCGGCTTGCGCCCGTTCCTGTCCCCGGTCGCCGAAGATCGAGCGCCGGTACGGCCCGTGCTCCTCCCGCTTCCCCCGGGCCTCAGATGGCAGTCCGCAGGCCGGTCCAGGTGGATGTCCAGACGGTGTTCCGGATGGAGGTGCCACAGGGGTCTCCGGCTCCGGCATCTCAAGACGCCTCCCCTTGGAAAGGCAGCACCCTACGGCTTGGCCTTACTCTTACTAAGGACCGTGTATGCAGGCTGAACGCTCGACATGTCTTCTCGTTTAAGGGACGAGATCCCCAGGAGTCCTTCTGCGTTCGGCTGAGGTTTCCTCCCCGGCCACGTCCACTGCGGACCGGGGCGCTTGGCGACCGGCCGGTAGCCCTGCACCTAGTTCATTACATCCAAGTGTACTCCCGCCATCCCTGAATGACGTTCCATCAAGCCTGAATGTCCTTCCTTCCATAAACTACATAGGTGGCGAGGACCGCGAGTACGGCCACGCCGGCCAGTACGACCACGTCGAAGATACCGGGTCCGCCGGAAGCGATGATATCTGCCGCATCGGCGTACTTGAACGGGCTCAGATATCGCAGCCAGTCGAGGCGCGGGCTGACCCCGGAGGCGATGCCCAGAAAGTAGAAGCCCATCACCGCTCCCACCGCGGCCGGAACGGCTCCCCGCACCCGTACCGGCCCGAGCCGTCCTCCGGCCGGGGCAGGCAAAACCGAGGTAATGAGCCCGAGCGCCCCCAGGGCGAGCGCCACGAGGTAAGCGCCACCGAAAAGCCGCCCCAGAACCGCCGGCGAGTAGGCTTGATCTACGAAGGCCAGAAACGAGAAGCAGGTAACTGCCGCCGCGACCAGGGTATAGAGCGTGATGTAGAACAGACCGGCGGCCAGTTTCCCGGTCACAACCGAAGAGCGGCGAACCGGCTTGGTCAGCAGGAATTCGGCGGTTTTTTCCGCTTCTTCTTTGCTGACGAGAGTAGCTCCCAAAATCGCGGCATACATACCCCCGAGCAGCTGGATGAAAAGATACCCCTCGGTGGCGAAGAACCCTATCGGGTCGGTGATATTCAACCGGTCGAGCCCGAACGCCAGCCGAAACTGTTCGGGCAGCTGGTTCAGGTACTGATCCCAGGCCGCCCCGCTGGCTACGACGGAAGGATACACCCACATCACCAGAAGGATCAGGAGGCAGACGGGGATCGTCCACGCCAGCCATGCATTACGGCCGGCCTGGATCTCCCGCCTGAAGATCGCCTTTGCTCCTGACATTGCTTTCATTTGGCTCGCACCCCTTGCTTCGTGGCTTCCTTCACCGCCTCTTCCACGCTTGCTTTCGATGCTACTCCGTCCCCTCCCTCGAGGCTTGTTCGGTCACGCCTCCCGCAGCTTCCGTTGAACCTTCTTGCGCCCCTTCGACACCGTAGTCGCCGTAGTACTGGAGAAAAATCTCCTCTAGCGACGGCTCTTCGATCAGAACATCGCTAACCGGAATGCTCGCAAGGGTAGAAAGAAGTTCACGCGGGTGACCACTGTAAAGGAAGCTGACCGCATGGGGAAGGTCCGTATGATTGCTCTCCCAACGGGCGTCCGAGACGCCGGGCAGGGAGAGGAGCGGTTCGACGGTAGCCCGGGCCTGAGCTTCGCCGGCAGCCGGAAGGGTCACTTTTACCCGGCGGACCTGTCTTGCCCGCAGCGTTTCTACGTCTTCGACCGTGACCAGCCGCCCGTCACGTATGATGGCGACGGAGTCGCACAGTCGCTGAACTTCGTTCAGCACGTGCGAGGAGAAGAAGACGGTCATGCCGGCCCGGTTCTCCGCCCGCAAGAGCTCGAAGAGCCGGGCCTGAACGAGAGGATCGAGCCCGCTGGTGGGCTCATCCAGGATCAAGAGCCTGGGTCGATGCTGGAGTGCCTGAATCAGCGCCACCTTCTTGCGGTTCCCCAGCGAGAGCGCGTCGATCCGGCGACTGAGGTCCAGGTCGAGCAGTTCGGCCAGCTCGTGGCGGCGACGCACGCACTCGGCAGTATTACCGTTGGGGTAGAAAGAGGCCGAATAGGCCAGGAGATCCGCCACCCGGAGGTTATCGTAATAGTTGACTTCACCCGGCACGTATCCTACTTGAGCCCGGGCCCGGGCGGCCTCGTGGGGGTTGGTTACGTCGTGGCCGAGCAGGCGAGCCGTTCCCCGGGTGGGCCGGAGCAGGCCCAGTAGGGTGCGGATGGTGGTGGACTTGCCCGCCCCGTTGGGGCCGATGAAGCCGAAGATCTGCCCCTCGGGAACAACCAGCGATAGGTCCACGATTCCGCGGACCTTGCCGTAAAACTTGGTGAGGCCGAAGGTCTCGATGGCGGCCTTCAAGTTGCCCGAAGCGATGCCACCCGAAGCCGGAGCCGCCCGGCCCGGCCTCAGGCCGGTTCTACCGTTACCGTTCGAAGTCATGCTGCTCGCAGTTGTGCCGTGCATTGACGTCCACCTGCCTCCTCTTCCCCCGTCGCCCGCTGCCCGCCTCCCCGGGACCGAAGCCGGGTGGACCGAGTGGGCGATCCGGGGCTCAGTGTATCACTGGTTGACCGGCAAGCAAGCCGGTAGGGCCGCGCCGCGAGCAGCAGGAGAAGCCGGCCGGCCCTAGAATCAGGGCCGTTAGCATCCGGGGCTACGGCAACGATGTCGAGATTTGGGAGGTATCAGAACCTTGGACGACGGATTGGCGAGAACTCCGCCCATGGGCTGGAACAGCTGGAACAAGTTTGGTTGCCGGATCGACGAGAAGATCATCCGGGAGATGGCCGACGCAATGGTCAGTTCCGGCATGAAGGATGCCGGATATGAGTATCTCGTGATCGACGACTGCTGGATGGCTCCCGAACGAGACGCCGACGGTAACCTGCAGGCCAATCCCGCGACCTTCCCCAGCGGGATCAGGGCGCTCGCGGACTATGTTCACAGCAAAGGGTTAAAGTTTGGGATTTACTCCTCGAACGGTACGTTGACATGCCAGGGGCTGCCGGCGAGCCTTGGCCATGAAGAGCAAGACGCCCGCCAGTTCGCCGAATGGCAGGTAGACTACCTCAAGTATGACTTCTGCTATTCGGAGGTGGCTACCAGCCAGATTGACAAGATAACCGTGGCCGGGGTGGATTACGAGGCTGAAGCGCCAGAAAACGTATTGGAGGGCGAAGCGAACATTGCTTACTGCTCCAATTGCTCCGGCAATCGCTTCGTGAACGGAATCGGGGAAGGCAAGGGAAGCTTGCTCTTTACCAACGTAAACGTGCCCAAAGCCGGGACGTACGATCTGGTCGTGACTTACGTTCACCGCGAGCGCTGGAACAATCCCCAAGCGGTTTATGTGAGCATTAATGAAGGCGAAGGGACAAGGCTTCGTCTGCTCAACCCGGAGAACCAGCGGGATGCAGTTCACACTTTGACCGTTCCGGTTGAACTGCAGGCTGGCAAGAACACCGTTCGCTTCTACAACCCGTATACGACTCGGGAGATCACGGTTCAGAATTACAAGCGGATGAGCGATGCCTTGCGGGCTACAGGCCGGCCCATCGTCTTCAGTATTTGCGAATGGGGCACTCATTCACCCTGGGAGTGGGGGCCGGAGGTGGGGCATCTCTGGCGGACCACGGGCGATATCACCGACAGCTGGGCAAGCGTGCTCGATATTCTGGACCGCCAGGTAGGGCTCGAGGTGTATAGCGGGCCCGGGCACTGGAACGACCCGGACATGCTGGAAGTGGGTAACGGAGGCATGACGCTAACCGAATACATTTCCCATTTCAGCCTCTGGTGCATCCTGAACGCACCGCTCATGGCCGGTAACGATCTACGCAACATGAGCGACGAGATCCGGGCCATACTTACCAACCGTGAGGTGATTGCGATCAATCAGGATCCCCTGGGCGTGCAGGGGAAGCGGATTCGAGCCGAGAATGGCCTGGAGGTGTGGGCCAAGCCGCTTTCCGGCGGCGACCGGGCCGTGGTCCTCTTCAACCGTACCGAGACGCCCGCCGAGATCTGGGTTACCATCGAGGAGCTGGAGGAGTCGCTCAGGCCGCTGGCGGCTGCGGTACCAGGCGCGGCCGGGAAAACAGGCCGGGGCGTTTACGTCGCTCGTGACCTCTGGGAGCATCGAGAGAGCCCAATCGACGGCCGCGTCTCGGCAGTCGTACCGCCCCATGGCGTAGCGGTCTTCCGCCTCATGAAGCGCGGCTGAGGAGCACCCCAGAACTCCTTGCAGCTGCACCCCGTCGGTGTGCCTCTTGCGTCTATCTGTCGGCTGGCGGCCGGGGTTCATTCCCGGCCGCCTCTTTGTCGCGGGCAGAGCACCGGGACGGATTGAAGACAAGCCAGCTTGATCCGGCCAAATTGCGAAGGTCCTTCAGCCAAGGAGGCAAGCTGCGCGTTCGTCCCGTATCCTTCGGAGGGAATTCATTATTTCCGGGCAATCTACGCAAGTGGATTCAATACCAGCAGGAAATCCCTCCTCCTTGCCGAACCTTCCTCACCGATGTGGTCCGCCCTGAAAACCGCCCCGCGGTTTCAGGCGGCCCGTTCAAACGTTACTCCGTTGGGGAGGAGTCATGGATGAAGTCGTGGCGGTACTGGCGGCGATCACATTACCGGCTGGGTTTCTCGGTTCTCGGCGTCGGGTTGTCCCTGGCTTTCCTGGTCGTCTTCGGCACTGGCAAAAGCACCTTGGCGGCGGGGATAGAGTTCCACGGGGACTACTCCGCCTGGCAGAAGCTGGACTGGAAAAGCGGGAATCTTGAGAACCTCCACAATGACCTGTCGCTTGAGATGCGAGTGAGACCGGCTCGCGGCGTTGAACTCTACTGGCGGACATTCAGTTTCTATGAGCACGCAGGGACCAGCGGCACAAACATAGAGCAGTTCCATGCGACCCTCGATACCGAGAATTTCGACGTGCGGGTCTTCTCACGGGAACGCCCGAATCCCACCGATGACCCGTTGCACATATTCCATCCCAACCGCTGGGGCAGCTCGGAGACCAATTTCACCGGAACTGAGGTTCAGTACACCCATGCCGGATGGAAGCTGTCTGGTTCGGTAGTCAAACTCCACCCCTGGGGCGGGCAGTGGGCCTTCAACGGGCGCGTCGAGACCGTTTTTCCTATCCCCACCAGCCCGCTTAAGATAGGAGCGACGTACAGTTCGCAGGTGTGGAGCAACTTAAAGGACTTCCGGGCAGGCACCGGTGGCCGCGCGGGCCTGGCGATCGATGCCGCCTTTACCCTTGGTGAGCTCTCGGTGGTGGGCGAAATGGCCACTTTCCGGGCGGGCACCAAGTCCGTCCGCGGGTATTACCTGAACGCCACGCAGCCCATTGGAAAGGCCCAGGTCCAGGCAACCTATCGTTCCTTCCCGAAGGAGATCAAAACCGTCTTCGATAATGCGCTGGGTGACCCGGCCGTGCTAACCGGTGGCAGGCTGACGCGCGTGGCGGTGGGGTATCCGCTGGCCGACCAGGTCAACGGTAACCTGGCCGTGCAGACCTTCGTCACCGAGGACACGACTACTCGCACCTATGAAGCCGGGATCGAGATCAATCGGGCTGACCTCATGTCTCCTGCTCTGGCGCTCACCCAGGAAAGGGTGGAACCCGGGGAATCCGGCGGCGAACAGAAGACGACGACCACCGTACACGCCGAACTGAACCTGCCCTTCGCCGCCTTCGAGGTGGCCAAGCTTACCGCCGACCGGTCGAGCACGATCGTGGCCGGCGCAGCCAAGCCGACCACCGCCTGGACGCTCGTGCCGCAGTTTGCCTACCGTCTGAACGACCGGGTGAAGATAGAAGGGAAGGCTCAGTTCAAGGACAAGCTGGAAGGCGCGCCTGCCGTCTACGGCAAGGTTACCTATACCGTGCCGGCGTGGGTTAACTCGGAGGCCGCGTTGGAGCTGGAATACGGGGACAGTAATTTCGATGCCAGCAAGGCCCAACAAATCCTCGGGCGCTTCCGCGTCAAGTTCTGATCCCGTACCTGACGCAGTACCGGTTACACCATCGGGGGCTGGCGCTCACGCCAGCCCCTGTCGTTTGGCGGCCGTGCAAACAAGCCGGCACATGCTAGCCGAACCGCGCCTTTAACCCGAGAGCGATTTGCTTGTGGGGGTCAGGGCGCAGCTCCGGGTCGATCCGCACCCGGGAAGTATCCACCCCGGCCCCCTCGATCCCGGCGAGCCGCGTCTCCAGCGAGCGCAGTAACCCGCGGCTGGGAAGAGCCCCTGCTACCATGTACTTGCGGGAGGCTTGATCCCACTGGATGACGAGTTCACCTAGCCAGGAACAGAGATAGTCGTCCCACAGAATTGCCTCGTACGCATTGGCGATCATGCGGCGACCTTCTTCGACCACCCCCACCCAACGCAGCCAGGCCGCCTGCAATGCCGACCAGAGGAGGTAGGCAGCCCACGGTCCAAATGGACCGATTATCGCAAAAGGTCCAATGAAGAACAACACCGGAAGTCCCGCAAAAAGGGCTATGACTTCGTCCATGTACAAGCGGCCCGCGCTCCCGCCCCCGCTGGCCACCGCCGGGCCTCCCGCGGCCACCGGCCCGGCGGTGGGTGACATGCCGATATCGAAACGTCCTCCTATCATGCCGGGCCACCGCCGGCGTATGTTTCGCTTCGCCGCTGCCAGGGGACCACCGATGATCAGACCGGCTCCCAAAGCGGCCACAAAGGAACCGGGGTTCGGGAACTGGAAGACCGCACCGAAGAAAAGGACCAGCGTGGCTCCGGCGAGGGCGCCCGATAGGCAAAGCGAAGGCAGACTGCTCCAATTGAGGAGAAGAGGGTCGGTCAGCCTTTGATACTTGCGGCGACCATGGCTGAAGAACCAGACCAGGAAAGCCAGGGTAAACGACATGGGCACGTAATAAAGTAACCTGGGAAGGAAATTGACACCCACCAACAGCGCCAGTACAATCCACGGGACCAGCCGTGCCGGCTTACGCTCGCGCATCCAGCCGGCCACCCCGTCGATCACCCAGAAGCAGGCGACCGTGCAAGCCAGCAGGGCCAATATGGAGAAGAACAGGGCCGGCACCGGCATCACCTCCCCCTATCCATCGCCGGCCGGGCCAGGCAGTTTCCGGTTGTCCCGGGCATCGCCCGGTGAAGACCATCCCCCTCCGGGTCCGCGGGCCGGCGCCGTCCCGGCAGAGCGCCGGCGGGGTGCCGTCGGGCTTCGCCCGAAGTATCGTTTGAAGCTGCGGCTGAAAGAGTAAACCGATGCGTATCCCAGCTGCTCGGCCACCTCGCAGACGGGCAGCTTCCCCAGCTCCAGCAAGGCCTCGGCCCGCTGCATGCGTAAATGGGTATGGTAGCCCAAGGGGGTGACCCCGTATCGCCGGCGAAACAGCCGGTTGAAGTGGTACTTGCTCATGTTGGCCACCCGGGCTACCTCCGCCAAGGACAGGTTACGGGTTATATGTTCTTCGACGAAGAAACGTGCCCGTTCCAGGCAAGCGTCACGTTCCGGATTACCGTCGGCCCAGTGGGACTGGTTGGCCGCCTGCGAAAGGAGAGCGAGCAGCTGGTAGAGCAATCCTTGCGACGTCAAGAGGCTGTGGAAAGTCTGCGTGGTGTGGGCCTGTACCAATCCCCGCATCACCGTGGGCAAAGCCCCCTGTTGTCGCGCGTGTACCAGCACCCCGGCCCGCCGCAAACGCGAGGTAATGAGGTCATTCTCTTCGTTCATATAGAAGAACACTTCTATCAGACGGGCACCGGTACGGGTCGAAAGGCGGTAGCTCGTATCACGGGGCACGAAGAGCGCGTCTTGAGGCTGGCCGTACGCCGGCTCGGAATGGTTGGCGATCTCAACGGTGATCGTTCCCTCTTCGATCAGTATGACCTGGTGCTCGGCACGGCTTTGCCATCCTGAATCCCATCCGGGCCGGTAGCTCAACTCCAAAGCATTGTAAAGTTCAGGCGTGGGAAGGCTGCGCAGCGACCGGCCCAGGCCGGTCACACCGGAGACGGTCTGGTCCATCTGCCTGCCGGAGAGAGGAGATACCCGGGGAAACAGCAGGCGCTGAATCATCACTGCAAAGTAACGCTTGACGTCTACATGGCGACAGACCTTAACCGGCCGTCCCCCGCTCGCATCAAACGCCAGTACCCGCTCGCTACGCCCGCCGAGTCCGCTGTCCGGTACGGTCGCAGGCGTTTCGGTCATGGCCACCCGGGCGGATTCCATGGTGGCGAGTTGCGGATCACAGAGATACGCAACGGGAAGAGGATCATGGAGGATGGGGGCGTCCGGCCGGCCCGCCTGCCATTCGCGCAGAAGTTGCAGCAGCAACTGGGTGCCGGTGCTCTTGGCTTCCTCCAGCAGCGCCAAGTCCATCTCGTTGAGGCGGCAAGCCAGCGTTACGTCGAGGCCGAACAGCCAGAGGTCTTCATCTGACTGAAGGAGCGTGTCCATGGCCACGGGGTCATACTGAACGTTCCACTCCGGGAGCCGCTGGCCCATCCAACCGGCCATGGCGACCACCGCTCGGAAACGCCGGACGCCGGAAGAACCGGGAAAAGTCTCCCGCAACGCCAGGGCCAGGTTGGTGGCCGGTCCCGTGGTCACCACCACGATGTCACCCGGGTGGCACTTCGCCTGCTCCACGAGGAAACGAACCGCCGGGCACTCGCGCGGAGCGGACCGCGTGAGCGGGCCGTTGACTCCTGCTATGATGGGAACGTCCGCACGGCCATAGGCACGAGCCAGCGCCGCCGCCGTCCGCGCCCGCGTACCACCGGCGTCGTCTTCCGTGGTCACTCCTACCAGCTCGATCTCCGGAGCGGCCAAAGCTAGAGCCAAAGCAAAGGCGTCGTCTATGTTTGGACCGATGTGGCAATCCAGGATAACTTTCACGCCCGCCCCTTCCTTCTCTCTACCCGGCGGGGAGCTCTTCGCCGCCCTCGCCCCTCTTCCTTCTCCCGTGCATGCTTGAGCCATAGAGCAGCCTGGCTACATCGTCTCTGCTGATTACGATCGACTGCCGCCTCTCTAGCCGGTCGGAACGGACCATCGGGAAAGTGCATCTGCGCAACACTGGTTAAATGTGTGACAACGTAGGGCAAAGGAGCTGGCACACCATGCCCGTATATCTGCCGCAGGAGCCCTCACAAATCAGGGAAACGCCAAAGTACGGAGGAGGTAACGGGAAATGCGGTGGCAACGGGCTCAAGGTCCTGTAAGAGCGTCAGTGGTGGTCTTGGCCGCGTCTTTCCTGAGCTTAGTGACCGTGTTGAGTGTACCGGGCGTGCCGGGCACCGGTGTCTGTGCCGCTCCCGCCCCGGTCAAGCTGCGCCTGGCCTTCTGGGGTGAAGCGGCCGAAGGGGCAACAAAGAACGCATTCTACGACCAGGTCTTGCAGCGTTTCCATGCGCGTCACCCGGAAGTAGAGATCATACTGGACATGACTCCCAGCCGTGATTACGAACAGGAACTCTTTGTGCAGACCGCGGCCGGGAGTCCCCCGGACGTCATGGTAGTTCGTGACATGTCCCTGCAGGTAATGGTACGGCAAGGATTACTACTGGATCTGACGCAGTTCATCAACAAAGAGAAGTACCCGTTGAACGAGTTCTTTGGTGAGGTAGTCAACGTTTACCGTTACGACGGAAAACTTTACGCGTTGCCTCCTGGTTTTACCACACTGGTGATGCTCTATAATCGTGACCTATTCGAAGCAGCGGCACTGGCTACTCCGAAAAAAGGCTGGACCTGGGATGATTTTGCTGCTACTGCCCAGAAGCTCACCCAAAAGCCCCTGGGGCCGGGCAAGTTTTCCCAATACGGTGTTTTCGTGAACGAATGGGACGGGTTCTGGACTCCGTTTGTGCGCCAAAACGGCGGCGACATACTTAATGCTGCAGGAACCCAAGCAGTCCTGGACTCACCCCAGAATCAGGAAACATTCCAGTTTCTGGCTAAACTCAAGAACCAGTGGCACGTCTCGCCTTCCTTCGAAGAGGCCGGAGCCCATGGCTGGTGGGATGGTCTTTTCCTCGACCAAGTGGTTGGGATGGTTCAACTGGGGTACTGGACCGTTGGCATCTACAAGGACGCCAAGTTCAGATGGGGATTTGCCGAACTGCCCCAGCAGAAGCGGGCAAGCACCCTGATCTACTCATCGGGTTACGGCATCTCCAGCAAGACGAAGTATCCGGAACTGGCCTGGGAACTCGTCAAGGAGCTCGTCAGCGCGGACGCCCAGCGGGCGGGGCTTGACATCCCATCACGGGCGGCCGTGGCTGCGGAGGTGCTCACGCAAAAGCAGAAGGCCGGTAACCCGGAAAACCTCCGGGCGTTCCTCGACTCCCTGGCCTATGCTCAGCCCGCCCCGCAAACTCCCAATTTCTCCGAGATGTACCGGATCATCAACGGGCAGGTGTGGCAGATCCTCACCGGGGAGAAGAACGTTCAGGACGCACTCAATGAAGCCAACGTACAGGTGAACAACCTCCTGCGTCAAACCAAGTAATGTGGCGCGAGGATTACCCCTACACGGCACCAGGCTGGGCCGCCGTCTGCAGACGCCGGCCCAGCCGGCCGCTAGCTTCCCCGGCCGGCCGGCTGCCTCCCGGGCGCCGGACCGCCCGCTTTCCAAAAACCGAACCAACACCGAAAAAGAGGTGAAGGGCTTGTTTCCAGACTTGTTACCGGTGGAGATGACGGAGACCCAGAGAAAGGCGGCACTGGAGCATCCACGGGCCGGTACTCGCACTGCGCCCGTGCCCGTAGTTCTTGACACCGACGCTAAGAACGAAATCGATGATCAATTTGCCATTGCCTATACGCTGCTCTCCCCCGCCTTGCAGTGTGAAGCAATCTATGCTGCCCCCTTCGCAAAACCGGAGTACCCTTCGGCCGCGGCCGGCATGGAAGCAAGTTACGTGGAAATCCAGAACGTGCTGTCGAAAATGCCGGATATTGAGCCTCCGCCCGTGTGGCGCGGTTCAACGGCCTTCCTCACCGAGACCGGGCGACCCTGCGAGAGTGCCGCCGCCTTGGACCTGATCGAGCGGGCAGCGGCCTGCCGGGCTCGGGGCGCGCGCCTGTACGTCGTCGCCATCGGCGCGCTCACCAACGTCGCCTCGGCCCTGTTGCTCCGACCTGAGATCGCCCGGGACATCACCGTACTATGGCTGGGTGGCCAACCCGAATACTGGCCCCACACCGACGAGTTCAACCTCAGCGGAGACGTGGCTGCCTCCCAGGTCGTGCTGGATATAGGAGTACCTCTGGTCCGTTTCCCCTGTAAGAATGTGGCCGAGCATGTGCGTTCCGTGCCTGCGGAGATACGCAAGTACGTGGAGCCCTGCGGGGAGTTGGGTGCTTACCTGGCCCGGATCTTTTGCGACTTTATCCCCGGCCGGGTTCGTTCCAAGGTCATCTGGGACATCGTGCCCGTAGCCTGGCTCAACAACCCCGCCTGGGTGCCGACCGAAGTCCGTCCCACGCCCCGGCTGCGAGCCGACCGGAGCTGGGACCTTTCTGATCTGGCGCGGCCTCCTTACCGGGTGGCCGTCGACGCCTACCGGGACCCGATCTTGCTGGACCTGGTGGAGAAGCTGGAAAAGTTTGCGGGCCGGGAAGCAGACCAGGAGGAGGGCAGCCGGTGAGGGTACGGCTGGGGTTGCCGGCGACGAGTTTCGCAGCCCGTCTGGCCGCGGGTCTCGCCGGGGGGCTCGCTACAGCTCTCCTGGCGGTGATGGCCGTAGCCCAGACCGGAGAGGGCCTGGATCGGCCGGCCGTCCGGGAGGATGGTAAGATGCGGGTTGGCACAACGGCCAGGGTTTTCTTGCCTAAGGAACACGACGGCTTTTACAACTACGCACCCACGGTCATAGTGGATGGGAACGTCGTTCATGCGTGGTGGTGTCAGAACCGCGAACCGTATGTGGTTCGCGACCACATTTACTATAGCTTCTGCGAGAACGGCGGCGCGGGAAACCCTGGCAGCACGGGTAGCAGCGCTGTCCTGGTCTCGTCCACCGGCTGGGCTCCGCCTCGTCCGGTCCTCGAACCCGGGAGGCCGGGAGAGTGGGATAGCGTTCACGTCTGCGATCCCGCCGTGGTAGCCGGAAGCTTCCGGTATGCAGGCGAGGAGTACCGGTACGCGCTCTTCTACACCGGTACTGATCAGTGGGACAACAATCATAACCAGATAGGGGTAGCGTTGGCCAGGGAATGGGGAGGCCCTTGGGTCAGATACGCCGGCAATCCTATCGTGGCCGCGACCGGCACGGATGTCTGGGGTGTCGGCCAGCCCAGCGTGGTAAGTATCGACGGGAAAGGGAGGCTCTGGCTATTCTATACCCGCGGCGATCGTTCCGGCACCTACATGGTTCGCCGCCAGCTCGACTTCTCCGGCCTATCCGCCCCCATCATAGGTTTTGGCCTCCGGCTGCCCGAGGCAGGCTTGACAACCGGAGACGGTTCACGAGCCATCCTCCATAATGGCGACCTGGTCTACGATACCGGCCATGATCGCTTTTTCCTGATTGCTCCGCGACACCCTTTCGATCCCGAACTGCCCGGCTTCGTGAGTTCGGTGCTGCAGCTGGCGAGTATAGGCGGTGAGGCCATCCGCAGCGGATACGGGCACTGGCAGCTGGTGGGGACCATCGGCCCGGCCGACAGCGGCTTCCCCCGCAACCACAACGCCGCCCTGGTCCGCACTCCCACCGGTACCCTGCCTTCCCCGCCGGGGACGTCTCCCGGGAAGGGCGACATCCTCGACATCGTCTTCACCACCGCGGTAACCGGCGAACAATGGCTTTGGAGTTACACCCTGTACGAAGCAAGACGGGAAATACCTTCGGAACGAGGGTAGCCGGCACCCCGTGTAGGCCCCCACCCGGTTGCCCGTAGCACGCCCGGGTTCTGAATTGCGCCGTCGATTCGATGCAGGAGAAGGACGACACCCTGTCACAATACACGACCCCCCTCTCCCCGGTGGCTCAACCCTTTGAGCAACTCGAGCACGCAGCGGTCCAGCTGGTGGTCGACCGGGTACGAGGTGTGCCCGGTACGCGCCCAGGAATCATCCTCCTCACGAAGAAGCAACTTCCGGTTCTGCTGTTTTCAGTGTTTTCTAGTAAGAAAGGAGGATGTTTCCAATGAGGCCAAGAGCGGGCAGTGTGGCAGTAGCAGCAGGCCTGGTCTTACTCACCACCTTGGGAATCCTTCTGGCCGGTTGTGGCGGCGGGGGCTCAAGAACGGCGACCATCGCCGGCTACCTCGTTGACCAGCCGGGAGGAAGTGCGGTCGAGAATAGCACCGTTGCTCTGCAGGGGCCGGGCATAAACATGACGACCACGACGGGGAGCGACGGGCGGTTTCAGTTCAGCAATTTGCCGGTACCAACAGGAGAAGGGTTACCGCCCAAGTTCTACGTTTTGTCCGTTTCGAAGCCGCAATGGGCGACGGTCCGTACTGCAGTCGCGATTCGGAGAGCGGGGACGGTACACGTAACTTTAGTTCAGTTGCCCCTCGATCCCGCTTTTGCCGAAGATACCACGCTGCCCTCCCTGCACCAGGACCAGAGCGGATTCAATAGGTGGAACGTTTCGGCGAGCGACGCCACCAGTGGTCTTGGTTTCGTCGGATGGCTCCTAGATTATGACTGGGGACACGTGAAGGGTTGGTTGCTGAACGGCGCCGCATCTTTCTCCGATACTTTCGAGCTTCCGGCCGTGATCGGGCCGGGTGAGCACCAGCTTATGTTCGTTGCCATCGACCGGGCCGGAAACACCCTAACGAGTAGCGTCTGGTTCGGTGAACAAACCAGTCTGACCCGGCTGGATACGCCCCCCGACATCGTAGGGGCGGTCGCGCTGACCATCACTAACTCCTTCCTTGACCTGCCGCCGGCACAACCGAGTACTACAGCAGGACCCGGTATTGCGAGTTTGAGCCGGCCCCAGACGGGCGACTTGTTGTCGGCGGTCTACCGGGCCACCCAGCGGGCGGGCCGGCGGGCTGGCAGAGGTGGAGCACCCGAAGGGCGACGCGTGCAACCGGCGGCACTGCCCCCCGGCTCCGACGCGGCCCTGTTTGTGGCGGTCGGATGGAGACAGGCGAGCCTTGGCGGGGTCAAAGGTTTCCGGGTCTACCGAGACGGCCGGCTGGCGCTGGACTATCCCGGCACTGACCTCCCTGCAGGCATGGAGTTCTACCAAACTGAAGATTACGCGGCCGAGCTGACGCCCGGCCAGACGGCCACGTACAAGGTGACGGCCTTCGGTACCGACAAAGAGTCGGCGCCGTCTGTCGGCCGTTCGGTCGTGCCCCTGCCGGTCTGAGCAGGCCGGCCCCGCTTTCACCGCCGAACGGCGCCGTGCTGAATAGCCTGCCGGTACTCCGGTGGAGTCCGGTCGCGGGAGAACCCGTGTTGTATGGGGTCGAAATCCAGGCTCCGGGCATGAGCTCTACCACCTTCCGGGAGGCACCGGGCACGACGCTGGACTTGAGCAGGGTCAATCCGCCCGGCGGGTACTCGCAGTGGCCGGCCGGGGCGTATTACTGGCGACCGCTGGCCTTCCGGACTACACCCAACCAGGGCTTGCAGAGGCCTTCGATCTTTGATTACCAGGCGATCTCTATCGCCGCCGGCAACTGGCAAGCGTTTACTCTCTCGTCACCGCAGTGAGTTCGCGGCCCGGCCACCGGCTGCAGCCAGGGCAGGGCGGCCGCCCCTCGGTGGAGGGCGGCCGCCCCCCCCGGCCCAGGGCAACCGCGACCGCTCTGGTCGGGCCGTACCGACCTTAGTGCAATCCGACCGGACCATCAACTCCCGGAGGAAGGACCCATATCTCCCGGATGCTCTCGCGGCTGAGAAACACCCTAAACTGTGTTCCTCCCGGCGTTCCGTACCAGGCTTCGAAGAAAGGTCTAGCTCTGTCGGCCTCCGCAAACCGTTCCAGTTCATATGGGTCTACGTAAAACACCCGTGCCTCCTGATGGGTGGCGTCTCCGGTAATCACTGATACCCTGACGGTCGCGTCCGCTGCCGTCCTCTCTGCTGCTACGGGTCCCACGATCTTTGTTACCACCGGTTCCGTGACGGGCGAGTCGGCTGCCGTATCCGCCAATCCCGAGGATGAGACGCCCCACAACCGAACGCCCCCGAAAAGAAAGACAACCAGCAACGCGGTTACGGATGCCAGTACGACCTTCTTTTTGAACATGGAACCGCCTCCCCACTTATTCGTTCCTTGTGACCCCGTTCAATCTCGCTCCTTCGCCGGAAGTTGGGGAGGTCCTGGTTCGGTTACCCTGGTTCGGTTGGCATCCGTCGTTCTCGTCCGGGGCACAGGGTACCGGCGCTCCCCACAGCACATGAGCGCAAAAGAGCAGGCCCGGCGAACGCCGGGCCTCTGGATCTATCGACCTCGCACCTATCCCTGCCCATTAACTTCAGGTCTCCCCGGATTCCGCGCCGGACTTTGGGGCGTCATACTCCTTCCCGCGGGCAACCGCCTGCGCTATTTATTTCAGCATGTTAGCCTTGACGACAGGATCGATGGGCTGCGCTTCTATGCGTTCCAGGAGCTTACCCAGGGCGACCTGCCGGTGGAGAAATTCGGTCAAGCTGCGTAAAACGTCGCCCTTTGCTTTCTGGCTGGCTTCGACAATCTTGCCGACGGCCATCGACGGCTTATCGCCCAACGAGGGCGACCCGGCGAGCGACCGGATAGCCTCGATGGCCGCCATAGCCACCCCGTCGTTGGCCGTCAACTTGTCGGCCAAGCCCTTCAGGTACTCAACCCACTCCTCACGAGCGGTTGCTTCGTTTTCTGGCATGGCTTTCGCCCTCTCTTCTTGGGGCGGATCCGAGAGCATGCGAATTGTGGTATCGTCGACCCACTCGGCCCGCCCGCGCTTTACCAAGTGTCTAGCCCTTCTCGGGTAGGTTGGGTGTAATGGGTTCAAGTGGGCGTCCAGCACCATTACGTTTTTGGCGATGGGTGTCTCCCCCTTTGGTGAACTGGCTCTGCCGGCGTTTTTTGTGAGGGGTGTCTTCCCCGGGCAGTCAGCCATTCATTTCTCTTTTCTTTGGTATCGTTCCTGCAAAAAGGTATGGAGACGGGGCCGGCTGGTATAACGCCAACGGTTGCTATAGGCTGTCGGAACTACTGGCTGATATCCGGCTAGTATAATGGCGTCAAAAGGCAAAAGGCTACCTGAAAGGGTTGACCGGGCATGCCCTCCTCGTTGGATCTCGAACATGTGCTTGAAACGCCGCGCCTCTTCCTAACCCGCGCCACGGCCGACCTGCTCCCGCAGCTCCTGGTGGTGTTCTCCACCAATCCGGATTACGTCCGGATGACCGAGGGCCCGGGCGGCTACAGCCTGGCACAGTTCCAGCGTGATTGGCAGGTTGCCTCCCGGACGCCAGGGCGGCACATGTGGGCGATATGGCGTAAGCCAGACGGAGCACCTATCGGCCTGACCGACTTCCTGGAAGAGAACCCCTCCGATCATCTTCCGTGGCTCGGGTTGCTCATCATCCGGGGAGATCTTCAAGGGCAGGGGTATGGAACAGAAACACTTGACGCTTTACTTGCTTACTTCTGCGACGACCGGCGCTGGCCGGTGGTGCGTATCGGCGTGGTCGCCACCAATACCCACACCCTGGGGTGGTGGCAGCGGCGGGGCTTTCGGCCTGTCCGTACCGTGCGGCAACGTTTGCCCGCGGGCGAAACCGAGATCGTCTGCCTTGAGCTCCGCCTGGAGCCTCGCCCGGATCTGGCTAGCTCCGGCCGGACGTAACTCGCCTCACCGGCATGGCCAGAGCGCAGCCGGACTGTTACCCGCGTTCATCCTCCGGGATGCCGGCGAGTCGCCGCCGGGCCAGCTCGCAGTACTCCGGCACGATGTCATAGCCGACGTAGTGACGGCCGAGGCGCTTGGCCGCCACACACGTCGTTCCCGACCCGCAGAAGGGATCGAGCACCACGTCTCCTCGATACGAGTATAGGCTGATGACGCGGCTTGCCAGTTCCAACGGGAAGGGAGCGGGGTGACCCACCCGCCGGGCGGATTCCGCAGGAAGTTCCCAAACGGACAGGGTAGCCGCCATGAACTCCTCCGCCGAGATGTCGGACACTCCCCGGTCCGGACGGCCGAACGTCTCCTTAACGAACACCAGCAAATACTCGTGAACATCCCGCAGCCGGGGCGCCTTCGCCGACCGCCAGCTTCCCCAGGCGCAACTGCCATTCATGCCGCGGCTTTTCTGCCAGATGATCTCCCCGGCCGGCAACAAGCCGGCGGCCATATGCACGGCGTAGAAATACGCATGCATGGGTATGTAAGGTTTGCGACCGAGGTTAGCGATGTTGACCACGTACCGGCCTCCCGGCACGAGCACCCGGTGAACCTCGACCGCCACCCTCCCGATCAGCCCCAGATATTCCGGGAGGTCGAAGTCCTCGTCATATTCCTTCCCCGAGTTGTAGGGGGGAGAAGTGAAAGCCAGCGCCACACTATTGTCCGGCAGGTGAACCATCCGCTCCGAGGTATGGCAGTAGATCCGGTCTGCCCATTCGTCGAGCGGGCGGGGGGCGGGCGGGGGCTGGGGAGGTTGAACCTCCGACGCCCGCCCGTCACCAGCGGTCTCAACATCCAGTTCCAGGCCGGGAACCACCAGCGGAAGAGGCCCTTTGCCGTAGAGGCTCCGGCCGTAGAAGGCGGAGGCATCGTGCCCTTCCCGCCGGGACACCCCAAAAGAATATGTAGTAGTGCCTTTTCTCCGGGGCACGGCAATCATCTCCGTGCGGTAACAGTTCGCCCCGGGTTCTTTAATCCCTCTGGATGCCGTTCACCGTGCTGGGGCTAGCCGCCCCCGGCAGGGTGACGGGCGGCAACCTCCCGTCGACGCCGAGCATGAGCTCAATCAGCTTTCCCTGCCAGCCGAGGAAGACGTACTCCTGCCAGGCGCTTCCGGTCTCAAACCACTCGTGCTTTGCCGCATACTCCTGCCGGTCCACCCGGAAAACGCTCCCCCAACCACCGGTGAGCGTACCCCGGCCCTGGATGCTCCGCAGGTGGTTCAAATAGCGATAGAGCGCCGCGGCCGGTTCGGGCTCGGTTTCGGGTTTGACCCCCCTCTGCCACTCCCGGCTGGCCTCCAGGTAGCTCTGGAAGGCCGAGCCGAGGCGATAATCGTAAACCAGCTTTTCCACCCCACGAGTTTGCCGGCCGGTGAACTGCCCCGGGTGCTTCGCCGACTCAAGGCCGAGGAGATACTTCATACCCCGTTGGGCGGCCTGCCACCATCTTTCCCGCTCGGTATCCTGTTCCATGTTTCCCCCCGCCGCCCGCGGCAAGAGCCGAAGAGCACGACACAACGCCCAAACGGCGACCGACGTGTTGCTCAGGTCGTCATAGTCGGCGTAAGGCCCTTCCGTGTCGAAGCGGAAATGACCGTCCTCGGCCTGAACAGAACAGAGCCACTCAAGCCCCCGTCTTGCCGCGCTGATCAAGCCGTTTGCCACCCCCGCCGCCGATCCTTGCGCCACCTCCAGGCAAGCGACCACCGCATAGCTCGTGAACCACGGCTGCTGCCCGTAGCTTCTCTTGCCCGGCCGGTCGACCCGTCCCCAAAAGAAGCCTTCCGGATCCTGGTAGGTGCAGATGAAGTGTGCGGCCCGTTCCGCCGCCTGCCGGTACACCTGGCGGCGGAGCGGATCGAGTTCCTCATCACCGGCCAGCATCAACAAGAACTGAACCGCATCCGCGTCCGTGTCGCTATAGTCGGCCCGGAAGCCGTTGGCCGAAACGCCGAAGGTGAAACCGCCGTCCGGCTGCTGATGGGCGAGGAGCTGCTCGGCCATGGCCCACGCCAGAGCCCGCAGGTCTTCGTCACCGAGCTCCCGAAAAAGAAGCATCGCGAGACGCCCGGCCTCCGCCAGCACGTCATCCCGCTCTGTCCCCACGTAGATCCGCCGCGGGTGAACGAAGTTGTAAGCCACCACGAAATCTGCCTCGAGGCACGAAGTGAGCAAGAGCTGGGCGAACTGGGCCGCCGCCGGCTGGCGGAGTGCCTGCGGCCAGTACCGGAAGGGGAACGCCAATCGCAACCACCCGGATTTCCCCTTGATCTCGCATACCAGGCGATACCGCCCGGGAGGAGCGGGGGGGCAGACAACCCGCACGTCACCGCCGGCCGGCAGCCGCGGAAAGGAAGGGGCCGGTTCAACCCAGCGGTGAACGGTGATTTCCTCGGGGAGGCCATCTCGCCCGCCCTCACCGGCCGGTAAGTTGCCGTACGAGCCGGGAGGTTCGAGGTGTATCCATCCGGTGGCTTGTGTCCAATCCGTGATGACCGGCAGGCCGTTGTGAACGGTACGACCCTCTGCAGGGACGATGCTGCCGAGTCTAAATGAAAGTCTGAGCCCGTCGATGATCGCTTCGAGGGGGCTTCGAAACTCGCCCCGGCGATCCCGGCGGCCGGGGAAACTGAAGTGAAGTACGATCAAAAGACCTTCACCCTGCGGGTACTCGCCCAGGGCCGTGACGCTCCGGTCGGTTACCGCTACCGACACCCCCGGTTGCTCGGGAACGCCCACCATCGCCCCTAGCGGTGAGTAGACGGCGCGGCGCGCCCGCCGTTGCCAGGACTCGCTCCAGTCCACCCTCAGCCCGAAAAGAGTTCTGACGCAGCGTTCCCCACCCGGGTTGCCCTCCGGATGGCACGCGGTGCGCCCGTGAACTTGCGGCCGCACGAAAACCGCGAGCGTCCCGAGCCTCGCATCGTAGGTGTAGCCCACTTGTAATTCCCAAGGTACGCGACCGTTCGTCGGGCTGCCCGGAAGAGGCTCCCCGAGCCCGGCCACTCCCCTGGCCACCAGGCTGATTTCGACCTCCTGGCCGCTCTGGCGGCCGTTTTCCTGGCCCGTCGCATCGATGGCTACCCGTTCCGGAGTGAAATAGAAGCGGGCGGGATCGGTTGCTCCCGCCACGATCTCCTCCCCCACCTGCAAGAAGGGAACGATCCGGAAGGCCTCCGTCGCCCAGGCGCTCTGGACCACTGCCGCCGTTTCCCGTACGATGCCGAACTGCAGGTCACGGGCTCGGTCCCCCACCACATACAGGTGATCAGGCGGATAGTACTCGCCGGTGTTGGAGCCCTCCTCACCGTACAAACCAGCGTGAACAGTACGCCACAGCTCCACTCCCACTTGTACCTTGTCTCCCCTATTCGGTCTTCCCTATTCTAGCTCCCCTGCTTTCGCATCACTCCCTTTTAGGCTCCCGGTCGCTCCCCTTTCCACCGCTGCTTATCCGGTTTCCTGTCCGAGCGGGGGTGACCGCTGGGAATCTGTTTTGCCGCCGTTTTTCCACTTGTCTGATCAGTAGGTGAGCGCTACACGGTAGGTAGGACCTGTCGCCTGGAGAGGGGGAGACGGATGGCCGGGCATATAAGCGCGAAGGGGATAGCAGCGACCGTCTTGCTTGTGGTCACGGCAGTCGGAGTTGGAAGTCATGCGATCCATGCCGCCAATCTTGCTCAAGGACGACCATACACTATCTCCCCCTCGGCGGAACCCAATTACCCTGACACTCGCCATGCTGAACTGACGGACGGCCGAAAGGGCAGTGCATCATACTTGAGCCCTGCGTGGAGCGGTTACCATGTCTCTAAGGGCCAAGCGGTGGACATCGTTATAGACCTTGGCCGGGTAGAGACAGTCTACGGCGTAACCATCGGCATGCTCCACCACCCGGCCGTGGGCATAATGCCACCGATATACATCGCGGCCGGTCTGTCTGAAGACGGCAAGCACTGGGCAGTGTGGGATGTCATATACCCCCCTGCTCCTGCTCCCTCCGAAAGGGCGACTCCCCGGCGAGTCACGTATACATTGCCCGGATCGGCTCCCCGGCCGGTAACGGCCCGCTACGTGCGGGTCCACCTGCCCCTCGAGATCAGTCTGTTCATAGACGAGATCGAGGTCGATGGGATCTTTTCCGGCCAGAGCGACGCTAACACCAGCACCAGCAGCAGCGCCAGCACGACCGAACCGCCCCCAGTTCCCGGTTCCCCGGCCCACGCGGGATTGCCGCCCTGGCCGAAAGGGGATCAATTTGATCTCGCGCCGATCGGCCCTTACCGCACGCCGGGAGAGACGACGGGTAGTGTCCATGATATTGTCCTTTTACCTCTGTATCCTCCGGTTCGCTGGGACATGCAGCAGCTACTCC
The DNA here is from genome assembly GCA_012839805.1 of Bacillota bacterium. Classification (GTDB taxonomy): domain Bacteria; phylum Bacillota; class Limnochordia; order Limnochordales; family DUMU01; genus DUMU01. The sequence goes on along the minus strand of DUMU01000017.1, from coordinate 17,037 downwards.
CCTACATCACCTTTGGAAAACCAGCTGATGAAGAAGATCCTGCTGTCAACCAAGAACCGCTCTGGGAACCCCAGGATTGGCTTTTCGATACGGTTCTCTTTGCCCCTGTAGCAGCCGCGCCCTCGGGACGGTTCTTCCACACTTTCAGTAATCCAGGCTCGGTCTTTGCCGATTGGCTCTGGCTCGTCGACACCTGCTTCGCTCCGGACGGACCGCTGGCCTCGTTGGAGCAGAGCACAGCTTGGGCCGGCGACCGCCTCGGCGACGCCGGGCACAAAGTAAAAGTCATCCTGGCATTGCCATCACCAAATCCAAAACAGACCGAGTTTTGGTCGGGAATCGACGAGGATCCCGGGGCCCGGCAGTATTTCGAATCCAATGGTTTGGTCATAACCAGGGACGGCAGCAGGAACCGCTTCTCCGGCACTCTCCAAGAACGCCGCATCGTCCTGGAGTGGATGATCGACGAGATCCTCGCCCGCTGGCAACAGGCCGGCTTTCGCCGGCTGGAACTGGCGGGTTTCTACTGGTTCGAAGAAGGGGTATCGGAAAAGGCCGATGATCAGGCGCTGGTAAAGCAGGTGGCGCAGATAGTTCACGAAAGAGGAAGCCGGTTTTACTGGATCCCCCACTTCCGGGCCAGCGGATACGCCACTGGCGAGAGTGGGGATTTGATGCTGCCATGCTGCAACCCAACTACTATTTCATGCCGCGCGAGGAAGTACCCCCGCCGGGCAGCTCGCCCAAGAGTCGACTCACCCGCCTGCGGCAGACCGCGATGCTGGCCAGACGGTATGAGATGGGGATTGAAATCGAGCTGGATGCCAATGTGGTCCAAGACGCCGAACGGCGTCAGCGCCTGTACGAGTACTTCGAGGCCGGCGATAGGTACGGATATATGCGGGAGGCAGTGCTCGCTTATTACCAGAACGTCAATGACCTTGCCCAGATGGCGCGAATGCCAGGCGGCCCGGGTAGAAGGGTGTACGAGGATCTTTACCGCTTCGTCAAGGGCAGGCTCGAAAGCTGGAAGCAAGCCGGACGAGTGGTCGACGAGACGGGAGAGCCGGTGACACGCTGCCGCTGTTACGTAACGGCTCTGGTAAACAGACCCTGCTTGTCCCGTTAGTTGAAGCTGCCACCGGCAGGTTTGCTTCTAACCTGGCGGGTGAGGATGAAAGCAATGGGATCAACCTTAATTCTCTAGTCCGCGTGACGCTGACCGTTCCGGCGGTCGAAGGTAAGGAGGAGGTGATGTATGTCGGCCAGTGGTATCTGGTGAGTGAGCTCGACTCTAACGAACAGAAAGACCAAAGGACCGGACCAGGCTGAAAAGAGGAGGCGATCGTGCCGCGGGTTAGCCAAGTATTTGCCAGTTCCTGCAATTATGATGGGCATCAGCAAGACAGTACAGGATAACGACAGGCCAACGAATAGGGGGGCATAACGATGAATCTCACATGTCGACTGGCAAAAGCCGTTCTGGGCGCCTTAGTGGGAGTCATGGGTCTGGTAGGGTTATACGGCGTGGAGAGTAAAGTCGCCGCTGCAGAGAAGAAGGTTACCATCACCATTGCCGAGTTCGTTGAGTTCCGAGGGCCGAGTTACGAGTCGAAGCGAGCCCTGGCCGATGAATTCGAACGCCGGCATCCGAACATCGAGGTTAAATTCGTCCCTTACTGTTACGACTCGGCGGTAATTACCCATATTGCCGCCGGCGATCCCCCCGATCTCTTCTGGATCGGTGAATCACTCCAATCCATGGCCGCCCGCGGCATGCTTCTCGACCTGACACCATACATTCGACGCGACAAATGGGACTTGGGCCAGTATTTCCCAATTCTGTTGGACGCCTATTCCTACCAAGGCAAACTCTTTGGTATGCCCAATGACTGTGCCCCGATAATCCAGTATTACAATGCCGATCTCTTGGAGAAAGCCGGGCTGGAGCTCCCCGATATGAACTGGACGTGGGACAAACTGGCCGTCGCCGCCCGCAAAACCACGGTCTGGGACAAGGACGGCCGGGTTTCCCGTTACGGCTTCGGCATGCCTTTTTGGACCCACACCTTGTTCCCTTTCATCTTCCAGGCTAACGGGATGGTTCTGAGTTCAGATGGAAAGCCGGCCTTCGACAATCCCGGTGCGGTAGAAGCTTTTCAGTTCCTCGAGCGGCTCATGTTCGAAACGAAAGCCATGATGCCCGGGCCGGAGGACGCTCGGAAGCCGAGCTATGAGCGTTTCATGGCCGGCGACCTACCGCTTCTTCATCAAGGCGCATGGATGATCTCCACCACTCTTCGGTCTATCAAATCGTTTGAGTGGGGCATCGCACCCCTGCCGGCCGGGCGCCGGAAAGCAACCGTTATCGCTTTCGGTGGCTATGCCATCCCTGCCAATGCGTTCCATCCCGAGGAAGCTTGGGAGTTCCTCAAATTCGCCACCAGTTACGAGGGCCAGTCTTTCCTGGTCCAAACCGGCTTTGCCGCCGTGCCGGCGAACCGGCGGGCCGCCCTTGAACCGAGCAACTACCTCAAAGCCTTTGGCGTTCCCGGACGGCAGCTGCCGGTCGGGCTGATCCCGGCCGAACTCGACCACACTTTCCTCGAACTCCCCATCCCCGAGCACCAGGACCTGGTCAACGCGTTCTTCAGCCTGGTTCCCGAGTGGAGCAGCGGACGGGTGGGAGCAGCACAGTTTGTGCGCAAAGTTCAGGAGCAGTGGGAGGCTATTATGACCCGGAAGAAGAAATAGACCGGGTAGGGGGCATCGGTCATGTACCATTTCAAGCCGCTGGTCTCCGTCGCTATCTGCGGATGGCTGCTGGCACTGGCCGCCGGGGAGGGATTACCATTGCCGGAGAAGGTACTGGCTGCGGCAACGAGCCCAAGAACGAGCCTGAGCCGGCCATACTTTCCGGCCGGTCCGGTCGAGGAAGGCTGGCCGGCGGACGCGCTCCTCGTCTATTCAGGCTACTACCCTCCTGGCCAGTCTGGTCTTGCCGGCCTTAACCACGATGGGGCAGATAGCGGTACGGTGCGGGAAGACGACGGTGATTGGCTACCCGGGGACTTCTTGCCTTACGTGGCACACCTGGATGCGAGCGGAGAGCCTGACGACACCTTCTTCGACACCTTCATCTTCCTTGGCACCGTTAGCCCCCGGGGGCGGCACTTCGGCGGCGAGTACGGCCAGGACCGCGCCAGCCTGTGGTACGACTGGCAGTGGTACATAGACCGGCTCTTCGCCCCGGGTAAGCAGCTGGCCGCTTTAGAGGAAGCGACGGCCCGGGTGGCCGAGGCATTGGCCCGCCCGGATCTTGCGGTCAACGTCTACATAATGATCCCGTACCCGAGCTACAAAGTGACGGACTTCGGTTCACCGGTGGGAGATGGCGGCGGGAAGTCACTCCTTCCCGTCGCCAACCGGCTGGAAGCCGTCCGGTGGTATGTTGACGAGGTGCTGCGCCGCTGGGAGGCGAGGCGGACCGAACTCGCGCATTTACGCCTGGCCGGCTTCTACTGGATGCAGGAGCACGTCAACCCGGAGGTGCCCGGAGAAGGCACGCTGGTAAGGGGAACGGCGGATTACGTTCATCAAAAAGGGCTGAAACTGGGCTGGATTCCCTGGTCCGGAGCGTATCTTGCCACTTCCTGGAGGTCCTACGGTTTTGACTGGGCCGTCACCCAACCTAATCACATGTTCCAGGACCAGCCGGGCTTGATCAAAGCAGCGGTGGACCGTGCCCGAACAGCTCGCATGGGGATAGAGATCGAGCTGGACGGCCGGGTCAAGCAACCGCAGGGGGCACGGAAGCTCTACGACTATCTAAATGCCGGGGTAGAATACGGGTTCGTGCGCGATGCTTTGATCGCGTATTACCAGGACGTTTGCATGCTGGCGCAGCTTTATGCCGCCGGAGGCGAGCTGCGACGTATCTACGATGACGTTTACGCCTTCGCCAAGGGTACTTACCCCGAGCCGACGGCCGCCGCCTGGCATATTTCAGGTACGGTGGTCGATGAAAAAGGCAGCCCCGTCGCCGGAGCGCGAATCCAGGCCGGAGAGGTGGTTACCTTCACCGGTGCCGACGGTCGCTTCCACCTGCCGGGGATCTACCGTAAGCGCACCGACCTCCTCGTATCCAAGCCCGGTGATGATGGGTTCGTACAGGTAGTATCGCTGGAAGCCCCGGGTCCGGACGGCACTCGCGGCTCTCGCATCACGACGGTAAGCCTGGTGGTGGCTGCCAACCAGCTCTTCGTTCCCGTCTTCAACTGGCATGATGCCCCGCGTGATGATGACACGGCGCCGGCGGGGGTAACCGCTTTGGGGTGGAAACCGGAGCTGGATCGGGAACGTCAGGGAGTTCTCGTACTTTCCCCTCGCGCCGGGCCGGGCGCCGTTCGAAGTATCTTCTTCGACCTGGGCGACAAGGAGCTGGACGTTGCAGCCGGCGCAGGTGCCGAACCCGGCAAAGCCTCGTTTACCGCCCTCGCCCTCGACGTGAAGCTGGAGATACCGCCCGGGATCCTTGCCGCCCCGGGCAGCCCGGTACCAACCGGGGTCGTGGGCGAGGCCCCTGCGGCCGCCGGACCGGTCCGGGCGTTGCTCCTCCTCACGCTCCTCGATGGGGATGGCAACCTCTACACCCGGTCCTACCCCATCCCCATACCGCCCGCCGGGTGGCAGACGCTCGTACTTCCCCTCGCGGCGGCGGCCGAAGGGCGAGAACACGTGGATGCGCTGGGAACGGGCGCGCCCGGCGGAGTAGCGCTCGACCGGATCGTACGCATCACGCTCACCTTTTCCTCCCCGGCAAGCTTGACCGGAGGCGAGACCAGCTCGCTGGAGACGGCCAGCCTCGAGCTGGCGAATATCCGGTTTTGCCGTTAATGGGCTACGCAGGACTGTGCCAACTACGGGGGGCCGGGCCACGAGGTAGTAGCGGCAGCCCACGCTTCCTTCAGCCACTCTTCATACCGCCGGTCCCCCACGAAAACCCTCGCCAGTGGGTCGATCTGGTGAACCACCTGCGTGGCCACTCTCAGGAGGCTATTGCCGCATGCCCCGGGAGGCCAGACCAGCACCACTTGCCGGGACGAAAGCTCGATCTCGACCTCACGGCGCAGATGAAGATCGAGAGCCCGGATCTGAAAGCGTTCTCCGGCCACCCGGCGTCCCCGCCCCCACAATCGCAGGGCACCCCCGCCCTCGGAAAGACGGGCAAGCCACGCAGTGAGCACCTCGCCGGCTGGCGGTTCAGAAAAGAGAATAGTGAGCGGCAAACCCCGTCGCCGCACCTCTCCGATCCCTTCGATCTCCTCCTCGTCGTCCGGTTGGGCGGGAGCATTCGGTTGGGCAGAGGCAGTATGAGGGGAGTTCTCCCGGCTTCGGTTTTCCTCTTGCTGGGCACCAACGGCCGCTTCCCCCTCCCGGGTTCTCGCCGCTGACCTGTTCCGAGAGCCGGCCTTGTGGAGAAGCCACTCGAAGAGCCGGGTCAGAGCGGAGTGTGCCCGGATCAGGAACGAAACCTCGGGCAGGTAACTCGGGCCGCTGGCACGGAGGTAGCCTGATTGGGTCAGCTGGATGACACCCTTCTCTCCCCAAACGGAAAACGCGGCCAGGGCAGCCGGGACCGGCCAATCGGCCCGTAGCGGCCCTCCCGCCTCACGCACGCGCCGGCTCTCTTCCTGCCACACCAGCCGGGTGTCACCGGCTCCTGTCGCCTGGAGCTCGGGGGGAACGGCCGGTACGCCCGTCTCAGGGATTGGCCCGGGCCATCCCGGCTCCGAACTTTTCCAACCCTGCCTTTCCCAGGTGTAGGTGAACTGCGAAAAGGGAAACCGTAGCGAAGATACCGATACCAGGGACTCCCATGCCCGGGCCAGAAAAGACGGGGGTAACCATACCCGGTCGAGACCGGCAGCCTGCTCCACGGCAAGAGAGAGTTCTCCACGGGCGTTAGACCCCTCGGCCGGTAGAAACCCCCAGTAGCGGAGGTTGGGATCCAGGGCCAGCAACCGGCCGATGGTCCGCGGGGGCTTGCCCGTAGCCACCTCGGCCTCGAGGAAGACGAAGTCGGGCGAATACTCCTCGCCGGCGCTCGTAGTGCTCGCGACACCGGCGGAAGCGGTGGGGCGGGCCAGAGGAGTCAGTCGCCAACCGGCCTCCTCCGCCAGGCTCTGCAGGCCCGGGAGTTCGGCACTGGTTTCGAGGAGATAGAGTTCAAGCATAGAGTTCAAGCAGGGCGGGACGGCAGCCTCTCTCCGCTCCGGGCTGCCATCACTGCCAACAGATCGACCACGACCGGCCGGTGGTCGGAAGCCAACGGTTCAGGCCAGACCCGAGCCTCCTGTACTATCCAACCCGGCCCGGCCAGCACGAGGTCGATCCTTTTTTGGGGATCTCGGGCCGGATAAGTGGCCTCCTGGGGGCCAACATCCCTCAGGATACCGGCGGCGGTAAGCCGGGCGAGGGGGGCGAGTTCGGGGTCGTCCCGCTCCGCATTCAAGTCACCCGCCAGGAGGACGAGCTCCCCCGCTTCCAGGAGCGGGCGCATGATCGCTACCATCTCTTCGGCCTCCCTCTCTCTTATGCCCGCGTCACGCCAATAAAGGTGCGTGTCGAAAAGGTGCACCGCCGGTGCCTGTCCCTGTGCGGCCTCTCCGCCCGGCACCACCGTCCCCTGGGGAAAGCCCGGTAGATGCCGCACCCGCTTTTCCGGATCGAAGGTTCCGATACGGATGAGACCGTGATCCTTGACCGCCCGCCAGGCCCACCGGGACAAGAGGCCGCAACCGTACTGCCGCGTTCCCTCGTCCACGATGGGGGCGAAAAAGGGATGGTAGCCCAGCTCTTCCGAAAGCCGGAGCAGCTGGTCGTCGTACCGGCTTGCCGCCGACCAGCGGCGGCCCACCTCCTGCAGGGCAACCAGATCCGGCGCGGCCAGCCGGATTACCCGGGCCAGCCGGTTCAGGTCGTAGCGCCCGTCCTCACCGATCCCCTCATGGATGTTCCAGGTCATCAGGCGCAGCTTCAGCAGCACTTGCGGCTCCGCCCCGGACACCTCCCGGCCGTCGCCCGTCATTCTCCATGACCGTCCCCGCTCGTTCCCCTGGAGCTTGAAAGCCCCTCACTAAAAACGCCTTTGACGAAAGCGTACGTATCGTCGTAGACCTGCCGGACGTCGGGGTTCCAATGGGAGAACGCCGACCAGAGGGCCTTGGCATCCTGGTAGTAGGCCTTGATCGCCCCCTTCATGTAACCGTACTCCACGCCCGCCCGCAGGTAATCACGGTAACGCTCACGACCCTCCGGCAGGTTGAGTATGGAGCTGTCCGCCTCGATCTCCACCCCCAACCCGTAAGTTTGGGAGATCTCGGCCGCCTCTTTCAGTCTCTCCCGGGGAATGGCCGGGTTGAACATGTAGTTTGGCTGGTGGATCACCACGTCGAACCCCCAGCGCTGCCAGCTTTTCACCCCGGGGGCGTTGAACCACGGAATCCAGAAAAGGAGATACCCCTGCTCATGGAGGTCGGCCGCTACCTTCCGCAACGTGATCCACTCGCTGGCCACCCCCATATGAACTTGCTCCTCCACCCAGTAAAAACCGATGAGTTCAAGATGCTGATAGGCCTTGGCCCGCCAGCGCTCCAGCACTTGACCCAGGTACCAGCGCACCGCCTTTACTCTGGCCTCGGCCGCCGCTTCGGCCGTCTGGCCTACCATGCTGAAGTTCTCCGAGCGACCGTCACCGTCTACGTCCCCGAAGTCTCGCTGGGTGGTGATGGGGTTCGGGATCATGATGATCACCTTGCCACGGTAATCGGGCGGCCCAAGTCCCCGGGTCTTGGCCAGGGCCACCGCCTGCTCGAAGGCATCCAGTTGTTTCCCGTCGGCAAAGAGATGGTCAATATACCACTGCCAATCCTCCTGGCGGGCCGGGGTCGCCCGCGCCGGTGAATCGAAGGCACGACCGGAGGGGGCCTGCAGTCCCAGGAAAAGATAGGTGTCAAAGAACCAGTCCACCCACTCGGCCTGGGGCTGCAGGCGACCGGTCTCTTCGTCGACCGGCCGGCGCCCGTAGGCCACGTAGGGGAGAGCGTCCACCACGTCCCAGTTGCCGGCGCCGCTCGCGTAGTAGCCGGTGTAGATCAAAATGATATTGGCCGCTCCCCGGGAGGCAGGGGTACCAGGAGGGAAGTACCCGGGCTCTGCAGCTCCGGCACCGCTCCCCAACCCCCCGATTATAGAGGCCGCCAATAGGATCACGCCCCTTCTTATCAGGACCGCTCTTTTTGCCTGCCTAGTCATCTTCGAAGCCTCCTCGCCTGCCTGCCTCCGGTCCGTCCAAGCCCATCCAGGCCGTCCTAATCTTCCCGGGTCAGGGCGGGGCCACCGTAGCGGGAAGGATATTCCCCGTAACCACCGAAGTTCCTTCAGCACTTGTAACAGGAAGCGCAAGAGTAGGAAGGAAGGATCTTTATGACGGGTCGAGCACGGGTCATAAGCGGTACCTGGATGGACTTCCATCATCCCAACGTCCACGACGGTGATTACTGGAATGAGGCCACCGCCCGCTTCACGCCGGCGGACTGGGAGGCCAAGGTAGCCGAGATGGTGGAGGCCGGCATGTTCCGGCTGGTCGTCATGTCGGTGGCCCTGCGGGGGCAATCTTTTTACCCTTCGCGCTTGATCCCCGAGCGATGGCCGCTGGTGACCGAAGACCCCATCGCCGCCGTGCTGGCCGCCGCCGAACGCTATCAAGCCGAAGTCTACCTCGGAGTCGGGTTTTTTGGTCACGACACCGGGGCCGCCAGGGCGGAGAGCCCGGAAGAAGAGCGCCTGCGGCGGGAGATACCAAAGGAGCTCGCCGACCGTTACGGTCACTTCCGCTCTTTTGCCGGCTGGTATTTACCGGTCGAAGCCGGAGTACAGGGGCATTTCCCGCCCGAGTACCTGCCGTATGCGAACCAGCTAGGCGAATGGTGTCGAAAGGCGGCGAGCAAGCCCGTCTTCATAGCTCCTTACGGCACACGCACCATCCGGCCGGATGAGCGGTTCGTTCAACAACTGAAAGGGCTAGAGGTAGACTGGCTCGCCTGGCAAGACGAGGTGGGAGTGCGCAAGACCCGGGTGGAAGAACTGCCCGAGATATACCAACGGCTGGTGAAGGTGCATCAGGAAGCCGGAAAACGACTGTGGATGGACGTGGAGGTGTTCGAGTTCGAAGGTCCGGTATACGATAGTGCCCTCATCCCGGCCCCGTGGGAGCGTCTGGAAAAACAGCTCACCGTCATCCCGCCCGAGGTGGAAGAGGTGCTATGCTACCAGTATCTCGGCCTGATGAACCGGCCGGGTAGCCGGGCTTTCGCGGGCCATCCGGACTCGGTCCGGCTCTACGAGGAGTATCAGTCCTGGCGTCGCCGGGCCACGGCCGGCAACCCGTAGGTGGGCGCGGCCACGGCCTCGCCTGTGCCGGTAGAACGCGTCCCTTCTCGCCCGTCGCCCTCCCGGGCTCGGCAGAGAAGGGACTCGTCCCGGCAACCGTCAATTGGACACCACCACTTCGGGTCCGGTTTGAACCCGGTTACAACCCCCGCTGTGCGGTAGCCTCTTCGACGGTAAGGATTCCCGCTTTCACCATGGCCCGCTGCCGCTTGGTCAGCAGGGAACAGGGTACGCAGTACTTGGCCGGCCCGGTGCGGTGGCTGATGTCCGCCCCGCAGATCTCGCACACCTTCAGGGCATGCCGCCCCCCCGGCTTACCGGTTTCTAGCTTGACCGCCATGCCAGCATACGCCTCCACTCTGATCCGGTCCGTTCCCGGTTTCACCCCTCACACGATGATCCGGCAGCACCGGCTGGGAAAATAGCGACAGGGTGAACCGGGGTAGTTGGAACTCGGTTCTTTTCTTCAGTGGTAATCTAGCATTCTTGGAGGGAAGCGTCAAGGACTTTACACACTGTTAACAGCCTCAAGCAGTGCAAACGTGGTCATGTCAGGAGGTGCGGACCGGCCGGCGGCCCATCCAGGGAGGGGTCTTTCAGAAACGAGACAGAGTGAACTCTATGTCATTCCTGCGATATTGCGAATGACAAGAAAACGGTTCGGCAGCTGAACTGGCATTTCAGAAGGGATTATTCCGTTGGAGGCGAATTACCGAATTACCAAATGGGCTCCAGCAGCGGACCCGGCCCGTGACCCATGAAGAGGTGAGGATGACCATGTACCACCAGCACCCATGCTCGAAAAGCCGGCGCCATCTATTGCCTGGTCTTGACCGGCTCGTTGCCGCCACCGTCCTCGTCATCGCCTTCCCGATCGTCTTGGGCGCGGGCCGAGCAGCAGCGACCGGCGACGGCAACGCGATGCCTGACCGGAGCGAAGCACCCCTGGTGGGCATCGCCAACAGCGACCGGGCCGCCGGCTGGTACGGTCCGGTCCATTGGGTCACGTGGCTTCAGGCCTTGACGGGCGTGCTGCATGACCAGGAGCTCTCGTATGGCTACGTCGACGACCAGGAACTCGCTTCGGGGCAGCTCGGATCTTACGCTCTTCTCATCTTCCCGACCAACCCTGTATTGACCGAAGCAGAAGTGGCGGCCGTAGAGCGCTTCGTTGAGCGCGGCGGCCGGGTGCTGGCCTTTTGGGAGACCGGCGCTTACGATGAGGCGGGGAGGCTCCGGAAGGACAACGCCTTGAAGCCGGTTTTACACGCTAATACGTATGGCCAGCTTCGCACCCTCTACGACGACGGGGTCACCGAGCCCGGAAACCGGGCCGAAGACCACGCCGGATACCTCGAAGCGACCCTGGACGGAGCCGCGCTCTTCGCCGGGCTGCCTTCCCTCCTGCCGCTGGTCGCCTTGGAACAGCCGGTGATGTTGGCCGGGCCCACCGGGCAGGGCGTGGTCATGGCCAGTTGGTTAGCGGCCGACCAAATCACCCGCCCCGCCCCCCCGGACCGGAACGCGGCTGCAATTGCCGGTCCTCAATCCTTGTACATTGGCTTTAACCTCCTGGCGGCTGCCGCGGGCGAGGCGGACCGGGTTCACGCGGCGGCCGGCGAAGCGGCCGGGGGTCAGACGGCGGAACCGGTCAAGGCCTGGGCCCGGCAACTCCTCGCCAACGCCGTCCGTCTCGCCCTGGGTGAAGAGGCCCAGGCCGAGGCGCGCCGGGCGCTCACCGCAGCCCGCGAAGCCCTGGACCAGGCCGAAGCCGCCCTCCGGGCCGCCCGCCAGAAACTCACCTTCGTGCCCTATGGGGAGATCGAACGGCGCCTGAGTGAGGCCCAGGAACTCGTCTCCCGGGCTGAGGACCGGCTCGGGAGCAGCCGGTTCGAAGAAGCCCGGGCGCTCGCGATCGACGCCAGGTACCGGGCGGAGGCGATCCCGCCTCTCGTCCGGGAAACTCGCCCGGTGGGAGTGCGGGGGGCATGGATGGGCGCGGGCAATCTGGCGAGCCTCGGCGGTCGTAGCGGGGTACGGTATTTTCTCGATCAGCTCCAGGCGGCGGGGATCAACACCCTGTTTCCGGAGATAGTGCGGCGGGGCGTCGCCCTCTTCTGGACCAAGGTGGGCTACCGTGATCCGGCCATCTCTTCCTGGGATGAGGATCCGCTCCGGGTGCTGGTGGAAGAAGCCCACGCCCGGGGGATGCAAGTACATCCATGGGTGTGGGTTTTCAACGTAGGAACGAGAGAAGAGACGCCGGCCATCCTGCGCGATCACCCGGACTGGCGAGAGATCTCCCAGCGGGGTGAGCTCTTTGCTCCTCCTTCCGGATCCTCCTGGCTCAACCCCTCACACCCGGAGGTACGGCAGTACCTGCAACGCCTTTTCCTCGAAATCGCCACCGAGTATCCCATTGACGGGCTGCACCTTGACTATATACGGTATCCCGAGAATACCACCGGCAGCGTCTTCGGGTATTCTCCCGCCTCTCTCTCGGCGTTCCAGGAGAAGTACGGCCTCGATCCCCGCACCCTTCGGCCGGGAAGCCGGGAGGCAGCCCTCTGGGATGAATGGCGCCGAGAGAACGTGACGAGTTTCGTTCACCAGCTGGCCGTGGTCCTTAAGGAAGCTCGCCCGGACCTTCTCCTCTCGGCCGCCGTCGTTCCGGAGGCCGAACGGGCACGGGCCACGACCATGCAGGACTGGAAACGGTGGCTCGACGAGGGATACGTGGACTTCCTCGTCACCATGGCCTATTCGAGTAACGAACCTCTCTTCGAACGGTATCTGAGCGAGATCGACGCCGCCACCGGTGCCGATGCCCTCGGGCGCCTCATCTTTCCCGGTCTCGCCGTCTGGGTGAATAGCCCCGAAGCCCTGGCCGGGCAGGTCGCGATGGCCTGGGCCCATAACTCCCCCGGCGAGGTCTTCTTCGCCACCGATTACCTGAGCGACAATCACCGGCAGGCTCTGCGCCAGGGCTTCTACTCACAGCCCGGTCTTTCGCCGCTGGCTGACCCCGAGGGGGCGGCTGCGCTGCTCCTCGCCAACCTGGCGGCCAAGATTGCTTTCTTCCAGCAGATCGGCGCCCTGGACGAAGCCGGCGTAAAAGGGTGGCAGGAGCGGCGCGAAAAGCTCATCGGCGATTGGCTCGCCGCGGTGGAGGATCATGCCGGTAAGGAGCAGCGTGAACGATCCGCAGCCCGCTTTGCCAACGCCAAACCGGCAACGGAAGTGGGGAAGGTCGACCCGAGCCAGTTCCGCCCGAACCGGTATTGGGCTCAGGTCTCACTCCAGCGCGACTTCGCGCTCGCTACACGCTTTCTGCGCTGGGCCGAGCCCCGGCTGGCGCGGCTTCTGTCTCGTCCTCAACCCTGATCCCGGCGAGGGTGCGCCGCCCCCGCCAGCCGCTTCGCCGGAGGAGCAGCTCCCGGTACAGGGTGAAGAGCCCTTCCCGCCCCGCGGGATAAGGGCCTTCTTCCACGGTCTCCGCCTCCGCGGTGGCCGCCACCTCGGCCGGGGCCAGGCCGGGCCGGGCCGGCAGGGCCGAGCCGGACCGGGCCAGCATCAATTCCGTCTCCGCCCGGAGACCCTCTGCCCGTGAGAGCATGCGGGCCAGATCGGCCCAGGTGCCTCCGAGCGATGCCACCATCTCGGGGTCGCCTACGACCACGAACTCCTCGCGAGCTCGGGCTATGGCCGCGTAGAGGAACTCAGGATGCTCTTCCAGATAGCACAGTGCGGCCTCCGGTGCTCCTCGCGAGATAACCGGGCTGAAGATCACGGTCGGCCACTCTTCCGTGCCGTGTAGCGCCTCGGGCGGCAGTAGCACCCGGACCGGCGGGCCGCCGGGATCATCGCCCGGCAGGGACGGCAGGGCGGCCAGGAGTTTACGCATCAGGAGCTCTTTTTGCCGGCGGAAAGGCGTAACGATGGCCACCCTTGCCGGCTGCCCGCCCGTGGCCGCCAGGCGTTCCCGGACCGCTGCCACTACCGCCTCGGCCTCTTCCAGGTTGAAGGCACTACCGGTTTCGGGAACGATCACCTGGCCCCGGGCCTCGACCCAGGCGACCGCACCGCCCGGGCCTCCCACCGGGTGGAGCGTCGCGCCGTGAAAGAGCCGGTTCGCGAGTTGCCCCACCCGCCGGCACGGTCGCCGCAGAACCGGGGCGCGAGCAATATGGAGGAGCGAGTCCCCCTCCTTCAACCAGCGGAGGGCGGAAACAGGCCAGGCGTGGCGCAGGTAGTCCAACCCCCATAGGCCCTGGGTGGCCGCCGCGTCTTGTTCCAAACCGCGGGCCTCGGGGGCAAACTGCTTCTCTTCTGCCAACCGCATCGCTTCCTCGGAGGCATCCCCGAGGACAAGGGTGGACCGCGCCCGGCAGGCGAACGGCAAAGCCACCGCCAGCGGAATCCTTTCCGCCCGCAGAATCAATGCCAGATCGAAAAGGTCGGGGCGATCCGGTAGCGGGAAGGAGGCCTCGCTGATGGGGAAAAACCAGACGGGCAGGGCTTCGAGCACCCCGGGAAAGAGTTCGGCCAGGACGCGCTCGAGCTCCGCGGCGGCCGCCGAACCGGGCCGGCTGGCCCTGATTTCCGCCTCCAGGCGAATCCATAACTCGAGCCGGGCCACCATCTCTGCCGACCAGGCCCCTACTTCCGCCTCCCGTTGCTCCTGAACCAGCCGGGTCGACACCCCGGTCAGGGCGGCCAGAGCTTCGTCCAGCCGGTGCGGCAGGCTGGAGGGCGCCTCCCACGGCCCCTCCCCCGCCGCCTCTTTCCATTGCCGGTACTGTACCTGTAGCTCTGCATACCGTAGCGCGTTTTCTACCTGCCGCAGGCTTTGAAGAAGGGCCACCGGATCGTGCGGTTTGGAGAGGAGGAGCCAATCTCCGGAATTGAGCCCCGCACCGTTGAGGAGAGCCCGCAAGCGCAGCTCGAGCCGCCCCGTGAGCCGTTCCGTGCGCCGCCAGGGCCACAGTCTTTCCGTCCAGCGCCACCGGCCGCCCGCGATCCGTTCGCCCTCGGCCACCAGCTCCCCTACTTGCTCGGCCAGCCGCGCCCACGATCCGGCGGGGCGCCCGGTCCCGTCGCCCGTTCCGCCCGCGATGCGCCGGGCCAGCTCTTCCAGAGCCGGCGCGAGACTTCGCACGGCCCGGTCCAGCTCGCGCCGGATGGCCGCGGCTCGTTCCCCGGCGGAGGTGGCACGGCCTACCGCGTCCTCCGCCTGTCGCACTCCCTGCCAGGCCTTTTCTAGTTCCTCCCGATACCCCCGGTTACCCTCTTGGAGGCTATTCTTGATGCTCTTCGGCCGAGCGGAGGATCTGGAACGTACCATCCAGCGGATGGTCGCTACCATCGCCCGATTTCCTTTCGCGTCACCCCACCGGCCGAAGAAAGGGCCCGGGTATACGGCCCGCAGGAGCTGAACCAAGGGCTCGATCTCTCTGGCCGTGGGCGCTACTACCAATACCTTCCGCCCCGCCCGCCAGGCGTTGATCAGCAAGTGGAAGGCTGCCTCTATCTCACCGTCACCCTGGGGAAAATGCAAGGCGGCACTTCCATACGCCTCCGCATCGGACAAGCCTTTGGCCAACGCCTCCCGTTCGCCGGGAGTGAAAGCGTGAAAAAGCAGTTGCAGAGGGGTGGCCCGGCCTCCCGCATCTCCATCTCCATCCCCATCCCGATCCCCATTTCGATCCGCGCCTGCCTCCAGGCCAGGAGAGAGAGCACGCGCCCAGCCTCGTGGCGGTTCCCTTTCGGCCAAGCGCTCCCACTCCCGCCACAACCAGAGAGGAAGGTCAGGGGCGAAGGCACGAAAGAGCAGGGCCTGGTTGTAAACGCCCGCCGCCGGACGCTCGGCCCGCCGGGTAACCGGCGCGGACCATCGACCCGGCCGGATCGGCTCCCGGATCTCCAACCCGATCCGGCTTGCAAGTACCGTCACCGCCGCGGCAAAAGCGGCCGCGCTGGCGGGCCCGGGTTCGACTCCCGGCTCGAGCGTTCGGCGTACCGAGCCGACCAGATCCCAGACCGCAGGCGCCTCGCTCCCTCCCAACAAGGCGAGGTTGAACTCCCAGCTGCCGCCCACCCAGCGCCCGGCCAGCGGCTTGCCGTCACGGCTTTGGCTTTGCCGAACGGGAAGCCACAAAAGCGGGAGGAATCGTCCCTCCCCGTCTACCACCAGCGGAAAGCCGAAGCAGAGGGATTCGCCGGCCAGCTCGGCCAGACGGGCGAGGGTCTCCATCTCCCCGGCGACGCCTGCCGGTGAAGGGCCCGCTTCCCCTCCGTTTATCCCGAAAAGGGGGTCAGGCCCCGACCAAAAGAGAAACCGGCTCCCTTCCTCTTCAACCAGGAAGCGGAAGCCGGTATCAGCCGCACTCCTCGCGGCCGCCGCCGCATAATAGCGTATCAATCCACCCCAGGTCACCCGTCCCGGGCCCTCGCGTACCGCCCCTGTCCCCACCGACCTCGCCTCCCTGCTCACCGAGGAGCCGTACGCTCTGCTTTTCTCACCATGCGGCTTTGAACCTCACCGGGCTGCCCCAGGCTTTGCCAAGGCCGCTTGGCGTCTCACAAAGCCGCTTTCCGCTTTGCCTTTTCGAGGTCGGCCTTCTCGTCCCGCTCTACCAGCGTGATGACCGCCTTGTAGAGCTCTTCCGCGGCTTTCTTACGATCGGGGAAGACCTTGTCCGCGACGGCTGCGTCCACGGCCTGGCGCAGAGCATTCTCGACGCTGAGGCCCATCTTCTTTGCTTTGACGAAGATATCTACATACTTCTTCTTTGGATCCTTCTTTCCGAGGAATGAAAAGAGTCCCATTTACTGCTCCCCCCCTTGCTGCCTGGCTTTTCGACACCGTCTTTCAGATTCCTGCCTGGCTCCGGCCAAGGAAGCGGACCGCCGCCTTGACGATCTCCACTACCCCCAACATGGTTACCGCCGCCATCATCACCGTCGCCCAGTCCCGCACTGAGAGCGGCACGACGTCGAAGACCGGCCGCAGGAAGGGTACGGTCAGCACCATGAGTTGCAGCAGCAGCGAGACGCCCACCGCCACCACCAGCGGCCGGTTGTGGAGCCATCCGATTCGAAAGAGGCTTTGCCGAAGCGAGCGAGTGTTGAAGCTATGCACCAGCTGCACCAGGGAAAGCGTCATGAACGCCACCGTTTCCGCCCGCAGGCGGTCGCCACGCATGGCCAGATCCCACCGGTAGACGAGAAGTGTCATCACTCCTACCAGTACACCCTGCCAGGCGATCTGCCAGCCCAGCCCGCGACCGAAGATGCCTTCTTTCGGGTCTCGCGGGCGCTCGTTCATTACTCCCCGCTCGAGCGGCTCTACCCCCAGCGCCAGCGCCGGTAACCCGTCGGTCACCAGGTTGACCCACAGGATCTGAATGGGCGTGAGGACACGACCCCAACCAAGGATGATACCGAAGAAAATGGCGACGATTTCGCCAATGTTGCACGAGAGCAGGTAGTGGATGACCTTGCGGATGTTCGCATAGATGACCCGCCCTTCCTGGATGGCCGCCACGATGGGGGCAAAGTTGTCGTCGGCGAGCACCATATCGG
>DUMU01000016.1 GCA_012839805.1 Bacillota bacterium | reverse complement strand
GGGAGGCAACCACGACCAGCTCCAGTAGCCGGGCTTTCATCACTTCCATGCTGGAGCCGCAGGCAAACAGGATTTCTCCCAGAAAGCGGTTCAACAGTCGCTTGGCTTCCGCCCGTTCTCCCTTGCGCACCCGTGCCAGCAGCTGCTCTTCGATTTCCCACGGATAGGTTGAGCGGCCTTGGCCGTTGTGCCTGCCGTAGCTGTCGACACCGTCGACGTTGTGGACGCGGTGGACATTGCTTTCCTGATCAACATCAATGCCGGCCCCGTTCTGAGCCCGGCCTTTGGCTGTGGTACTCGGTTCACTTGCCTGCCGGCGGCGGAGCAGGGCGGCCAGGAGTTCCTGCTGCTGGGCCATGGCCCGCTGTTGCCAGAGCGTGAGGAGAGCAGTGCGGGAAAGGTAGTTAACCATTACGAAGAGCATCTCGGCCGCGGCTTGTACCCGGGCGGCCTCTACCTGCGGGATCGTCAGCGCCGCCGCATGCAGCTCTTCCACCGGGACGGCGATGGTCTGAGCCAGCTTTTCATGGTCCTGACGGGCCAGCGTGTCACCGGTGGGCCACATGGCCACGCCGCCGCAAAACATCGATCCGAGATAGACGCCGTTAACGAGTATCGGAGCCGACCATTCGACGAGACCCGCATGGCAAAGGAAGATGTAGGGGCTGCCGAGACGGGCGGCATACTGCCCACCCCGGGCGATGTCGGCCTGGCAGCGGGAACGCCCGGCGGGAGTTGCCCGGATCATCCGGCAGTACGCGCACATGAGCCTTTCGGGGTCGTGGGGGAAGACGATCGTACCGTCGGGCCGGGCGGCAAAGACCCCCATGCCGGTGGCCAGGTGGAACATGTCGAGGAGGTGGCCCAACGCGCCCGGTTCGAAGAGCTCTTCGAGCCCGCGGGCGGTTTCCGGCTCCTCACCCACCCCGGTCAATCCCAGGAGCTCGCGAACTTGTTCCTCGGTAAAAACCAGGCGACGGTCTGCGGCAATAGCCACGATCTTCACCCCGAGTAGCCGAGCCCTGCCGCGGCAACCCGGCCTGCGGCCGTACCGTGCTCGTTACCCTGTTACCCTGGTTGTTTCATTGGCGGATACGGGAGCAATCTCCTGCTTCTGGCTGGATTTGGGGAATGGCCTATCCGTCCGATTGTGAGCCCCGATGGGGCGACCTGGAATCGCACCCTAATCCGAGTGCGCGCAAGAACCCCGCCCTCTGATGCCTCTGGATCGGCCTCCCGAGCCTGCTGCGATTATTTCTGCGCTCTGCTCGGTAGCAGTCCTGAAGCGGGAGCCGGGTGTGCAGCTTCGCTCCTGGCCTCTGTGAGAACCGCTGCCGTGTCGGGGAAGGAGGTTCTTGACATCTGCCTTGCCGGCCTGGTGCATGTGGCGGTTCCCCTGCAGGTGGCCGGAGAAACGGTAGCGGTGGTGCTGGCCGGCAACGTCGCTTTGCGGCCGCTCACGGAGGAAGCGGTGGCGCAGCTGGCCCGGAAAGCGGGCATTGAGCCCAGCCCTTGACGAGTTTCGCGTCGTGTGCTCGCGCTGAGGCACAGACCTCCAGTTGCACCATAGCTTCGGCTACAGGGCCCAAACCACACCCTCCAAACCGGGCGCAACCCGCCAATAACCTGCAATAACGAGCCTGGCCATTGTCTGCAGGCCAGCGCCTTGTTAGAATCCGGACAGAACCGCCGCCGGCGGCGTTACCCTACTCGCTATTCGATGTTCGGTACTTAAGGAGGCGGGAGTGTGGTCAATCAGGCTGGCGCAAACGTAGTGCTGCTCTTTCTCGCAGGGACATTAGGAGTCCTGCTCGGTGCTTCCGGCCGTGCCTTCGCGCAGGGAGAGGCATTGCCACAAGAACCGTTACTTCAGGAGGATTTCGATCAGATACCGGACGGGAGTCTCCCTGCCGGGTGGAAGGTTGTGGAGGGCGAATGGAAGGTAGAGGGAGGGCGGCTGATAGGCAAGAGTCCCTCCTCTGGCGTACAGGGACGGATCGTTTTCGGTGATCCCAGCTGGACGGATTATGAGTTTTCGGCCGATGTCACCTTTATCGCTGCCAACGAGGAAACCCGCTGGACCGCGCTGATGTACCGGACTCCTGCCACCGGAGCTTACCCTTACTACCTGTTTACGGTCCGCAACAACATGACGGCCTACAATGGCACCGAGGTAGCCCGCCGCGGGACGAGCGGCGGCTGGGAGGTAATGGCTACCCGCCCGGCACCCAAGCGCATACCCAACGGACAGACTTTCAATCTGCGGGTTCAGGTCATAGATTCCAGCGTGCGCTACTTCTTCAATGGAGAGCAGATTCACGAGATGATCGGGATCGTCCAAAATCCCAAAGGCCTGGTCGGCCTGCACGTCAACGGATCGACGGTAGCTTTCGACAACATCGTCGTCCGGCCGCTCCGTCGGGACGAAGCACCCGGTCTCGTACAACAAGCCGGGATAGTTCCTCCGGCCCGTACCACTAAAAACGCTGCTTTGGCTAACTCTCTTCCCTTCGTCGTCGCACACCGGGGGGCGTCTAAAGAGGCGCCCGAAAATACGCTGGCCGCTTTCCGGCGCGCTATCGAGCTGAACGCCGATCTGCTAGAGTGCGATGTCTACCTGAGTGCCGACGGCGTGCCGGTACTACTGCATGATGGTACGCTCAACCGTACCACCAACGGTTCCGGCAGCATCACCTCGCTTACCCTCGAGCAGATCAAGCAGCTTGATGCCGGCTCCTGGAAGAGCGCGGACTTCGCCGGTGAGAAGATCCCAACCCTTGAAGAACTCTTGGAGTTGGCGAAGGAAAAGGCCCAGGTTCTGATCGAGATCAAACAGGCGGGTCAGGCGACCGTGGCCGCCACCGTGGCGGCGATCCGGAAGACGGGAATGACCAACAACGTGGTGATCCAGTCGTTCAACCCGGAATCGGTGAAACTGGCAGCTCAGCTTGCCCCGGACATTCCCCGGGCGCTCTTGTTGAATGATCCGGGTATTCGCAACGCAGCGGTCGCGGGAGCATTCATCGTCAAGCAGGTGCTGGAGAGTGGGGCTAACGCCGTCTCCATTCACTACGCTGCGGTCACTCCCGAACTGGTCCGTTACCTCCATTCTCGGGGTATTGCGGTTTTCGTGTGGACGGTGGATGACCGGTACTACCTGCAGCGGATGATCACCGCTGGGGTAGACGCCATCATCACCAACGATCCCGCTACCACCTGGCAGGTTATCGCCGGCCAGTGATGGAAGGAGTGGTAGTGGTAACCGTCACCGGCTCGCCCGCCGGCGGGAGGGGAGCAAGCGAGGATCGTCCCGGCCGGATGGCAGGGACGATCCTCAGCATTTCGACCAGGGTAGGTGTGGCTTTTGAGACGGCGAACCTTTGCGGCCGGGTAAGGCCCATTGTTATTGAAACGCAATGACCACCGATCCGTAGCCTTCGGCACGAACCCACAGTTTCCCGTCCGCGGAAACGGCTTCACCGGCCGTCACTCCGGGGGAGGCGGAAAGGACGGCCACCTTCTTGCCGGAGTATTCGGCGGGCAGGGTGCAGTAGCCTTCGCCGCCCGCGGCCAGGAAGTCGATCACCAGCCGGTCATCGGCTGGCGTTTTCCCATGATAGATGTAGGCCAGGTCACCGGGAGACGGCAGGCCGGGGGAGAAGATCCAGCCGCCCCGCCAGGCTACCTTTTCCCCGGCGGCCACGGGGAGATCGGAACGGATCAGGTTGAAATACGACTTGCCATAAGAGGCAGTGAAGGCGGCCGGCAGGCTGACGGGGACGTTTTTCATGTCTCCCAGGCCAAAGCTGCGGTCGAGCCAGACAACCAGGTTATGCAGCCGGCTTGCTGAACGTAACGCGTAACGGGACACATCAGGAGCTTTGTAAAGTGGCCCCGAGTCGTTGCTGGCATTGGGGGTCTTCTTTCTATCCTGTACATCTCCATTTACGTAGTGGATCGTGCCGTTGTGCCCCGAGTTGATGGACTGCAAGCCGTAGTACCTTTCAATCACTATGTCTTCCAGTGCCTCGATTTCTACCTGCACGTCCACCGTTCCGCGGCGCACTGCGTATTGCACCCGTTCCTCCACCACTTCCCGCAGCGGGAAATCGCCGGTTGGTTTGGTGTTGTAAGCTTGAATACGGTTCACTACGGAGACGGTTACCTCGCGGGCAGCAATAGTGCCATCCTCGGTGAACGCCTTGCCGTCGGCGGCCACTTGCCAGGAGACCGTCCTGGCCGTGGCCTTGCCCGTCCCGTCGCCGTTCGAGCCGTGCCAGCCACCCGTAAACTTCGGACTCTCGCCGTTTCCGTTGACGGCCGCCCGCATTATGTACGGTCCGACCCAGTCTGAACCGGTTACCGTCAACGTGACCGCCCGCGGGAAGGCGGGGTTGGGGTCGACTTCTTGGGCGCTGTTACGAATCAGATAGATGTTTCCGAGTGCCATCAGTTGGTTGACGCCACCCGGCTTAAACTCGATCCACATGTCGAAGTTGGCGTTATACTTGAACCCCACGCGTACCACGTTGCCCGCTTTGGTGACATACTGCAGCGCGGCCGCGCTGGTTTCTGCTTCGGCCTCATAGGACTGCACGTATGCGGGCGGGTTGTCCAGCATGGGTTTCACCTTCCTGTTCCTTTGGTAGGCGGCATTGTTCTGTGTGGACCGCGCGCCTACTTCTTCAGCAACGCGTTGACTTCAGCGTCTGCCTCCTGGGCGAAGCTGGCGACGTCCAGCTTCTGCTGCATCACCAGATCCCACTTCTTTTCTACCGCCTCCCAGATCTTCTTGTTCTTCTCAGGGTCGTCGAACCAGACCGCCGTGCGTCCAAATCCGGCCGAACGGATAACTTGCTTTACGTTAGTGGGCGGCGCTTTCATGATCGCAAGGTAGTAGGGGGCCGCGGCCATGATCGGTGGGAGCATACCTTCTTGAGCCACTTTCTCCTGGCCCTGCCGGGACAGGATGGCATACTTGATGAAATCCCATGCGAGCTCCGGGTTCTTGGTGGTGCGGGTGACGGCAATGGTGTGGCCGGTTACGAGCGCGGCCGCCTTACCGGTATAAGGGCTACAGAGCTGAGGGATGATGTCCCAGTCCAGATCCTTGCGGGCCTTCTGACGGTTGTAGGCAATGTTCCAGGTAGCCGATTCCCAGATGGCGATCTGCCCGTTCCAGAAAGCCTGGTACTGGGCTGCCCGCGGGGGATAGGCAACCTTGTTCTTGAAGTGGATGTCATAGAAGAACTGCAGTGCCTGGATGGCCCTGGGGCGGTTTAACGTCGCCGTGGTCTGGGTTGAGTCGACGATATCGGCATCATTGGCCCATAAGAAAGACGCGACTCCGAGATAAATCAGGCTGTATCCGTCGGCTCCAAAGCCCCACTGAGTTACTTGCTGGGTCGACGGGTTCACTTTGGTCAGCTTGGTTGCGATCCTGACGAGGTCGTTCCAGTCCCAGCCCTCGTCGGGCAGGGGGACTCCCGATTCGTCGAACAACGTCTTGTTGGCGAAGGTGGCCGAGGTAGAAACTTCGATGGGGATGCCAACGAGCATACCTTTGTGGGTGAAGGCCTGAACGATGGTAGGGTAGAAGTCCGTTAGCTTGATATCCCGGTCCTTTTTGACTATGGGGCCAAGGTCGTACGCCAGTTGGTCGAGCAGCGCGCGGATTCTTTGATCCGATACATTGCCAAGGACTAGGATGTCCGGCGTCATCCCGGACGCCACTCTGACCAGCACTTCGTCGTTGACAGGTCCGGACACGGCGTCGAAATCGATGGCAACTTCAGGGTGTTGGGCCTGGTACGCCTTGGCTTGTTCCTGCAGGTATTCGAAGTACCACTGGTAGGTGGGGACCATGATGGTGATCTTGGTCTTGGCAGCGGCGGGCGGAGCGAAAGCGGTGCCCATCGCGGTGGCGAAGGCCAGCGCCAGGAGAAGTCCGGCTACGGCGGCACGGTGAACGGCTAACCAATACCTGCTTGCGACCATCGGCTTGACCTCCCCTGCAAGGTTTTCCTGAGGAGCGGAGCAACACCCGAGGTTCCGTTCGGCGCTTGCACTGCTTATCCTGCCTGATTCGTACCGCCTCGCACCGCCAGGCGTGCCGGTTCGGATTCGTATGGATCTCGTGAGATCAGCGTTGTCTGGGCCACTTGCCCGTCGCGCTCGAGTTCGGCCATCCGCTCGGCAAGGATGGGATTACACGGGGAATAACGAATAGAGTAGCGATCGGCCGGCCCGGTCCGCATCCACCCGCTCTCCACCAGCTCTCTAATGTGGCGGATTAGCGTGTGGCGATCAACGCCTAGTTCTCGGGCGAGTTCACTCCGGGTGGCGACAACTTCCCCGGTTTGCGAAGGGCAACGACCCCTGGAAGCTTGGTCCAGTCAAGCCACGGAGATGTTCGACTTGACACTCTGGTGACCGCGCGGGGCTCGATGGTTGACCGGTCGCCGCGAGTACGGATGGCGCAAGATGTGGCAGCCGGCGGGAAGCCGGATGTTGTGAGATGCACCAGCCAGCCGGGGTGCGGACGGTGCAAGTGGTGTGCGGAGTGGTGACCTTGCTAGCTGGCTTTTTTCACCCGTGAACTATCCCTCAAGCTATCGCTCAGGGTCATCTGAGGTCGCCGCGCCCCTCCCGGGGGGTCTCCGGAAGGCAGGATGGTGCATTTTGCGCCATCAGGAAGATCGTTGGTTGGCGCATTTTGCGCCAACCAACTTACAACTTATGCATACGTGCGCATACATGGGAGGCCCCCCCTCGGTGGCGAGGAGGGCGGGAAAGCGGAAGGCGTAGGATGGGAGGCCGGGAGGGCGGGAGAGCGGAAGGTCAGACACCGGGCGGGCAGGAAGTAACGAGGATTGCGCTTCAGCACTATCGTGGCGGAAGCGTCGGGATATGCGACCGGCGATCCGACGAAAGATGTTCACTACCTGTGGAGTGTGTTGGAACGGGCGATCCACCAGGTGAGCCTTCCCGGCATGGTAGAGATGATGCGTGAACTGCTGCCCTCGCTCATGGAAGCCATGCCCGAAATGATGCAGGGGATGATGGAGGTGTTGGAGAAAACACCGGCGACGGCGCGGTCGGCGGCGGTGGCGATGCGGCCGCTCCTGCCCAAGATGATGCCCAGGATGATGCCGGCATCGATGCGGGCGGGGGTGCTTCCCCTCATCGCCCCGGACATGGTCGAGGCCATGCGGCAAAAGCTCGGGTTGACGGCGGGGGCGGGGGCCGGCCGCGACCGGGGACTGGTCGGGTAAAGACGAGTCGAGTAAGACAGGGTCATGGTAGGAGGAAAGAGCACTTGCGGGCGCTGATCCAGCGGGTGAGCCAGGCCAGGGTTGAGGTGGAAGGGGAGACCGTGGCCGCGATCGGGACGGGGTTTCTCGTTTTGCTCGGCATCAAGCGAGGAGATACGACGGCGCAAGCGGCCCAGCTGGCAAAGAAGGTCGCGGCTCTGCGCATCATGGAGGATGCCGAAGGCCGGCTAAACCTGAGCTTGCGGGATTGCGGCGGCGAGGCGCTGGTGGTGTCCCAGTTCACGCTCTATGCCGATGCCAGCCACGGCCGGCGTCCCAGCTTCACCGAGGCCGCCCCCGGGTCCGAAGCCGAACCCCTCTACCAGGCTTTCGTGGATTACCTGCGCCGGGAAGGTGTGCCCGTGGAGACCGGTCGCTTCGGCGCCAGGATGAAAGTGGCCCTGGTAAACGACGGGCCGGTGACGTTGTTGCTGGAAAGTTAGAGTTGCTGGAAAGTTAGATGGATCGGAAGGTCGTAACCGGCTGATCCGCCGAGCGGTGGGTCGGCCGACCGGACGCGGAAGGAAGGGGGTAGCGTAATGCGGGCAGCAGTGATCGAGCAGCCGGGTGTGGTGGCCATCCGTGACGTTCCCGACCCGGTGGCCGAGCGCGGGCTCGGACCGGACGAGGTCGAGATCGAGGTGAAGGCGGCCGGCCTGTGCGGCACCGACTGGCATATCTTTCGGGGCGAACACGGGGGCGTCTACCCGATTATTCCCGGCCACGAGTTTGCCGGCGTGGTGTCGCGGACGGGCTCCCGGGTCGACCCGCAGCGCCTCCCTCCCGGTACTCCCGTCACCGCCAACCCCAACCTCGCCTGCGGCCAGTGCCGCTTCTGCCGCACCGGCCGTCCCAATCACTGCGAGCGGTGGCAGGCGATCGGCGTGACTCTTCCCGGGGCTTTCGCCGAACGGGTCGTCGTGCCCCAGCAAGTTGTCTTTCCCTTGCCCGTCTCGCCTGCACCGGCAAGCGCCGTGCGCCCGAAAGCTCCCACGCCGGCAAGCACAGCGGGCTCGCAGGCTTCCGCGGCGAGCGCCCAAACGGGCTCGAAAAGCCCCGCGCCTCCCGAGCCGGCGCCCGCCGCTACCTCCTCCCAGCTGGCTTTGCCGCTCCCCCTCCCTTTCTCGGTAGCGGCTCTGGTCGAGCCCCTGGCCTGCGTCATCTATGGCTGGCAGCGCGCCCGCCAGGCCTTGGGTACGGGCGGGGGCGTGGGTGTTGGCCTCGGCACCCTGGGTGGCCGGGTTCTGATCCTGGGCGTGGGGCCGATCGGGCTCATGCACGTTCAAATGGCCACTTTAGCCGGCGGAGCGACTTCCATTGTGGCGGCCGACCTGCGGCCCGAGCGCCTGCGGCTTGCTCGCGAATTCGGCGCCACCCATACCGTCCTGCTACCCCGGGCTAACGCCGGTGAACTTACCGGCGACGAGCCGGAAGAAAACGAGCCGGACGAGATCATGCGGGAGCTCGCTCCGGACGGGTTCGAACTGGTCATCGACGCCAGCGGTTCACCGCGGGCACTGGAGATGGCGCTTACCCGCCATTGGGTGGCCCCCGGCGGGGTACTTCTCATCTTCGGGGTAGCGCCACCCTCGGCCCGGATAAACCTCTCGCCCTACCTGGTCTACCGGCGGGATCTAACCATCGCGGGCTCCTTCGCCGTCAACTCGACCTTCCAGGCGGCGCTAGAACTTGCGGCTTCCGGCCGTCTTGACCTTGAACGGTTGGTTTCGGATCGCGAACCCCTTGATGCTTTTCCGGATCTACTCCGCCGCTACGGCCGGGGCGAGGTACCGCTAAAAGCTCAAGTGGTCTACTGACCGCCGGGCGGCCCTTGGCGTCGATCGCGCAGGGTCAACGGGAGCCATATAAAGGCCGCCGGCGCTCAGGCCGGCGGCTCGACCTCGGGTTCCGTTGCGTGCTGACTTCGGGTTGGTCTGGTTTCGGCCCGTCGGCCCGGGCCGACGGGCTTGCCCGGCGAGTAAAGCTGGCGGGCCAAGCCGGCGGGCAAGTTCGGCGGGTCAGCCCGGTGGTTCAGGCGGCTTCGGGCAACGGCGCCGCCGCCGGCGCCGGGGTGGACAGCCCCGGGGTGGGCAGCAGCAAGTTCACCGCCATCGAAATCTCCCGCTTGCCCTCTTCGAAGCCTTCCTTGGTCACCTTGACCGATATCGTACCGGTGCCGGCGTTACTCCAGGTAACCTGGCCTTTGGCATCGGTCGTGCCCACGATCGTGCCGTTGACCTCGACCGTCGCCCCTTCGACCGGGACGCCGTAGGAGGTGACGGTAAATGTGACGCTGGCTCCGGCGCGCTCGTACTGGATCACGAGCGGCCGCGGGTATCCGCCCAGGGCGGCGATTTTACGCGCCATCTCCGTATTGTCCATCAGCGCTACGGCGAAAGCGCTTGCCCCCGCACCCTCCGCCATTACCGGCACATTGGCGCCGGTATGGCCGGTGCTGCTCCAGCTGAACTTGCCCGTCCTTTCATCGAAGGATAGGCCTCCGGTTTCGTGGTCGGCCGCGACGATAAGGAGAGTATTCGGGTGCGACCTCACGAAGTCGAGAGCTACCCGGACGGCGTTGTCGAATTCGGCCATTTCGGCGATCATACCCACGAAGTTGTTGGAGTGACACTCCCAATCGATCTGACCACCTTCGACCATGAGGAAGAAGCCATCATCATCTTGCGAGAGTAACTCCAAGGCCTTGGCGGTCATCTCGCTCAGAGTAGGCTCAGTCGTATCGGCCGGTCGGTCCATCATGCGGGTGAGTCCCCCGGTCGGGTGGAAGAGCCCGAGGACGCGGCCGGTGGTAACCGCCTTCAATTCCGCGGCCGTGGTCACGCAGGTATACCTATACCTGGCAGTCCGGGCCCTCTCCAGGAGATCCAGCCCATCGCGGCGGGCGTCGAAGTTGTTACGGCCGCCGGCCAGCAAAACGTCGACCCCGCTTGCCAGCACTTCGAGTGCGATGGTGTCGAAATCGTCGCGGTTCGTAATGTGGGAAACGAACGCGCCGGGGGTGGCGTGGGCGGCCGGCGCGGTGGAAACTAGGCCGGTACTCTTGCCGATCTTCTCCGCCTGTTCAAGTATGGTTGGCACGACCGTCCGGTCAGGGGTGATCGACATCCACTTGTTGTTGGTCTTGTAGCCGGTGGCCATGGCGGCGGCCGCCGAAGAAGAGTCGGTTACGGCAGAATCGGCCGAGCGAGTGGTCATGGTGGTCCGGGCATCATCCACTTCGTCCATGGCCAGCTTCAGCCCCATGGCCCGCTTGAAGGTGCGCAAGGCGTTCACTTGCTGGAATCCCATGCCATCGCCAATCATGAGGATGATGTTCTTAGGTTGGGCCGCCTCTTGAGCGGCTACCGGCATTGCTCCCCAACCTGCCGAGACGCCTGCGGCCAGGGCAACCGCCACGGCGGCGGCTGCCACCGCGGCTACCATCCTGGCGACCGTGCTGGTAATTGTGCCGGTGACCGGGCGGCGGGGCCGAATGGCTTCCCGGCTGACGATGAGGGATCGAACGGCGAGACTTGCCTGACTCATATTTTTTCGCTCCTTCCTGAGATTATTGCCAGCCTGCGAGTTCTTCGACCGCCCCAGAATGGAAAGGGAGCAGGAATCCGCTCTCCCCGAGCTAATACGTATCGCCGACATCGCCTCGAGCAAGGAGTGAACCGGGCGTGGAAAACATGCTGAACCAGGCAAACCATTGCCAGCATTCGACACCGGGGGCCGGCGGTCCTGCGGAAACCGCCGCGCCGGCGGCGAGCAAGTCACCGGGTTCACCGGGGGAGGCGCCGCAGGTGAAGGCGGGTGAACTTCCCGTGCAAGGCAGCAACTCGTTTTACCCGGGGAACCGGCCTCCTCTTGTGCCCAATCCGTTGATCAAGTTGCCGGTGGGGAGCATCCGCCCGGCGGGATGGCTCCGTTTCCAGCTCACGGCCGAGGCTTCGGGGATGGTGGGGCGGCTTCAGGAGATAAGCCCGTGGTGCAAGTTTGAAGAGAGCGCCTGGGCCGACCCGCAGGGGCGCGGCGAACGGGGTTGGGAGGAGCTCCCGTACTGGCTCCGGGGGTTCACCGATCTGGGCTACATCCTGGGCGACGAGCGCATCATCCGCGACGCCCGGCGCTGGCTCGACGCCATCCTGGCGAGCCAGCGTCCGGACGGGTTCTTCGGCCCGCAAAGCAACCGGGAAGGCCCGATGGTGGACCTGTGGCCGAACATGATCGTCCTTTATGCACTCCGTTCACATTATGAAGCTACCGGCGATGAACGGGTGCTTCCCTTCATGGAACGCTACTTCCGCTGGCAGATGACGCTGCCGCTTGAGCAGTTCCTGCCCGGCAGCTGGCAGAAACTCCGGGGCGGTGACAATCTCGACAGCATCTACTGGCTCTACAACCGGACCGGCCAGGCCTGGCTACTGGACCTCGCCCGGCTGAACCACGAGCGTACCTCCGACTGGGCCGGCGGGATTCCCAGCTGGCACGGGGTCAACATCTGCCAGGGGTTCCGTGAACCGGCCCAGTACTACCAGCAAACTCACGATCGCCGCTACCTGCAAGCGACCGAGCGCAACTACCGGACGGTGATGGAACTCTACGGGCAGGTGCCGGGGGGGATGTTCGGTGCAGACGAAAACGCGAGGCCCGGGTTCAACGGGCCGCGCCAGGCGGCCGAGACCTGCTCGATGGTGGAGATCATGTGGAGTCATGAACTCCTCACCTCCATCACCGGTGACGTGACGTGGGCGGATCGCTGTGAAGAGGTGGCGTTTAACTCTCTGCCGGCCGCCCTCACTCCTGACTTGAAAGCTCTCCACTATCTGACGGCGCCCAACCTGATCCAGCTGGACCGGGCGAGCAAGGCGCCGCTCCTCGAGAACGGGGGCGACATGCTTTCGTACAGCCCCTTCGAGCAGTACCGCTGCTGCCAGCACAACGTGGCCTTCGGCTGGCCTTACTTTGCCGAACATCTGTGGATGGCGACCAGGGATGAGGGTCTGGCCGCCGTGCTGTATGCACCCTCTACCGTTACGGCAAAGGTGGGCGATCGATCCCGGGCCGAGGGCGTTGAGGTCACCTGGGAAGAAGAAACCGGGTATCCGTTTTCGGAGGAGATCGAATTCCGGCTGGTGCGCATGTCCCATCCCCGGGCCTTCTTCCCGCTCTACCTGCGGATTCCCCGCTGGTGTGCCCGGCCGGAAGTTCGCCTGAACGGTCAGGAGCTCACCCTTCCCCCCTTCCCGCCCACCGCTACCGTCGCCGTCGGGGGAGGGTGGGTGTCCATCAGCCGCACCTGGCGGCCGGGTGATCGGGTGCTGCTGAGGCTGCCGATGCAGGTGGTAGTTCACCGGTGGGAAAAGAACCGGAAAGCGGTTTCCATATACCGCGGGCCGCTCGCGTTCTCACTTAAAATAGGCGAAAGGTGGGAACGCTACGCGGGCAACGATGATTTCCCCTGCTACGAGGTGTTCCCCACCACCCCGTGGAATTACGGGCTGCTTCTCGACAAGGGAATAGAGGTGGAGACGACTACTGCGGCGCCCGGGGAGTGGCAGCCCTTCACGCCGGAGAATGCCCCGATCCGTCTGAAAGTTCGGGCCCGGCGGATTCCGACTTGGCGGCAGGAGACGAACGGCCTGATCGGGGAAGTTCCGGAAAGCCCGGTCGAATCCGATAAGACCGAAGCCGCGGAGGAAGAGGTCACTCTCATCCCCATGGGTTGCGCCCGGCTCCGGATTTCGGCGTTCCCCGAGGTCATTCCGTAGCCGGGAACGAGAGCTGCCCGTGAGGAACGTTAAAACCACGGGCTAACCTTAAAGCCGCGGGTGCCGGGGAAAGAGAAACGCCGGAGGGGAGGGAGGGGACTACCGTCAGAGCTCGACGTAGATCGATAGAGGCTCGGGACGGTAGTCCCCTTGGGTTTCACGCGGCACTCCGGCCGGAACTTCCGCGGCGCTCGCAGCTCAGCCGATCATCAGGTCGGCGGCGGCCAGGCCGTAGGGGGCGAAGCGGTAATCGTCAGTCCAGTGAGGCCCCGGCCGGAACTCGCCCGGACCGGTCCAGCCCAGGGTATCACCCGCCCGGTGGTGGAGCGGGCCGAGGCTGTTACGCAGGCTGCTTACCACGTCGACCTCGATCAGCGGGTGATTTTCCTTTGTCCAGGGGGTCAGATCCACCTCCCACGGCTCCCACGGAAGCACGGCTACCTCCCGGCCGTTCACCCGGACGGCGAAGAGCGAAGCGCCGGCCGGTTCGACGAGGCGCAGGCCGAACGAGGACACGGCCCGGGTGTCGGATAGAACCTCGGATACGGGCAGGCGGTAGCGCATCGTGCCGCTGTAGAAGGGGTAGCCCTGCGGCCCCCAGTCACCGGGGGCGAGACGAACTACCACCGGTTCGGGAGCGAGGAAGAACCCGCCGGGGGCTCCCGGGTAACGCCGGGCGTCCCGGCGGACCTGGAAATCGCCGGCCAGGTAGATTTCCTCTACGTCCGGCCCCTCCGGTGTCGTCGTGAACTCCAGCCGGATACGGTTCTCCCCCTCCCGGACGAGGTTGGAGATGTCGACCGCCTCGAAGTCGGGATCCCAAGGGAACGAATGAACCGGAGCCGATTCGGAGCCTAGCTGGAGGGGCTGGCCGTTCACGAAGACTCGCATCGCGCTCAGCTGCTCCACTACCAGCTCTACCCGCAGGCGCTTGCAGCTTGTGCCTTCCGAGTCCGGGCTGGCATAGAAGGGGAACTCGAGGCTAACCGGTAGCGGTCGGTAGGGAAGCTTTCCGGTAAGGTAAACGTAAGGCTGGGTCATCGCCTTCCGGCCGCTTGCCTTCAGCACTTCCTCCCGCCAGTGGGCAACGGGCCGCAGGGGAGTGTCGGGGGTAAGAGCGGCGGTAAGAACCGCCTCGCCCCGGGCCAGCCGGCAGAAGTCCAGTACCATCAGGTTCGGGTGCAGGCGTTCGGCCTCGAAAGGCCCGGAGAGGCTCACGGACCGTGTGTAACGGAGCGGCGGCGGCGCCGGCGTCGCCAGGCGCTCGCCTTGCTTCCCAGCAGGCCGGGCGAACGGCAGGTCGGTGAGGTCGATGGTCAGGCAGAGGCTCCCAGCGGGAGGGAACTCCCAGTCGAGTTCGGCAAGATCGTGACCGATCAGGGTGACATCCCCCGTCAAGAGATCCCACCGCCGGAGCGTACCCGCCCGGGGGAACTTAAGGTGTACCCGGTGAGCGTGCCGGCGGTCGGTGGAGGCCAGGAAATAGTAGTGGCGGTTGCCATCCTGCCGGTGGTTATAGAGGATGGGGAGGGTATCCGCACTCCCTTTTTCTCCCTCTTTCTCTGCCTCTTGCTCGCCCTCGGCCGGCAGCACCTCGATCTCACGCGGCAGGACCCGGTCGAGCTGTTCCAGCACGGCCCGGGCGCCGGTGGCGACGAAGACTGAGGGAAGTGCCAAAAGCTCCTGCCAGGCCTGCGGGTCACGTTCACCGGAGACCATCTCGGGCACCGGGGCGGTAAGGATGACCGGCCCTCCCCGGCGGGCGAATTCGACCAGCAGGTGCAGGGTGCTCCTCTCCAGGTGAACCACCGGCGGCACCACCACTGCCAGATACTTCTTACGGCCGACTACCAGGGCCGGCTGGCCGCTTGAGTCCACCGCTCCCATGTCCGCCATGATGGTCTCATCGCCCAGGTCGAAGTCGCGCTGGTGGGCGAGGAGGGCGGAAAAGAGCTCACGAAAGCGCTCATCCAGCTGGTGAACGGGTTGCTCGGCCTGCCGGCGGTCCTGGCCGGCGATGTAAGCCGGCAGCAGGGCCCAGGCAGAACCGACCGGATGGAGCAAAAGAAGCGGGGTGGCCGGCTCACCCTGCGAGGTGAAGAAGGCGGCCCGGGCCGCGTAATCGTTGAAGACCCGGTAATAAGGCCAGTAGGGTTGAGCCCAGCTGATGTTGGCCGGATAGTCACGCTTGCGCTCGCCGGTCATGGAGTAGAGGGTCAGGTGCTGGTTCATGAAGTTCACGCCCAGGGCGAAATGGAAGTCGGCCATCCATTTTTGATCGGCAAAGCTCATGCTGTGCCCGGCCGTGCCGAAGATCTCACAAAGCACCCGGGTTTTCCCGGTCTGGTGGGCGACGCTGCTTACCTGTTTCAGCGTCCACGGGTTATTGATGTTTCGCCCCAGGTGATCGATGCCGGGAACTTGCTGGTAGACGTAGTGCGGCATGGCCGCCCCGATGCAAGTGGCCTGCGAGACGAGAGAGTCTTCTTCCAGGTAGTGGCCGGTCATGGCGATTCCGTGCTGCTCGCACCACCGGCTATAAGGGATGGTGAAGTTGGTCAAGAAAAGATGGAGCAGGGTTTGCCAGTACCGGTAGCGGACACGGGAAGCAGCTTCGCCCTCGAACTCGAAAAAGAGGAGCGGCAGATGGTCGAGCAGATCAAAACCGTGTAACTCCTGGAAAACCCGGGGTAACGCCGGCGTCCACGGAGAGGCGTCGGGGGGAAGAGGCCAGCGAAAGTTGGGTTCGTCCGTGAAGATTCCGGGAAGGTGCGGGCCGAACTCCCCGCCGACCGCCCGGCGATAGGCCTCGTGGGTTGCCTCAAGGAAGGCCCGGGTCGCGCGGGCATCCAGCAGATCGACGTAACACTCACCGTTGTACCACTCGTCACCCTCCGGCATGGTGAACTCTTCGCTGATCAGAAACCTCTTCTGTGCGTTTTCTTTTTGTTCCGGCGCAGCCTCTTGTTGTCCCTCTTCTTCGTGCAGCCCGGGTTCGATGCGGTTTACCCGCCGGTAACCGGACAGCCGCCCGGCCCCTGACCATTGCAATTCATAGACGAAAATGCGCTCTCCGGGCGTCTCCCGGTGCTGCCCGGCGGCCAGGGCGGTGCGGGCTTGGCTCGCTCCCGCCAGGCGGGAGCGCAAGCCGTGCTGCCTGCACTCAGGACTCAGGGCGGGGACGATGCCGCCGGCAAAGCCGCTCGGCCACTTGTCCTCGTCGTATAGCCAGGCTTCCATGTCTAGCTCCCGTGCCGCCTCGGCCCCGGCCGCGATGGCCGCCATCCACTCACGGTCCAGATAGGGGGTGATGAGACCGATTCGTGAATGCATGAAATAACCCCCGAAGCCCTGCTCATGAAGAAGCCGGGCTTGCTGCTTGACCCGTTCGGGAGTCATCTTTCCGTTCCACGACCAGAAGGGGGCGGGGCGGTACTCCTTCCCGGGGGAACGAAATCCTTCCTCCACTCCGGCGATTCCGGCTTTTGCTCCCCCTGCGGGCAACTCATTCGCGCGTTGCACTCATGACAGCTCCTTCCTGCGTTGAGACGTGGTGGGGTTGAACCAGCCTGCAAACACCAATATATCACGTAAACCCATGGCATACTAGGGAAACAACCAACACAAAGCTACACCAGTAGGCCCGGAATGCTGACCGGAAGCCGGCCGGCCGGCGGCGCCAGGCCGGCCAGTACCTCGGCGGCGGCGGCGAGGCTCACCGGCCGCGGGCTGTAGGCCACGAGGAAAGTGGTAGCATGGGGCAGGGCGCAGAGTTCATACGGGTTACGCAGGGAGACTACATAGACCTGAAAACCCGCGGCGGCCAGCTCCTCAATAAGTTGGGCCTGGCCGGGGTTACGCAGGGCATCGAGGGTGGCGACCACCGGGACGGTTTGAGCCGGACCGGTTTGCGTCAGCGCCGAGAGCAGGTGCCGGCGCCGGCTCGCCTCCGGATTGAGGGGTAGCACCACCAAGTAGACGGCAGGAGGGTGGGAGGAGGCGTCCGGCGAAGCTCCTGGCTGCACTTCGGCTGCCGCGGGGCAATGGGCGGCTTGGGCCAGGGCGAGGGCCAGGGCCTGCCCCAACCGGGTGGGGGGCGGGGCCGGGCCAACCCGGCCATCTACCGGGGCGGGCCCAAGCGAGGGCGCTGCCGGCGCCGCCGGCAGGCCGGGGCAGACCGGTGAGGTGGCCGGGATTCCCCGTTCGAGGGCAAGGTCCTCTACGCCGGTCTGGGCCTCGGCCGAGAACTCGATGACCACGACCCGGTGGATTCCGCCCGGCAGCTGCGGCGGGCCTTTGACGGCGGTGATGGAGCGCCGGGCCACCTCCTGCGCCACCGCCAGGTGGGTGGGAGATCCGACGGCGGCGAGCCGGGAGGAGGACAGGCGGGAGGCCGGACGGGCTTGATGCTTTCTTGGCAGTTCCTCGAGGGAATCGGGTGAGATGATCCCGAATTGGAGCTTGGCCCGCAGTATCCGTCTAACCGATCGGTCTACCCTGGCTTCCGGCAGGCGTCCGGCTTTCACTGCCGCCAGGATGGCGTCGTAGACGAAAGTTCCGTAGTAGGTGTGGCTGCTGGCACACAGGAGGTCGCAGCCGGCTTCGAGGGCGAGCAGTGACGCCTCCACCATGTTGTACCGGGCCGACACGCCGCGCATGCCCAGGGAGTCGGTAATCACGATTCCATCAAAGCCGAGTTCTTCTCGCAGCAGCCCGGTGATCACCCGGGGGCTGAGCGTGGCGGGCAGGTGAGCATTGGGTTCAAAAGCGGGAACGGAAAGGTGGGCGGTCATGATCGCCCCCACGCCCGCCGCGATCGCCCGCCGGAAGGGGAGCAGCTCCACCTGTGCGAGCCGCTCGCGATCGTGGTCGATGCGGGGCAAGGCCAGGTGCGAGTCGACGGCGGTATCGCCATGGCCGGGGAAGTGTTTGGCGCAGGCGACGACCCCGTCGTAGCCGGGGCCGGGGCCCGGATGCTGAAAGCCCTGGATCTGGGCGACACCCAGTTCGGCGACGAGCGCGGGATCTTCGCCGTAAGAGCGGACGCCGATTACCGGGTTTTGAGGGTTGTTGTTGACGTCGAGCACCGGCGCGAGGTTGAACTGTATGCCCACCGCGCGCATTTCCCTCGCCATGATGGCGGCTGCCTGCCGGGCCAGCCCCGGATCGCGGGTTGCTCCCAGCGCCATGTTGCCGGGAAAGACGGTAAATCCCCGGGTGAGGCGTACCACGATGCCGCCCTCCTGGTCGGCGGCGATGAAAAGCGGCAACCGGGCCAGGTCCTGTAGAGCGTTGGTCAGCTGCCACGCCTGCTCCGGGTCGACCAGGTTGGGCGCAAAAAGCACCACGTTGCCCAGGTAGCAACGCCTGAGCCACTCTTCGATTCCGGCGTCCGGGCTCGTACCCGTGAACCCGACCATGAATAGCTGTCCCAGCTTTTCTTCCAGCGTCAATGAGGCAAGCAGGGAATCGGCCAACTGGTCGAGCCGTGACCCAGGGGCCGGGTCAACCGCCGCCGCGCCGTGATCCATAGCGTAAGCCCCTCCTCAAGCCGGTACGGAATGCCGGAAAATGGGGGTGAGCCCGGCCGCCCTTTCCTTGAGCTCCTTTTCTTCCTCGGGCGTGATAGGTGTGAAATGCTCGGCGATGTCCAGCGCCAACCGGAAGAGGGAAGGCTCACCGGGCGGGATCGCCGCCGTGATGGGCTGCGAAAGGGTGAACCGCAAAGCCAGCGCGGCCAGCTCTGGGTCATCCACCGGCTCGTACCAGGTCTTGCGGTAGCGTCTCGGCGCGCCCTCCGGCCAGGGCGCGCGGGCCATCGCCTTCAGGGCCAGCCGGCCGATTCCTTTCTTCACCGCCTGCTCGAGTACCTGCGGCCCGAAGTTACCGTTCCAGAAGTTCACCCAGTTGAACGGGAAGAGAATGCTGTCGAAGGGGAATATGTCCATCAGCTTCAGCGCTACCGGCACGGAATGAGCCGAGAACCCGAGGAAGCGGACGAGACCATCCTGCCGGGCCTTGACCAGCGTCTCAAGCGCGCCGCCCGGGCCGGTGGCCCGCTCGAAGTCTTCTTCGGTAGTCATGCCGTGGAGTTGGTAGAGATCAAAGTGATCGGTTTGCAGGCGTCGGAGGGATTGCTCCATCTCCTTGCGGGCGCCTTCGGCCGAGCGATCCGCGGTCTTGCAGGCAAGGAAGACCTGGTTCCGATAGGGAGCAAGGGCCGGCCCGAGCCGTTCCTCGGCGTTGCCGTAGCTGGGAGCGACGTCGAAGTAGTTGACCCCGCGGTCTATGCTTTCGGCGACGATCCGGTTCGCCTCGGGTTGGGGTAGGTCCATTACTACGATCCCGCCCATACCTATGATCGAAAGCTCGACTCCGGTACGGCCGAGCGTTCTCCTCTGCAGCACCATCGCCACCTCCTTAGTAGTCTCACCGGGAGAATGTCGTCGACTGCTCGCGGCCGTACCGGCCTCGGCCTTGAGCTGTCGTTGATCACGGCGACCTCCATTTTACACCTTTCCCGAGGGGCTCTTGGTTGACTTCCGTCGTAGAATGCAGCAGGGGAAAGCCCTGCCGCTGCTGAACCAAGATCGAGCACGTGTGGGGGGGGTTAGGCTGTTGGGTAACAGGGACTGGACTCGCCGGGAAGAGTCCTTTCGCGACCGCGTTCTGGGAGTGCTGCTCGACCGGCTGCCGGCCGGTCTCGAGCCCGACCATCTGACTTCGGCCCGGCTGGTACTGGTGCTGATCGCCGCGCTGGATTACCTGCTCCGCCGAAGCTTCCGTGAACACCTCGCTTTCATCGGCGCGGCCCTGCTTACGGACCTGATCGACGGGCCGCTGGCGAGGCGGCGGGGAAAGGTCCACGCCGAGGGTGCCCGCCTGGACCAGCGGGCGGATACCCTGCTGGGCGCATGGCTCGGCGTGTTGACGCTGTGGACCGCCGCCGCCCCGCTTTGGCTCTTCGTCCTGATCGCGGGCAGCCAGCTCCTGGTCTGGACGGCAGAGCTACACCGCAGCCGCCTCTACGGTGCTTGCGCACCCGCCCTTTCGGGCCTGGCCATCGGAGTGGCGCCGCCCCGTCCCAACCTGGCCGGAAGGCTGCAATTCACTTTCGTCGTGACCGGTTTCCTCAACCTGCTGGCGGACGCCCACCTGGGCTGGCCCCTGCGGACGGTGGGTATCGGTATCCTGGCTTTCGGGGCGATCCCCGCCGCCCTGGTGCAGGCTTATGCCTTCTTCGAAGACGTTCCGGCCAGATCCACCCAGAGCTCGAGCTAAATAAAAACCGGGTACGACGGGCCGGCTACCCGGCGACGATACTCTCTATCTCCTGCCAATCCTCGTCGCTCAAGCGAACCGTCGCCGCCTTCACGTTTTCGTCCAGCTGCTCCGGGCGGGTGGCGCCGATGATGGCGCTGGAGATTTCCGGCCGGCGGAGCACCCAGGCCAGGGCCAGCTGGGCGAGGGTAAGCCCGTAACGGGCCGCGAGGGGGCGAAGACGTTCGACTTTCTGCAGCGTCGATTCTTGGAGGAGCCGGTTCATGAACATATTGGAATTGGGGTCGGCAGCCCGGCTCCCCGCGGGCGGCGCCGCTCCCGGGCGGTATTTACCGGTCAGGACGCCCTGGGCGAGAGGCGAGAAGACCACGATCCCCATCCCGTAGCGGGCGCAGGTCGGTATGACTTCGTGCTCGATTTCCCGTTGGAGCAGATTGTAGCGGGGCTGGTTCGAAACCAGCGGGTGCAGGCCCAGGCGGCGTCCGAGCTCCATCGCCTCGGTGATCCGGGCGGCGCTCCACTCGCTGACCCCGGCATACAGGATCTTGCCCTGCCGGATCAGGTCTTCCAGGGCGAGGAGCGTCTCTTCCAGCGGCGTTTCGGGGTCGTAGCGATGACACTGGTAGAGGTCGATGTAGTCGACGCCGAGGCGCCGGAGGCTCGCATGGCACTGTTCAAAGATGTGTTTGCGGGAAAGCCCCCGGTCGTTCGGCCCCTCGCCCATGGGAAAGTAGACCTTGGTGGCCAGCACGTACGATTCCCGGGGAAGCGGTCGCAGCGCTTCGCCCACCACCTCTTCGGCGGCGCCGCGGTTATACACGTTGGCGGTGTCGAAGAAGTTGATCCCCAGATCGTAGGCGTGCCGGATGGTACGAATGGCGGTTGCCTTGTCGACGGAGGCGCCGAAGGTGAGCCAGCTGCCCAGCGATATGGAACTGACCCGTACGCCCCATTGGCCGAGATGACGGTACTCCATCCGGTATTCGGTTTGGTTCATCGGTTGGTTTCCTCCTTCTCGAAGTAGCAGGTGCGGCCAGTGTTAGCAACGCCTCTCATTATAACATCCCGGTACGGAGGTGGCGGCGGGAAGTACCCGGCGCCGTATGGACCTCGGGCGTGGTAGACTGAGGGAGACATTCATGCTTGGCCGAGGAGGTAGAGACCGGTGGCGGTTTGGGTCTGCACCCGTTGCGGCTACGAGAAAGAGGGGCGCTGCAAGCCCCGCAAGTGCCCGGAATGTGACGGCACGGAGTTCAGGAAGAAGGATGAGGGAACGGACGGCAAAGCGGGGTCCCGGTAGCGGCCCGGCGCCGGTAGGCGATGCGGTAGGGCGGCGGGAGCGGGGGTAGAAGTCGTCGGCATCGGCATCATGTGCCCGCCTTTACCCCCGCTCCTGCTTTGATCACTTTTTGGCTTTCTCCGCCCAGTACTGGTCCAGAATGGCCTGAACCCGTTCATTCAGCTCCTTCAGGCCGCTCGAGACGTCCTTTTCGTTATTTCGGATCTGCCCTCCGATAGTATCCACGGCGGCCTTCACCTCGCCGTAGTTAGGCCGCCAGTACTCCACCGGGATGGCGTAGCTGGCGCCCTTGATGAAGACCAGCCAGTCTACCTCCGGCCGCTGCTTCTTCATGTTCTCTACGAAGAGCAACGCTCCATTCTTGGTCGGGGGAATGGCATTGTACCCGTATACCGCCAGCCCCGGCAGCACGTCGGGGCGCGACAGGTACTTGATCAGTTCCCAGGCTGCCTCGGGGTTGGGGCCGCTCTCGATCAGATTCAAGGTGTTGAGGTAGAGGAGCACCTTCGGACCGGCCGGGCCGCGTGGCTTGGCCGCCAGATCGAAGCGGAGGTCCTTACGACCCACGTAGTTCCCGGCCCGGGTCGTGAAGTCGATGAGCATGCCCGCTACTCCCCGGTCGAAAGCAACCCCGCCCAGGTTGAGCGATACGCGTTCGGCGTAGGTCGGACTAATGTGGTATTTGAACTGTATATCCTGGGCCAGCTGGTACGCCTTCACCATACCCGGCGCGTCGTACAACGCCTTGCGGAAATCGGAGGAGAAGGGGGGGAAAGAGCCGAAGGACGCTGCGACGGTGTCCAGGTGGCCGATGCCGTCGATGCCCCAGATCTCAGGGATACCGTCACCATTCCTGTCTTTGGTCAACTTCTTGCCATAGTCGAGGAACTTGTCCCAGGTCCAGCTAGTATCATCGTAATCGTGAGGCGGGTCGGGCAAACCGGCCTGGTTGAAGAGGTCCACGTTGTAGATCAACGCGTCCGTGAACATGCCCACCGGCAGCCCGTATCGCATCCCTCTGAACGTGCTCGCGTCCAACGTGGGTTGGAAGTACTGGCTCAGGTCAACCTTGTCGCGGGCGATGAGCGGATTGAGATCCTTCCAGACCCCTTGCTCGACGTACTGGTTCGAGGCGTACATACCGGCCGACATCCAGATGTCCGGCGCGAGCCCGCTTACCAACAAGGACTGGAATCTCGTATACCAGGGCCAGGGCCCTCGCTCGGTCGTGACCTTGACCCCCGGGTAGAGCTTTTCGAACTGCCGCAGGACGTTTTCCTGGTACTTGTTCCGCTGCTCATCGGCTTCGGCCGACGCGAAAACCTGGATCTTCCCGCTTATTTGCGCCGCCTCCGCCCGCCCGGGCAGGCCTGTTCCCAGGGCCATTAAGGTTACTCCCACCAGAAGTCCTACCGTGACCCTGGCAGCCGGCCCGGGTCCTCCGGCACGCGTAGGACGAACGATCCGAGACCCACCCCGTGCCTGTGATACCGTCACTTCCCGTGCACCTCCTAAGAAGGCTTTTGCACATCGCCTCCTCGACTTCGACGGCCTCGGGAGGATTCCTCCGTGGAATCTTGCGCTTGTCTCTGCCGGCGAGCGTTTCATTCCACGGTGACGCTCTTGGCGAGGTTCCGGGGCTTATCCACGTCGTGGCCGCGGGCGACGGCGGCGTAGTAGGCGAGCAGCTGCAGCGGTACGGCCGCCAGCACGGGGGTGAGCCAGCGCACCGTGCGGGGCAGGTAAAAGACCTCGTGGCAGTGGCGGGCGGTTTCGGTGTCGCCCTCGAGAACCAGACCAATCACGTGGGCACCCCTGGCCCGCACCTCCTGGATGTTGGAGATGGTCTTCTCTCTAAGTGCTTCCTGGGTTACTACGGCGACCACCGGGACGCCCTCGCTGATGAGGGCGAGCGTTCCGTGTTTCAGTTCACCGGCAGGGTAAGCCTCGGCGTGGATGTATGAGATCTCCTTTAGTTTGAGCTGGCCTTCCATGGCGATGGCGTAATCGAGATTCCTGCCTATGAAAAAGACATCGTCGTGCGCGGCCAGGCGCCGGGCCACGTCGGCGACCAGAGCTTCTTTCTTCAACACGGCTTCCACCTGCTCGGGGAGCGCCTGCACAGCGGCAATGACCCGGGCGGGTTCGTCGTCCTCGCCGGGAGTCTTCATGGGCGGTGGCATATCGACGCGCCCACCCAGCTCTTGTCGCAGCCAGAGGGCGAAGAGGGCGAGAACCTCCACCTGGGCCGTGTAAGCTTTGGTCGAGGCGACGGCGATCTCCGGCCCGGCCCAGGTATAAAGGGCCCAGTCCGACTCGCGGGCCAGAGTTGAACCGACGACGTTGGTGATGGTCAGTGTTTGTGCCCCCCGGGCCTTCGCTTCCCGCAGGGCGGCCAGCGTGTCGATGGTCTCGCCGGATTGGCTGACGGCCACGAACAAAGTCCGGTGATCGACGAAGGGGTGACGGTAACGGTACTCGGAGGCGATGTCCCAGTCCACCGGAATGCCGGCCAGCCGTTCAATCATGTATTTTCCCACCAGCCCGGCGTGGGCGGCGGTCCCGCAGGCGACGATGGCAATCCGGCGCAATTCACGAAGGACTTCGGGGGTGAGCACGGGCGGTAGCAATTCGTTGAACAACACCCGGCCGCCGTCGGTGCTGATGCGCCCGCGCAGGGTGTCCCGCAACGCCCGGGGCTGCTCGTGAATCTCCTTCAGCATGAAATGGGCATAGCCACCCTTCTCGGCCCGGCCCGGGTCCCAGGTTACCTCGAAAGGTTCCCGTTCCACCGGTTGCCGGTCGGCCAACCGTTCGAGCCTCACACCGTCCCGGGAGATAACGGCCAGTT
Source organism: Bacillota bacterium (assembly GCA_012839805.1). Lineage (GTDB taxonomy): Bacteria > Bacillota > Limnochordia > Limnochordales > DUMU01 > DUMU01. The sequence continues at coordinate 66,611 of DUMU01000016.1, read as the reverse complement.
CCCCATCTTCGGCCACCAGCACCCGCCGGGTGTAGGGCAGCAGCGCCGGGATGTCGCTGGCGACGAAGTTCTCGCCCCGCCCCAGGCCGATGACGAGGGGCGAGGCCTTGCGTACGGCGACGAGGTGGTCCGGTTCCTCCTCGCCCATGACGACCAGGGCGTACGCCCCCTGGAGCTGGAGGGCTACCTTACGCACCGCCTCAACCAGGTCAAGGGCCGGATCGGATTGGCCCTGCCGGTAGTAATAGGTTTCCAGCAAGTGGGGGATGACCTCTGTGTCGGTCTCGGAACGGAAAGTGTGCCCGGTGGCGATCAACAGTTCGCGTAAGGGGAGGAAGTTTTCGATGATGCCGTTGTGAACCACGATGATGCGGCCGGTACAGTCGGTGTGCGGATGGGAGTTCACGTCGGAGGGGTTACCGTGGGTGGCCCAGCGGGTGTGGCCGATGCCGGCAGTTCCGGTACCATCGCGGCGCTCGCGGCAGTGGCCATCTCTGTACCCGCGACCATGGTCCAGCCGTAGCGCGGCCAGCTTCTCCTCCAGATCCTTGACGCGCCCCCGGGTCTTTACTATCCAGGGGGCGCATCTATCGGAATCCATCACGGCTACGCCCACCGAGTCGTAGCCCCGGTACTCCAATCTCCGCAAGCCATCGAGAAGGATGGGCAAAGCGGGGCGTCCACCAATGTAACCGACGATACCGCACATTCTTCCCGAACCTCCCTCGGATACGCCGCCCTCGCCGCCGGCGGAGACCGGCAGCAGCCCCTCCACCGCCGGCCGTTGACCCCAGCCGGGCCGGCTAGCCGGCCGGCAAGGCAAGAGCCGCCAGGCGGGCCATCCCGCCACCTGCACCCGCGGTCTTAGCTTGGACTGTTTGCAGCTACGGTTGCACCGCGCGGCGACCGGCCAGGATATTCTCAGCTCCACTCGCCGTCAACCTTCCTGGCCGGCGAGTCATCCCCACCTGCCGGTCTCGCCCCTCGCTTCAAAACCCGAAGCGGCTACGGAGCTGGGCGCGGCAATCCGTGGTCCGGTCGGGATCATCCGGCCACGTCCACTTCAGCTGCCATTCCCAGCCGGCCGGTGAGAGATAGCTCACCGCTACCGAATGAACCGGTGACCGATCCGCCGCCAGCGAGCTGGTCCAGGTAGCTTTGAGCCCCTCGAGCGGCCCGGCTGGGAGATCGACGGCAAAGCCCAGGGTGTGGGTTAACCGGGACAAGAGTGACATTTGGCCGTCGTCCCCGGGGCTCGCGTCCGATGGCGCGTCTTCATCGCCTCCACCGCCGGCACTCTCGTCACCGTCTTGGGAAGGAGTCGAGTTTTGCCAACGCAACATGTACCAGGGAGTCCATGCTCCTGCTTGGCGGGATATGCGCAAGTCTGCCCACGCCTCCGTTACGGTCTCCGACCCGGCGCGAGTTAACCCGCCCTCCCCTGCCGGTGCTGGTGATCCCGGTTCTGGCTCTGGTTGCCTGGTGAGGTCAACGTTCGCCCGGAGCCGGCACTGGACGCCGGCGAGGCAGGTACCGTCAGGGAACGTGCCTTCGGCTTGGAGCCGGCCTCTGGCGAATCCCCGTTCTTGCTCGCCATCGCCGGCGCGGGCCCGCAGGCCGGCTGCCGTATCCCACTGCAGTTTCCAGGCCATGGGTGGACCTGGCCAGACCCACCCGGGTGAAACCCAGGCAGTTCCCTCCGACGCCACCGCCGTCTCTCCCCGCCACCGGTAGAGGCGGTTTTTGCTCGCGGATCGCCGGGCGGCCCACGGCAGGAAGCCGGCAGGAACCGAGTGAAACCCCAAGCTGACCCGATGGAGTCGTTGCCGCTCTCCCCTCCATTCCTGCTCCCACCACAGTCCCCAACTGCGGAACGTTTCGGCCACCGTCTGCCACGCCGCCAACCCCTCGATGCGGTTCTTCCGAGCGGTTCCCGGTTTTGAGCCGGCAGCCTGCATCTGGTCCCACCACTCCAAAGAACCCGACAGCATTCCCGCGGTTTCCCGGTAACTCTCCGAAGCCCGGCTCGGAGCACCTGGCGCAGGCGGAATCGTTCCGGTGCGGGTGGCGACGGCAAGGTTGCCCTTGAGGTTGCGCTCCCCGTCTCTGCCGGCCTGGCCCTGGGCCAGGGGCCTCGTCCACGCGACCTGCCCCCCGTACACAAGGTAGTCTTGACCGGGCCATTCCTCGTTTCGAGTGAGAGGCTCCACGCTGCTGGCGGCCCAGCCGAAGAAAAACGAAGCATTCGTACCCTCGCCCATGACGCCGCGAACGGAGCTTCTCCGGGTGTCACCTGCCAGCTCCGCGGGGAGGGGCATTTGAAAATCTCCCAACACCCAGTGAACCGGCTGCCCTCCCTCCCAAAGGGCGCCCCGCCCTTCGATGGTGATGGTTTCGGGCCTGAGGGACAGCTCCCGCGGGGTCTCCAAGAAGGAGAACGCCTCATCGTACGAGCAAAGCTGCAACCTCACTCCGCACTCCTGCGCATCACTCGTACCGGTGACGGGTTCAAATGGAGCGTGGATCGCCACCTCTAACTGCAGCTGCACCAGCCCGCGCAGCCCTTCTTCCGGGGTATACCGGAGGCCGATCCACGAGCTCTTGGGCGGGGATTGAACCACCGGGGCCGCGGCCTCGGCCGGCCGGTAACCAATAAGACCAAGCATCAGCGTTCCAAGGGCGCAAGCCATGTACAGATTCATACCCGTCCTGGCGGCCAGTGTTCCTTCCCCGGTGGACACGGCATCGGCCTCCCCTTCGCTCTTTCCGGACATACCTGCCGTCCGGTAGTCCTGAGTTTACCATGCTAGCCATAAGATGGCAAGACGGGCAGGCAGACCGGAGTTCGAGCCCGGCATGGGCCGACCCGGCTTCCTCTACGATGAAGCAGGAATGAGGCCAAAGAGGGAAAAATCCAGTTTACCGCGCTAGTGGAAGACGAACCGAGGGCCGCCTGGGCAAACCAGGGATCAGGCCTGCGACCGGGAGGCTGTCATTGTAATGACCACGTCCGGGGGCGACCGGCAGCCGCCGCTGCCGGCCCAAACCTTGCTGAAGGTGAGGGGCCTGAGCAAGTGGTTCGGCAGCGTGCAGGCGGTATGCGACCTCTCCTTTACCGTCAACCGGGGCGAGATCCTGGCCATGCTGGGGCCGAACGGGGCCGGGAAGACAACCACACTCAAGTGCATAGTCGGCCTCTTGCGGCCCCAATGGGGCGAAATCACCATCGACGGCCTACCGGCACGCAAACCCCGTTCCCGCCAGATCGTCGGTTGGGTACCCGAAGTGCCCACCGTTTATGAACTGCTTACCCCCTGGGAACATCTGCAGTTCGTGGCGCTCGCCTACGGTCTCGACGGGCCAGGTCACCGCGGCGGGCGGCAGGGACGTGCCGGCGACCACTCCGGCCCGGCCAACTGGCGGGCGGAGGCGGAAAAGTTGCTCAAACGATTCGACCTTTGGGATAAGCGGGATACCCTTGCTTCGGGCCTTTCCAAGGGAATGCGCCAGAAGCTCCTGATCTGTACTGCCCTGCTGCACCACCCTTCCCTCCTCATCCTCGACGAACCAATGGTCGGTCTTGATCCGCCGGCGCAGCGGCAGCTGCGCGAGCTCTTTTTGGAACTGCGAGACTCCGGGGTAGGCCTCTTGATCAGCACGCACATGCTGGAGAGCGTGGAGCGGATCTGCGACCGGGCACTGATCATGCACAAAGGCCGGCGGGTAGCCGAGGGATCGCTGGCGCGGCTGCGCGACCAATTCCACCTGCCCACCGGCACGCCCCTGGAAGATGTCTTCTTCGAAGCGATTATGAATGACGGACGGGTGAACCCAGAGTGAGAGCACTGCTGCAGCTTGAGTGGTGGCAATTCCGCAACCGGCTACGGCGCCTTCTGCGTTCGCCGGGCTGGCTGGTCTTCTACGGGCTGATCGTCATCGGGTTCGTCGCGGTCATGGTGCAGGTAGCGAGGTTTTCGGCCGCGCCCGGCAACCACGAGGCCCAGGCAGAGGCAATGGTAATGGGGTTCCGACCGCCGGCCACGGCCGTGCTGGCGGGCTGGGCCCTGGTGGCGATACTCACGAGCCTGTACGGCGCCCCCCGCCGGCCGCCGGTCATCTTCAGTTCCGCCGACGTGAGCCTGTTGCTTCCCGCTCCCATCTCCCCGCGGGTGGTCCTCGCCGGCCAGTTCCTGCGCCAGCTTTTCCTCGAGCTACTGCGAGCGATCCCGAACCTCGTCTGGTCGCTCCTCGTGCTGATGAAACTGGACTATCCGGTGGGATTCAGCGGGGTATTCAGCCTGCTGGCCGCCTTCGTGTTGATCCACATGGTGGCGGAGCTGGTGGGGGCGGTGGGGTGGTTGGCAGTTCACCGGAAGCCGGCGGAGCGGGCGGCGGGGATAGGTCGCCGGCTGCGGGCGGCAGTGGTGGTCGTGGCGACCATCCTCGCGGTTTGGGCATTATGGCCTGCCTTCCGGGGGCAGGGAGGACAGGGAGTGGCCGGAATCAGGCCTGCCCTTGAAGTGACTTTCGAGCGGCTCGAGAAGGCTGCCGAGCTGCCGCCCCTGCGCTGGCTCGCCAGCTTCGGCCTGCCTTTCGAGTGGCAGTTTGCCCGGGAGGCCACAGGTGCCGCAAGCAGGAGAGAAGCTCCGGGCTGGCCGGCCGCGACCCGGGAGGGTTTCCTGGCCACGTTGCTTTTGGTCGGCGCTCTGGCGGCCGCCGCCCTCCACCTGGCCGAGGACTACTACGAGCCGGCGGTAGCGCAAACGCAGACGTTCATTCAGGCGGCGGAGGTGGCGAAGAAAGCCGGCGAGGCCCAGGCCACCGACCTGCAGGGTACGGTGCTGACCATGCTCGGGCGCAGCGCCGATCCCCGCCTCAGCCACGTGTCCGTCCCGCCTTTTGGCCGCGGGGCGTGGGCGATAACCTGGGAGCAGGCTTTGCGCTACCTGCGGTTCGAGCGGGCGACGGCAGTATATAGCCTGGTTTTCATCGGCCTGTTCGGCGCGGGTCTGGGTCTTCTGGTCCGCTATCTCAACCTGGCGTCATTCTGGCTTTGGCTTGTCCCCTTGGCGATGCCACTGCTTTCCCAGGGATCGGGTTACCTCGCCGACGAACTGCGGCAGCCGCACATTTTCCTGATCCCGGCCGCGCCCTGGCGACGGCTCCTGGCAACTGCCGTCGTCCCTTGGTTTGACGTCTCCCTGGATGCTAGTCTCATGCTTTGGACCTCCGTGCTGGTCGGGACCGTGGGGCGAGCCGGTGCCGGCTTCGCCTCCATCGCCGCCAGCGCTCTGGCCAGCTGGCTGTTGCTCCTTGCCCTTTGCGCGCTCGGCCAGGCAACGGTCCTGCTCGGAACCATCATCGTCCCCTCCTGGCTGCCACCGTTCACCCGGAGTCTCTTGCGGTTCATGGTGTTTGTTTTGTGCCTGGTCCTGGTGGTGCCACTACCGGTGCTGGGACTCCTGGCCGGGGGTTCGGTGCGCCTGGCCTTATTGCTTGCCGCCGCCGGGGCGGTGGCCATCGCCGCCCTGGTGCTGGCGGTGGCGGCCCGTCTCTTCGATCGGCTGGAGTCACCTTAGCCAGCTGCCCTGGCAGTACCAGTACGATGCAGCACGGCGAAAACGGGCAGGGCTAGAAGCTGGACCACGACCGCGAACACGATCACTGCGGTGACCGAAACGTCGTACAGGAAGCCCATGATGGCGCTGCCCACGAACCAGGCGATGCCGAAGACGGTGTTGAAAACGCCATAGGCTCGCCCTCGCATGGCGAGGGGGGAAAGGTCGGCGATGGCAGCCCGCATGATCGTCTCCTGAACTCCCATCACCACGCCCCAAACCAGAAGGCCTGCCCAGGCCAGTCCCGGGCGGGAGCCGAAAGCGAGCACGCTGGCAAGGAGTGTTCCGACCGGAAGCGCCAGCAGGACATTGAGCCCGGAACGGTCGTAAGCCCTGCCTACGATCAGGGCGGCAACCGCGTCGACGCCCATGGCGATGGCGAAGGCCAGAGGGATGAGAGCGTCGCTCATGAGTCCCACGGCTTTGAAGTGGTAGGAAAGCAGTTGGAAGTGGGCAAACCCGAAGACGGTCAGGCCGGAGAAAGCGATGTAGAGCCACAGCCCCCGGCCCAGGCCCCAAAGGTACTCCGGTCGAGGGGCCGCACCACCGGCTGCGCCCGTATCCGTTCCCGTACCCCTCGCGGCGGCCGCAGCCGCACCTGCGCTAGGGTCCGAACCCTCCCCCTGGCCCGTCGCTTCGAATCGCTGCGGCGAGGCGTATATGAGCCGCGCCGCCGCCAGCGTTCCCAGGGCCAGGATCGCCGGAGCAAGGAGCCAGGCAAACCCGGTCCGGTAACCCTCGCCGGCGAAAGCTGCTCCTGCCACCACCAGCGGTCCCAGGATTGCACCGATCTGGTCGAGTGCCTCATGCAGGCCGAAGCCGAATCCCCGTCCGACCTCACGCGTGGCGTACGACAGCAATACGTCCCGGGACGGCGTCCGGATGCCCTTTCCAATCCGTTCGATCAGGACCAGCCCGGCCGCGACGTCCCACCGCCCTGCCAGGGCCAAGAGGGGAACGGACAGCAAGTTGACCGCGTACCCGATTCCCGTGAGTAACCAATACCTTCGGGTCCGGTCTGCTACATCCCCCGACACCAGGCGCAACGCATATCCGAGCAGTTCGCCCAACCCGGCGACCGTACCTACCACTCCGGCACTGGCTCCGAGCGATAGCAAGAACGGCCCCGTCGCGCTCCTTGCTCCTTCGTATACCATATCCGAAAACAGGCTGACCACGCCGAGCAGCACGATGAACCGTACTGCCTGCCGTCGCACCGCCGCAGCTCGTCCCTGTTCGGCTTGCCGCTCTCCGAGCTCTTTCAACCTGCTACCCTTCTTTCAGAGTGATCTTTCAGCAGTCACCCTCAGCAGTCACCCTTAAAAGTTGCGGAGACAGGCAACTGGCGCTGCATGCTGTTCATTATAACCCGCTGAACTGCTGCCGGGGAGCCACCACCGCCGGCACGCCCCGGGAAAAAGCGCCGGATACTACCTGCGCTGGCCGGCTGGTGGACGTCGCCTTGCCCCTGCCTGGTCACTAGCCGAAGAGGCGGCCGTTCCAGCCCCAATCGCCGGCGGAAACGGGCTCGAAGATGACGTAGACGGCGTCGCCGGGGAGTCCGAATTGATCCTGGCATAAGCGGCAAAGGCGCGAGGTGATCTCCTGTTTTTGCGCTGAGCTAAGCGAGCCGATGAGGCTGACGCGTATCACCGCCCCGGGAAGGCGTTGTCCCCTTATGAAGAGCGTCTGCCCTGCCTCAATAGAGACAAAGAGATATTCCTCAGGTTTACCGGCCACCTCCGCCAGAGCTCTGGCCACACCGGCCTTGAACTCCTCTTCGGCACGACCGGTCAGGTTTTGGCTCGTAACGCACGAGACGTAAGGCATGCTTGCCTGCTCCTTTCCCGTTTGGTCTCTCCCATCTGCTGGCCAAGGTTGGCCAGTATGAGGGCTTGCCCCGGAACTTCCCGCAGTGGTTCGCCGTGGCCGGCCCGGTTTCCTCCCCTCTGAAGGGAATCCCAGCTGGGACGGCGAATCTACTCCGGCGCTCCCGTGTTTGGTGACCCGCCGCGCGCTGGCACCCGGGGAGCTTTCGGCATAACCTGGAACGTAGTCCTATCCGACCAGTATTCAACCAACACGTAGCGGCCCGACCGGCAGGGTTTGAGCCGGTCCGCCGGAACGGCGGGGCTGCGGGGAGGCATCGGCATGGAGGTAAGAGCGGTTGCTCCCAACCGGATCGATTTGGCCGGCGGTACCCTTGACCTTTATCCTCTCTATCTCTTCGAAGACGGCGGGCTCACGGTCAACGTGGCCATCGACGTAAACAGTACCGTTACCATCCGCACCCGGGAAGATAGGGAGATCCACATCTACTCCCTCGACACCCACACCGAGCGTCATGCTGCCGACCTCGCCCACCTCGAGGTGGGGGGCGAGCTGGATCTGGTGGCCAGGGTCATCCGCTTCTATGCTCCGCCTATGGGGATCGACGTCTTTACCGAAAACCAGGCGCCGAAAGGGTCGGGCCTGGGGGCTTCCTCCGCCCTGCTCATCGCCCTCAGCCATGCCCTAAACAAGCTGCGGGTCGATCGTCGTTCCGACGAAGACATCATCAACATCGGGGCCAATCTTGAGGCGCAGACCATCCGGGTCCCCACCGGCAAGCAGGACTACTACGCGGCGACCTACGGCGGAGTGAACGCCATCTGGTTCGATGTCGAAGAGAACCGGGTAGAGCGGCTCATCCAAAGCGAGGCAGCCCTCGAGGCGCTATCCGCCCGCATGATTCTCTCCTTCACGGGCGCTCCTCGTTTCTCTGCTATCACCAATTGGGGCATGATGCGCGCCTACATCGAGAACCGGGGGCAGACGGTTGAACGTATGAAGCGAATCAAACAAACCGCTTTCGCCATGCGGGAATGTATCTCTGCCGGCCGTTTCGTTGATCTGGCCGAACTGCTCGCCGAGGAGTGGCAAAACCGCCGCGAGCTCGCCGAAGGGGTGACGACCCCGGACGTAGAGCGGCTGATGGAGGCGGCGGCGAGGGCGGGGGCCCGGGCCAGCAAGCTTTGCGGCGCCGGCGGTGGCGGCTGCATGGTTACCATGCTAAGCACGGGTGGAAGTGGGAGCAGTGCTGGAAGCGGGGACGGCACCGCCGGCGGGATCGGCATTCCTGATGAACTGAAGGCCGTTCGGGAAAGAGTGATCGAAGCGTTAGAGAATGCGGGAGCCCGGGTTATTCCGTTCTCCATCTCGAGGGTGGGAGTCCAGGTCGAGGTGCGTACCGAGAGCCGGGCCGAGGCCGTGCCGGTAGGTTAAGGCCAGGCCCGCTATCCGGTTGCCCGCCGGCCCCCGCCAGGCGGCAGGGCCGGTCGTGCCGGGTCAAGCCTGCGGGGCCGGCCTGCCGGGGTGGTTAAACCTGCCGCGGCTTGCTGCCGATGCCATTCCTGGAGTCAGCAGGATAGCTACCCAATTCATGGGTGGCTGCCCTTCAGCCTGCTGGTGAAAGGAGGCATCGGCTTGAGGATCAACACCGACACGGTTGCTTTCCGAGCGCTGGCCACGTTGCGCCGGAACGACCAACGGCTGACGAAGGCACTGGCGCGGCTTTCTACCGGACTTCGCATCAACCGCGGGGCCGACGGCGCGGCCGGTCTCACCATCGTCCAACGCATGCAGGCCCAGATCGCCGGCACGGACCAGGCCCTCCGCAACGTCCAGGACGGCGTTTCCCTGTTCCAGACGGCGGATGCCGTCATGGGAGAGATGCACGGTATAGTGCAGCGCATGCGGGAACTCGCCGTGCAGGCGGCGAGCGGCACCCTCACCTGGGAGGACCGGTTGGCGATCCAACAAGAGATCGATCAGCTGGCCGAAGAGCTATCCCGCACCACGAACCAGACCGAGTTCAACCGGAAGAATCTGCTCGGTGGCGGCTTGACCAATGCTTCCTTGCAGATAGGTCCGAATGCCGGCACGACTTTGAACGTGGACCTGGCACCGGTGGACGCGAAATCGCTCGGCCTTACGCCCGGAGTTCAAGGGTATGTGATCGAAGGCGACCGTATCGATGAAGTTTCGATCATTGAACCGTCTTCGGTGCCTTCCGGTGCCTACGAGGTGAAGCTCATTAGCTCTGGCGGGGCAGTGAGCACAGCGGACGGTAATCTGACGCTGACGAGCGTTTCCCCCAAGCAGTTCCGTTTAGCAATAGTGAATAGCAGTGAACCTACAGAGTATGTTGCTACCTTAATGGTAAGTGCCCAGTGTACGCTTGAGTTTACGACTACCACAGCGCGAGACTTCAACATTGAGTTCCTCAAGTCGGGATCCCCTAACAGTGAAACCAGCGTTACCTGGGATGAGGTGGCGCAGAAGCTTACAATTACTTTGGGAACTGATGACACGGGTGCCATCGATGCGACCTGGAACGACGTAGCGCTGGCGATCAACGCAGTGAAGGATACCACCGGGATTGAGGCGGGCGTCACGGGTGATGGTAGCCAGACGGCAAGCGAGATCGGAACGACTCCAGTCATCACACGTGCTAACCCGGTGCAAACCACCGCCACGTACGACGGCGCCCAGAGTTTGCTGACGGTGGTATTGGGACGGAACGACCGGGGCGAGGTGGATGCTACGTGGAATGAGGTGGTCACCGCCATAAACGGCATCGTCCCGCCCCCGGGCATCGGAGCGGCAACCGTCTCCGGGACACAACAGGCTTACGAATGGCCGCCGGATACACAGCTGGAGATCGACGGTATATCCTTCAGCCTGGTGGACATGGACGGGAAGACGGTGGCAACTCAGGCGGTAACGGACGATAGCGGTTCGGTAACGTTTGCAGGCATAGCCAGGTTGACCTGGAATCCCGAACTGATGAACCGGGTTCTGGCGGGCGAGGCGGGTTGGGGCACGAACGTCATCGGCCTTGTCACCAGGGAATCGCAGGCAGCGACGGTTGGGGCGGACGGGCGGCTGACCACGCCGGCAACCGTGGAGAAGGGCGTGCTGGTGGATACGGTGGGACACGCGACAAGCGCCATTGCGAGCCTGGACGCGGCGATTGCCCGGCTGTCGAAAGAACGGGCGCACGTGGGGGCTTTGCAAAGTGGCCTGGAGCGTACGATAAACGTTCTTCAGGTGTCCCGAGAGAATATCACCTCGGCTCGCTCACGGATCGAGGATGCGGACATGGCCGCCGAGGCCACGGAGCTCGCCAAGCACCAGATTTTGCTACAGTCGGCCATGGCGATGCTAGCCCAGGCGAACGTCCGGATCCAGTACATACTGGGGCTGCTCAAGCAGTAACGATGATGGCAGCCGGCACCGGGGCGTCGCGAGAGGCGGTTGGGCAGTTGTTGAGGGGGGGGCGAGGAGCGCCCCCCTCTGCTCAGGGCTGGTCTGGTCGCAGATGGCGATCAAAGAAGCCGGCGATCTGTTCTAAAAGCTGGGGGTCGCTGAAAGCCGGTCCTCCGTGCTGCGCTTCGGGGAGGATTACCAGGGTGGCTTCGACACCGGCCCGGCGGAGTGCGTTGTAGAAGAGTACGCTCTGCTGGTAGGGCACGGTACGATCCTGTTGGCCGTGAACGATCAGGAAGGGCGGATCATCGGGCGTGACGTAGGTAATCGGGCTGGCGGCGGCCGCTTTATCCAGATTGTCCTCAATCGGACCACCCAGCAGCAACGATACGGCCGAGCTAGCCGCACTTGGTCTCTGCCGGAAGCTGCCGGCCTCCGGCATGGAGTTGATCTGCAGGAAGTCGGTTGGACCATAGAAATCTACTACAGCCTGAACACGGCTGGACTGGTTGTAGTTGCCGCCGCCCCGGTCAAAAAGGTCGACGCCCCCGGAGGTTCCGAGCAGTGCGACTAGATGCCCGCCGGCCGAACTCCCCCACGCTCCGAATCGGTCAGGGTCGAGTCCGTAGGTAGACGAATTGGCACGGAGCCAGCGTACGGCTGCTTTCACGTCCTGAATCTGGGCCGGAAAGACAGCTTCCTGGCTGAGACGGTAGTTGATGCTGGCCACCGCGTATCCCCGGTATACCATCTCGAGGGCAAGCCGGGGATTCTCTTTGCTGCCGCTGCGCCAGCCTCCGCCGTGAACCCAAATTATAAGCGGCAGCGGGCCTGCCGGTTCCGGAGGCAAGTACAGGTCGAGAAGCAGTGCTTTACCGTCCACCGTGGCATACGTGAGATCCCGTATGATCCGGAGATTTGCTCCGGCAGGTTTCATGGACGGTTCCGCGGTGGCGGGGGGAGCAGCGGAGCCTGCTGCCGCGAAGGCGTCAACTCGAACAAGAGTGATGCTCGACGTGAAAGCAACAAGACCGGCGCTTAAGACGAGAACCCGGAAAAGCCCTTTCCTCATGCCAACTCACGCTCCTTCGTCCGGCGGTAGTGACTGTCTGAGCCTTCATCTCTTCATCATGCTGCCTGTCTCATCCGGCTGTGCGAACCCAATTCTATCCTAGACGGACTACCCATCGGTCGGAAGCAGCTGGCCGCCACGGCCGCACTTGTCGGTGGCGGACCCAAAGGAAATGCTGCAACCTGTCGACAACCTAGAGGTCCGCTGCTACCCGACGGCATCGGCAGGTGAGCCGCCGAGCTTTTTCTGAGCGTTGTCCGATGCAGGACGTTGTCCGCGGGGGCTCTCCTCATTTGCTGGGGTCGGTACTCCGACGACTTGTCCCAAGAGGAGAGTACCCCCTATGCGTATCCCGACCCCGCGGGAGGATGTCAAGGAAAGAAAGAGAAAACGAGCGGGTATCTAGGCTCAACGAATCACCGGCCAGGGTAGCACGAGGGGTTGACCGGTAAGCACATGACAGCACAAGCTGATTTGGTCGAAGCGATACGCAGCGTCCCCCTCGAACAAACGCTCCTCGCACTCGCGCTGCTGATCATCGCGAGCGTCGGCGCGAGCAGGCTGGGGGAGAAAATGGGCGTACCGGCCCTGCTCCTCTTTTTGGTAATCGGCATGGTGGCCGGCTCGGAGGGGCCGGGCGGCATCTACTTTGATGACCCTTGGCTGGCCCAGGCCATGGGCGTGACCGCTTTGGCCCTGATCCTGTTTGCGGGCGGCCTCGATACGGAATGGTCTTTCGTCCGCCCGTGTGTGCGGCCCGCCATTGCCCTGTCTACGCTAGGCGTGCTCGTCACCGCTTTGGCCGTGGGCTTGTTTGCCTGGCTCGCGCTGGATCTCTCACCGGTTGAGGGGTTGCTGCTCGGCTCGGTCATATCCTCCACCGACGCGGCGGCCGTCTTCAGCGTGTTGCGGGCACGCCGGGCGGCGTTAAAAGGGAAGCTTACTCCCCTGCTCGAGCTCGAGTCAGGAACAAACGACCCCATGGCGGTTTTCCTAACAGTGGGGTTCGTTAAACTGTTGACGAGGCCGGAAGCTAGCCCGATCGGCTTGATCCCGTTCTTTATCCTGCAAATGGCCGTAGGAGGTCTGGCCGGCTACGGGCTCGGACGGCTGAGCGTCGTACTCCTCCACCGTGTCAAGTTTGGCTACGAGGGGCTTTACCCCGTCCTTACCTTGGGCATCGTCCTCCTTACTTACGGCGCTACCGCCATCTTGGGTGGTAGTGGCTTTCTCGCCGTCTATGTGGCCGGCATGGTCATAGGCAACTCGGAGGTGCCCCCCAAGCGGAATCTCATGCGTTTCTACGATTCCGTGGCCTGGCTCATGCAGATCCTCATGTTCCTGACCCTGGGGCTTTTGGCGTTTCCCTCCAAGGTAGTCGCCATTGCCGGTCGGGGGCTACTGCTGGCGGGCTTTCTGATGCTGGTGGCTCGCCCGGTAGCGGTCTTTACCACCCTTAGCTTCTTTCGCATGAGCCTGCCGGAGAAAGCGCTGGTCTCCTGGGTGGGACTGCGGGGGGCGGTACCAATCGTGCTGGCTACTTTGCCGCTTTTGGCGGGAATCGAGCGTGCGCAGTTCATATTCAATATGGTGTTTTTCGTAGTCCTTACTTCTACCCTGCTTCAGGGGAGTTCCGTGCCGTTCGTGGCCCGCTGGCTAGGGGTGGCGGCAGAAGAAGAGAGACGACGACGGCACCCGCTGGAGTTGGTGCCGGTAGAAGAGAATAGGACGCAACTGTGCGAGTACTCGATCCCCACCAATTCCCCGGTCATCGGGTTGGCCCTGGAGGAACTGGGGCTTCCCGAATCAACGCTGGTGGTGCTGATTCATCGGAATAACGCGTACCTGGTACCGACCGGCAAAACCCGCATCGAACCGGGGGATACGCTGCTCGTCCTGGGGGAGAAGGAGCGGCTGGCGCTGGTACGGCAACGATTCGGGAACGACCCGGGTTGAAAGCCGATACGCCGGTCGCGCGAGAAACAGTTGCCACCGCCGGCGAGCGGCCCGGGCCCTGCTTTCCCCGCCCGCAGGACTTGCTCATCCCACGCCGAACACTGCATGATGGTGTGGGTGGGAGCGCTCCCTCCAACCCGGCTGGAAGAGGTGGTACACGTGCCGACAATCATGGACGTAGCAAGACTGGCGCAAGTCTCCCGGAGCACAGCCTCCCGGGTGCTCAACGGTTACACCGGCACCCCGGCGGCCGTTAGGGAGCGGGTTCTGGCGGCTGCCCGGGCCCTCGGCTACGAGCCGGATGCTGCCGCCCGGGGCCTCGCCCGCGGCCGCACCGAAAACATCGGGGTGGTCGTGGCCGACGTGGGTGACCCTTTCTTCGCCCCGTTCCTGCGGGGGGCAGGGGAGGCGGCGGCGGCGGCCGGATACTCGCTCACCATCACCAGCGGCGACTGGGCTCGTGAGGAGGCAGCCTTCTTTCGTCTGGTGCGCCAGCGGCGTGCCGACGGGCTCCTTTTCATCAGCGGCCGTGAACTGTCGCCCGGACTCGCCGAGGCGTTGCGCAAGTGTGAATTACCCATGGTGATGGTGGACCGGGACGAGGATGAGTGGGATCTTCCCATTGACCGGGTGGATGCCAACAATCGTGAGGCCATGGCCGACCTGGTGCAATGGCTTTTCAGCCAGGGGCACGAACGAATCGCATTCGTCGGAGGCCCCGGTGATCTACCGGCGGCCGTACGACGCCTGGAGGGTTACCGCCTGGGGCTCGAGCGGTCCGGCCTAACCTTCCGCCCCGAGCTGGTCATCCCCGGTGACCTGCGCCTGAGTGGAGGCCAGCAAGCGCTCGGCGTTATCGCCTCGCAAAACCCTCGCCCCACCGCGGTCATCGCCGCCAACGACCTCATGGCCATCGGCATCCTCAAAGCGGCGAGCGCGGCCAGGATACGTGTTCCTGACGACCTATCGGTCGTGGGCGTCGACGACATTCCGGCGGCCAGTTGGGTCACTCCCGAACTAACTACTCTCCACCAACCCTGCTACGAGATGGGCCGCCGGGGAGTGGAACTCCTCCTGGCCCGCATTGGTGAACGACAAGCGAAAGTGCCAGCAGCCGGAGACGGGGAACGGGAACCGGCCGGCCATACCGGACCGCGGCATGAGTGGATACCTTTCCGGCTGGTGGTGCGAGCAAGCGTAAGGCCGGTTAAAGACTCCAAGACCAGGAGACCGTAGCTTCGATCCGGAAACCTTGCTCACCCTGGCGATGCTCGAGATTCCAGGCCGGACCGGCGGAGACGGTCATGTGCCACTCCGAAGAAACCATCCGGGCCGGGCCGTTACCCGGCGAGACCTGCGGCCACCGGTCCTCGGAAGCCGGCTGGCGCCGGGAGGTGAGCTCACCTCCGAGACGCAGGCCGGTGCCGGCCCAGGTCTCGACCGTACCCGTGAGGAAGGGCCGTTGACGCCACTCATCCCAGTTCTGAGGCCAATCGTCGAGCTTGCCTTCTCCCTGCCGTTGGACAAAGAGCTGGAGCTGCTCGATGCGGATCGTGTCACCGAGGAACCCCTCGTCCAGTGTCAGCCCCAGTTCGAATCGATCGAGGTCCGAGCCCCGAGGGTAACCGAGGGGAAGACCCTGGTAACCGTAGACCAGGGCCCGGTTGCCGTTACTATAGGCCAGGTGGCGCACCTGGGTGTACTCGGCCGTGAAAAGGCGACCGGCCTCCTCGCGATCCGGCCGGCCGACTCCGGAAGAGAGCTGCTGCTGGAGCTTGGCCTGCCAGGCGTAAAGCGCGGGGTTGCCGGCGCCGGGGTGCATGGGGAACTCGTTCACAAGAAAAGAAGCATAGAAGGTGGTGTTGCTGCCGGTGAACCTGCCCGAAGCATCAAGGAAGAAAAGCGAGTTGTCATGATTGCTGGGGAGCCCGGGGATTTTCTTTGCCAGATAGTATGGAAGAAGCGGTACGACTGTATAGGCGATGTCCCCTGTAAAACGGGTATCGAAGAGCACGGCTTCGCCGGCGCCCAGCGTGAGATGGGGAAGAAGTCTGACCTGCAGGTAGTGAACCCCCAGCCATCGCCGCTCGTCCGGGGCTTGCGTGAGGTCACCCCACAGCCGGGTGTAGGTAGCTGTGGGGGTGAGGGAGGACCCGGCAGCGGTCCGGGCGAGCGACAGGGGCATCGTCAGCCGGTAGTAAGCGAACGGGTAGGGTGGGGCAGAGGAAGTCAAAAAGAGATTGCCGGCCGGATCCCCGAGACTCAGGGCTGGCGCTCCCCGACCGACCGCCAGGCGTACACCCACCGGGACGAGGGCCCGGGACAGCTGCCAGGCGCTCTCGTACTCGAACCAGAGTTTAAGATCACTTCGATTGGATGTAAGCGGCCGGCTCCCCGGGTCAGCCGTAGCGGAGGTAGAAAGCGTCAGATGGGCTGCCCAGGTGGGAAGGCCGGTGCCCGCGGCGGCGGCCACCACGGGACTCGCCGCTACCGCAGGCAGGATGAAACATAGAGCCCAAATCAGGACTGCCGGCACGGTCTTTCTCATGCCTGCGCCCCCTCGAACAGGCCGCCCGGCGCCGTGCTCCTGCCGGCGAGACCGGCTACGTTCGTTGCCGGCGCCTGTATACTGCTGACTTCAGGTTCACTAGACGCGGGCCGAATCCTTCCCGCTCATGTTTTGGTCTCGACTCCTGTAGCATCCGGTCCTTACCGCGGCAAAGGAGAAGCACGGGCGGGGGCGAACCCTCTTTTCCAGACGTGTTCTTGCCTTCCGAAGAGGTGGTAGCTTCATGGCAGCGTTGAACCCGGGAGGCTTGCAGTTCACCGACGAGTCGACGCGGGTTGCGCACTTCATCGGCATAGATATCGGGACTTCCGGCGTCAAAGCGTTACTGGTGGACGAAGCCGGCCGGGTGGTGGCGGCGGCGAGCAGGAGTTACCCGCTTTACACACCGCAACCCGGCTGGGCCGAGCAAGATCCGGAAGACTGGATGCAGGCGACCGTGGCCAGCATTGGCGATCTGCTGTGCCAGGCAGGCCGGTCGATTCCGGTGCGGGCGCTTTCGTTTTCCGGCCAAATGCACGGTGCAGTTCTGATCGATAGCCGGGGGGAGGTAGTCCGGCCGGCGATCCTGTGGTGCGACGTGCGCACGCAACCGGAATGCGAGGAGATCACCGCGGCAGTTGGGAGGGATGAACTCCTGCGGCGAACGGGTAACCCGGCGCTCGCCGGATTTACCGCCCCGAAACTGGTTTGGCTTCGCAAACACGAACCGCAAAACCTGGACCGGGCGGCCACCCTTCTGCTGCCCAAAGATTACGTGCGCTACCGGTTGACCGGGGAAATGGCAATGGATCTCTCCGATGCGGCCGGGACGCTTCTTCTGGACGTGGGCCGCGGGCGGTGGGACACCGGGCTGGCGGAACTCCTGGGGCTGCGTCCGTCCCTTCTGCCCCCGCTGGTTGCCTCTCATGAGGTGGCGGGAAGGCTGACGGCAGAGGCAGCGGCGGCCACCGGGCTACCGGCGGGGATACCGGTGGTGGCGGGCGGGGCGGACAATGCCTGCGGCGCGGTGGGGGCGGGAGTGGTTCAGGCGGGCCAGGGGCTGGTCAGCATCGGTTCGTCGGGGGTGGTGCTGGTTCAGTCGGACCGGTTCCGCATCGATCCCGGCGGCCGGATCCACTCGTTCTCGCATGCGGTGCCGAACGCCTGGTATCTGATGGGAGTCATGTTATCCGCCGGGCTATCGTACGCTTGGCTGCGCGATCAGGTAGTGCGGGGCGGGCAGGGCCGGCCGGGCGCGCCGGGCATGCCGGACGTGCCGGGCTTACCGGGCGAGCCGGACGGCCAGGAGGCAACGGGCGGCCAGGCGACGGTTTATGAGTTAATGGACGCCGAGGCGGCCCGGGTCCGGCCGGGCAGTGACGGGCTCTTCTTCCTTCCCTACCTGAACGGCGAACGTACCCCCCACGCCGACCCCTTCGCCCGCGGGGGATGGATCGGGTTGGCCCTCGATCACACCCGGGCCCATCTGGTGCGGGCGGTGATGGAGGGCGTGGCCTACCGCCTGCGGGACTCGCTCGAGCTCATTCGGCCATTAGTGAGCGGCGACGGTACTGCTGGTGGCACCGAGTCCAAAGGGGCGACCGGGGACGTCGGCAGCGGTATCGGCCCGCTACGGGCCATCGGCGGTGGTGCCAAGAGCCCGGTCTGGCGGCAGATCCTGGCCGACGTGCTGGGCGTGCCCCTGGAGATCCCCGCCGTAGACGAAGGTCCGGCCTATGGTGCTGCGTTGCTAGCCGCCGTGGGCGCCGGGGCGTTCCCGGGGGTGGCCGAGGCCGCTCGGGCCTGCGTGCGGGTGAAGAGTACGGTAGAGCCGAATGCTGCCCACCAGGCCCGCTACGACGAGGGTTACGCAGTCTACCGCCGGCTTTACCCGGCCCTGGCGCAGATCTTCCCTGCCATGGTGAACCTGGCCCGCTGAGGCGACGGCCGGCGCGAGGCCGGCCTCCGGCTTCGGGCGGGCCGGGGTTGACACGTCCTTCTGGAATCGATAGCATCACTATGGTACAAAAAGCACAAGGAGGGAGTTCGATGGTCCGTAGAAACCTGTCCGCGTTCGTCATCGGCCTGGTAGCGATAGTCGTTTTGGCCGGAGGTGCCGGCCCGGCCGTCCTGGCCAAGACCAAGGTAAGGTTTATGATGTGGGGGCCTCCGGACCCGTACGAACCAGTGATTGCAGCGTTTGAGAAGGCCCACCCCGACATCGACGTCGTCCCTGAACCAGGCCCTGACTTCGGGCCGTACCTTACCAGGCTGCAAGCGCAGTTCGCAGCCGGACTGGCTCCTGACGTGTTCAAGGTAAGTGGGGCTTTTTTGGCCACCTGGCCCGGTCGGGGGCCCTTTTGGACTTGCAGCCCTACCTTGAGCGATCGAAGGTAAACACAAACGATTTCCTACCGACCGGGGACATTTTCCGCTATCGCGGGCGTATCTACGGGATGGGTGATGCGTTCGACTTCGTCGGGCTGCTTTACAACCAGGATCTTTTCGAGCAGGCTGCAC
Organism: Bacillota bacterium; assembly: GCA_012839805.1. Classification (GTDB taxonomy): domain Bacteria; phylum Bacillota; class Limnochordia; order Limnochordales; family DUMU01; genus DUMU01. Next base: position 47,647 of record DUMU01000016.1, on the reverse strand, counting down.
TGGCCGTGCCCGATGCCAGCTGGACCTGGGAGAACCTGCGTCAGGCCGCCGCGAAGCTGACCCTCCGTTCCGGCGACCAGGTACGCCGGTACGGCATGTACATGTACGTGGCACCGGAATACTACGGGCATGCTTCCTGGATGAACTTCTTTGCCCAAAACGGAGTGCGCCCTCTCAACGCGGACAAGACTCGGGCCGCTTTCAACACCCCGGCCGGCGTGGAGGCGGTACGATTCATGGCCGATATCGTACAAAAGGACCGCTCGGCGCCGCCGGTTCAGCTATACTTTGACTCCAACTGGGACTTCGGCAAGGAGACCCTGGCGATGGATTTTTCCATCTTTCCCAACCCATTTGCGAGCCTTCGCCAGGTTGCCAAGTTTGCCTGGGACGTAGCCCCGCTACCGAAAGGAAAGCAACGGGCGGCGGTGACCAACACGGTTGGCTTTGCCATCAATGCTCAAAGCCGGGTCAAGGACGCAGCCTGGGAACTGCTGCACTTCATCATCACCGAAGGGCAGAAAATCCTCGGGGCCAATCAGGTAGTCCTGCCGGTTTACAAACCTGCCATCCCGCTGTTCATTCGCCCGAATCAACGGCCCTACCGGCTCCTGGAAACCCTGCAAGAAAGCAGTAGCGGCCTGGTAGACATGCAGTTCACCTCCACCTGGAACGAATGGACGGCGGCGCTCGGTTCTCGCATCGCCGAGGCCGTAGCCGGGCAGAAGAGCCCGGAGGCAGCCCTGGCGGAAGCGGAAGAGCAGGTCAACAAGATCCTGGCCAGAGAAAAATGAAGACGGCCGCGGCCGGCTGGGGGTAGGCTGAGCTGGGAGAACGGGGAACAGGCCGCTCCTCCGGCCGGCCGCCTGCTCGGCCAGCGCCGGGGGCAACGCTCAAGCAGCAAGCAGAAGGGAACGGCGCGGCCCGGACCACCCGGCCCGGCGCGAGAAGGCTGCCGGCCGTCAGTACCGGGGGCGGAACGGGGGAGTGATCCCCTCGTGGCGAAGGAGCCATTTCTTGAACTCGGGCCCCATACCACCCGAGTATCCGCCCACGCCCCCCCTTGCCGGCACGACTCGATGGCAGGGAATCAACAGCGGGATCGGATTAGCCCTCAATGCCTGACCTACCGCCCGAATGGCCCGGGGGCGGCCGATCTCTCGGGCAACCCAGCGATAGGAGCGGATCTCACCGCGTGGTATGGTCCTGACGGTCGAGAGGACTTCCTTTGTAAACAGCGTAAGGCCACTCAGGTCGAGCGGAATAGCGGTGATGGCCGGGTCGTCTCCGCGCGCGAGCCATTCCTCCAAGAGCCTGGTCAACTCGACCTGACGCGAGTCGTATCGCCGGAACTCGATCTGGCCCTGGCCAGGAGGGGCGGCGCCGCCCAGGTCGATACGGCATATTCCGCGCTCGGACCAGGCCACCAGTACCCGGATCGGAGCCACGGGGGGCTCGTAGTCCACCACTTCGGGCGAGAGTGTGCAGTAGCAGTAATGGACGACCCTGCTCATGTCCCTTCTCCTGGTGCTGGCGATCGAGTTAATGTTCGCCTTCGATCCACAGAACCCTTGCTCATGCAGCGGGACCGGGTAGAGACAGCAGCGGCTGGCGGGGTGGTCGGGGCGGCAGCGTAGTTGCCGTGGGTTCGATATACTATTCCGGCTCCATGCCACCATGGTATCATAAATGTAAGCACGTAGTCACACCGGGGGGATGAACCGTGGTTCGCACGCAGGTTCAACTTACGAACGAGCAATCAAGAGCGCTGAAACGACTGGCAGTCGCCCGTGGAGTCTCGGTGGCAGAGCTCATACGCGAGGGGGTTCAGCTTCTTATCGCCACGTCGGGAGGGGCCGAGATGGAGGATCGTATCAAGCGGGCGATCGCCGCAGCAGGGCGGTTCAGATCCGGCGTGCGGGACCTTGCCACCAACCATGACAATTACCTGGAGGAGAGTTACAAGTGAGGATATACGTGGATACTTCGGCTTTCCTTGCGGTCCTCAACGCTGACGACGAAAATCATGAACGAGCTCGCCGTGTGTGGACGGACCTCCTGACCGGGCAGACCCCGCTAGTTTGCAGTAGCTCTGTCCTGGTCGAGACCTATGCCCTGGTTCAAAGCCGGCTGGGGATGGAGGCAATGAGAGCTTTTCATGAGGATATCTTCCCCCTGCTTAGAGTCGAATGGGTGGACCACGACCTACATTTGCGAGCTGCAGCTGCTTTGATCACTGCGGGCCGGCGTAGCCTTAGCCTCGTAGACTGCACGAGCTTTGAGATAATGCGCCAATTGGGGATACGCAGGGTTTTTGCTTTCGATGCTCACTTTCGGGAGCAGGGCTTCGACTGCCTGCCGTGACCGCAAACCCATGCCGGGAGCGGGCGGTGCTGCGGTGGAACGCGGTGGAGGGCAAAGTCCTGCTTCTTTTCCTAGAAGCGATCCGCCCGGGGCAGGTAAGGTTGGCGGGGCGGGAAGAGAAGAGCGAACAGTTCGCGTACCGCGGCCGGCGTCTCAGTGATCCTCACTGCTTTCGCTTCGAAGACCTCATCCACCGAGCGGTAGCCCAAAAGGAGCTGTGTGAATAGCTCCTGGGGCAGGCTTACCGCGGCCACTCCTTCCTGGACCAGCCTGTGAACCACCCGTTCCACGCTGGAGGGCGGCAGGCTCGCTTCGGCGGCCGGTGCAGGCCCGCTGGTGTCCTGTGCGGCCTGGATTCCGCTGCCGGCCGCTTCTACCTCCTCTATCACTATGGCAGGTGCTGCCCATCGGGACGAATCGGGTGTTCCGGTTAAGCCAAATCGGAGGCGAACTGCCTGCCAGTGCGCACCGGCGCCGGGGCTGCTCAGATCGGGCCTGGCCGAGTTCGCGTCCCAGATTACGAGACCCAGCTCGAATCTCTCCCCGGAGAACCGGCCTTGAGGCTCGGTTCCGGCACCGACCCCGGGCACGTCTCCGGCCTTGACGGCGGAGGGCGTGGCAGCAGTAGCAGGGGTGACGCCACTGGCGGTGGGAGTAGCGGGGGCGGTAGCATCAACCCCGGTGGCCCCTGCAGCACCGGCAGTAGCGTCGGCGCGAGCAGCAGCGGCGCCGGGAGCGGCGGCACCTTGGGCCAGCCGACGGTTCAATACGGGCAGGAGTTTACGGAGAGTGCTTTCCAGGTTGATGATCCGGGCCATCGGCCCCCGGTCGAACGAGTACGTTACCGTCACCTCTGAACCGTAAAACCGCAAAAGGCGCGCCATGTCCGCGTCAGGATGAATGTGGAAGGTGAGATGGTCGACTCGGCGTTCCACGGCGAGCCGGGCGAGGTGGGCGAGAATGGCCTCGAGGGTCGCCGCGTCGACTGCTTCCACCTCCGGTACGGTCACTTCCTCATCGGCACGATCCAGAAGGAAGTATCCGACCAGCTCCTCCCCCTTCCCGTTCTCCTTTTCATTCGGTTTCTCCCTGACTGCTACGAAGACATCGGTCTGCCGTCCCCAGGTCGAGCCCAGCCGGAAGCCCCACCAGCGGTCGGGTGAACGCAGGAGCGGGCCGACCCGGTGAGCGTTCTTGGCGACATAAAGCCGCAGCACGGCGTCGAGATCCCGTTCGGGATCGTAGGGCCGGATGGAAAGGAGCGCGGTGGCGTCAGCTCCTGCGCCGGTAGTGGTGTTGACTTCGGCGCTAGCGGTGGCGTTGATCCTGGAACCGGCGGCGTTTTCGGCGAGGCGAGTGGGTACTGTTATCCGGCTTTCGATGAGGCTCGTAACGAACCCGAAGCGGTGGTAGAAGTTGTGAATACCAAAGAGTACCGACACGTCGTAATCATTTTCCCGCATGTACTGAACTGCTGACGAAAGCATCTGCCGGGCGTACCCCTGCCGGCGAAGTTGCGGCACCGTCTGCACTCCGCCAATGCCGCCCATGCGTAGCACTGTCCCCTCGACCATCATCGGCAAGTCGTGGATGATGAGGCGGCTGGCCTCTTGAAGGTCGGGCGGGACGAGCACTTGAACCAGGACCTGCCTTGCTTCAGGATTACTGAAACGCACTTCGGCCTCAGCCATTAGGGTTCTCCTTCCTCTTTGTTCTCCTTCCTCTTTGCTGCTACGGCAGGGGCTCGTTGCCCCAGAGGACCGGCACTTCCTTGCCCTGCCGGGCCTTGAGTAGCGTTTCTCGCCAGGCATGCCGCCAGCGGTGGATTTCAACCGCGCCGATCTCCGGCATGTTCTCCCGTTGTTTGGCCGGCGGCAGCGCCGGGAAGGGCTTGTGAGGCTCGGTCTGATACCAGTACACGACGCTGGACAAGTCGAGGGTGAGCACGTTGGCGTGCCCGTGCTCGATGCTGCCCTTGATCGACCTCTTGAACCGTATCGGATCCTCCAGGAAGAAGCGATACGCATGGGTCCGACCAAGCCAGCCCGTGTTCTGGCGCGGCACACGAGCGTAGCCAAAATACGGATGAAGGTAGGTCTCGTTAGGACTCCAGGAGCAGTTGAAGAAGTCTTCAGTTCCTGTGCCGTGGAGTGACCCCGGCCACTCCTCCCCGTCGATCAGCCACATATCATCGCCCTCGCCGTACCAGATGGGGGTCGGGCAGTCGACGTAGTAGTTCACTCCGACCACGTGTCCCTCGCCCTCGGCATCGATCAAGAGTTAGTTACCGGCGTCGGTCGGGTGGGGCGGGAATGGTCCCAGCACTGCCCACTCGTTTTCGCGTCCCCCGGCGACCTCCTGGTCGGGCCCGGTAATCTCCCGGTTCCACCAGGCGTGGAAGTATGCCAGCCGGCCGCTCGTACCGTGCGCGGCCAGCAGTTCGGCCTCGCTCGGAAACAGTTCATGATCGATGTAATAATAGAATGCGTGAACGTCTTGCTCCGACTGGTTTTCCACTTCGATCCGGGCAGAGCGGGCAAAGGGCATGGGGAAGTAACAGACCAGGGCGTTGCCCTCTCTGGGAGCGGCAGCCAGGGGAAAACTGACGAAGTTGTACTTTTCTCCCCAGCCCTGTCCGAAGAAATCGCCCAGCGGTGACTCGACGCTGGGACGCTCTTCTCCGTCCCAGAACATGCGCAGTACTGCATGCCGGCGAAAGAGCGGGTCGGGCGCGGCAATCGTGAACCAAATGTGCCGGATGACCCCAGCTCCCTTGATATCTGCCAGCACAGCGGTCTGCCCGGCAGGAATACGGATGGAATCAGCATTCCCGCCGCTGCGATCGTAGCTGGAGACCCGGAGAGTGCGGGCGGGTTTCAGAACGAAAAGACGGTTCAGCGGACTGCTCATCTAAACTCCCTGCCTCTCACGAACTTTACTGGTTTTGGCTCTGCTTGTTGTGCACCGCTACGCCACGCTATAAGCCATGCTATAAGACGATCGGTTCGACTCCGGTGTTGTGGCAGAAGGCAACCAGCTCGTCGATCCACTGCCCGTAGACGCCATGGATGTGGTTGGCCGGGAAGTTCTGCAGGAAAGTATCGATGCTGCAGGCCAGTTTGGTAAAGGCGTGGGGCCAGTTGTCCTGCACGCTGGCAACGCGGCGGGCCTCATCGTCCGGGTCGAGACGGACAAACTCCCCTTTCAGGATGTGCATCCGGTAGCGGCCATCTTTCCGGCTCATGCGGGCCAAGGTCACTTCCCCGGGGGCGGCGATGTGGAAGACGGCCGCTCCTCCGGCGGGGAAGTAGAAACCCTGCGGCTTTAGCTCCACGTGCGCTAGGTTCTCGTCCGGATCGAAGCTGCGGGCGGCAAAGTAAGTTGCGTGTTCGCCGGAGTTGACCAGGTCCAGAACATCGATGTCCGCAAAGTAGTGGCGAACGTCGGCAAAGAGCACCGGCGTCCCGGCGAGGTGCTTGAACACCTCCATCGTCAAAGCGGCGTCCATGTCCGCCTCAGTCGAGCAGACGATCGGCTCGTGCGGCCCGTCGAAATCATAAGGATCGTTCAGGAAGGCTTCGGCGATGTCGGCGGTGACGAAGTGTTCGGTCAGCTCCGGCTGAGCTTTGATGCCGGTGAAGGCGAAATGGCGTTCACGCACGATGTCACGGACGGCATAGTAGCTCGCGATCTGCAGCCGGAGCTTTTCGGGCGTAAGCTGCTGCCCGTCATAATGAACTTTCCGCACTTTGCTTTCTAGCCACTGCTGCGCCGCCAGCACTTCCGGCTTCTTCATCCACTCTTCGGCGCGACGCACGATCTCCCATTGGTCTACGTGTTCTACGTCCACTCCGAACTGTTTGGCCCAGAGGTCGGTGGGGGCGACGGCGGTGTTGATGCCGATGGAGCGACCGCCGAAGAGACCGAAGGTTTCGCCCCGGAGCGCGGCCGCAGCATGGGCCCCGCGGGCGAAAGAGACTACCTGGCGCAAAACCTCCGGGTTCTCGATCTCACCGAAGACCCGGCGATAAGCGACGCCGATCTGGTCGAGGGCCCCGGCCGCGGCCAGGACCGAGACCATGCCCGGCTTGGAGGGGTTGACCTGCCCGAAGAGCAGGAAAGGTCCGGGGGCAAAGCGGCTAGCCATCACGCTGAACTGCGGAAAAGCCCAGACGGCGTAATTGAAGATGGTGGCCTCGCAGCCGGCGGCCTGTAGTTTCTTGCCCTCGGAGGCGGCCAGCTCGTTCGTCCAGACCAGTTCACCGGTCACCACGTCGATGCCGGCCGCTTCCAGCGCCCGGCGCAACCGGGTTTCAAACGTCTTGTTCTCCTGGATTTGGGGAGCGTGGGCGTACTCCCGCCCGTCGGAAAAGGTCAGGATACCGATCCTGGGTTTCGTTGCCATCACGAAGACTCCTTTGCGTTGGATGTTGGTCACACTGTCACCCTGCTCGTTTTGCCGCTCGACCGCCGGGTTCATTACGTAGACATTATACGAACTTAACCGACGTCAGTACCGCGGCTTTCGGCACCCTGGACAATGTGAGTCCTCCTTGATTGTGCAATCGATTGTGGCACCTTCATTATAGTGCAGTTTATGTCTTTCTGTCAACCCTTCGCCGGGTTCGGGGAAAAGGGCATCGCAGCCGCTCCGGGCCGGTCTACACGACCGCATGAGCTGCTCCGAATGGGCCTTGTTGCAGGAACGAATGTTGGAAGAGTTCGAGTCGTGAGTCCGAGACCTTCAAGAGAAGATGTTGACGCCCGAAGCGCCCGGTGATACAGTACGGGCAGGTGCTCAACAAACGGTTGCAGGCGCATTACTGCACGTCATGTTCACGCTGCCACACGCAGCGCTCCCTGGGGGATTGGAACGTCCCTAGACGTGTCAGGTTGGGTGTTGATCCGCCTTTACGCAACCCCCATGGGATGCTTGTTGATCATCGCTGGGGGTTCGCTGACCCCAGCGCAGGCTGCTGACGATCTTTCCGGTGTTCCAACTGTACCCGAAGGGCAGGCGAGTCTCTTGAGCAATCCGTATGCTGACGCCAAAGCAGTCGGTTGGCTGCAGGAGAACAGAGAGTCGCACAGCGCCGCAGATGCGAGAATCAGTCGAGCTCCGTGGGCCTGGTCGGGTAAGCTTCGAGCATTCCCAGGTACAGCCTCGGAGATAGCATTTCCGCTCGGTGGGATCGGCACGGGCAACGTGTCACTCGGTGCCCGGGGTGAGTTCCGGGACTGGGAGATCCAGAATCGCCCCGGTAAGGGCGTGAGATTGCCGAACACCTACTTTGCCATCTGGGCGCGGCCGCAAAATAGCTCGGGTGGGGCTGACGAATCCAGCAAAGCCGCGGTGCGGGTGCTTGAATCCCGGTTGAACCCGCCGTTCACCAGTTCGCACGGTATCTATCCGCAGTTTGCTGGTGGACTACCGCGCCTTGAGCATTCGACGTTGTACGCTGAGTATCCGTTGGTCAAGGTGGACTTTGCGGACGGTAGTCTGCCGGTGCAGGTTACGCTTGAGGCCTTCACGCCCTTCATTCCGCTCAATCCTGAAGATTCTGGAATCCCTGGCGCAGTTCTGCGTTACCGAGTGAGAAATCCCGGGTCAGTGAAAGTTGACGTTACCGTAGTCGGTTCGCTGGCAAACCCGCTGGGAATGGAAGATACGGACGTGTGGGGAGCACCCCGGGGGCAGCTGATGGGGGGCCACGTGAACGAGTTCCGGCGGGATCGGCAATTAGGCCTGAGCGGCATAATGTTTACGTCCCGCCGGATTCCCCAAGACCATCCGAGCTTCGGCAATCTGGTGCTGGCAACCACCCACCCGCAGGTGACCGTCAAGCGGACCTGGTTGCGGGGCAGCTGGTGGGACGATGTTCAGGAGTTCTGGGACGATCTGGCTAGCGACGGGCGCCTGACGGACCTGGGATATTCCACCCCTTCGGACCCGGGAAGGTACGACACGGGGAGCCTCGGGGCATGGGACACGCTTTCCCCGGGCGAGGAGCGGGTATTCGAGTTCATCCTTACCTGGTACTTCCCAAATCGTGTACGAGGCTGGTGGCAGCCGCTCGATCAAGGCAATCCCGTGGTGCGCAACCGCTACGCCACCCGCTTTGGGGATGCTTGGGAGGTGGCTCGCTATCTCGTCCTTAACCTGGAGCGACTGGAACGGGAGACGCTGGCCTTCCATGATGCCTTTTTCGGCAGCACGCTGCCTCCTGAGGTGCTGGATCGGGCGGCGGCCAACCTGGCGGTGCTCCGAAGCCCAACCTGCTTCTGGCTGGAGGACGACTGGTTCATGGGTTGGGAGGGCTGCTTTGACAGGGAAGGTTGTTGCCACGGGAACTGCACCCATGTCTGGAATTACGAACAGGCGCTTGCTTTCCTCTTCCCGTCGCTCGAGCGGAATATGCGGCGCCAGGAATTCACCCTGGAGACGGCAGAGGACGGCAAGATGTCTTTCCGGGTCGGGAAGGCCTTCTCACCCCTTTACCAATTCCAGTTCCATGCCGCGGCCGACGGCCAGTTGGGAGCGATTATGAGGCTCTATCGCGACTGGAAGTTGAGCGGCGATTTCGATTTTCTGCTGCTGAACTGGGAGGGGGCCACGCGGGCACTTGACTATGCACTGCGAGTATGGGACACCGACAAGGATCTGGTGCTGGACGGGCAGCAGCACAACACCTACGACATCGAATTCTACGGGCCGAATCCCATGACGGGACTCTTCTTGGTCGGGGCACTGCGGGCCATGGCCGAGATGGCCCGGACGGTCGAGGCAGCCCGGCCGGCGGCATGGTACGAGCAGGCTGCCCGGACGGCAGCGGAACGACTCGACCGGCTTACCTGGAACGGCGAGTATTATGTTCAGCGGCTCGAGGATATTAACCAGTACAAATATCAGTTCGGGCAGGGATGCTTGTCGGATCAGCTGCTGGCACAGACTGCGGCGCATCTTTACGGCCTCGGTTACCTCCTGCCGGCGGAGCACGTACGACAGGCCGCGAGTGCTATCTTCCGTTTGAACTTCCGGCGGAGCTTTGCCGGAGAGATCAACATCGGGCGAGCGTATGTCTTCAACGACGAAGAGGGGCTGGTTCTCTGCAGCTGGCCGGAAGGCCGGGCCGAGCGCCCGCGCTTTCCTTTTCCATACTCGGACGAGGTCTGGACCGGCATCGAATACGAGGTAGCTACGCTGCTCGTTTATGAGGGAATGGTCGACGAAGCGCTCGCCATCGTACGGGCGGTGGCGGAACGGCACGACGGGCGGCGGCGTAACCCTTGGAATGAGGTGGAATGCGGCCACCATTACGCGCGGTCGATGGCCAGCTGGGGTCTGGTGGTGGCCTTGAGCGGGTTCACTTTCGACATGGCAAAGGGCGAGATGTCCTTTGCCCCCCGAGTCCGGCCTGAAGGTGACTTTCAGTGTTTCTGGAGCACCGGCCGGGGCTGGGGGATCTATCGGGAGCGACGGGACTTCGTTACCGGTGAACTGATCCCGGAGATCGAGGTTCTCTACGGCGACCTTACCGGGGTGAGAGTGAAAGCCTGCGGCCGGGAGTGGGTACTGTAACCCTGCTCAAGTGGGGGGCGCCGGCGGCGGGGCAGCCTACCGGGGTGGCCGGCCGGTCGAGGCGCGTTCTATCAGATAGGGCTGCAAGGTGTAGATGGTGGAACGGGAAGTACGCCGTTCAAGACGCCGGAAAAGGACGTCCACGGCGGTGCGCCCGATCTCTTCCACGGGTTGAGCGACTACCGTAAGGGGCGGGAGCATGTATTGGGCCCACCGGGTATCATCGAAAGTGACGAGAGAGATGTCCTTGCCGATGACAAGGTTGGCTTCCCGAAGGGCACGGACCGCGCCGGCGGCCATCTCGCTGTTGGCGGTGAGAATGGCGGTGGGCGGGTCGGGCAATGACAGGAGCGCCCGTGTTCCCTCATACCCCCCGCTCTCTCGAAAGTTGCCCACGTAGACGAGGTCGGGGTTGTAGGGGAGCCCGGCGGCGAGAAGCGTCGACTTGTAACCCTCGAGTCTTTCTTTTCCGGTGGTGAGGTGTTGTGGCCCGGCAATCATGCCGATTCGCCGGTGGCCCAGGTCAATGAGGTGCGTCACGGCCAGGGAAGCCCCTCGCGAGTTGTCAAGGAGCACGGCGTCCGCCTCCAACCCGGGAGTAAGGCGGTCCACCTGTACCACCACGATGCCCTGGTCGACCATCCGGCGTAACGTTTCGGAGCTATTGCCAGACGGAGCAAGTATGATGCCCGAAACCCTGCTGGACACGAAGGTCTCGAGGTAATCGCGTTCTTGCTCTTCTTCCTCGTTACTGTTTCCGAAGATAACCGTGTAACCCCGCTGGCGGGCCGCTTGTTCTACGGTGCGAGCCAGCTCGGCATGGAAAGGGTTGAGGATGTCGGATACAATCAGCCCGATGGTTGAGGTTTGCCGGATGCGCAGGCTCCGAGCGATGCGATCCGGCTGGTAACGGGCTTTTTGCACGGCCTCCAAGACGCGAATCCGGGTCTCGGCGGCCACCATCTCCGGATGGTTGAGCGCCCGGGAGACGGTGGAGGGGGCAAGCCCCAGCTGGCCGGCGACATCCTTCAACCGCACTCTTCTCCGCTCCTTTCGTCACAAACGATTGTAGCAGCTAGGAAGGCCTTTGGGAAGGGTAGTTGGCCTGTCCGGGCCACGGGCCGGCTGCGGATCGGCCCGTGGCCCGGGACAGGCCGATCGCCGCGCCGTCTGGCCGGTGCCTGAGTTGAGCCGGTGATGGTGCCCCGCCTCCGAGCCCGGGCTAGCTCAGGGTCAAGACCAGCAGGGCTCGACCGCGACTCTTAGGAAGTGGAAAACGGTAACGGTCGGGGCCGGCCGAAACTGGCCCGACCTTACTCCACGACGCCTTTTCACCTGATGGAAGCCAAACTCCTTCTTGAGGCGGCCGGTCAAGCTCGAGGTCGATGAAACCGGACGGGAGAGGGGGCGGTTCAAGCCAGGGCCGGGTGGTGAAAACCGTCTCGGCATCGGTCACATGAGCGTAGACTTGCCGCGAATCGGGGGCGGCGGTCACCCGGACGACCAGCGGTCGTTCGCCGGAGACCATGAGTGGTGACGGACGCCGGGCAGCCCAGGCCACCGAGCGGACGAGCAGTGTTTCCAGTGTCGGGTCGGGAAAGCTCCCATACAAAGCTCCCAGCGGGTAGGTAAAAAGGAGGGTGCGTCCGGAGTTCGCCCCCGAACCAAGCTCATGCGCCACCAGGGCCGGATAGCCGGTACGGGAAACCCCTCCCCAGGCGCTCTCCTGCGCGAGAATGTGCCCGCAGACCCGAGCGCGCCCCGGGTCCACCGGTAACCAGCGAGAGTAAGCGGGCAAGACGCCGGGAAGCCCGTGCAGGTCGGGGCCGTCGGCCGTACCCGCTGAACCCGTCGCGGCAAATCCCCCCGCAGTGCCGTCTGGGGCGGCCGCGACGGCAGCGGTAGCGGCGGCTCCTGTGGCAGCGGCGGCGCCGGCCACGCCGGACAGACCCTGAGGCTGAAGCCAGAAGTAGGCGGCCTCCGCCGTCTGGGGCTGATCGACCCGGGAAAGCCCCAGGAGATCCAGCAGGAGGGGAGCGGCTTCGCTTTGACGGTCGGCCAGTACCCCGGGGTAGGTTACCAGCACCCCACCCCCTCGTTCGGCGTATCGCCGGAGCCAGCGCACGAAGCTGGTTGGAAGCTGGTTCAAAGCCGGAAGGATTACAGTGTGGAAAGATTCGAGCGTCTTCTGCAGAACCGGGTCGCTCGCCGCATGTTCGAGGCTAATCACCCGAAACGGGATGTTGGCTCCGGTGAGGGCGCGATACAGCCCGCTGAAACAGCGAGCATGGGAGGGTTCAGCGGCTCGGCCCTGGGGGGAACACCAATCTTGCTCGGAGTAGAGGAGGGCCGTATAGTGCCACAGCGGCTCCCGAGCGACAGGTAAGAGGTCACCGGCTCGGCCTCCACGAGCTGGTTCTTCTCCAGGCCCGGCCTGGCGGGCAGGAAACTGCAGTTCGTCCAGTTTGCCCAGGTCGAGGCAGGCGATGTTTTGCCCGGCGGCCGCGAGCAACTCTACTCCCAGTTCAAGCCGTCCGGGAGCGACCGGGTAGTAGGTCCACGGTGCGTACGAGGCCGAAAGTGACGCGGCAAAGGTGCCAATGACAGGGGCCTGGGCTGCACCCCGATCCCAGCGATCCAGGACATCGAGGAGCGGCGCGGCCAGACGCTTGCCCGGTTCACCGGCGGAGATCACACCATCGCATCGGGTCGCGAGATCGGCGAGCGCCACCCCGTAAGTCTGCGGGCGTTCCGCCAGCGCCTGGTCGCTCATGACCAACAGGCGACCGGCCGGAGTCGCCTGGTGAACCAGATCCGCCAGCGACTCGACGAACTGGTTGACCGATTCTACCTTCCATTTGAGCCAGCGCCACCAGGTGGGGTGGTCGGCCGCCTCTCCTTCCCTGGGCAAGTGAACCCCCTTTTGAGCCCGGAAACCATTCTGGCAGGTCTCGCAGTAACAGCTGGCCGGGTCGTACTCGGGGTTGAGAGCCACCAGCCCCCCCAGAGGGTACTTTTCCAGTAGCTCCTTGGCCACGGAGCGTAACCACTCCTGCCAGCCGTTCCGAAAACAACCCCGGTAAAACGGGCCGTAGGCAATCAAGGCTTCTCCGCTCGCCTGCCGCTGGAGCCAGCGCGGGTGCTCGGCGGCGAGGAAAGGCGGCAGGGCCCGGCATTCCACGGCGGCCAGGATCTCTACTTTCTGCTTCATCGCCGCTTCGCAGAACGCGGCCAGCAGGTCCTGCCCGTGGCAGTGAGGCGAAAGCGGGACTCGCCGGCTCCCGTAGTACGCTCCCCAGGGATTGACGGCGTCGACGACCAAAGTGGTAAACCCGGCTTGTGCCAGGGTCTGGACGATGCGTTCGGGCGAGATACGGTCGGGGTCGATCTCCGTGAGACTGACGAAATAGAGCCGGGAGCCGGGCGCCAAGGCCCGGGTGGTTCTCGCCGGTCCCGGCTCAGCGGGTGCCGGCCCGCCCTTCCCGGACGAAAGCCCTGGCCCCATGCTCTCGGCCAGGATGAAGACGTTGACCGTGCTGCCCTCATGGCGATCGGCCAGGGCAACGGCTCGATCCAGGCTCTCGACGGTGGGCGCGACGACCCGGCATACATACTCGGCCGAACCCAGCGTCCGGTAGACCTCGCTGATCAGTACTCCGGTTGCCTCGAGCTCCTGCAGGACCAGCTGCAGACCGTTGGGCGAGGGTGCGGTAATGGTTACGATTGCCTCTACCCCCGCTACCGAGAACCGGGGATCGACAACGACGCGATATCCCTGCAGAACTCCGGCTTCCACCAGCCGTTTGATGCGATTGGACACCGTGCTCATCGCTATGCCGGTGGCCATCGCGATGTCGGCTAGAGGCATTTTGCCGTTGGTTCGTAAAAGCTGCAGTATCCGTTCGTCCAACTCGTCCCAACGAGGCTTGAAAGCCGGCTCCATGAAAAATATCCACCTCTTGCCTTACTCTACTTCATCATACCCGCTCTGGCAATCCAGGCCACCGTTTCGCGTCTTTCTTCGCATACGTTGGCGGTTGCCGGTTGGGGAGGAGACCCTGCCCAAGAGAACAATGAAGGAAATCTAATGAGGTTGGCACAGCCTCTGAAGAAACTTTTACGCGCCGGCAGGAGTTCCTGCCGGAAGAGCGAATCAATTGAACTAGATGCAGAACGGGGAGGGACTGGCTTGCGTTGCGGGGGCGGCAGGCGGAGCGCGCTACTCGTACTACTCGGCATGGGAGTGGTACTGGCAGGGGGACTGCGGGCAGCGGTCTGCGTACAGGGAGCGGCGGAGGGCGAAACTGGGGTGGAAGATACATTCAGTTACGGCACGGAGGGCACGATCTGGCTCGTTCCCCATTCGCACTACGATGTGGCCTGGCTTGAACCAGAGTTTGCCACGGCCGGTCGGATTGCGGAAAGATACCGAGATCACGTCAGTCAGGCTCTGGACGAGGCCGGGTATCGCTTTGTGCTCGACCAGGTTCCAGCACTCCAGACCTTCTTATTTAGTTACCCCATCGAGGCCGATAGTCTCGGGCAACTGGTCAAAGAGGGGCGTGCCCAGCTAGTAGGCGGTCTTTACATCCAACCCGATGAAAACCTGCCGGAGGGTGAAACGCTCCTGCAAGAAGCAGTTCTAGGTCAAAGGTATCTAAAAGAAACTTTCGGCCTTTACAGCCGCAGCGGTTTCGACATCGATTCTTTCGGCCACTCCTGGCAGATGCCCCAAATCCTGCGCGCGGGTGGCATGGAGGAGTTCGCTTTCGCCCGGGCGGGGGACGAGCAGAAACCGCCCGCGTCGGAGTTCTGGTGGGTCGCCCCGGATGGTTCGAGGGTACTTGCTGCCTGGATGGTCAAAGGATATGATGTGGCACAAGCTCTTGGCCGTTCGAGCAATATCGCCAAAGAACAGGCCAAGATCATGGACATTTACCGGCAACTGCGCCCCTACGCCGCAACCCCCAACGTTCTGATCCCGGTGGGTGGCGATTATGCTGCACCTCCTTCCGAACTGGTCCGTCTGGCGAAGGACTGGAACGCGCGGCACACGGATGTCAAGATGAATGTGGCCACGCTGGCCGATTTCTTCGCGGCGGTCCGGCGCGCGGAGGCCAACGGCGTGAAGATTCCGGAGTTTGCCGCAGAGTCAAACCGTGTCTTCCCGGGTTACTACAGCGCTCGCATCTGGATCAAGCAGCGGAACCGAGCCGCCGAGCACCAGCTCATGGTGGCTGAACGTCTGGCTACCTTTGCCTCGCTCCTCGACCCGGCTTACACATACCCTGAGCCGGAGCTCACCCAGGCCTGGACGGCGTTAGCGCTCAATCAGTTCCATGACCTCCTTCCGGCGACTGCCGTGGACGGGGTCTACGACCGGATGGAGCAGCGCTACGAGAAGGTGGAAACTGCCGTTCAAGAGATAGCGGGTAAGGCCGTGATTAGCCTGGCCCGGTATGCAGGCGTCGATCCGAGCGAGACGTCCCGGCCGACCCGCCTGCTTCTTTTCAACCCGCTGAACTGGGACCGCCAGGAGATAGTACGGCTGCGCATACCAGCGGTACAGGGCGCTTCACAGGGCGCTTCGCCGACGCTCTTTCGGCTTTTGGACGATCGGGGCAATGAAGTCCCCTACCAGATCCTGCAGCCGGTAGGCCAATATCGGGACGCCTTTGGCGCCCGATCGCTCACCACGGCATGGGCCCCTCTCGCGCCCGGTACCTATGGGGCGGCCGACCGGGCTGGTATCGACGGCGGCGAAACAAGTGCCGCAGGCGAGGATGGCTGGGAGATTGCCTTCGTAGCCAGCGTGCCGGCAGCCGGCTATCGCATCTACTCGCTGGAATGGGGACATGCCCCGGCCCGTTCACCGGAAGAAAAGGAGGTCAACCTCGAGCCAAACGAGCAGGGAGACACACTGGTTACTACCGCTGCTTACCGCCTGGTCATGGACGAAGGTGGCAACATTCGTGAGCTCAGCTCGGAGTCGGAGCCGGATCGCACATGGATCAAGGAGATTCCGGCCACCTCATGGAGCGAGCCGGTAAGAGGGAACGGCATTCGCATTGCTACCGACGAAAGCAACGCCTATTTCCCCGACGGCAACAGCCATCTGGTCGCCTCGACCGTGGGGCAACCGTCTACCGCACGGGTGCTGGCGGGACCGGTGATGACGCGGGTCATCCATCGGACCGAGTTACCTCAGGCGGTCATCGTTCGTGAGATCGACCTTCCAGAGCGACCGGGACGAATCGAGTTCATTACCTCCATGGATTGGCGGGACAAAAAGAAGGTCGTACAAGTGACCATGCCGACCACCGGGCGGGGAGAGACGACCTTTGAGATTCCGTATGGATTCATCACCGGACGGTCGCCGGGGCAATGGCCGGCGGTAAAGTGGGTCGATACTTCGAGTGCGGAAACCGGAGGAGTGAGCCTGCTCAACCGGGGGCTGCCCGATCACGAAGTCTACGGGGGCAGCTACCGGCTGACCCTTCTACGAAGCATCGATTACACCTTTTTCCGTCATGGTGACTCACCACAGGCACTTGGTATCGGCTCCCACCGTTTCGAGTACGCGCTCTTCCCCCACTCGGGAACCTGGCAGGAAGCTCGGGTCGACCGACAGGCGTGGGAATACAACGAACCGCTCATTGCGGTTTGGGGAGAGCCCTTACCCGGATCGACGCGAGGGAGCACTCTGGCAAGTTTCCTGCAGACCAGTGCCAATCTGATAGTCACAGCGGTCCGCCGCTTTGGGGAGAAAGTGGTGGTTCGGGCCGTGGAAGCCTTGGGCAAGGAGGCCGGAGCCGAGATCGTCTGGCAAATCGCCCCCTCGCCTTCGCAGCCCGAGGTCTACCCCGTGAACGGGTTGCTCCAAAAGGTCGAGAGGGGGTTCACCAAGCTGGCTGAAGGAAAGGGGGTGCAGTGGCAGGCACGTCCGCAAGAGATTGCTACGTGGCTATGGGGTTGCCAGTAGTGGCTTCGACCATCAGGTTAGAGGAAATGGTTGGGAGGAGATGCTGGAATGAAGAGGCAAACCGGGTTTGTTGCCAGTATGACGTTGATAGCACTCCTGGTCCTGACTCTGGCTGGCGGGGCGATGGTGGTGATGTCGACGCGAGCTGTGAAGGCGGCGGACCAGGCTGTCGAGGACGTAGTCATGGTCGACCTGTCGCGGCTTTACAACAACGACGGCGTGGCCACGGCTGACGATCCGATCGACGGAGATCTAGACGGGTTAGGCTGGTCACTCGTGGCCGAGGAAATGCCGGCTTCTGGCAGCATCATCAAGGTTGATGGGGTCTCTTTCCGAGTCCCCGAGACTCTTACCGAGCCGTTCGTCGAGAATAATGTTCAGCTGCTGGGGCAGAGGATCGACGTGCTTCCTGGAAGGTACTACGATGTGTATTTCCTCGCCACCGCCACCAACGGTTCGAAGAAGGCAGATGTGACTTTCGTCTATGCGGACGGCAGCACCGGCCAGTCGGAGCTGCGAGTGAGCGATTGGTGCGGGGAGGCCAAGCCGCATGAGGTCGCGGCGGTGCAGATGACGGGACGGTACGGGCCCGAGGGGAAGCAGAACCTGAAGGTAACGATCTTCGCCACCAAGCTGGCGGTTGACCCCCAGAAGGAACTGACCAGGATCGAGTTCGGCGAGGAGGTTAACATCCATCTTTTTGCCCTGTCTCTGGGCAAGAAGCCGGGCCTCCTGCAGGTGGCGGCCGCGCCGCTCTTCCAGCCTCCGGTCGCCGTGAAGCAGGTCGATATCAGCAGCGCGTTCAACCAGGATGGTATCTCTACGGCCGCTAACCCCAGCGACGGGAATCTCGACAACGTTGGATGGAGCCTGGCGGCGGAGGTCATGCCGCCGTCTGGGAAAGTAAGCAAGCTGGCCGGCGTTGACTTCCAGATGCCGGATTACACGGACGGAAAGCTGAACAACATCGAGGCGAGAGGCCAAGAGCTCAAGATCCCGGCCGGCCAGTACCATGCGCTGTACATGCTGGCATTGGCGCACAACGGTGGCCAGCGGAGCAAGTTGGCCATCAACTATGCGGACGGGAGCACCCAGGTTGTTGATCTTATGGTCAGCGACTGGTGCGGCGGCCCTGACTATGGTGAGGGAGTGGCGATAGAGATGCCGTATCGCTACGACCGCAAGGGCAAGAGCGGTCCGGCCTGCCGGCTCTTCCGGCTCTGGTGGAACCTCGACCCCGCGAAGACGGTGACTTCCATAACCCTGCCGGACAACCCGAACATCCACGTTTTCGCGATCTCGCTCGGTCTTCCGGAGGCGGAATAACGGCAGGAGTAGCATGTGGAAGGAGAGGTGCGCAATGGCAAGCATGCGTAAGCTCGCTGGCCTGCTCTTCGTGGTGTTGCTTGTGCTCATACCGGGGGTACCGGGCTTCGCCAAGACCACCATCACTTTCTGGCACGACTGGGGTGGTGAAGGAGGCGAGGTGATCGGGTCGCTCGTCAACGCGTTCAACAAGAGTCAACAAGATGTAGAAGTCAAGGTGGTACTCACCACCAGCCTGGGGCAGAAGCTGATGGCGGCGGTGGCAGGTGGCGCGGCACCGGATGTAGTCTTACTCGACCGGTACACTACCAACGAGTTTGCCGCCAACGGGGCCCTTACTCGTCTTGACGACCTGATCAAGGGGGACAAGCTCCTCCAGCCGTCGACCTTCTTTCCCGCCACCTGGCGGGAGGCAAACTGGAGAGGGGCCCAGTACGGTATTCCCACTCAGACCGACTCGCGGGTGTTGTTGTTCCTGAAATCGGTCCTCGAGGAGGCCGGGATCAGCGCGGAGAACCCGCCGGACACCTGGGACGAGCTCCGGCAGGCTTCCGTGAAGCTGACCCGGCGGCAGGCGGACGGTAAACTGACCAGGGCCGGATATGTGCCGACCTGGGGCAATATCTCGGCCAAGGACTACATCTGGCAAAACGGCGGAGAGCTCCTAAACCCTGAGCTAACGAAGGTGGTCTGGGACTCCCAGGCGGCGGTCGAGGCGATCCAATGGGTCGTCGAGTTCGCCGACTTTTACGGGGGTCTGGGGGCAATCGACGCCTTCGGCGGGCAGGTTGACTGGAGCATCGGCGGTCCGCTGGGGCCGATGCTGAAAGGCCAGGTGGCTATTCTCTACGAAGGTTCGTGGACTCTCGGCGAGGTGTTGAGGAACTTCCCCGACATCTATCAGAACGATCTGGGCGCGGGCCTCCCGCCTCTCAAAGTAAAGCGGGCCACCCTTTCGGGGGGACATGGGTTGGTCATCCCGGCCGGTACCCCTGCTGCGAGGGTGAAGGCAGCTCTGGAGTTTATCCGCTACTTCGTAAGCCCGGAGACGCAGGTGCGCTTTGCCCTGGGGACGGGTGTCATCCCCGCCAACGTCCAGGCAGCAGTCAACAAGCAGCTGGTACAGGATCCGGTCCGGCGGGTTTTCATCCAGGCGATGGAGTTTGCCCACATCCGTCCGCCGCATCCGGCCTACCCGTCTATAGAGGGCTACCTGTGGGATGCTTGGTGGAGGTCACTGCGTCACGAGGCGGCTGTCCAGGCAGCTCTGGAAGAGTCGGCCAGGAAGGCCCAGCAGGTTCTGGACCGTTACAACAAGCACTACGGTATCATCAAGTAGTGACGCCCGGTACGGTGCGGCACTAAACCCAGGAAATAAAGGAGACAAAGGCGGCCGGTCGGGTCACAGAGCTCTTAGCTCAGGCCCGGCTGGCTGCCTTTTTGCGTCTTCAACCCCGGGGAGTCGTTCCTCCCCTCTTGACAGAAGGTGGTTCGCGGGATAGAATGCCACCAGTTCAATCCCTAGTAAACCAGTCAAGATAGTGGGAATACCGCTGGCGGAGGCGTGTTGGTCAGAGTTCAGGCGGGCAGAGGGGGCTCCCGGGATGCTGTGCTTGGAAAGTCGGGTCTACGATAGCGTCCAGGAAATGATCGGTCATACGCCGATGGTCCGGGTGCACGGGTTCGGGCTGCCCGAGGGAGTGGAGATATACGCCAAGCTCGAGTTCATGAACCCGGGCGGGAGTGTAAAAGACCGCATTGGCCTCGAGATGCTGGCGGCCGCCGAGCGGGAAGGGCGGCTGCGGCCGGGGGGAACGGTAATCGAGCCGACGGCAGGGAACACCGGCATCGGCATCGCGCTGGCGGCGGTTGGCCGGGGTTACCGTTTGATTTTCGTCGTGCCGGAGAAGTTTGCCATGGAAAAGCAGGAGTTAATGCGAGCGCTCGGGGGTGAGATCGTCCACACTCCGACCTCCGCGGGCATGGCCGGAGCGATCCGCCGGGCCTACGAGCTGGCGGCGGAGATCCCGGGCGCCGTCGTTCTACAGCAATTCAGGAACCCTGCCAACCCTCTTGCGCATTTCAAGACGACCGGGCCCGAAATATACCAACAACTGGGTGGACGGCTGGACGTCTTCGTAGCCGGAGTGGGAAGCGGCGGAACGTTCACCGGTTGCAGCCTGTACCTAAAGGCGAGGATTCCTCACCTGAAGGCGGTCGCGGTCGAGCCGGAAGGCTCAATCCTGCGGGGCGGGCCGGCGGGCTCCCACGAAACCGAGGGGATTGGTGTCGAGTTCATCCCGGACACCCTGGATACCAGCTTGATCGATGAAGTCGTGACCGTACCGGACGCCAGGGCCTTTCAGATGGTGCGAGAGTTGGCCCAAAGGTGCGGATTGCTGGTGGGAAGTTCATCCGGGGCGGCTTTCTGGGCAGCGTGGCAGGTGGCACAGCGCTGCGTTCACCCCACCCGCATTGCGGTGATCTTCCCGGACTCGAGTGAACGGTATCTAAGCAAAGGGATCTATCGTAAGTTCAGTCAAAACGGAGAGCCAAAGGGGTGAGCCGGTGGTGCAAAACGGACGGCTGAGCCCATGCAACCAAGCAGAGGCGGGAGCGATAGGGCGGTCCGATCGGGCCGCCGGAGGGGAAGAGCCGGCCATGGAGAGCCGGGTAATTCACGGAAGGGGCGGGGTGGGGCGGGACAACGAATTCGGAGCGGTTGCACCGCCCATCTACCAGACCAGCACCTTTCGCCAGGAGGGGCCGGGGAGGCATTACGGTTACGAGTACGCTCGGACGGGGAACCCGACCCGGGCCGCCCTGGAAGAGCTCATAGCCGAGCTGGAGGGCGGAGAGCGGGGGCTCGCGTTCGCTTCGGGTTCGGCAGCGCTCGCCACGGTGCTGATGCTGCTGGAAGCCGGCGACCACGTTCTTTGTAGCGAGGACGTGTACGGCGGGACGTACCGGTTACTGGCGCAGGTATTTAGCCGATTCGGAATCCAAGCCACCTTTATCAATACTACAGACGTGTCGCAAGTCGAATCGGAGTTTACCCGGGCGGCAGGGAAAAAGGCTGGTGGGAGAGGCATCCGGATGATTCTGGTGGAGACGCCGAGCAACCCCCTGCTCAGGGTGTCCGACCTGCGGGCGATCGCGTCGGTTGCTCACCGGTACGGGGCATTGCTGGTGGTCGACAATACGTTCCTCACTCCTTATTTCCAGAGACCTATCGCCCTCGGGGCAGATATCGTCGTTCACAGTGCCACGAAGTACCTGGGCGGGCACAGCGACGTCGTAGCCGGACTGGTGGTGGCGAGGGAAAAGAGCTGGGGGGAAAGACTGCAATTCCTGCAAAACGCGGTGGGGGCCGTTCTGGGGCCCCAGGATGCCTGGCTGGTATTGCGGGGAATACGGACGCTCGCCGTGCGAATGGAGCGCCATGCGGCCAATGCTCTAGCCATCGCCGAGTGGTTGTCGCAACATCCCCTGGTTCGCAGGGTTTACTACCCCGGCTTGCCCTCGCATCCCGGCCACCGGCTGGCCAGGGAACAGGCGACCGGCTTCGGAGGCATGGTGAGCTTCGATGTGGGTGACGGGACGGTAGCCGAGCGAATCGTGACCCGAACGCGGCTCTTCGTACTGGCCGAGAGCTTGGGCGGAGTCGAGAGCCTGATCTGCCTGCCGGCGCGCATGACTCATGCGTCCCTCCCGCCGGAACGGCGAGCCCGTCTCGGTATAACCGGGGGTCTCATCCGGCTTTCGGTGGGGCTTGAGAAGGTTGACGATTTAATTGGCGACCTCGAGCAAGCAATGACCGGCGAAACTGCCCGGATCGAGAGGGGCGATGATCATGGTCACTGAACCCGAGATTGACCATAACCCTCATCAGAAACCAGAAGGTTGGTGGCAGCCCGTCATCCGCCGGGGGTCACAGGACTTTGCCCGGCAATTCCAAGATTGGGCTGCCCATTACGACGATACGGTATGGCAGGCCCAAGGACGGTTTGCGGACGTCTTCGAGGGGTACGGCCGGATCCTGGCCCGCACTGCCGACCTGGTGGGAATGGAACGCGGCTCGCTGGTGGTAGACGTGGGGGCAGGCACCGGGAACCTGACTATAGAACTGGTAAGGCGCGGCTACCGGGTGATAGCCGTTGAGCCATCTCCCGCCATGCGCGAGGTTTTCCGCCGCAAGCTCCCGGATACTCCGGTGGAAGACGGTACGTTTCTTGAACTGCCGCTTGCTGATGCCACGGTGGATGCAGTGGTGAGCAGTTATGCCTTCCATCACCTCACCGATGCCGAGAAATTCCACGGGATTCTGGAGATGCTACGAGTTCTCAAGCCGGAAGGCCGGCTGGTCATGACTGACATCGTCTTTTTGAGCGACGAGGTCAGGCGTCACCGGTACTACGAACTGGGACGGCAGGGTCGAGCCGATTTCGTGGCGGAACTGGAGGCCGAGCCGTATGCGACGGTGTTACTCCTTGACGACCTCTTCCGGAGAGCCGGGTGCGTCACCCGGTGGGAACAGCTGAGCCCCTGGGTGTGGACGGCCGTGGCGCACCTGGCCTCCCGCACCGATTCTTCGTTGCAACCAGCCGAGCAGAAAAGCAAAGAAGCGGGCGGCAAAGCGCTGGCGATCCTTAGGAACCAGCCGGCGGATGGTGCCTTGCCGGTCGGGGAGAGTCTCGAGAATCAGGCGGTAAGCGGCGAGGGCGAAGATCACCTGATCCCGTTCGCTCAACATGGCCCCGGTCTGGGCCCGTATCTCGGCCTTGGTGGCGGTGAGGAAGGCTTTGAGTTCGGAAGGAATTCCGTTGAGGGTTATCTTGTCGGCAGGCAGTTCACCGGTGAATAAAGCTTCCCAGCGGGTCAGGTCTTCGTCCAGATTGGCCGGTTCCGGCTTTGTTCCCTCGGCGACTTGTTCTTTATCTGCTTGCCTTATCCTGCACTCAAGAGAGTCCAGGCGGCGTATGAGCTGGCGGCGGGCCGCCTCGCTGGCCTCGAGCAGGGTTTCCAACTCGGCGATGCGCGCCCGGGCCCGCCGCAATTCGCTCAGGGCTACCCGCAGGGCCTGGCGGCTACCATCGCCGGACGGGAGGCGATCCGAAGGCGCTTCGAGCGGGGACGGACCGGAGGGTACGAGGTCGCGGAAGAGCGGATGGTCCTTTAAGTCTTGAAGGGGATCTCTCTCCCGCGGCAACCGGTAGAGGGCGGATTCGTCGCCTTCGTTACCATGCTGGTTATCGTGTTGGTGCTTCTCTCGGGGCTGACGCCGCATGGCCCTTCACCTCCAGCCCCAGCTGCTTGGCGAGTTTTTCGGCTATCCGTCGATAAGCAAGGGTGGCCGCTCCGGCGGGGTCGAACAAAGCCAGAGGCACCCCCTGCATCTGAGCCGCCACCACCTGGGGGGAACGAGGAATCACTTCGGTGAGCACCCGTCCTCCAAACACGGATTCGATTCGCCGGCGAATGGACGCGGCCAGGGGGTCGGGGGTGGTTGAAGCATCGTACATCGTGATCAGCACGGCGCCGATGCGCAGGTCCGGGTTAAGGCGGTCGCGCACGATGGTAATGGTATGGACCAGCTGGCGCACTCCTTCGAGCGATAGATACTCCGCCTGAACGGGAATCACGACCACCTCCCCGGCTACCAGGGCGTTGACGGTGATCAGCCCCAAGGTGGGCGGAGTATCAATGATCACCACCTCATAAGGAAGGGCAGTGCGCCGGCAGATGGTGCGTAAGGTGAACTCTCTTCCCAAACGGTGGGCAAGCTCGAGCTCGAGGCCACTCAGCTGGATGTTGGCGGGGGCGAGCTCCAACCCGCGCAGGGCGGTGGGCCGGATGACTTGCGGCAGCTCCACGGGCAAGCCAAGCCGCTCCCGTTCTCCCTCTCGCTCGCGCTCCCGTTCTCCGGCTACACAATCGAAAACGCTCGGGCCCTGCTCCAGTTCCCGATGGGTCAGTCCCAGGGCCTGGCTGGCGTTGGCCTGAGGGTCCCAATCGATGATCAGCGTCCGGTGACCGAGTTCCGCCAGCGCGGCTCCCAGGTTGATGGCGCTCGTCGTCTTGCCCACGCCGCCTTTCTGGTTGGCGAGAACGACGAAGCGGGGAGTCCGTGTTCTACCAGTCTCGACCCCATCCGGCTGCGCTCCTCCTGTAACTTGTTCGCCCGCCGGTGGCTGGTCCACCGGGCCCGGCCAGGGATGGGGCTGCGGGCGATTCCATGACCAGGCAGCTAGTTCACGACGCACTTGTTCGATGGGCGCTCCGGCTCGTCGCCGCTCCGCTACGTAGCGCAGCCGTTCCACCCCATCGATGGAAAAAAGATAGGTATGGTTTACCTCCCGTACCGGACGGACCAGACCCGAACGTACCCAAAACCGCAACCGGGAAAGCGGAAGGTCGAGCATGGCCGCTACTTGAGCGGTCGTGAACTCCTGGGTGGCATCAGAGTCCGCCGTGTTCATGGCCTTCCCCCTCCTCGACCTAGGAGCCGGTGGCGGAGTCGCTTATCGGCCGGTAAGTTGCGGCCAGTTCATACTTCGTCCTTGTTCTTGCCTACTCCTGCCCTTGCCGGGGGAGCTCGACCCGCCGGGGTAGAGGATTCGAGCCGTTGTTTCCTGGGAACGGCACCTCCCATGCTCTGGCTCTAGCCCGGCGGTTGGATTGACCGCACGTGAAACGTCTCAAGCCCCAGGTGGCTCTTGGCTTCTCGCAGAGGTGGAGCGAAGGTGGTGAGTAACCCTTTGCGCTTGCAGCTCCTTCAGCTTGGCCAGCACCTGCTCCACTTGACCTTCCGGTGATCTGCTTTTCCCGGTCGGAGAGGAGCGGCCAGGGGTGTTGTCGCGCGGGTAAAAGTAGAGTACCATCCACTTGCCCCGCAACGAGGAGATGTTGAGCTCAGTGTCATGCCGGGTTGGGCCACCCACCGCAGGGGCTGGGGCGCCTATGGCTAATGCCATCAATCGTCACCGTGCCTTAATACCATCGACCGGCTACCAAATGAAAGCCCGTCCTTGTACTTCTTCTCCGGCAGGCTCGGGGGCGCGGCCGGCCGCGGGGTGTGGCCTCCAACCGCAACGGGAAGGGGACCGAGGCGCATCAGCTTCAAAGCCCCCGACGATATCCAGACGAAGGGATCTACCGCCCGGGGGCCGGCAGTTCCATGGGGGAGCTGTCAGGTCTGTGCTTTGGCCAGTCGTAACAGCCTGGCTCCATGGGGAGGCACAGGCAGGCTGACAGCCTTGACGGCCGTTCCCAGTTCCTCGTGACTCCATAGGTCCCGCGCGTTATGGGGACCGAACAGCCCCATCTGGTTCAGTTCAACCAAAACCTCCGTTTTGGTGGGCCCGGTATTGAAGACGGCCAGATAGTGGCTGCCGTCTTCGTCAGCAGCGGTCCAGGCAATCTGCGGGTCCCGCCGGAACAGCTGCCGGTTCGCATGGGAATGGCCGAGCAACCGCAGGACCTCTCGGTTGGTTATGAGGGAGAGCGTCCAGTCATCGAGGTCACGAAGTTCGCACCCTAGCATCAGGGGAGAGCGGAAGATGCACCAGAGGGTCATCATGGTGATCTGCTCGTCCTTGGCTAAACGGGTCCAGCGATCTCCGGCGCCCCGTTCGGACGACCGAATCCCGATATGTCCGAGGGGAAGCATGTCCGCGTCCGGCCAATGCCCCGGCCCGGCATGTTCGCTCCACGCTCGACACCGTTCGAACATGGCGTAGATATCCTCCCAGGTATCCCAGACGTCATCCGAGATGCGCCACATATTGGCATGCTGTTTCAAGTGCTCCGCCTGGGACAACGGGGCAGGCCCGGGGGAGAGACTCAGGACCATCGGCCGGCCGCAACGGTCGATCGCTCTGCGGATCAACTCGATCTCGCCGGCGTAATACTCGCGGGCGATATCGTCGACTTTCACGTAGTCGACTCCCCAGGATGCATAGAGCTGGAAGACGGAATCGTAATACTCCTGTGCGCCCGGTTGGTTGGGATCGACGCCGTACATGTCGGTGTTCCACGGGCAGATGGAGTTCGGGTGGGCGATCTCCCGGGCTCGCTTATCCGTTCCCAGTATAGGCGTATTGAAGTGGACCGCTTGGCGGGGAATCCCGCGCATCATGTGGATACCGAACTTGAGTCCCAGCTCGTGAACGTAGTCGGCCAGCGGTTGGAAGCCCTTACCGCCGGCAGCGGAGGGAAAACGGTTGACGGCGGGGATCAAACGCGAATATTCATCCATCTCCAAAGAAGCAAAAGGCCGGTAACGGGAACCGCTCGCGCCCGGCTCATACCACTGTATGTCAACGACGACATACTCCCAGCCATACGCGCGCAAATGCTTGGCCATATACTCGGCGTTGGCCTTGACCTCTTCCTCGGTGACGCTGGCCCCGTAGCAATCCCAGCTATTCCATCCCATCGGCGGTGCCAGGGCAACATTTTGCTGCACGTTGTCCCCCCTCCCCCGGATGCGTGTTGGCCTGACTATTCGCTTCCTTCTCCCAATCCCCTTCCGCTTCGCAGCTGGCCGGCCCATCCAGGCACGAGCGGGTCGGGAGACGGTCCCCGCGGCATGGGACTGAGGTTGGCCTACCAACGGAGCAGGAGGTTCCTGCAATCCGCAGAAAACTTGATAGAGGCAGAAGGAATGTCCTTGACCCGTGGAGAAGTAAGATCGCCGGAAAGGTTTCCGGAAAGCTTTCTGTACCGCCGGTCGCCGGTGGGCCGTGTGCAGCTACTCATAAATGGTTGCTATGGCGCTTCCGAATCACGGCGAAGAACCGCACAAGGGGACGAGGAGATGGCAACCGTCACCATACGGGACGTTGCAAGTGCAGCAGGAGTTGCGGTGTCGACAGCATCCCGTGCTCTCAATAATCGTGGAGATGTTAGTGAGAGCACCAGAAGGCGCGTACTGCAGGCCGCCAGAGAGCTGGACTATGTCCCCAACTCCCTGGCACGGGGGCTGCTCTCAGGACGTACCCGCACCGTCGGGGTGATCGTTACCACTATCCTCAACCCCTTCTATGCTGCCGTGGTGGCGGGCATACAGGACGTACTGGGAGCCAAGGGGTATAACGTTGTTTTGTATAACTCGGATGAAGACCAACGCAAGGAATTGGCGGCTGTCGAGGCTTTGATTGCGCAGCGGGTCGACGGGATCATCCTTGCACCGGTACAGAAGACGCCGGAGACAGTAGAACTTCTCGTCAACCGCAATGTGCCCTTCGTATTGGTAGGCAGGACTATTCTTGGACTCGATACGGACTACGTCGTTTGCGATGACATCGCCGCCGGGCAAATCGCCACCGAACACCTGATCAGAAAAGGCCATCGGCAGATCATGCTGATTAACTCTTCGCGCAACTCCAGCTCGGAATTACGCTATCAAGGATATGCGGCCGCACTGAGGGCGAACGGCATAGAAGTTGACAGCCGGCTGGTCAGATCGGTCGTGCTTCATACCGACGCCGAACGAGCAGTTTTGCAGGCACTGGACGAAGGAATTCGACCAACCGCCATATTCTGTTTCTGCGACGCAATGGCACTCGGCGTCATGCGGGCGTTGAGAGCTAGAGGCCTACGAGTCCCGGACGATGTAGCACTGGTTGCCTGCGATAATCTGGATTTTACCGAGTTTCTCGAGCCCGCTTTGACCACGATTGATGTCCCGAAGCATGAGATGGGAGTCAAGGCGGCCGAAGTTCTCTTGTCGAAGTTGCACAAGCACAAGAAGCGGACCACGCAGGTGGTCCTCCGACCATCGCTAGTTGCGCGTGCGTCGACTTAGCTACAGTGGGTATGAGAAGTTCGAAAGCCGGCGGTGCGCCGGTCTGAGAGGGGAGAAGGGGAATGGACAGGGCCACGATCGTGTATCCCGCAGAGCCGCCCAGGTACCCCCTGTACGACGAATCTACTCTTGACGACGAAAAGGGGTGGATGATCAATAACGTGCATGATCCGGCCATATTCAAGGACGGAGACTGGTATTATGTGTTTTCGACCGACCGGCAGGTAGGCCGAGAGACGGGGGACACGCCGATCCGGGCGGGCGCGCAGATCAGGCGCTCCCGGAATCTTATCGAGTGGGAGTGGGTCGGCCGTGCCTTCGACGGCGTTCCGGAAGAGGCCTATTGCTGGACACACGCCAAGACTCTGTGGGCTCCCGACTGTGTAAAGTTTGGCGACACCTATTATCTCTACTACGTTGCTTCCCAGTTCGGCAAGAATCAGTCCTTCATCGGAGTGGCAACGAGTTCCTCGCCGGAAGGGCCCTGGGTCGATCGGGGAGAGGTGTGGAAAACAAAAGCCGGCGACGTACCCAACGCGATAGATCCCAACATCGCTTTTGATCGCCATGGAGATCCATGGATGGTCTACGGGTCCTTCTTTGGCGGCATCTATGTGTCACGAATTGATCCTACTACGGGGAAGCTGGTGCACTATGGTGAAGGAACCCTGATCGCCCGCCGCAGTCAGGAGCTTGCGGGAGCCGTCGAAGGTCCGTACATTGTTTACAATCCAGCGTTTGACAAGTATTACTTATTTGTTTCTTATGACTCGCTTTTTTCTGATTACAACATTAGAGTTGGCCGTTCTGATAGTATTACAGGGCCGTATGTCGATTACAACGGGCACCTACTGACAGACACGGAATTTAGGCCTCAGTCGGAGATCGGAAACAAGATAGCCGGCAGCTATGCTTTCGCCAACGACGACGGCTGGGTCGCACCCGGCCATAACTCGGTGCTGAAGGACGGTGACGACTATTTCATCGTTCACCATGCCCGCGGGGCAAGGCGCCCGGAGTGGTCGTATCTGCACGTGAGAAGAATCCTCTGGACGCCCGACGGGTGGCCGGTAGTTTCTCCGGAACGATATGCCGGGGAGTACGAGCAGCGTATACCGGAGAGCGCCATCCCCGGCCGGTGGGAGTGGATAGTCTTCGAGCGGTCGGTAAACACCAAGGTGCTTCCGGTGGTTCTAGAGTTTTCCAAGGCGGGTGTTGTGACCGGCGCGGGACGCAACGGCGAATGGAAGGCCGTCTCGGCCAACGGTTACCAAATCCGGTGGGATTCTGGTGACCTGGATTACATCAGGGTGCTTCCGGCCTGGGACTGGGAGAACTGGTGTCCCACGCTGGTTTGTACGGGCCTCAACCAGGCAGGGGTCTCATGCTGGGGCAAGCGGATACCCGAAGCAAAAGGCTAGCACACATTGCGGGAGGAGCGACAGAACCATGGCGGCAAAGAACGCGAAAATGATCGTGGACCGGGACTTCAAGATCGGTGAAGTTGACAAGCGTATTTATGGTTCCTTTATTGAACATCTCGGCAGGGCGGTCTATGGAGGAATCTACGAGCCAGGCCACCCGGAAGCGGACGAACAGGGCTTCCGCAAAGATGTTCTGGAATTGGTTAGGCGACTGCATGTTCCCGTCGTTCGCTACCCTGGAGGAAACTTTGTGTCCGGTTACAACTGGGAGGATGGGATCGGGCCCCGCGAAAAGCGACCCAGGCGGCTTGAACTCGCCTGGAAGTCCATCGAAACCAACGAAATCGGTCTGAACGAGTTTGTTGATTGGGCAAGGAAGGCCAACTCCCAGGTTATGTTAGCAGTCAACCTTGGTACGAGAGGCGTGGACGAGGCTCGCAATCTAGTCGAGTATTGCAATCACCCGGGTGGCACTTACTGGAGCGACTTGCGCCGGGCCCATGGTTACGAACAGCCGCACAACATTAAGACGTGGTGTCTAGGCAACGAAATGGACGGCCCGTGGCAGATTGGCCATAAGAATGCACAGGAATATGGTCGCCTGGCTGCCGAAACGGCACGGGTCATGAAGATGGTCGATCCCACGATAGAGCTAGTAGTATGCGGCAGTTCCGGTACCGGAATGAGAACATTTCCTGAGTGGGAAGCCACTGTCCTGGAGCATACCTATGAAGTAGTGGACTATATCTCTCTTCACACCTACTACGGAAACCACGAAAACGATACCGCTAATTTCCTTGCCAAGACAATGGACATGGACAGGTTTATCCGAACGGTGGTGGCCACGTGCGACTATGTGAAGGCGAAGAAGAGGAGCAAAAAAACCATCTATCTATCGCATGATGAGTGGAATGTATGGTACCACTCGCACGAAGCCGACCGCAAGGTCGAGCCCTGGCAGGTGGCGCCACCGTTGTTGGAAGACGTTTACACCGCAGAAGACGCGTTGATGGTAGGAGCGATGATCATTACCCTGCTGAAGCACGCAGACCGTGTGAAGATCGCGTGCCTTGCTCAGCTGGTCAATGTCATAGCTCCGATCATGACCGAGAAGGGCGGAAAGGCCTGGGCTCAGACCATCTACTACCCGTTCATGCACGCCTCTGTTTATGGGAGAGGGTTCGTGCTGGCGCCGGTGGTCAGTTGCCCCGCGTATGATACGAAGGAGTTCACGGATGTCCCCGTCTTGGAGGCTGTGGCTGTAGACAACGAGGAGAACGAAACTCTGACGATCTTCGCTGTCAACCGGGATTTGGCGGATGCGGTACTGCTCGAGTGTGACGCGAGGAGCTTTGAAGGGTATCAAGTGGTCGAGCATATCGTGCTCGAACACGAAGATGTGAAGGCTACCAATACAGCCAGCAATCCGTTCAACGTAGTGCCGCACGACAATGGCGACGCACGGGTGGAGAACGGGCGTATCAAGGCGACGCTATCAAAACTGTCCTGGAATGTTATCCGGCTCCGGAAGGGCTAGCCTCAACCATGAGTTGGGGGGAGGAGCAAGGTGAAGAGCAAATACGTGATCGGGATCGACTTCGGAACTGACTCGGTGAGAGCAGTTGTGGTCGATGCGACTACCGGCAAGGAAGAAGCGAGCCATGTCGCCTACTACAAGCGCTGGGCGCAAGGGCTGTACTGTGATCCGGCAAGCATGCAGTTCCGGCAGCATCCGCTGGACTACGTGGAGGGACTGGAAGAGAGCGTAAGGGGTGCCCTGGCAAAGCTGCCGGCGGAAGTAGCCGAGCAGGTTGTTGGCATCGGGGTCGATACAACCGGCTCAACTCCGTGCGCGGTCGACGATCGGGGCGTTCCGCTGGCTATGCGGGAGGAATTTGCGGACAATCCCAACGCCATGTTCATCCTGTGGAAGGATCACACGGCGGTTAAAGAGGCGGAAGACATAAACAGGACGGCCCGGACCTGGGGAGGTACGGACTATACCAAATATGAGGGTGGCGTCTACTCAGCAGAATGGTTTTGGGCCAAGATCCTGCATGTGTTGCGCGCCGATGAGAGCGTCAGAAAAGCCGCGTACTCCTGGGTAGAACACTGTGACTGGATTCCGGCTCTGCTGACCGGTGTTGGCAGTTCAGCCGAGATCAAGAGAAGCCGGTGCGCGGCAGGCCACAAGGCGATGTGGAACCAGGAGTGGGGCGGGTTGCCGAGCGAGGAGTTCCTCACCAGGGTGGATCCTTTGCTCGCCGGCCTGCGGGACCGGCTCTACGTGGAGACTTTCACCAGTGATCAAAAGGCCGGCGAGCTGACCCGGGAATGGGCCCAGCGCCTCGGATTGCGCCCGGGCATCGCCGTGGCGGTGGGGGCTTTTGACGCCCATATGGGGGCAGTGGGCGGAGGAATCACGGCCGGGACCATGGTCAAGATAATGGGAACTTCTACGTGCGACATCATGGTAGCCTCGCCCGAGGTGATTGGGAACAAGCTGGTCGCGGGGATATGCGGACAGGTCGACGGGTCGGTCATCCCAGGGATGATCGGCCTGGAAGCAGGGCAATCGGCTTTTGGAGACATCTACGCCTGGTTCAGAGACGTCCTCTCCTGGTCTCTTGAGGAGTATGCCCGGGACTCCGGATCCGGGGAAGCCTCGAGAATCCACGACTTTATAGAAAACAAGCTACTGCAGCGGCTTACGGAGGAGGCAGCCCGTATCCGCATCGAGGAGACCGGACTCCTTGCGCTCGACTGGCTCAACGGGCGGCGCACACCTTTTGCAGACCAGACGCTCAAAGGGGCCGTCATAGGTTTGACTCTGGGCACGACTGCGCCCAAGATCTTCCGCGCGCTGGTCGAGGCGACCGTGTTCGGCGCCAAAGCCATAGTGGATCGCTTCCGCGCCGAAGGCGTGGAAATCGAGGAGGTCGTAGCCCAGGGCGGGGTGGCCAAGAAGAACCAGCTGGTTATGCAGGTCACGGCCGATGTCTTTAACATGCCGATTAAGGTGGTTCGGTCTGAACAGGCTTGCGCCCTCGGTGCGAGCATGTTCGCTGCGGTGGCGGCGGGCATCTACGAAACGGTGGCGGAAGCCCAGGCCCACATGGCCAGCGGCTTTAGCAACGTCTATTACCCGAATCCCGAGCATGCCGCCAAGTACCAGAAGCTCTATGAGCAGTACGTGGCGCTGGGCAATGCTTTAGAGGAGCATCTGCGCGCGCGGTAGTCCTCCTACGGAAGGAGAATGCTCGTGGTGGAACACACAGTTTGCCCGCTCCATCCCAGCAAGATATCGAATGTCGGTGGGTTTCTTGGCAAGCGCTTTCATGCTAACCTCCAGAACCGGCTAAAGAATTGGCGTCTGGTCGAAGACTTCATTCTCATGCACGAACGGAAAGACCATGACGACTGGTTCTGGATGGGTGAACAGATCGGCAAGTGGCTTGACTCCGCCGCGTTTTCCTGCCAAGTCGCCGGCGACAAGGCATTGCGAGCTCGTGTGGAGGAAGTACTTCAACGGCTGGCTGCCACGCAGGAGGAAGATGGATACCTCGGGATTACATCACGGATGCATCGCAATCCCGTGCGTGGCATGCAGCTTTACGAATGGTACTACGTGTTGCACGGACTGCTGGCGTGTTACGACGTCTTGGGTTCAGATGTGGCGCTACAAATAGCTACGCGCTTGGGTAACTACATTATCCGGACATGGGGAGTAGAACCCGGCCAGTTTCCCCTGATGGGCCGCTTTCCGGGCAACGGGCACGATGGCGGAGAAGGGACTTTGATTCTTGAGCCGATCGTCCTCCTGGGCATGCGTACCGGCGACCGCCGGTTCATAGAGTGGGGCGAAAAAACCGTCGGCATGTGGGACACGTGGAGCGCTCAGTATCCCGAAAGCATTCATACCGGTCCACTGGCCCTAATGCAAGCAGTTGCCGAAGGAAGAAGGCACGTTCACGAGGTTAGGGAGAACATTCATGCTCACACGTTGCATATGAATCTGCTGGGACTTGCAGCTCTGTATGAAGCAACGGGGAAGGCAGACTACAAGGGTATCGTGCTCGGTTGTATCAAGGATATCGCCGATAACTACGTCTTTCTAACCGGCGGCATGAGCTCAGGAGAACGATACATACCGTTCAGGTACTACCACCCGAAGAATGACATTGAAGTCTGCCCGCAGCATACGTGGATTCTCTTACTTGACCAGGCTCTCAGGTGGACCGGTGAGGCGAGATACGCCGAAGAGTTGGAGCGCACTTTGCTCAACAGCTTTCTTGCCGCTCAGCTGGCTGACGGCAGCAACTGGAGCTATATGACCCCTCTCAACGGGCAGGCACAGCGGCCGTCGACGCCCAACTGCTGCAACGCTGCGGGCCAGCGCTTGGTAGGGCGGATCCCCGTATTCTTGTATGGCCAGACGGAAGATGGAATAGTTGTCCATCAGTATTCGGCATCGGATGCGGAGTTTGTGTTTGGTGATGGCACGACGGTTACAGTGAAGCAACGCACGGAGTACCCTTCGCGTGGATCGGTGGTTTTGAACCTCGATCCGGAGAGACCGGTTGCTTTCAAGTTGTATGTGAGGATACCATCTTTTGCCACGGGGGCGAAGATGAGCGTCAACGGTAGGGAACCGGTGGCGATAACGCCCGGAACGTATGCAGTATGCGAGCGAGAATGGAGACCGGGTGACACGGTGGCACTGGAGCTACCTTTGCAGGTCACGGCCCGGGCGAATGATAGGTACATTGCTCTGGTTAGGGGGCCTCTGGTTTACGCTTACTTTCAAGCGTGGCAGCAGCAGCCGGAAAGATTCTACTGGAATCAAGGAGTCTATCCGGAAGACATAGAGCTGATCCTGAACCCCGATCAACTGGAAGGTGTTCGGGAAACTGACGCTCCGGAAGGTTGCCTCGGACCCGCCCTGCGGGTGAGAGCCCGTCGCCGACTTCGCGCGCCCGTGTTCGCCCGGTGCGAGGCGAACAACCGGCTCCCAGGGGAGGAAGAGATAGAGGCGATTCTGCTGCCTTTCGTCAACCAGGGGACCCGTAATGGTCATTACGCCGTCTTCATGAGCTACATACGAGCGCTGTAATACATAGTGCCCGCAGGATTATCTAGAGGAGGGTGCACCAATGAAACAAGTAACGCTGGGCGTCATTGTTGGCAACCGTGGATTCTTCCCGGATCATCTGTGCGACTCGGGCCGTGATGAGGTTCTAAGAGTCCTTGACCAGCTGGGGATTAAGTACATTACACTGGCCAAAGAGGATACAAAGTTTGGTTCTGTAGAGACCTTCGAAGAT
This sequence comes from Bacillota bacterium, assembly GCA_012839805.1. Lineage (GTDB taxonomy): Bacteria > Bacillota > Limnochordia > Limnochordales > DUMU01 > DUMU01. The sequence goes on along the minus strand of DUMU01000016.1, from coordinate 12,840 downwards.
GCTCTTAAGTGTGCCAAGCTTTTCAAGGAGCATCGCGACGAAATTGACGGGGTGCTCGTGACTCTCCCAAACTTCGGCGATGAACGGGGTGTGGCCAATGCCCTCCGATACTCTGGATTGGAGGTTCCGGTACTTGTTCATGCATTTCCGGATGAGCCCACGAGAATGACCGTAATCGACCGACGCGATGCGTTCTGCGGCAAGATGTCGGTATGTAACAACCTGGTTCAATACGGAATACCGTTCTCCTTAACGCGATTCCACACGGAGGCTCCGGAATCCGAGCCGTTCCGGGAAGACCTAAAGTGGTTCGCCGCCGTCTGCAGAGTGGTACGGGAGTTGAAGAACATCCGTATCGGGGCAATCGGGGCGCGTCCGGCAGCCTTCAACACGGTCAGATACAGCGAAAAGCTTCTCGAGGCGAGTGGTATCAGCGTCGAGCCAATCGATCTTTCTGAAATAGTGGGGCGCGCGAAACGGCTCCGGGATGACGACCCTGGGGTCAAAGAGAAGCTTGACGCGATTCGCAGCTACGTGGATACCAAGGGGGTACCAGAAGAATCGCTTCTGAAAATGGCCAAGTTCGGGCTCGTCGTCGAACGCTGGATGCAGCAGAACAACCTCAAGGGCACTGCAATCCAGTGCTGGACGTCGATGGAGGAGTTTTACGGGGTCGTGCCCTGTACGATCATGAGCATGATGAGCAACAGTCTCCTGCCCAGCGCCTGTGAGGTGGATGTTCCCGGTCTTATAGGCATGCTGGCTCTTCAGGCGGCGTCAGGCAAGCCGAGTGCGCTTGCGGACTGGAACAACAACTACGGCGAGGAATCCGACAAGGCCATTCTCTTCCACTGTAGCAACCTGCCGAAGGACATGTTCTGCGATATCAGGATGGACTACCAGGCGATCATCGCCGGAACTGTTGGTAAAGAGAACACTTACGGGACCGTAGTGGGGAGGCTCAAGAGCAGTCCCGTCACCTTTGCCCGGGTCACTAGCGACGACCGGGCCGGTGTCATTAGGGCATACGTCGGTGAGGGAACGCTTACGGACGATCCGGTAGAAACATTCGGCGGGTATGCCGTAGTAGAGATCCCTAACCTCCAGGGGCTCCTGCGTTACATTTGCTCCTCAGGGTTCGAGCACCACGTCGCGATCAGTATGTCCCGGACCGCCAGTGTGCTAGAAGAGGCACTGGGGAAGTACCTCGGTTGGTCGGTCTACCGGCACAACGGTTAAACGGCGCGGGTGTGGCGGTTCGAAGACGGTGGGGAGATGGTCCTCGGTGCTAGAGGCACTTAAGGAAACCGTCTATAGGTTGAACGTGATGCTTCCCAAGGCCGGACTTGTGACCTGGACCAGCGGCAATGTGAGCGGTCGCGACCCTGAAACCGGCTATGTCGTCATTAAGCCGAGCGGTGTCTTGTATGAGGATATGAGGGCGGAAGATATGGTGGTCGTTGATCTCGACGGCAGGGTCGTTGAGGGCAGACTGAAGCCCTCGGTGGACACTGCAACCCACCTTTACGTCTACAGGCACCGGCAGGACGTAAATGGGATAGTGCATACCCACTCTCCCTATGCTACGGCGTTTGCGGCTTTGGGCAAGCCTATACCGGTGTATTTGACGGCTATCGCCGATGAGTTCGGCGGTCCGATCCCGGTTGGTCCGTACGCACGAATAGGTGGCGAAGAGATAGGGAGGGCTATTGTGGAGCATATAGGGAATAGCCCGGCCATCCTCATGAAAAACCACGGCGTGTTTACAGTCGGCCCTAGCCCAGAAGCTGCCGTTAAGGCCGCCGTAATGGTGGAAGACGTGGCGAAAACGGTCCACTTGGCCTTACTCATGGGCCAGCCGGAGGAAATACCACCGGAGGAAGTCAAGCGAGCGCATGAGAGGTACATGACAGCTTATGGGCAGGGCAAGGGAGACAACAATCCAACGCATAGTGGTAGAACGGGGAGCAATTAGCCAGCTTCCACGCCTCTTGCAGGAGATCGGTACAGAATCGCCGATTCTCCTCGTGGCGGATCCAAACACGTGGGCAGCTGCCGGCCGGCGGGTCGCGGCCGTGCTCGTCTCGGCCGGGTTCCCGGTGCGGGAGTGCGTTCTGGAGCGGGCGGGGTGTCGATCCCTGGTTGCCGACGAGGAGGCGCTGGCGGCGGTTGCAGCCGCGGCGAGGGAGGGAGCACGGTTTCTCCTTGCGGTAGGTTCCGGCACGATAAACGACGTCACCCGCTACGTCAGTTGGGAGCTGGATGTTCCCTATGCAGTAGTGGCGACCGCCCCGTCCATGGACGGGTATGCCTCTACGGTAGCTGCTCTTACCATCAAGGGCTGTAAACGAACGTTCACGGCTGTGCCGCCGGTGGCCATCGTAGGAGATGTTGACGTTCTGGAAGCTGCTCCTCGCGAGATGATCCTGGCCGGCCTTGGCGACATTCTGGGCAAGTACACGTCCCTTGCGGACTGGAAGGTAAGCAGTCTGGTAACCGGGGAGAGTTACTCCGAGGAAGTTGCCGACCTGGTTCGGGACGCCCTTCAGGAGTGCGTACACCTCGCAGAGTCGACGGCAAGCAGCGGGGAAGATACGGGGATTGAGAATGCTGCCGGGAGCATAATGAGAGCGCTGGTAACATCAGGTCTGGCAATGCTGCAATGGGGTAACTCCAGGCCGGCATCGGGGGCGGAACACCATCTCGCCCACTATTGGGAGATGATGTTTGCTCAGCGGGGTAAGGAAGGTCCGCTGCACGGGGCGATGGTCGGCGTCGCCACTTCCCTGGTTGCCGAGCTCTACCACAAGCTATTTACCATGACGCGCGAGGAGGCCGGGCAGGCCGTCAGCCAGGCTAGGCCCGAAACCTCGGACCGGTACGCGGACAGGGTGAGGCAGGCCTACGAAGGGCTCGCAGATGAGATCTTGGGCGACATCGGGGGGACGTATCTCGATGCCTGTAACCGGGTCGCAAGGCAAAAGAGAGCGCTGGAGAATTGGGACGAGCTGAGGGAGTGGGTACGGGCCAATGTTCCGCTTCCCGGCCAGGTTCGGAGTCTTCTGGCCCGGCTGGGAGCTCCGGAAGAGCCTCGGAAACTCGGAATCTCGAATGAAATGGTAAGCAGGGGCATCAGAAACGCCAAAGAGGTACGGAAGAGGTACACGGTTTTTAGATTGGCAGAAGACTTGCTGGGCGTTGGCTTTTACCAGCTCGTGCTCTGACCGGCAGAAGGAGGGGCCGCAATGACGAGGTTTGGCCGGGGCGGGTGCGCTCTCGAGCGGTATGCAGGATTGGCACAGATTGCCATGTTGGTGTGGGCGTTTGCACTACTGCCGGTTCTCGGACGGGAGGCCGCGGCACAGCCTGCACAGACCATTCGGGGTTCGGTGCTTGACGGATCAACGGGGTTGCCGCTGGCAGGGGCGGTCGTCATCGTGCGCGGTTCGGCCCTACAGGCGGTTACGGATGCGAACGGCAGGTTTGACGTAGTTAACCGGAACGACCCCGACCGGCCTAACTACGGTGTACAGCCGCGGCCGGGTATTTATGCTCTTGAAGTTCGAGCCCGCGGATATCGGCCGGCAGTGATCGATAAGGTGGAGGTTAAAGAGGGCGAAACAGCAGAGATTACCGTGCAACTGGAGCCCGGGTACACTACTAACTTCGTGAAAGTGGGTCCGTCCGGCCGGTACTTCGCCCTCGAGGACGGTACTCCGTTCGTGCCGGCGGGGTTCCATCATCAGCCGGTTGAGCCAGACTTCAACGCTGCCTGGGCTCCGCTTGGCAGGTGGTGGTGGTATAACCCGACCCGGGCCGAGAAATTCGCCCAGGCGTTGCCTCAGAGGGGCATATCTTACATCCGCGTTTTCCTTGAGGAAGCGTACATCCTGGAAAACAACGTGCGGTTCGGGATGTTTCAGGACCCTGTAGGCATTTACAACCCCGATCTGGTCTCGCACTGGGATCAACTGTTTGATTGGGCCGATCAATACGGGTTCAAGATCCTCGTCAGCCTGTACCACACGGATCAGGCCAGGAGGAACTGGCGCTACTACCCCTATGCACAGCAGCAGGGTGGCCCTGCCGGGGAGAAGCCGGATGCCAGATGGTTTACCGACCCTGGGGTGATTGAGGCTCAGAAGCGGGACCTTGAGTACATTATCGATCGGTGGGGACAGCGCGACTCATTCTTTGCGATTGACCTCATGAATGAGATCGATCTCTGGCCGGCGTCCACTTCGGTGATGTGGGACTGGGTCACTATGATGGCGAAGCACGCGCGTTCCTATATGGAGGAAAGATGGGGGAAAGCCCATCTTCTGACCGTCTCGGTGGCCAACCCCAAGTCCACTTTGCGCCACCATCCAGACGTGGACTGCGTCACCACGCACATGTACTCGGGAAGCATCGCCAATCCGCAAGTCCGTGTCGACGGTGAGATCAAGACGGATGTGACCACGCCCGCAGTCGAAGCGTTCCTAATCGCGGCCGAGGTACTTTCGTCTCTTCCGGCGCAAAAGCCCTACTTCGACACGGAACACGGTCCGATAGGTGCACAGCTTCCTCTTGACATGTACTGCATTGTGGATGGCATGCGAAGCCCGATGGCAGACGAAACGTATTTCCACAACATAATCTGGGCTCATTTCATCGCCGGGGCGGCCGGTGCTCCCACCCGGTGGGGGTTCCGCCCTGATACTCCCCAGGGCTATCGTCCTACCGACGAAATGCTCGACGATCTGGGCCGGCTGCGCCGGTTTGCGCTGCTCTTCGATCTGCAGACGTTTGCTCCTACGCCCATTTCTCTCTTTGGTGTTGCCAGGGCGGGGCGTTCCAACCGAGATGATCTGCTGGTCATGGGGTCGGTAGACGATGATCAGGCGATGTTTTGGGTGTTGCAGAGGCGAAAGCCCATACCCGACGGTCTGATGGAGCCCGTGACCGATGCGGTGATCGAGGTACCAGTGCTAACCGAAGGAGAGTACCTAGTACAGCTGTATGACACGCGCCGGGGCGAAGTGATATCAGAAATCGCAGTCAGTACCAACAACCGCCGTCTCACAATACCCTTGCCTGCTTTCCTTTGTGATATCGCCCTACGTGTTGCCAGACAGCGCACATGAGTGGCAGGAGTGACGCCGGGGAAACATGGGCTGCTAATGCCCGCCAGGGGGGTATAACCATGGTGCTACAAGTCGTGGTTCTGCTGGTCAGCTCGCTCGTCCTCATCCTGCAAAGCGCCGTCGTCCATGCCCAGCCCCTCGCAGAGAACGGGCCACCGGAGGACGGGAACAGCCCGCAGGCAGTGATCCGGGTTCAGTCGGCACAGACTGTCAGAGAGATCAGTCCCTGGATTTACGGGCAGTTTCTTGAACACATACTGCACTCCGTCGATCTTGGCCTCCATGCCGAAATGCTCACTGAACGGAGCTTTGAGCTGTGGCACTTGGATCTGGCAGAACTTGGACGGAACTTGCGACCCAGCCGCCACTTGATGCCTCGAACCGGTAACTGGGGTGAGGGAGGCGGCTCACTATACCAACTGTCATTGTCGCCTGACAACCGTGCCTTTGGCGGAGATGAAACGTGGTCAGACTATGTTCTGGAACTCAGTGCCCGCAAGATTCAAGGAGCTGAGGGATTTCTCATCATCTTCCGCGCCCGGGACGGGCGGAACTTCTATTGGTGGAACATCGGCGGGTGGGTTAATAGCCGGCATGCGGTCGAGAGGGAGATAAACGGCGTTCGGACAGTGATTGCTTCAACTCCTGGGTCCGTACAGCCAGATAAGTGGTACCAGATCAGGGTAGAGGTAATCAAAGACCGGATCCGCCTGTATCTCGACTCGAGACTTATACACGAAATCAGGGATAGCACCTTTCCCCGCGGAAAGATAGGTCTGGGGACCTGGAATACCGCGGCCGAATTCCGCGACGTCAAAGTGATGACACCGGACGGAACTGTTTTGTTCCGGCCGGAGTTTTCTCAGGATCCTCTGCCTGCAGTAAAAAGCATGGCTTTTATGTGGTTGCCGACCGGAAATGCCTCCGGCAAGGTCCGGGTTCAGCCATCCGATACCAACCCGCTCAATTCCAAGCGAAGCCTGGAGATGATCGTCGCGGAGGATCTGCCCGCGCCGGAAGGAATTCGGCAGCTGAACGTGCCGGCACGAGAAGGAGTCACCCTGGACGGCTATGTTTATCTGCGGAGTCCTGACAGCACCGGACCGGTGGAGGTCGGTCTGCGGGAGAAGGGGGGTGGCGAGGTCTACGCGCGTGCATGTCTGCAGAACATCGAATCCGATTGGAAAAAGCATACCTTCCGGCTAACACCGGCTAAATCCGACCTCGACGCCGAGTTTTACATCGCTGTGCAAAAGGCGGGAACGTACTATATCGATCAAGTTTCCCTAATGCCTCTCGCCAACCGAGTAGGGTTGCCTTTCCGCGACGATCTGCTCGAGGCCGTGAAAGCATTGAAACCTACGATCGTCCGGTGGCCGGGGGGCTGTTTTGCCTCCACCTACAACTGGACGGACGGGATTGGTCCGGTTGACCAGCGTCCTGTGGGCCCCATTTTTGACTGGGATGGGGTGGGAGGTACAGATCCCAACAACTTCGGCACCGATGAATACCTCCAGTTTGTCCGTGCCATCGGTGCCGAGCCTCTCATCGTTTTGAATATCAGTAAGGGTGTACAGTATGCCCTGGACTGGATCGAGTACGTCAATGGCCCGCCCGACTCCAAGTGGGGGGCCGTACGCGCGGCCAACGGGCACCCGGAACCGTACAACGTCACCAACTGGGCCATTGATAATGAGCAATGGGCAATGGGGGCCGTAGAGTACAGCCTAAAGGCGATCGAGTTTATTGACGCCATTCGTCAGAGATACCCAGACTACAAGATCTGGGTCGTGGGCTCGGGGTTGGCTGGCAATGAGGCATTTGACACTCGCAATCCGGTCAACCGGTTCAGCGTTGACGTAATCAAGCAAATGGGCAGCCGGGCTGACTTTGTCAGTGTACACGGTTACTGGGGTGGACCATACTGGGAGGTGATGGCCTCAAACCTGTATATTGAGGATTTCTTTGAGCATGAATATCGTCTTCTCCAGATTTTCTCGCCCGACAGGGAAGTCAAAATCGCGCTGGACGAATGGAACCCCGGCGCTCTTGATTTCCAGTCGGGCCTCGGAGCAGCTCTAATCTTGAACAGTATGGAGAGAAGGTCGGACATCGTCGGCATGGCATCGCCCGCGCTCTGGTTGCGCCATGTTACCCTATCTCGCTCGTGGAACAATGCACTGATTAACCACGACCATAAGACGTGGTTCCCTTCGGTAACTTACCTAGTTATGAAGCTGTGGTCCCAGCACCGTGCTCCGAGGCTGCTCGAGTTCACGGTGGAATCTCCTACGTATACCTACAAGGGTAGGGAGATTCCCTACTTGGATGTGGTGGCGACAGGCGACGAGCAGCGGGTCGTAGTGAAAGTGGTCAATCGCTCACTCGGTGATGATATTACGGGCAGAATCTCGCTGGATCGTCAGGCCATAAGAGTAAACGAATATGTTGTTTACAGCGAGAGTCTTGGCGCGACGAACTCTCTGGCGAACCCGAACCTGATTACAGTCGATGAACGGAGCCGGGAAATCAGCGGCCGAGAAGTGGAGTACACTTTCCCGAGGCACTCGGCGGTCCTGCTCGAATTTTGGTTGGAGTAAGGGCGCGGCGGTGGGCTAGCCGTACTCGTGCTCCTGCCGGCTGTGCCAAAGCCGGGGTTAGCATGCCGTACTGGTGAACTAGTGCCGCTTCCGGATTGACATGCGCGATGTCAGACAATTCTGGAAGCCGAGTGCTGGGCCAGAAGCTTTTCCAGGACTTCGGGGTCGGCGACGTCCACCCAACGTCGCGGAGGAACCCCTACTCCGCTATTACCGGTTACTGGGCTCGGTCGAACTCGAGGTGGCTTCTCCAGTCACCCCGGAGGAGGAAGCGAAGTGGTCGGGCCTAGTTGCCCCGAAAGACGCGCACGTACTGGCCGGGGCGGCCAAGGCGAAAGCCGATGTCCTGATCTCCCTGGACCGGCGCCACATCCTGACCGAACGCGTCCGCAAGGGATTTCCCATCCCGGTCCAGGACACGGGGGAATTCCTCCGGGGTATAGCTGAAGAGGCCGAGACCCAACAGGGGGACCGGGGAGAGCCCGGAAGTAAGTAAAGGCGACAGGGAAAAGAACAATGGGCGGATAATCGCGATCACCAACGCCAAGTTGGACTGGGATCTCCTCCGGCGGGGCGCCGCGGAGGTTGCACGGGCCATCAATATCCGCCGGCTTCGGCTGCGGGTCCGGCAGATTGCCGCGGCTCTAAACCAGCTGGGGCTCCCCGAAGTGAACGACCTGTTGGACCCGCGAGGTTTCGGCGGCTGAATGCGCCGGAACTCCTGGTGGGGGTTACGCCGGCGCACGGTACGAGGACGGCATAGAGATCACGCGGCAGGGAACCGCCGCCTGATGCGCATTTACACACCTATTGACGAAACCTCGAGCTTGTTTCGGCGTCGAACTTGACCTCTCGGAGGAGCGATGCAACGAGTTAAACGCCCTCTTCGGCATGACGGTCGTCAACCAAGACCTGCTCTTCCCGAAGCTTGAGGCAGCGCTCGCTTGAGAGTGCCGCCCATGTCAAAGTGTCACTCCGATTCAGACTAACACCGGAGACTCCCGATCCGGAAGCCTCCGGTGTGATTCCTGCTGTCATCAATGGTCGAGGTGCTTACTTCTTCGTGGGAGAGACCATCCCCTTCTTGCTCTCTGTCAACAAACTCTCAACTTTCGATGCGATGCTGTCCATTGCCTCCTGAGCACTCCGCCTTCCCAGCCAAACTGGGTAGAGGGCGTTCCAAATCTCACCTGACACTGCCGCATCGTTATCTGCATACGGAACTGGTTGAGCGAAGGCAATGCCGTCGGCAAATACCTGATAGTGACCGCGCGGCGGCGCGTTCTGGAACAGGACATGCTGCTCCAGCTCTGGCAGAGCTGAAAGAGCCTGGCCACGCAACGTGTTGAGTACTTGCACTTCCGGAGAGATGAGAAACTTCAAGAACTCCCAGGCCTGTTCTTTGTGAGGTGAACTGGCAGCAATCCCATATGCCAGCCATACTAGCATTGTGGCTGCCTGCCGCTGCTTTGGCAGAGGGGCGGCATTCCAAGCAAATTTGGCCGACTGGAACTGCTTCAGCCATCGTCCAAACGGAAACATCGTTACCTGTTCATTGAGGAAAGCGTCACCACCCCATATCGGTGCGCGCGCGATCTTTTCCTTGTTGATCAAATCAGCGATCCACTGGAGTGCTTCCACACTCTCCTTTGAGTTGAGAAGAAAGCGATTGGTCTTGTCGTCAAAGATCTTACCACCATTCTGGAACACAAACGGATACGTGATCTGGTCAAGGGCACCCAGAACCAAGCCGATCGCCCACTGGTCTATCTTATTGTCGCCGTTTCTATCTCTGGTCAGTTTTCTTCCATACTCTACCAACGCCTTCCAGTTCCACCTGTCATCGTTCCACTTCGTTGGAAGGAGCGGAAGACCTACTTCATCGAAAGCACTCTGGTTGTAGAGCATGGCGATGGACGTTACTTCGAAAGGCATGGCATAGAGTTTGCCGTCATCTTGCAGTTGCTGCACGAATGACGAGTACAGCTTGCTCGTATCCAGACCATCACGGCGGACGTAGGGGGTAAGGTCCAGCAGGATGCTCTGACGTACGAAAGACCGGAAGAAGAAGGGATTCAGGTAGAGCACGTCGGGTGGATCGCCGCCTGCAATCCGCACCAGCTGCTCGGTTACGCGGTCGGAGACGGGCAGCAGTTGAACTTTGATATCCGGGTGCAGCTTCTCAAACATGCGGGCAATCTCCTGGCGGATTTCGTTTTCGCCAGGGTCAGTCACCGACACGACGCGGAGCACCACCGGCTCAGCTGCGGCTACCGTCCTGATCCCCGGGAACATGCCTGTTGCCAATATGCTTAGCACCCATGGAACCAAGAAGCCTCGACGAATCAGACACTTGGCCCAACCATGCCGGAATCTTCCTCGACTCACGTGCATACGGTCTGACCCCCTTGCTTTTGCCCCAGGCACGAACGGGCTTGTTGTCTCCTTCTGGTGTAGGGTATTCTACACTACATAGGAGATTCCTACCGCGCAGGAGCAACCCCCAAGAGGTGTGGAAATGTGCTTAGGCGGTGTGCCCTCCTCTTGGAAAAACGGAGGTCGAGGTGACCGAGCTGCTGGGCCGCGTCCGCTATCAGCGCCGGGCCGCCGTTGACGGCCCCTCTGGCTACCGAAACGGCTACGGCAAGCCGCGGAAGCTGGCAACGCCTCTTGCCACCAGCACCCTCCGCCGTCCGCGGGTGCGGGGCCTGGAAGAACGGTTCGAAAGCCGGATCCTGCCCCTGTTCGTCCGGCGCACGCGGGAGGTTTCGGAGCTTTTGCCGGCTGGCGGCTGGCGAAGATGAACGTGGCCATCCGCGGCATCGATGGGCGGATCGCGCAGGGGGACGTCTCGCCCGTGCGCAACGCCAACTTCGCCTGGGTGCAGCACATCATCCATGCTTCCAACGCCGCGTATTGCTTGCCGCATACTACTTGCCGTCTGCACGTTCGGCCCTGACCTGCCGCGCGGCTTTCGCCAGCTCGGTGGCGTTGTAGCGCATCAATTCCAAATAGGTTGAGCGGCCGGTTACGTCCGGTCCGCCCAGAGGGTCGAGCGTAACGACCACACCATTGATCGCCTGGCTCAACATGCGGGCTATCTGCGGGTTGAACTGCACTTCCGCCACGATGATACAGGCACTCTGCGCTTTGGCCAGCTTCTGCAGCTCGGCGAGCCAGGCGGGTGACGGCTCACGCCCGGGGAAGGGTTCGATGGCAGCCGCTTCCTCCAGGCCATACCGTTCAGCCATATACCGCCAGGCCGAGTGGAAAGCAATGAACCGGAAGCCGCGATAGGGTTGCAACAGACGGTTCAGTTCCTGATCCAGTTCAGTCAACTTGGCCTGGTACAGCTTGAGCCGAGACTGATAGTACGAACGGCCGGCGGGATCGACCTTCGCCAGGCTCGCGACAATCGCTGGCGCGATGTCATCCCGCACCCGTACGGGATCGAGCCACACGTGAGGATCGTACATACCTTCGTCGTCATGGTCATGTGAGTGCTCGGCATCTGTGTGGCCACTTTCCGGAGTGGACGTAACCAGTATCCTGTTGGTCCTGGCCGGGAGAAGCCGGGTGGCAGAGGTAATAGCCAACCGGGTCGTTTTGGATGAACCGGCGGCCGTCAGCAGCTTCTCTACCCAGACGTCCAGGCCTTCACCCACCGTGACGATGAGATCAGCGGTGGCGATGCGGCGGACGTCGGACGGACGCGGTTCAAAAGTGTGCGGGCTTGCACCCGCGGGCAGTAGCGAATGTACCGTCACCCGCTCTCCACCCAGCTCCTGGATGATGTCAGCCACAGGCGGGATGGTGGCAACCACTTCTATGTTACCTGATTCCCGGGATTGGGCGGTGAGGGAGAGAGCAGCGTTTACCACTCCCAAGAGCAAGGCAAGACCGGCTGCCCAATGCAAATAGCGCCGGTTCCGGCGCCTGGCGGGTTGCTGTTGATAATGCTGTTCCTGCCGGTTGTCTCGCTTCATTCTGACTTACTCCTTTCTACTCCTTGTCGCCGATGCGTTCGCTGATAGAAGCGTCTTGGGCCATGTCCGGGAATTGCTGAACGAGCCTAGTATGGAGCTCCGGTGCCGTCGGCGGCCGGTCAGCGCCGGCCAGTAGCTCAACCAGCGCTCGGCGCTGGGGCGTGGTCCTGCCTCCCTGCCGGCGCAGCTGCTTCGCTGCTTCGTCGGTTCTCACTTGCTTTTCCGTCCTTCCCTGCCCTAGTACAAACTGTCGTTATTACTATAATTCGCAATAAGCGGCAGGTCAATACGGCGGGCGCAGGCAATGTGGATGATGCCACCATCTTTCAGGCGCCGTCTGCCCACAGGGCGAACCACGGGCGCCGGGGGAAGGGGAGCTCATGGACTGGGACCTCCTCCGGCGGGGCGCCGCGGGGGTCGCACGGGCCATTAATATCTGCCAGGCGACCGCTGCCATAGTCCGCTTTGCTTCCGAGCTATCCCGCCGTCTTCGGCTGCGGGTCCGGCGGATTTTCGGTTTCGGCGGCTGAATGCGCCGGAACTCCTGGCGGAGTTATCGTAGCCCTCAGGGTTCCGGGAAGCATACCCCAGAATCATACGCGACTCGCCCCGGTCAAGGCATAGTTGTCCATCGATAGGGAGGTGGCGCGGTTAGGGTGAAGGCAACGTGACTCTCGATGGGGGCAACGACCGTACGTGCTTCGGGTGGATTGACAGGTTTTGGATACACCGTGGCGTACAAAGACCTCGACAACGACGATCCAAGCAACGACAATCCGTCGCAGCTCGGGTACTACCGTGTGAGCAAGCGCTGGGACGAAGTAGAACCCGGCGTCCAGATTAACGTGAGCGAGTTTGCCTATGTGGACTGGGATACTGCTACCAACCGCTCGAGGACTACGCGAACCCCAAGGCGTGGCACTGACGATCCAGGGGTTCCGCCGGCCGTAGAAGTTTGGGAGTTCAACCAAGAACATGAGTTGATAGCGTACGAAGTTACGGGCCAGTCCAGTGGAGCCAGCCGTGACCAGGTAGAGAAGCGTCGAACGGAGTATCAGCTCTGCGGACAGCTTCCGATACGGGAGACGACCACCATCACGCTGGGCGGATATTCAAGGCAAGAGGTGG